>JAIRVB010000028.1 GCA_031254105.1 Chitinispirillales bacterium
CCCCCTAGCATTTGTCAATGCAAATCTTGATTTAAACCGCCCTTTAAGTTCTGTAGATTCAACTTGTGCGCCTTCGCATATTAGGTATCCACAGGACACATCACTTCTCAATGAAGCTCGTGAGAAAGCAGAAGATTTGATTGATGCGTTGTGTTTGCCTAATGAAAAGAAACCACGTACTTATCGCAACATTGCGCATAAAGAGTATGTTAGTTTTGCAAAGACAAAAAAGAAAAGTACAAAGAAGATTCGTAAACAGATCAAGCGTCAGCTTGGATTTCTTTCACGAGATTTGAAACATGTAAAGCGCTTACAATTGCATGGCAGAAAACTTTCTGATTCTCAAGCACATCAATTAGAAATAATCCAGGATGTCTATAAGCAGCAAAAGAGTAGCTTTTTGCGAATAGAAAATGGTGTCGTTCTGGGATTTACAAAAGATCAAGGCGTAAACTGGTCTATGGCAGAAGTAGATGGAGAATGGTCAAGATGTAAAAGGTACTGGGGAATGATGGCTGAATTTCCGATTCGCTGCGTCGCGGAATAATTATCTCAATCATAAACATTTTTCAAATCTCCAAGGAGGATTACGTGAACAAAACAAAATTAACGTTAGTATCAGCGGTCGTTGTCGGCCTTCAGTTTTTTGCTTGTAAAGGCGGTAAAAGTGAAGTGGATTTTTCGTTTGTTCCCGTTAAGGGTTCAAATGGCGAGTATCAGTATATTGATATAAGTCAAAAGGGAAAAATCGCAATCAATCCCCAATTTGAAGAGGCGGGTATATTCAGAGACGGTCTTGCACTTGTGAAGACTGGCGGTAAAGATGGAAAATGGGGTTACATAGACAAAACAGGCAAGTATGTTATTACCCCTGTTTACAAAGACGCACAGAATTTTAGTAACGGTGTGACGTGGGTACAGATGGAAAACCAATCTCCTATGTTAATAGACAAAAGCGGCAAAACGCTCTTGCAAATAGACTCCTTAGTGTACGCCTATCCCTTTAGCGATGGTATATCATTAATAGGCGTTTATAGCGAAGGTCAGGAAATCAGTATGTTTATAGACAAAAAAGGAAAATCTGCTGTAACAACGGATCCGGGGGTTTATAATTATTTTATGCGAGAGGGGCTTTACGCTTTTCAAAACAAGGAGACCGAAAAATGGGGTTATAAAAACAAAAACGGTGAGACTGTTATAAGTGAGCAGTTTGATATTGCGTCTTATTTTGTTGACGGAATGGCTATTGTTGTAAGCGATGGTAAATGGGGCGTCATAAACAAAAAAGGCGAACTTGTAATAAGCCCACAGTACGATATGTTAACGCCTGACGCCAACGGTTTACTTCTGGCGTTAGTTGACAAAAAATACGGTTGGATTAATAAAAAAGGCCAGACGGTTATAAATCCTCAATTTGACGCAGCTTCTCCGTTTGGGAGGAATAAATTAGCCGCGGTTCAAATGGGCAGCAAATTCGCTTATGTGAACGCAAAGGGACAAATAGCTATTAATCCTCAGTTTGATATGGCTTTGCCGTTTTTCGGCGATTACGCTATGATTGTCAGTGGTGGAAAAGTCGGTTTTATAAACCAAAAGGGCGAATATGTCGTATTGCCTTTATACGATATAAAACCGAAAGGACTTTTTGAATATATTTTCGCAACAGGACAAAATATGTTTAATACGCATGACTATTACTTGGATAAATATATAAAGAATATAATGAAGAAAGTACTATCAGGACACGGGCGAGAGGCAATGGCGGCTTTGGACTATCAGCCAATCGTGGATTTTTATGATTATGATAAGCTGAAGGAAAAGAAAAAAACATACGTGGAGCGCGTGAAGACGGAAAGAGTAGAAAAAATCAGGAACAATCTTCCTCAGTTTACAGATTCTAGAAACGGTCAAACGTACCGCACGGTAAAAATGGGCGGTAAGGTTTGGATGGCGGATAATTTGAATTACAAGACAGACAATAGTTGGTGTTACGACAACGACGAGTCTAATTGCAATAAATACGGCAGGCTTTATGATTGGAATACCGCGATGGACGCTTGCCCGTCCGGTTGGCGCTTATCTACTCGCCGAGATTGGGATAGTTTGATTGCGTCAAGCGGCGGTAATACAGCTGGTTCAATGCTTAAGTCAGTAATCGGTTGGGAGAATGACGGCAACGGTAGTGATGATTATGGGTTCTCGGCTATGCCTGTCGGCATTTTTGTGCAGGATGAAGGTTTCCACCATATCGGCAAGGTCGGCATTTGGTGGACGGCCTCAGAAAGCGGCAATGCCGTCTCGTTCTATCGGCGCATGCACACCGGCAATAAGTTTGTAGATGAGAACAGAGGCAATAAGAACTTCGGATTATCAGTACGTTGCGTTCAGGAGGAGGCAAACACTGATGTGGCCGCCAGCTGGCCGTCTGCCGCGCTGCTTGCCAAGTATGGCCTTAACGGTATGCAAATGCCCGGCTCTGCTATAGACGTTACTACTAACGAAGGTTCGGGGAGGCTACAGAACGTTATAAAATTTCGAAACGAATCTACGAGGAATACGGCTGCGGGTAATATCGGCAAATGGTTTACTGATAATAATTGGGAAGCGTTGGGTGATGCAATGTCATGTATTACCTACTCTAAAGGTGAGATGAAATCGTATTATTCCTCATTCAGTCAAGGTGGTGATCATTATATCATTTTGAACGCAGGCCGCGATGTTGATTGCTATGGGCGACCAAGATCACGCCGAACACTAAAATAAAAAAAACGCTTGCCCCGCAATAACGCGGGGTTGGCATAACAATTAAAATCTCAAAACATGAGGAGGCAGTAAATTATGGATAAGGGAAAGTTGTTGGCAGAAGGTAGCGGTAAGGGGCATAAAGAAATTACTAATGCCTATATTAGTGGATTGATTATATTAGCCTCAATTATAGCAAGTGTATTCTTTTTTGTGATTAATCCAATAAATTCCGAAATCGCAACAAAAAAGAAACAAATAACGCATAAATCCTCATCTCTACCGTACCCCTCTGAGTCGAACATCTCTAAGATTATTTCTGCATCTCTACCGTTGCAGCAGAATGCCTCTGAATTGAAAAATTCTATTATTAATTCTGCCATAAATGAATTAAAAACTGATAGAAATGTAATAATGTTTGGCGTAGCATTGCTTATTATCGCCGGTATCGTTGCCATGTGCCAATATTCAGCAAACATAAGTAAAAATGCTATTAAAGTATATGAGAATAGCATAGAAGGTTCAAGTTATTCGTTCAACATTGCATCAATGTTTAAGCTTACTGATTTTTTGCTGCCGTATAACCAAATATCATCTGTAGACGTAGAGGGTAATGGCAGATGTTTGGTGGTTAATGGTTCAAATGCCAAATACAAAATTTACATGATGAACGCCAAAGAAATTCGTGACGCTATCGCATCACGTAAAGTTTAACAAAGCGGCAGCTCTGCTAAATGAGGCGGTTCTGAAAAGTCAGGCGGGCGCCGTGCAAGAAATGGAAACCGTTTTGGCGAAATGAAAAATATTGCGGACTTGCAGTAAGCAGTGTTTACTACGGTTGCGGCGCATACCGCAGCCTGTTTTTATAGGCGCTAAACATGATTAAAATAAAACTAACCGCTCTTATCCTAACGCTCTGCCTCAGCCTGCCGATATTCTCGCAGGAGCAGACGTCAGCACCGTCATCACCCCCGCCCAATCTAACAGAAGCCGCGGATAAAGTGGATAAAAAAATTAAGCTGTTCCGCAGCGACGTATCCGCGGCTTTCGCTTGGTACCCTCCCCGCGGGAGCGATAAAAACTTTCAGTCCGATACCGCCGCTCCCTCTTCTCCTCTACAATATGCCCCCGATAATTGTTTTATGATGCAATTAAATATGGGATTAAAGCTGTATAAAGATTGGAGCGCTTATGTTGACTTTGGCATAAACGACCAAAACGCGCAAAGGACTATTGATTTTATGGCCAAATTCGGAAATAATTTTTTTGATCTGGAGCTTGAGTACTACATGGCCAACGGTAGAATCAAATTTTGGGAAGACACGCCTTTTGGCCAGGCCGCGGATGAGGCGATAAAAAGCAGACCGCCTGATCAGGTATCGGATTACAAAGAGACTTGGCAGAGGGTCACTTTTCTGCTTAAACGTCCGATTAGGCTTGGAGGCGTTGATGGCGTGCCTTTTGGCGGTTTTTTCTATTCAAACGCGACAGTTCCGTTAGTCTTCGGTTCCGAAATAGCAGAGGTACACGAACATTTGACTGCCCCCGCGGAGAGCGCTGCCGCGTTTTTTGATCCTGCCGCCGATGTATTGGCATTAGGAATAAGACTTGGTATGGCGGGGATAACGCAACATGAACCAACATTTAGCCGGCGCATAGGCGAGGGCGCATTTTACGTGAATATTGGGTTTGGCAGAGTAAGACCCAACAAAAAACTTACCGCGCAAGCTTCCGCTTTAAACCCTGATTTTAAAACTGCCGCCTTAATCGCGCATTTTGGCGGCAAAATACGTCTTGGCATGGGGTACCAAACTTTTATAACAAGAAGCGCAATATTTTATATGTTAGGCGGTTTGGACATGAATGTAAATGTGTATCATTTTCCGTTTAACGATTACTTTTTGGACGTGGACTTCTTACCCAAAACGGGAGGCATCGGACCATATCTTCGCGCGGGAGTAAAGTTTTAACCGCCCCGCATTTTTTCCGGTATTTCCAACTTAGAAAACCTTACTAACTTAATCAGAGACGTTCGAGCAAACGCATACCCGTCAAAAGCGCGGATTTTCCGGTTTTATGCCGCCCGTTTTTATTTTAAAATTTCCCCCCAATAATAATTGTAGTATATTGTAATAGAGATGGCTGTCCGCATTTTATAAAGGAATTGGGGAGGTAAATATGAATTACAAAATATACACAATTGACGAGATAAAAAAACGGTTTGAAAAGGTCGCGAAGAAATACGGGATAGAAGAGGCGTATCTATTTGGTTCTTACGCCCGCGGCGACGCGACAAAAGAGAGCGATGTGGATTTTTATGTAAAAGCGGATAACGTAAAAGGTTTGTTTGGATTGAGCGGTTTGTGGCTTGATATAGAGAACGCTATGAAGAAAAAAATAGATGTTATAACAACCGACGCGACTCTTGATAAAAATTTTGAACAGGAGATGAAAAAGGAGTTAGTCAAAATTTATGGATAAAACAAAAAGAAACCTGTCTGCTTTAGAACATATTGTAAAGTATTGTGAGGAAATAGAGGAAACCCATAAAAAATTCGGCGACAAACTTGAAACCCTTAAAGAAGATAAGGATTATTTTAAGTCCGTCACTATGAGTCTGTTTCAAATAGGAGAACTTGCCAATCATTTATCGGAGAGTTTTATGAATAAATATTCCGATGTTCCGTGGAAAGTGATAATCGGATTGAGAAATATAATAGCCCACGGATACGGGAGTTTGGTTTACGAACGAGTTTGGGATACTTCCCACGAAGATGCTCCGATTTTACAAAAACGTTGCCTCGAAATTATCAGACTCGAAAAAGAAAGTTAAAACCGCGTACTATAGCAGCCCGATTTACAATGCGCCATTTAATGAATAATAAAAAGCCAGCCGTCCAAACGCTGTCAATTATTATATTTTGAACTGCTTATGATGAATATACTGATACTCAACTGGCGCGACATGGAGCATCCCGAAGCTGGAGGAGCTGAGGTCCATCTCATTGAATTGTTCAGCAGATTAGTAAACAAGGGATACTCAGTGACTCTTTTGACAACCCGCTTCAAAGGCAGCCCCAAAAGTACTATCCAGCGCGGCATTGAGGTGCTCAGGTGGGGGCATACCTATACGTTTAACTGGGAAGCGCCTTTTTTAGTAAGGAAGCTTCTCAAGAAAAAACGTTACGACTGTATTATTGATGATGTCAATAAACTACCATTCTTCAGCCATCTGTGGTTTCCGTCAATGCGCTGCGGAGCGTTTTTTCACCATTTACTTGGGAAAACAGTTTTCGGGCTGACAAATCCGCCGATGGCGTTTTATGTTTATCTTATGGAAAGATTTTACCCCTGGGGATATAAAGATGTTCCATGCTGTACAGTGTCTAAAAGCACTGCCGCCGAACTCATAGAGAAGGGATTTAAGGAACGCAGCATCTCAATCATCGAAAACAGTATTGACACTAACCACTATCACCCAAACAATGCGGTAAAAAAAGAGGATGATCTGCTTCTATATGTCGGCAGACTTAAAAAATATAAACATGTCGATATTATTTTTGAAGCCATGGCCGTAATGGATACTCATGGACGCAAAACCAGATTAGTAATTGCCGGAAGCGGAGATGACTTGGCGCGGCTTAAGGAGCGGTGTAAAGAATTGGAGCTTGAGGATAGAGTTGAGTTTGCCGGATTTATCAGTGAAGAGAAAAAAATTGAGTTTTACAGAAGAGCCTCAATTTTTATTAACACGTCCGAAAAAGAGGGTTGGGGGATCACCAATGTCGAAGCGGCCGCCTGCGGCACCGCCGTAGTAGCCAACAACGCCCCCGGGCTTCGCGATTCGGTGATTGACAACCATACAGGTATACTTTACAAAGAAAACGATGTGCAGTCTCTTGCGTCATCAATAGAAAAACTTCTTGACGATAAGGAGCTTGCGAAAAAATTTGAGGAACAGGGACGGATCTGGGCCCAAATGTTTTCCTGGGACGCAAGCGCTCAAAAGGTAGAAAACTGGATTCGGGAAATCGTGTGCGGAAAATAATTTTTACTGTTCTAAAACTTCTGGCAACAATTTCAATCATCGCCTTTTTGATTTACAGGCTCGGATGGAGTGATATTGTTAATACAGTAAGCGGCGCGAGCTTTGAATGGCTTGCCGCGGGCATTCTGGTATTCTTAGTAAGCGGATGGCTTGGCGTCATACAGTGGCGGCTGCTTTTAGGTAACAGAGGCCTTAATATTCCTTTTGTCCGCGCGTTCAAGCTTTATTTTGTAGGATTGTTTTTTAACAATTTCATTTTTGGGGGCATCGTAGGCGATGCCGTAAAAGTCTCATCCATTCATTCGCAGGATGGCAGGGGGCTTGCGGGATTTGCGGCAACCTTCCTTGACCGGTTCGCCGGACTATGGGCGATGTGCGGCTTTGCGATTGTCGGCAGCTTTGTTCTTCTTAATCAAGGTATGCTTACTCATGGCAATATCACCAATGCTTCGATAGCTCTTTTTGCGGCATTTATTCTTTTTGCGGGTATTATGCTTTTTCTAATATTTAAACCGTTGCAAAATCTATTTTTTTCTATTTCAGACAGATTACCCCTGACCCGCCGTTTCAAGCTGAAAGAAGTCGTTTCCGAAATGCTTATTGATGCGCGGGATTACAGGCTTTTGATGTCTGTATCGGGATTATCGGTCTTAATTCAGTTTTTGCGGATTGGCGTACATATTTTAACTGCGGCAGCTTTGGGCTTGTTGACAGTTGCAAATTTTCAGTATTTTTTTATATTCGTACCAATTATCGCCATGCTCATGACCATACCGCTGCCTTTCGGGGTGCGCGAAACTGCCGGAGGAGCGTTGTTCGCCTTAGCCGGATTTCCGCGGGAAGCTGCGTTTGTCATGGGCTTTCTCGCTTCACTCATCGGCATCGCCGCAAGTCTGTTAGGAGGGGTTTTCTTTGTCACAGGAAAAGTCTACCGCACTGGAAAATAAAATGGACATTTCTATAGTAGTGCCGCTTTACAATGAAAAAGAGAGTCTCCCTTATCTCATGAAAGCGATCTCTGAAACTCTTGATCCATACGGAAAGAGTTACGAGGTGGTTTTTGTTGATGACGGCAGCAGCGATGGTTCATTTGACGAGCTGCGCGCCCTTCATAAAACTTATGGCCCTAAAATTAAGGCTATGCGCTTCAGCCGCAACAGCGGTAAATCCGCGGCGCTTAACGCGGGTATTTATCATGCCGCGGGTGATATCATAATTACAATGGACGCTGATCTACAGGATGACCCAGCCGCTATTCCTGACATGATTACTAAATTAGAAGAGGGTTGGGATCTGGTGAGCGGATGGAAGAAAGTGCGTTATGACCCGATAGGCAAAACTTTGCCCTCAAAGGTCTGGAACGCTCTTACCTCATTTTTCTCCGGACTCAAGCTTCACGACTTTAATTGCGGTTTTAAAGCCTACCGCCGCGACGCCGCGAAGAGTCTTGACATATACGGCGAACGCCACCGCTATCTGCCCGTTCTTGCGCATTGGGATGGTTACAGTGTAACCGAGGTTGCGGTGCCTCACCACCCGCGCCAGTTCGGTAAATCAAAGTTTGGCGCAGGCCGCATGTTCAACGGCGCAATGGATATGATCACCCTGCTGTTTTTAAAGCATTACCTGAAAAGCCCGCTGCACTTTTTCGGCTTAGTCGGGCTTATTCTTATTTTAGTTGGTGTGGGTGTGCTTGGATATTTCGGAGTTGTGTGGGCAATGACAGGATTAATGAGAATCAGGCCGCTTACCATTCTTGCCCTTGGGTCTATGATTATGGGGATACAGTTTATATCGATAGGGTTAATAGGGGAGATGATAACTCACTCTCAGCAAACCCGTAAACAATTCTCAATCAGAGAAAAACTATAGTAAACTGAAAACTTTGCCGAAAGTGGTGACAAAGGTGAGCCTCGGACATCTCCCGATAAAAGTCTGCATTGTAGGATCGGTTTACCCGCGTTTCGATAAGGACACGGAAGTCCCATGGCTAAGAGAAACTGTAAAGCGCTGCCGGGATAACGGATGTGAAATAGAGGTGTTTGCGCCTTCGTGGCGAGGGCTCAAGTCTCATTATATTGATAATGTAAAGGTTCACCGATTTCGTTATGCTCCCGCGTTTCTTGAAGATTTAACCGGTGAAGGCGGCGCGCCGGGTAAAATTCATAAATTGCGTTACAAGCTCCTCACCGTTTCATATATCATTTGCGGTACGCTGCATTTACTTTACCTTCATGGACAAAAGCGTTACGATATACTGCATATACACTGGCCGTTTCCTCACGGAGTATTTTCCACGGCAGCGCAAGTTTTTTTTGGAGGTAAAGTAGTACTCAATTTCCACGGAGCGGAGCTGCTTCTCAGCAATAAATATGGATTTGTAAAACGCGCGCTCGCGTTTTTTATAAAACGCGCTGACCGAATTATCACAAACTCCTCTTTCACAGCATCCAAAGCGCGCGCTGTTTTCCCAAAGGAGTGTGCGGTCATCCCGTATGGTACTACATTTGAGCCGATTGAAAATTGTCCCGAAAAAACCCGGCCGCTCGTATTAAGCGTTGGACGGCTTATTGAACGTAAAGGTTTTTCATATTTGATCGAATCGGCAAAACAGGTAGTAGAGAAAATACCTGATGCGCGGTTTGTTATTGTTGGAGGAGGCCCTCTGCTTGATTCACTGAGAGAACAGATTCGGGCTTTGGGTCTGGAAGAATATGTATCCCTGCCTGGTAAAGTAACTCAGGATGAACTGATAAACTTTTACCGGCAGGCGTCTTTGTTTGCGTTGCCGGCCATAAAGGATGACAATGGTGATACGGAAGGGTTAGGCGTGGTACTCATCGAGGCTCTCAGCTGCGCGATACCTGTAGTTGCAAGTGATGTCGGCGGCATATCGGATATAATCAAAGATGGACGCACCGGACTCTTGTTTCCGCAAAAAAACAGTGCGGCTATATCAGATTCAATTATTCGCGTACTACGGGATGATGATCTTAGAAACACCCTTGCTTCTCAAGGCAATGAGTATGTTCTCACGCAATTTAGTTGGGAATCGGTGATTGAGAAAATAATGACATTGTATAAGAGCGTGATTAACGAAGAAAATGTTAATTTTTCCCGCCTTCGCTCAGTCAAAGATATAAACTGGGAAACATGGAAATTTACGGAACAGGCGGTACTTTGTTTTGTACGTAAAGGGAACAAAATCCTGCTAATTCATAAAAAAACCGGTTTGGGCAAAGGCAAGATAAACGCTCCAGGCGGCAGGATTGAAAAGGATGAAACGCCTTTTGCCGCCGCAATAAGAGAAACAAAGGAAGAGACTCACGTAACGCCGTCATTACTTGAATTTGCCGGTGAACTACAGTTCATATTTAAGGATGGTTATTCTCTGAGAGGACACGTGTTTTTCGCGTCCGGCTGTGAAGGCTCTCCGGTATCGACACCGGAGGCGGATCCGTTCTGGTGCGCGGTTGACGCTATCCCCTACGACAAGATGTGGGCTGACGATATACACTGGCTGCCGAGAGTTCTTGCGGGAGAAAAAATTCTGGGCCGCTTTATTTTTGATAAAGATAAGATGGTTGACCTTGAAGTACAAAAAATTAATGTGTTGAGTTGACGGTCATGTCATTTACAATATCTATTTTTTGATCTTAATTTTATGCGCCGTAATTATAGTGTAGCTGTGGGCGTTGATTGTTATCACACAATCACCTGAACTCACATACCAATTTTTCCCTTTTCTGATAATACCATTCGCCCTGCTGACAGTCTGTTTACACCAAGCCGCAACATCATCGGTTTGCAGTTCAAGATTTCGTTTTATCCGTTCAACACCCATTTTTGTTGTATGGATTTTTTCGATATTATCTATTAAGCCGCTGCCGCTTTTTGCCCTCTTGAAATCAGTCTTTGCGAATTTCAGCAATTTTCCGCTATCTCGTAAAGAAGCTTCTCCGAATCCTCCCACCCTAAACATGGATCGGTGATTGATTTCCCGTATACATCCTCATCCGCTTTTTGCGCGCCCTCTTTGAGGTAGCTTTCGATCATAAGGCCGCGTATCAAATTTTTCAGCGCCGGATCATATTGACGGCTGCGCATAACCTCTTTGGCTATTCGCGGTTGTTCCCCAAAACGCTTTCCCGAATTATCATGATTCGTATCAACAAATATCGTAGGGTTCTTCATACTGCGCTGAGTATAGACAGCGCTTGCGTCGATCAGATTTTCGTGGTGATAATTTGGACGCGGTCTTCCTGTGCTGCTTACCCATCCCCGCAGGATCAAGTGAGCGTACGGGTTCCCCGAAGTAGTTACTTCCCAGCCGTTATAAGAGAACGTGTGCGGTATCTGCGCCGCCAAAACCGAATTTAAAGCGACATTTATATCGCCGCTGGTAGGGTTCTTCATTCCTACCGGAATGTCAAGCCCGCTTGCCGTAAGACGGTGCTGCTGGTTTTCCACAGACCTTGCGCCTATCGCAACATAGCAAATCAGATCATCCAGATAAGGGTGGTTGTTCGGATAAAGCATCTCATCGGCTGCGCTGAGCTCAGACTGGGAGAAAGAGCGTACATGCATTTTGCGGATAGCAATAATTCCTTCTGCGATGTTAGGTTCTTTGAGATGATCGGGCTGATGCGCCATACCTTTATAACCCTGGCCGGTAGTTCTTGGCTTATTTGTATAGATTCTGGGAATAATGATGAGCTTATCCTTTACCTTTTCCTGTATTGCGGCAAGCCGTGAGACATATTCGCATACAGCTTCTTCATCATGAGCTGAGCATGGCCCGATAACCACGATAAACCGGTTGTCCTTTTTCTCAAAAACCGCTTTGATCTCTTCGTCACGCCTGATTTTTTTCTCGCAGAGTTCTTTGGGAAATGGAACGTTTTCCTTGATCTCCTCCGGAGTGGGAAGTTGTCTGATCTTTTTGAAACTCATAGCCGTGAAACTTTCTATAACTTTTGATGGAAATTTTTTAACATACAAAAATGTAGTTATTCTATTTGAAAATTTACGGTTGTGTGGCGGCATATCTTAGCGGGAGGACGTCAACAACATACGCTTTCGCACAAACAGACTCTTTCAAGTGGAACTGCTATAACCATAAAATATAATTTTTTGAACAAACAAAAGTTATGTTGTTTCACATATTTTTATCCTTAATGTATTTTACTATCAATGCAAACCATAGAACTGAAATTTCCAAACTACCCGTTCACCTCTATTTTAGGCTGGTCGATAAGCCGCTTTGAAATGTTTGATAAGTGCAAGCGGCAGTATTTTTACCAGTACTACTCCAAACACGTCAAAGACGTTCCCAACTATAAAATTTCAATACTCAAGGAACTTACCTCTGTGCCTCTTGAGGTAGGAAATGTAGTGCACGACTGTATGGAAGCGCTTTTGAAGCGGCTGCAGCAATCTGACAGCAAAATAGATGAGGAACGCTTTTTCAGTTTCGCGGATGAAAAGCTTCAGGAATATTTCTCAAAAAAATCTTTCATTGAGGTATATTACGGTTATCTTCCATCTGTGGATCCCGCGGCAGCTTCCGAAAGGGTAAGAACCTGTCTGAAAAATTTTATAGGCAGCCCCTGTTTCAGCTGGATCTATATGAAGGCGATCATTCACAGAACCGGATGGATGATAGAGCCGCCAGGCTTTGGGGAAACAAGGCTTGATGGAATGAAAGCGTATTGCAAGATGGATTTTTTATTTCCGGCAGGCGATGAGGTTTACATCCTCGACTGGAAAACCGGCGCAAAAGACCAGGCGAAACACGCTGCTCAGCTTATGGGCTACGCTGTTGCGGCCAACAGCAATTTTTCAATCCCCTGGAACCGCATTTTCCCTAAAATTATCTATCTTTACCCATATTATGATGAACTGGAGATCTCTTTTGGCGAACAGGAATTAACCAATTTTTTCCAGACAATTCGTGAACAAACAGAAGAGATGCAATCTTTTTGTAAAAACGCGGAACAGAATTTACCGCGCGATATTTCTGAGTTTCCAACTAACCCCTCCCCGGGGCTTTGCCGTAATTGTAAGTTTCAGCAGTTGTGCGGTTGAATTTTTCCGCAGGGGCGAACAGCTCTGCTGCCCGCTGTTTTATGAATTAAAGTTAACAATAAACACAACACAATAGTATTTTATATCCATGAAAAACGAGATCGTTTTATACCGCCCCAATGAACTTACCGAACATATTGAGGTAAGGATTAATGAAGAAACGGTTTGGTTGACACAAGAGCAGATGGGGTTGTTGTTTGGCCGTGAAAGATCAGTTATTACAAAGCATATCCGAAATATTTTTATGGAAGGGGAGTTGGTCGAAAAAGGTAATGTGCAAAATTTGCACATTCCAAATTCTGACAAACCAGTTATGTTTTATAATCTCAATGTTATTATTTCTGTTGGCTACCGCGTGAAATCAAAACAAGGTACGCAATTTCGCATTTGGGCTACTGAAATACTTAAAGACTACCTGCTAAAAGGCTACGCCATAAACAACCGCATGAACCGCATCGAAGACAATGTACACGCCCTTTCTAAAAAAGTAAACGAAATAGATTTGCAAATAAACACTCAGCTCACTCCTACTCAAAGCGTATTTTTTGAAGGTCAAATTTTTGATGCCTACGTTTTTGCCTCAAATCTGATAAAATCAACGAAGAAAACTATTATCCTAATTGACAACTATGTTGACGAAACAGTTTTGCTTCTACTGTCAAAACGATCATCAGGAGTCAGCGCAAAAATCCATACAAAGCAAATCTCCGCTCAATTGCAGTTAGATTTAACGAAGCATAATTCGCAGTACGAACCTATAAGCATCAGCAAAACAACTGCCTGTCATGACCGATTTCTGATTATTGATAATGTTGTTTATCATATAGGCGCGTCCCTTAAAGATTTAGGAAAAAAGCTGTTCGCGTTTTCAAAAATGGGGATGAAACATTCGGAATTGTTGAAGAATATATAGGTAGGGTGATCCGGGTAGGGGATAAGTTTCTGTTGTTGTTGAGTGTTGGCAATCTGCGGTTTTCAATAATCAACGATACTCCAAAAACTTCCTCTATTTTTCTTAAGTCCCAAAAAACATTATGTAATTTCAGCAGTTATGCAATTAGGTTGTCAATCGTTAATTATGATTAGCCTCTATCTTTTATTTTATTCCCTACAAACCCAAGGCCTAATCTGATGCCTAAAGAGTGACGTAAATTTATATCCGCAAATCCGCCTTTTTCTTTTACCTCTCTCATAAGATCATTTTCATATTTATTCTTTAATCCAATACCATACAATATCCCAAAACGAAAATAAATTCCTGAATTATAGCCATTAGACATATCGTATCTGTAATCATTCCAACCGTAGTCTGCGTTCAAACCGAATCTGAACCATAATCTATTGAAATCACTGGCTTTACTCTTTTTATTCACGCTCTCAGAGTTTGTATAAAGCATTGAATACCTTTTTCCTGAAACGCAAATTTCATAATCCATACCCAATACAGGAGATAACCTGACCTTTTCTGATGAAGAAACAGGAAATTTCCCAAGTAAACCAATATTAAAAGCGGGAAAATTTTCTTTTTCTTCCGGTTCATGAATAAGTTCTAACCACCCAAAACGTATTGTATCTGGTTCGGTTGTGCCGCCGGAAAGCGCAACAAATATCTCAGCATACTTCAAACCAAAAAAAATAGAGACTCCACTCAGCGCTGACGGACCAAGACCACCATCAAAGGTACCTCCATCATAACTAACCTCACCAAACCACTCACCACCTGCGGTCATATCAAGCGCAGAAACCGATGAAACCACTATGAATATAATTGCAAAAACCAACGCCTTCCTCAAACCACCCGCTCCTTCAAATGAGATACTTTAAAGAAGAATTTTATTCACTGAATTAGCTGAGATAAGAACAACAGCCCCCGTTTCGCGGTGGTGACGTATTGCATAATTGGATATGTTGTTTTTACAATAAAAGAGGGCGACCGTACTGGTCGCCCTTGCAGATCATAATCAATTTTTATCTTATAGTTATTCACTGTCCCCGGCGTCCGCTACAGTCATACCTTCTTCCTCCTCAAGAAAATCGATCTTGCGTCCCTGACGCAATGACTGAGCCTGAATCTCTTCGATGCTGGTCATCGGTTCATCTAAATGCAGCATCATGAATTCAGCATCGGCTACAAGCGCGCAAGCGGGGCTGTTTTGCAGTATCCATCTGTAGTTGGCTTCCGCTAAAGCGAAGTTTTTGAGGTACTCGTCATAAGTAAAACCTATCATAAAGAAACTGTTGCACAGGTTATCCTCCTGAGAGTCAAAAATCTGCCCTTTGCGGTAATAATTGATAGCTGAAGAAAGCAGATACCTTTCCTGCCTTGGGCTTGAATTGTATTTGTCGATCTGAATCTTTGCCATTTCGTTATGAGCCCGCCGGCCTTCTTCGGTAAAGACAAAGCTGTTTATGAGAGTGCGGTAAGTATTTTCCGCTTCTTCCAGAAGTCTTGAAGCCTCAAGCTGATCCATATCCGCATCGGCGCTTGCCTCTTTCAAAGAGTCAGCTTTAGCAATGAGCAGCGCCGGATCCGAGTCTTTATCGTCTCTCCAGTCGTTTTGCAGCCACGTTACCTTAACGTTTTTGCGAATATTATGTATTACGCTGTCAACTTTCGCGTTGATTCTGGTTTTTACGATGTTTTCCAGTTCCGAATTCAGTCTGAACGTATCCGGCTTATCAATGCGCCCCTGCTGGTCAAACAGGATAAGTGCGGCTAAGCTTGTGTCGGACTCCTTAGCCGCGGGAGCAAACGAAGGCAATACCTGCTGACTCAAATATTGCTGGGCGCAATCAATGCGCAATGCCCAGTGCAGCATCTCTTTGTATTCCGAGCCGGAGGCAAGCCCGATACGCGCGGCGTAATCCGAGAAGAGCTGCCATTTAAGAAGCCACTCGACAAGTTCTTTCATGCGCATGGTGTTCCTGCGGTTTTCAGGCACCCAGGAGCGGATCACGTCAATATCATCAGAAACAATTGGTTTGCCTTCGCCGTAAATCTGCTGCACAGAGTCGGTATACGCTTCGCCGTATTGCTCTTTGTAGAGGCGGCGCATGTAGAATTCGGGAGGATTGGAACGCGCGTTGTAAATCCAGTGATTCCTGAGCGCCGCACTGTCTTGCCCCTGCGCTCCAAGTCTTTCTGTAAACGAGCTGTCAGGCTTGTACTTTTCATAAAAAAGCTGATCCGCTACCTGTCTTTTAATATTCTCAAAGGGGGGGATAAAACTTGAATCTTGTCCGTCAGCGGTTTGAGATATGACTCTGAAAGTTTCGGGTGATTTTTTATAGAACTCACCAAGTTCCATGTCTGTAAACCCGAGATTTTCTCCCATGATATCAAAGAAAAGAGTTGCCGCGAAGAACCTCTTTTTCCACTCCCAATCAAGGCTTGAGCTGATTTTTTCGCTGATCTGGCTTGATTTGCCGAACTGATAAACTGCTTCACACTCTACCATGAAACTGACAGGCTGGCGCTGGCTTGGAAAGTAATGAGGAAAAGGCGCGGGATACGCGCGGGCAACCTTCTTAAACGCCTCAAAACTTTCGTTTCCGATTGTTATCCTGCCGACCTTTACTACAGGATCCTTGACATTGGAATTCTGACACATCAGAAATGCGGATACGCAAATAAGCGCTGCTAAAAACTTGTGGTTCATCTTACTCCTCACCAAAAAAATTAATTGAGCGCGGAAACCGCTTCATCAAGTTCATCGTAGATCTCAAGAAGCGAAGTGGCTCCGATAATATCTATTATTTCATACACGTTTTCATTAACATTTACAATTTTAAAACTCCCGCCCTTTTCTTTCGCTGATTTGCTGAAGTGGAGCAGAATGCCTAATCCGGTACTGTTCACATAGCGCAGATTCTTGAAATCAGCAACTATGTTAACAAGCCCGTCACTGAAAAAATTAAAAACCTGTTCCATAATATAATCGGTGTTAGTTGCGTCCAAATCGCCGACAAACCGTACAAGCCTGGCGTTGGCTTTGCCGGGGATCTCCTCGCATGTTAGCTGAATCTGACTCTCCATGTTGCTATTCCTCTTCTCTTAATTTTATTACACGAACACTGGTACCGGATTCCGTTATATCTACTTTCATATCACTTGATAACATTCTGATCAGCGCGAGTCCCCTGCCTCTTTTGTGATCGTTTCCGACATGATTGTTCTGTGCCGCGGGCTTGAGCAGCTCTCTGAGCATTTCGACTTTTTCAGGATCGCTTTGATTGCTTACAGTTATAGTAAATTTATCCTTATCTATTGCCATGCTGACAGTTATATTGGAACTCTGATCCTTAAGACCGTGATCTACCGCGTTATTGCATACCTCATCCACAATTGTCTCTATGCGAAACGCGTCTCTTCTGCCGTACCCCTTCTGCTTTGCGAGCCTTGAGGCAAGTTGGCGCACAGGAGGCACAAGCTTCAGAGACGACGGGATCGCGACAGTCAGCGACTTGCTTTGTTTTTCATAATTCCATTTGTAGGCATTCACCGCTGCGCGCACATCGCTGTAAAAGGAAAATATTTTGTTTGCTCCCATAAGGGTAAGCTTGGAGCGGATCTCCCTTTTTAATCCCGCAAAAACCAATTCACCGCCTTTTTCGACAAATTTTTGCCTGTACCCCATGAACTCTCCAAGGGCAGCGGAGCACATCGAGATTACACCGGCCATATCAACAATTACATAGCTGCGGTTTTCGGCGATTATTTTACCGAAAAAACCGGAAAGCATGGTGATGCTGGAAAAATCAAGCGCACCGCTAATTTTTAGAACCGTTGCTTCAGAGTTACTTTCATCCGCAGAAATTTCCATCGCTAATTTATCTTCCATCTGCTCCATCCCAAAATGGCCGTAAGACAGGCGCTCACTTACGCCTGATCGATCTCCTCTTCACGCTTGCGTACCGCGTGAATAGAGGTTACATTGTTTTCGTCAACAGTGAATTCTATGGTTTCCGACAATAGTTTTACTATTTCAAGTCCGAGTCCGGGAGTTTCAAGCTCCAGAGGCAGTCCAAGCCGGTTTCTGCTGACCGCTTCCTTAAGCCGCTCAGTATGTATCGAAGATCCGCCGTGATCTTTTACCATAACCTCCATACGGTCATCATGTATTTCACAGGACAGCTCAATCTTCTTGTCGTCACCCTCTCCCTCGCTGCCATAACAGATCGCGTTGTTGCAGATCTCATCAATTATAATTTCAGAACGAAAAGCGAATTTGGTACTGAACCCCGATACCTGCAGCGTCTCTGAAATGAACTTGCGTATCGAGGGAATGATCTCCAGATCGCTTGGCAGCGTCACGGTTATTTTGTAAGGAAATGGCAGTTCCATAAATTATTTGTCTCCGTGCAGTATGTAGGCTTCTTCTGAAGAACCGATCATCCCTTTTTTTACCATTGTTTCCACAAGTCGTGACATAACGGATAGCAAGACGGTAAAGGAGGGGGATTGCAGCCCCGCGATATTTTTGCCAAGGGCCTCTTTTTCCGATGTACCGCGCATGTTGTCAAGAATGCACTCCATAACAAACATGATCTCGCCATAAGTAAGATTTCCCTGCCGGTAAACCGAAAACTGATGTACAGCGCCCAGAATAAGATCCTGCATTTTGTTAAACTCATTCTGGTCATCGAACACATTTCTATATCCGCCCAATTCACTCATAACTCAGTATGCCTCCAAGCAGTCCGTCAAACATTTCTGGTGAGATTACCTGCAATCATGGATATCATTTCACCAATGAAATATAATCTACAGAACCGCTCATAAACAAAGTTTTTTTAATGATATAGTTGAATGGAGTTTCCGGATGCAGGAAAGACAAGCTTCCAGCTGCCGGTTTCCGGAAAAATCGATTGGGGGTTATGTTTCATTCGCGCAGATACGTTATTCAGACTATATTATTCGTTTACTGTAAACTGGTAACTTACAATCTACTCCACAGTTACAGCAGCCTCCATACCGCTGTCAGGTTCCTCTTGCCGCGGTTCGCTGTTTTCGGCGTCTTCCATCATATCCGCTGCCGGTTCCGCGAACATGTCGGCAACAGAGGGGATCCGGTGTTCTTCCGGCAAAGTATCATTCCGCAAACCTGGTTCCTGTGCGCCCTCATGTTTAGCAGATTCATTCATTGAATTAAACACTAAGTAAAAAATGTCAGAAACCGACCTGACCATTTGAGATTGCAGCTGCCCGGTAAGTTCCAAACGGTCAGCAACGGAAATGTGAACCTTTTTTTGCGCAGACCCAAGGTGCAGAAACCCTTTAAACTTAGACGCTTGCGCCGTAAGTTCTCCGCGGTAGTAAAAAACATTATTTTTGAATTCGCCGATAAAAATGTCTATAGTTAAAACAGCATCGGCTTTGCCCCATAAAAGCATAAAATGGCGGGGCCGAATGGATGATTCCTTAACAACACCCCATATAACAATTGTGGAATCGCCGATTCTGGTTTTAGGCGGCACAAACCGCTCCAGAGGAGTTGTGCCCAACCGCTCTAACTCTCTGAGATGGATTTGGGTCTCGGTTGCGCTGACGAGACGAAACTTTGAATCTGCTGAAAGCTCATTTCTGAGAGCCTGTTCTACAGAGGATTCAACATGTTCCCCTTTTTGGTTAAATAACCCCAAAAAAAGCACATTTTTTGTTTGAACTGATGCCGAAGAGATAAAAAACAGTACTGAAAAGAGGAATATACATACCATTTTTGGGATCATAATATTTACAGTTTGATGCAAATCACTCCCGTGAAAGCGGGAGTTTACTGTTCCAATTTCGTTATTATGTATCACTTTTTCTCCTGTTGTCCCAATGAATTACTCGCCTTATAGACAAGAGCCAAAACTTCGGCGACCGCGGCGTAAAGCTGAGGAGGAATCTCCCTGTCTATATCAATTTGAGCCAAAAGCTCCACAAGAGCGTCATCCTTTTTTACAGGAACGCCGCTTTTAACCGCAAGTTCCCTGATCTTCTCCGCGTTCAGGCCAAAGCCCTTGGCAACCACCTTCGGAGCGCGGTCTTCCTCTTCATTATAGCGTAAAGCAACAGCGCTGTCGCGAACTTTTTTTGCCATTTTATTGCAGCCAAGTCGGTTAAGAGGAATCTTCGTGTTTGCACTAATTTTTGTCGAACAAATGGTCTGCCTGTTTTTTAAAATACTTTTTTTACAATGGAGTTTAAAAGGGCTCAATTATGGAGTTCAAAATTATCAATACGGGTAATAAACGTTCTGTGCTTTTCAACGTTCTGTATTGTATTATTAGTTTACTTTTTTAACCACCCCGCCGCGTAAAGCGGAATACTCTTGATTTCATTCTCAAAGCCGAAGTTTTTAGTTGACACACGAATAGAATATACAGGCTTATAAATTTCCTGATAAACCCGCAGACTTTTGGAGCGTACATTATCGGCTGACTTTACTTCTAATGGAATGATGTTACCCTGTCTGTCCTGAAAAACAAAATCCACCTCCGCTTTACCGGGGGAACTCCAGTAAAACGGGTTTATACCGTTAGCGATAAGCGCCTGCATGACATAGTTTTCGGCTAACGCGCCTTTGAAACCATCAAATGCGGGAGTTGTGTGAATTATCACATTCGCCGCAATATCAAGCTTTGAGCAGAGCAGTCCGGTATCAACCATATACACCTTAAACGATTCATTTTTCGCGTATGCGGAGAGTGGCAATTTACCATCGCTTACAAGAACACATTTGTTTATCATTCCGGCAGCTTTCAGCCAATCTAAGGCGGCCTCATAAGCGTTGGCGCGCGCTCCGGGAGCGATAACTTTGTACTGGAATTTGTGGTTTTCTTTTGAAAGTTGAGCCGGAACCGATGCCCACGCCGCCATAATGCGGGTAGTTTCCTGCGGTGTTGCGTATTTTGCCATATCCGCTATATACGAATCGTTTAGCGTACGTTGCAGAACAGTAACAAAATCAAAATCCTGTCTGTCTGCATATTCCTGAACAACCCGGGGCATACCACCCACAACAAGATATGTTTTGTATAAATCTATTGCTGTCTCGTGAAGAGGGAACTGTTCAAAAGTTTCATAAGACTCACTTATAAGACTGCATAGCCTGTTTTGACCGATTGCCCATAAAAATTCCTCAAAATCCATTGGGTAAAGATGAAGCATATCTACTTTACCAACGGGAAACGAAAATTTTTCACGTTTCACCGCCACACCAAGCAGGCTGCCCGCTGCGGCTATATGATACTGCGGAGTTTTTTCGGCAAAGTATTTAAGTGACGTTAACGCCCGCTCACATGCTTGAATCTCATCAAAAATAACAAGGGTGCTTTCCGGCAAAATGCTTTGCGTGCTTTGAGCGGCAAGTTCACGAATAATACGCTCCGGGTTCAGATCGCGCTTGAATATACCGGTTATCTCTTTTGATTCCTCCATGCTGAAATACGCGACATTCTTGTAGTATTGCTTCCCAAATGACAGCAGAGCATACGTCTTTCCTACCTGCCGCGCTCCCTGCAAAAGCAAAGGCTGCCTTTTAGGGTTATTTTTCCAGTTCAAAAATGCTTTTACAATTTTACGTTCCATAAAGTGTTATCTCCATACACTTATTGTAACATAAAAATGTAATTTGTCGAGATATTTTAATGTAAAAATTTGCGAAAAAAGTAACCCCACGCCTTTTTTATGACAATTTGCGTTGTCCCAAACGATATTATCTGATCTTTTTCGATGGATAATTTTATGCAAAAATGGCAGTCATATACCTGTTTCACATACTTTTATACCAAGGAAAATTTTCATCTTCCGGCATTGCAAAACGTATCTTATTTATATAGACAATGTAAAATTTGCCGAATCCCTTGATCTTAGACAATAAAAAGAACAGAAACAATGATAAACCTCAACAACCTTAATAAATACCGCGAAGGCAACCGTCTTGAAGCTAAGAAAGCCGCCGGAGGATTGCCAAACAGCCTTTGGGCAACCTACTCATCCTTTGCCAACACTAACGGCGGGATGATACTGCTCGGTGTTGAGGAGACTAACGATAAGTCACTGGTTGCGGTTGGAGTTGACAGTCCAGAAAAGCTGATCTCTGACTTTTGGAATACAGTTAATAGTTCACAAAAAGTCAGTTTGAATATTTTATTAGACAAGCATGTCCGTATTGAGAATGTTGACGGAAAGCGCATAGTCATTATTGAAGTTCCCCGTGCTGACAGAGCTTTCAAACCTGTTTTTTTAAATGAAAAACCTTATGCCGAAACTTACCGCAGAAACGGAGAAGGCGACTATCGTTGTACACGCGAAGTGGTAGAAGCCATGATTCGCGATAAGGGTGATAGAACACAGGATATGCTTGTGCTTCTAAAAATGCCGCTTACAGTATTCGATTACGATAGTTTGCACCGTTACCGCAACCGCATGAAAGTTACACGTCCGGGACACGTTTGGGAAGAATTGGACGATGTGGAATTTCTGCAAAAGCTGGGGGCAATAGGTATAGGCGAGGATGACAAATGGCATCCGACTGCCGCCGGTCTTCTGATGTTTGGCTCTGAATACGAAATCGTTAGAGAGTATCCGCAGTATTTCCTTGATTATCAAGAACATTTTGACGCTGATGTACGTTGGACAGACAGAATCACATCCTCTTCCGGCGAATGGAGCGGAAATGTTTTTGACTTCTTCTATAAAACCTACAACAAGCTGATTCAAAACCCAAATATAAAAATTCCTTTTAAGATGGAGAGCGGACGCGACCGTATAGACGATACGCCGGTGCATAAGGCTTTGCGGGAAGCTCTGGCAAATTGTCTGATTAACGCGGATTTTTATGGAACAAGAGGTATCGTTATCCGCAATAACCTTGATGGAATAATAATGGAAAACCCCGGCGACTTCCGGGTCAGCTTTAATGAAGCATTGAGCGGAGGCGTATCCTCACCGAGAAACTCTGTAATTATCAAGATGTTCAATCTCCTTGATATAGGTGAACGTTCCGGCAGCGGTGTTCCATTAATTTACCACGCCTGGAAAGAACAGGAATGGAATGAACCCACATATACGGAGCAATTTGAACCGGACAGAACTATTTTAAGACTGTTAATTAAAGCGCAAATTAAAGCCCCAAATAAAACACGGTTAAAGCGCAATGATTCAAACGATAGCTTCGCTTTAATTGAAAAATCGATTTTAGAATATTTGAGCGAACATCCGGGTGCGACTCAGATAGAACTTGCAGCGGCGATTGGCAAATCGCGTAGTGCTGTCCAGGATTCGATTGCTCTGCTAAAAGAAAAAGGTCTGCTTGATCGTGAAGGGGCAAAGAAAAACGGCCGTTGGATTGTAAAAACGGAATATACATAGCTGATTGAACTGAAAGTGCCCATTTAAAGCTTCTTTAAAGCCCATTTAAAGCTTCTTTTGCCTGACCAAGCTTTAAACGGCAGCTTTGCGCTTTGCTGCTCAAAAAGCTCCGCTTTCCTCCATCTCCTGCGCTTGCTCAAAAGTATGACACTTGCTGTCCTGCTTCTCAATCAGCAGCTTTTCGTAATTTAAAATGATCCGGGCAGCTTCGTCAACTGTTTTTCCAAGAGCTTCCACACATATTTTTTTAGCTTCATCAAATTTACCGTTACGGCGCAGGATATCAACAAATAAGATCTGTTCTTCACAAAGAGAGTCGGCGAAAGTTACGTTGCTTTCACGGGTCTTGGTAAAAAAGTCAAAGGCGAGTTTTCTGCACCGCGCAGCGCTTTCGCTGTATTTGTTGTCATCACAGATCCATGCGGCGTGCAGGGCGCTCCACCCCGCTTCAGACCATTCCCGCGAATGCCTTAGAAGGAGTGAGCAGCAAAGATAAGCATTTGCCGTTTCGGATTGATCTTTACTGTTGAGCATAGCCCGGTAAGGTTCGCTTTTGACTATCTCGCGGTATATCTCGTGACCTCCCGATACCTCAAGGTTGCAATACCCGCAGTAAATACAGCGCTGAACTCTCATATAAATATTTGAACGGCCTAAACCGGACGGCCTTCCATCCAAATCCCTTGATGAGCCGGCGTCCATTATTGGGCCGGATTGGGGGAAACGGTTTTTTTTGCCGCATACGTAGCAGTCGGTCTCTACCATGAAAATGGTTGCCATATCTATCCCTCTTAACCTCAAATATACACACCGTCATTCCCGCGAAAGCGGCTCCATTGTTCTTATTCCCTGTTTTCAGTCCAAAAATAAAAACAATAGGCCCCCGCTTTCGTGAGGGTGGTGTCAGAAACAGACTTTTCAAGTAGATCAACTATATCTATAACTGATTGTACTATTATTGAAGCCTGAATATCAAGCGGTACCGCTATCTATTGGGATCAAGAGCGTCCCGCAGCCCGTCGCCTACGAAATTAAAAGCTATGACTGTCAGGAAAATAAAGATACCGGGCAGCAGAATCCATGGGTGGAGCTGGATTTGAGAAAGGTTCATTGCCGTGCTCAGAAGGTTGCCCCATGAGGCGTGGGGATCTTGAATTCCAAGCCCTATGAGACTGAGCGCGGATTCGCCAAGAATGTATGAGGGGATGGAGAGAGTCATGGAAACAATCGCGTAGGACATTGTTTGTGGAAGGATATGGCGGGTGATAATACGCAGATGACCCGCCCCCGAAGCTTTCGCGGCCGTCACAAAATCTCGCTGCCCTATGGAAAGAGACATGCCGCGGATCACGCGCGCAAAACCAGCCCAGCCAATAAGACTCATTATTACCACAATCAAAAAATAAATTTGTACGCTTGACAGATTTATGGGGAACGCGCTCCTTAAAGCAAGCATAAGAAAAAATGAGGGCACCAACATAAAACATTCCGCAAAACGCATGAGCAGCCAGTCAAGTTTTCCTCCAAAATACCCCGCGGCGCCGCCAATCAGAAAGCCGAGCAGACAGGTGATAAAAACTCCGAAAAAACCGATGGTAAGCGATACGCGAGAACCGTAAACTATGCGTGAAAAAAGATCGCGGCCCATAGCGTCGGCGCCCAGAAGATAGATTCTTGTGTCCTGACTCTCTCCCTTAATCCCGAAGAGGTGCCTTTCTATAGGGATAAATCCAAAAAGTTTCACCTTGTCACCCTTCGCAAAAAGCGTTACTTTGGAGGGCCTTGACTTATCTTCTATATAAACACGCTCAAAAACTTCATTAAAAGTATAAGACTTTGGATAAACGACCGGCGGAAACGCGAAGCGTCCGTCGTGAACAAAATGCAGTTTTGAGGGGGGCTGATAGGATTTGCCGCGGTCGGAATTATCGTAGTGGTACGGAGCGATAAACTCGGCGAAAATCATGACAAAGTAGAGAACACACAGAGTAACAAGCCCTATCACCGCAAGCGGGTGACGGAAGAATTTACGTTGAGAGCGTTTGTCAATAAAAAATTTCACTGTTTTCGCACCCTCGGATCAGCTGCTGCAAGAAGTATATCGGCGATAAGGTTTCCGGCGATAAGCATAAGCCCGCCAAGGAGGAGGCTGCCCATTACCAAAAAAGTATCCTGTGTTTGAACCGCGCTTAACATCAGGCTTCCAAGACCCGGCCAGTTCATGATTATCTCAAGAAGCGCGGCGCCGCTGAGAAGCGCGGAAAACTCAAATCCAAAGAGCGTAATAAGCGGATTCACCGCGTTGCGCAGCGCGTGGCGGTATACTACCCTGTTTTCGGAAAGTCCCTTGGCCCGCGCTGTGACTACGTACTGTTTACGCAGCTCTTCAAGCATGTTTCCGCGGCTTATTCTCTGTAAACCGGCAAGAGCCGTAATGGTGAGAACTGTTACGGGGACTATCATGTGGAGAGCGCGGTCAACAATTTTTCCGCCAAAACTCAGCTGCTCGTAGTTAGCTGAGATCATGCCGCTTGTCGGGATAAGCGAGATTAAAGGGAGATCACGCCCTAAGTAAACAAAGAACATCAACAATAAAGCTACGAAAAAAGTCGGCAGAGACATTCCTAAATATGAGATAAACGACATAATCCGGTCACCCCATGAATACTGCTTTACAGCCGCGTAAATTCCAAGAGGAATGGCGACTAACCAGGTTATGATTATTGAAAAAAACGAGAGTATAAACGTGTTGAAAAGACGCTCGGAAATTACGCTTGACACTTCCGCCTGACGGGAGAATGAGTAACCAAGATCACCCTGCACGGCGCGCACAAGCCAGTAACCGTACTGCACAATGACAGGTTTGTCAAAGTGATATTTGGCTTCTATCTCTTTTACAGACTCTTCACTTATGCGCGGGTCGAAACGATACTGCGCCAAAACATCTCCGGGCGCAAGATCAATAAACAAAAATGTAATAAATGACATGAGCAGAAGCTGCGGTATCGAAACCAGCACACGTCTGAGCAGTTCGTCCCTCATTTTATGTAAAAATACTCCAGATTATGCAGCAGACCGCTGTTCATGTTTGGATTGACATTTTCAAATTTGTTCCAGATGCACTCAATCCGTTCCGCAAGAACGGTATAGATAAACGGTGATTTTTCAGCCGCTATACGCTGCCATTCGTCATAAAGTTCCTTACGTTTGGCCCTGTCGATCTCCTTTACGCCCAAATCAAATATCGTATCGATACGCGCTTCCCATGGAGTTGACGGAGTGGTCTGGCGCGGATACCACATGTGAAGCGTTCCGGTTGAGTGCCACACATTTCTTCCGAAGTGCGGCTCCTCTCCTCCGGTAAGGCCAAGCAGAATACAGTCCCAGTCAAACGGCGGGTTATCCATCTTTTGAATTATGCTGTTAAACTCAAGAACCTGAAAATGCACCTTTATACCGATATCCTGAAGGTCTTTACGGATAATCTCCGCGATATTTATTCTTACATTATTGCCGCTGTTGGTTACAAGTGAGAACTCTACAATATTGCCGTTTTTATCTCTGAGAAACTCATTCTTACTGGCTGGAATCACGAACCCATCCTGGGCGAGAATCTCCAGTGCTTTTTTGGGGTCATAGGGATACTTTACAACATCCGGATTGTAAAAAAATCCCTCTGCCGGAGTTTTGGGCGAAAGCTGCGGATATCCAAGTCCATTCATGACGATGCGCACCATATTTTCTTTGTCAATTACATGGGCGATCGCTTTGCGGAAGTTATCATTGCGGAACCACTCAAGCTTTTGGGGCGATACATAAGGTTTGCCTGTTTTGGGATCCGGCATTAAATTTTGGTTAAATACTATAAAACTTGAACCGGTTGAAGGGCCGAGGCGATAGACGGTAAAGCCGCTTGTTTTTTCCGCCCTTTTGAGTTCCGGAAAATTCTCGCCTTTGGCGAAGAAATAATCGGTTTCTCCCTGCACAAATTTCAGAAGCTCGGCGTTCTGGTCGGCGGCGATCATATAAACAAGCCTGTCAAGGTACGGCAGGCTGTTACCCTCAGCGTCCTTTTTCCAATACCGCGGATTTCTCTTAAAAATTACCCTTTGCGATGATATATAACTATCAAGTAAAAACGGCCCGTTCACAACCATCTCGGCGGGCGGGGTTCTTATTGACAGCGAGGTTGGAAATGTCTTTCTCGCCACCGCTTCCGAATGTTTATGTTTCGGCAGGATCTCCTGACTCAATGAGTTTAAAAACGGGGCGAACGGCACAGGAAGCGTAAAACTTACCTTTGTACTGTCAAGCGCCTTCACAATTATCCTTTTACCGTCAAGCGTAAAAATATCCCGCGACGAATTAGGAACCACATCTCTATTGTAAATCAGCTCATTAAACGTAAACTCTACATCATACGCGCTCAAAGGCGCGCCGTCAGACCACTCTACCCCTGCCCGTATAAAGAAAGTCCAGCTAAGTCCGTCTTCGCTTGATTCCCAGCGTTCGGCAATGTTGGGTTCCATCTCTAAAGTCACCCCGTTTTTTCTCAGCAGCCCCTCGTACATGAGATTTGTAAAATATGTAGTGCTGGTTTCGGTAGATGTTATCGGATTAAACGACTTGGGGTCAGAGATCGTAGAGAGCACAATCTCACCCCCCGGCTTGCCGGTAGAGGGAACAAAGCTTTCCGCCTGTTTTTGAATCTCCTCATAACTCATCCCACTGCCGCCAGCCGCCCCTTTTGAAGAGCCGGCGCCGCACCCTGAAAAAATTGCAATAAGAATCCCGCCAAGCACCGGCAAAACCATTTTTTTCATCGTACCATTCTCCTGTATCCTTTATATAGCAATGGTTGGAACAAGCTGTCTGTTATCCTGATCAGACGATAATTCATAAATATACATAATTGCAGGTTATTCACTGAATTCTGAGTTCGGAACTCGGAATGTGGAGTTAAAGACGCCGCAAAATCCGCACCATCGATAAAAACAGCTCTCGTGAGAGAAAACTTACGTCTGTGATTACTCTATTATTTTTTCCTTTCAAAATTCCTAACCGGCTTTGTTGAGTCAAATAATTTCAATATTATTAATTATTCACCCCCCCCTGCCTTTGGTTTATATTTATATATGTGTGTTTATCTCCACTGATGCGAAAAATGTTTTAATTATGGTTTGGATTTGTATTTATTGGTTTATATTTACAAGTTTAATTTGAAGGATTTAACGGTTTTATGGTACCTGACAAGCGTTACAAAAAGCTGGGGGAAGTGCTTTTAACTCAGAAGCTTATTACTGAAGAGCAGATGATAGCAGCGCTTAAAGAGTGCAGACGCACGGAAACGAATCTTGGTTCTATGCTTGTGCATTTAAAGTATATCAGCCAGGAAGATCTGACCGCTATTCTTGGAGATCAGATTCAGCTTAAGCAGAAAAAGAGGATTGGTGAAATTCTTGTTGAACAGGGGCTTATTACTCCTGAACAGCTTAATCAGGGCCTTGCGGAGCAGAAGGCAAGCAAGACGCTTCTCGGAAAGTGCCTTGTCAAACTTGGGTTTATTACTGAGAGCAAGATTATTGATATACTCAGCGCACAGCTTGAAATTCAGCATGTCGTACTGCAATATTTTAATTTTTCAAAAGAGCTGATCCGGCTTATCCCCGAAGATATGGCGCGTAAGCACAAGGTGATCCCCATGTATGAGAATAACGGGGTTCTTACCGTGGCTATGGTTGATCCATCGAATCTGCGCACTTTCGATCATCTTAAGTTTAAAACCGGTAAAGAGATTGAACCGGTTATAGCTTCCGAAAAAAGTATAATGGAAGCTATAGAGAAAAACTACTCTACCGGTCTCGAAGAGATGAACCAGATTCTGGGCAGCGCCGCGGATACAAACGCTCTTGATGTTGTAAAGGCTGAAGATGATAATGAGTTATTAACCGATGAAGAGGGCGCCCAGGTCGTTAAACTTGTAAACCTTTTAGTCAGTCAGGCGATCAGCTCCAAGGCTTCTGATATCCATATTGAACCGCTTGAAAATTACACCAGGCTTCGCTACAGAATAGACGGCGATCTTGTGGAGCAGAACCCTATCCCGCTTCAGTTGCGCGCGCAGATAACTTCCCGTCTTAAAATCATGTCCGGCATGGACATCGCCGAAAAGAGGAAGCCGCAGGATGGCCGTTTCAGGATACGTCATGAAGGGCGCGAGATTGATTTGCGTGTTTCTACATTTCCTGTTATGACGCGCCTCAGGGGTGTGAACGAAAAGATAGTGATGCGTATTTTGGACCCGCAGTCTATGAATATCACTATTGAGATGCTTGGCTTTTTGCCCGCGACAAAGAACGCTTTTGAAGAGGCTATCGCGAAACCCGATGGCATCGTTCTTGTAACAGGGCCTACGGGAAGCGGAAAAAGCTCTACGCTCTATGCAGCCTTAAAGCGTGTTTACAGCGTTGACGTAAACATAGTAACTATGGAAGACCCTGTGGAATTTAACCTTGACGGCGTTGCTCAGGGGCAGATAAATCCGGGCGCCGGATTTACGTTTGCGGCAGGTATGCGCTCTATATTGCGTCAAGACCCCGACATCGTAATGATAGGAGAGATGCGAGACGCCGAAACTTGCCAAATGGCTATTCAGGCGGCTCTTACCGGTCACCTTGTGTTTTCTACCCTGCACACAAACGACGCCGCGAGCGCTTACACACGTTTAACCGACATGGGGGTCGAACCGTTTTTGATTACCTCCTCGGTGGTTGGCATATTGGCTCAGCGTCTTGTACGCAGGCTTTGCAAATGTAAAGAAGCATACAACCCCGACCCCGTTGTTCTTACACGGCTTGGGCTGCGGCCAGGCTTAACGTTTTACAAAACCAAAGGCTGCAAGCTGTGTAACAGCACAGGCTTTAAAGGCCGTGTGGGCGTTTACGAATTTTTAGTCCCGGATGAAAATGTTTCCCGCATGGTTATTGAACGCGCGCCCGCAGAGCGGATAAAACAGTATTGCCTGAAGCGGGGTAACTTTGACAGCTTGCGCCGCGATGGTTTAAAAAAAGTGATTGACGGTACGACCACGATAGAGCAGGTACTTGGAGCGACTCAGAATGACTGACAGAAGGGGCTCGGTACTTGACAGTATGGTTCTCAACAAAGTCCAGGCCGAGGCGGTCGCTTACATTGACGGCCCGGAGCTTGTGTTTGCCGGAGCCGGAACCGGCAAGACTCGGGTACTAACCGCAAAGATCGCTTATCTTATTGATCAGGGTTATAATCCGTCAAGAATATTCGCGGCTACATTTACAAATAAAGCTGCCGCCGAGATGCGGGAAAGAGTCGGGAAATTTATTAACGCGCCTCTCAGCGGCTTGTGGATAGGCACATTTCACTCTTTGTGCGCGCGTATTTTGAGACGCGAGGCGCAAAGTCTGGGATACCCGTCGGCGTTTACGATTTACGATACTGATGATCAGCTTTCGGTAATAAAAAAGTTACTGAGGGAATTTGATATTGATGACCGCACCATGCCGCCAAAGTACCTGCTTTCTATAATCTCTTCGCGCAAGTCATCATGCGTAACCCCCGAACAGTTTGAGCAGTCTGCAAACGGATTTAGAGACAGAGAGATCGCAAAGCTTTACAGAGCATACCAAAAGGCGCTTAAAGACCAGCAGGCGATGGATTTTGACGATCTGATAAGCAATACCGTGTATCTGCTTCGCGGTAACGCTGAGCTGCTTGAAAAATATCAGGATAAGTTCAGATATGTATTGGTTGACGAATATCAGGACACGAACAAAGCGCAGTTCCTGCTTGTGCACCTTCTTTCCAAATCACATAACAAAATATTTGCGGTTGGCGATGATGATCAGAGTATTTACGGATGGCGCGGCGCTCTGATTGAAAATATTTTATCTTTTGAAAAAGAGTTTCCGCAAACAAAAGTCTTTAAATTAGAAGAAAATTACCGCTCAACTACAGCTATACTAAGCTTTGCCAATGCCGCTATCGTCGCAAACAAGATGCGTTCTCCAAAGGAACTCTGGACAGGCAGAGCGCAGGGCGTTCCTGTAAAGATAAACCGTTTCAGGGACGACAGACAGGAGGCGGAATATGTTGCGGGTGAATGTGAGAAGCTGCTCCAGAAAATGCAGGGAACCGCTATCGCCATACTATTCAGAACTAACGCGCAGTCGCGCGTTTTTGAAGAATCATTCCGAAAAAAACGGATCCCTTATGTGTTAGTCGGCGGAATGAGTTTTTATGAAAGAGCCGAGATAAAAGACTGTATGGCGTATTTGCGGCTTCTTGCCAATGTAAAGGATGATGTTAGCTTTGAGCGCATCATGAACGTACCTGCCCGCGGCCTTGGCGATAAGGCAAGAGAATCACTTGTATCAATCGCTAAGGAAAAGAGCGTGTCGATGCTTCAGGCTGTTTTGGCCGGATATGGTGAAAATCTTGGCGGACGCTCTGTAAAGGGGTTTGCCGATCTGAGGGAAACTTTTGAGATGCTTCTTGACTCTATGGAAAGAAAAATTTCTCCCGCGGATATACTAAATGATGTTTTGCAGGCCAGCGGGTATATGGATATGCTCTCCGAACGCGCCGAGGATTCCGAAGAAGCGGCTTCACGGATGGAAAACGTAAACGAACTTATGAACGCTTTAAGCGCCTGGCAGGAGGAGAACAGCGGGAAATCATTATCTGATTTTCTTGAAGAGATCTCTCTGGCAAGCGATATAGATGGATGGAGCCGCAAAGACAACGCTGTAAATTTTATGACGCTTCACAGCGCAAAAGGGCTTGAGTTTAAATCTGTCTTTTTGGTAGGCGTGGAAGACGGCATACTCCCCTCCCGCCAAAATATTGACGATGAAGAGAAAGTTGAAGAGGAACGCAGGTTGTTTTATGTAGGCTGTACACGGGCAATGGACGCGCTTGAGTGTTCTTACGCGGATCAGCGCTTTCGCTTCGGAAATATTCAGCCAAGCGAACCATCCCGCTTTATTGATGAGATACCAAAAGAACGCTACACATTTTCTAATGGTACTGTTTTTTTTAGCAGTGATAGAACCGATGCGGGAATTTTTGGCAGTGGTAAAACCAGCGCGGGAGGAAGCGGTGCGTTTTCGCGTTCTTCCTCGTTCAGAAACAAATCCGCCTTTGGGGCAGCTTCCGGCCGTAAGCGGGAAATTGTTTTTGATGATGATCAACCTGTGCGCAAACGGGAGCCTGTCTATGATGAGTTTTCTCAGGAGCAGGCTGTACAGTACCGCATGGGTCAGCATGTAACTCATAAGATATACGGCAAAGGCAAGATTGTGAACATAAGCGGTTTGGGTGATGATACCAAGCTTACAGTGCTCTTTAATGATGGAGTGAGACGCAAACTTATGGCAAAATTTGCGAAACTGGAAACGTGATGTATTGATGTGTTTAATTATAAAGGTCATAATGTCCATCATCCCCGCCTTTGCGGGAATGACGGATGAAACGTGAACAACAAGCGCCTTTTGTTACGTTCTAAGTTATGTATAAAAGGAGAAATTATATATGATAACCAAAGAAGATACCCAACGTATCGCCAGTGTAGCAAAAATAAAACTCTCTGATGAAGAAACAGAAAAAATCACCGCTCAACTCGGATCAATTCTAAAATATGCCGGTCAGCTCAAAGAAGTTGATACCGGTGATGCGGAGCCTGCTTTTTCGGTTGTTGTTTTACGTGATTCTCTTCGGGAAGATGTAGAAGCGGTTTCGCTCAGCCCTGAAGAGGCTCTTGCGAACGGGCCGAGTGTCAAAAAAGGACATTTCGCTATACCCAAGATAATCGGTTAAGGGAAGCAATTATAAAGATGCAAAAGAAAGTATTATGCGTCATACCCGCCCGCTATGGTTCGACCCGCTTGCCCGCAAAGCCGCTTTTAGAGATACGCGGCTTACCGCTTGTCATGTGGGCATATAACCGCGCGGTTGAATCAGGCGTTTTTAGTAACGTTTGCGTCGCTACCGATGATCAGCGGATTATAGACGCGGTGGAGCGGTTTGGCGGGGTTAGTCTTATGACCTCTAAGGATCATGAGCGGGGCAGTGACAGGGTATGCGAGACGGCAAGCCGTTTTGATTGTTCTTATGTGGTTAATTTGCAGGGTGATGAACCTGACGTTCCCGTTAATATTATAAAGGATTTTGTTTCTTCACTTGATATTATCAATGATAATAGTTTACTTACCGTTGTTTCGCGTTGTAACTTTGAAGAAGCGCAAAACCCGCATGTTGTAAAGGCTGTACTTGACAATAACGGCCGGGCTCTTTACTTTTCACGCTCTCTTATTCCGTTTGACAGGGATAACGGAGATGGAAAATATTACTACAAGCATCTTGGAATTTATGGGTTTACAAAGGGTGGATTATCGAAATTCTGCTCTTTTGCTCAGGGGATACTTGAAAAGAGAGAGAGTCTTGAACAGCTCAGAGCGCTTGAGCGCGGCATGACAATACATACGCTTATACGGGATTTTATTTCGGTTGGAATAGATACGCCTGAAGATTTTGAACGATTCGCATCCATGAACAAATAGCGGAACAGGTTTACATATGGAAGCAAAGCATCTTCTTATAGTTGATGATGAAAAGACACTCTGCGGTTTACTTGGGAAATATTTGAGTACGTTGGGTTATAAAGTATCCCAGGCGTTCAGCGGCGAGCAGGCAATGAGTATTTTGCAATCTCAGCCTATAGATTTGGTGATCTCTGATATTGAGATGCCGGGTATCTCCGGCGTGGATCTGCTTAAATGGATGCAGGATTCCAATTTCGATATACCGGTTCTGATCACTACAGGGCATCCCACGCTGGATACTGCCATAGGCGCTCTCAAAAGCGGAGCTCAGGATTACTTTACAAAGCCGTTTCATCTTGATGAGATCGCTGAAAAAGTTTCCCGCGCGCTCAAGGAAAAACGTCTTGAGGAGGAGAATTTAGTTCTCACCAAACTTGTGTCTCTCCATGACATTACAAAAACGCTTGCTTCTGTGGAGAGCGCTTCAGGGCTTGTCAAAAAGCTGCTTGAATTCTCTCTTAACATGGTTAAAGCGGACAGCGGCGCGGTTCTTCTGGCAGATGGTAAATCCCGCTTTGCGGTATCGCAAACATCCGGCGCGTTTATTGACTACCAGTTCTGGCGTTCCAGGGCATTTACCATTGCGTGCGGATGGGTTCAGAGTAATAACAAGGCAATTATCATAGGTTCTGAGGAGAGGGAGCGCGCTGCCGGGCTGGAGAAAATTCCAGATGGACTGCGCTGCTGCATGGCGCTGCCACTAGCCGCAAATGATAAATTTTTAGGAACCCTGCTGCTTGTGCGCAAGTCTGGAAACAGTTCGTTTTCAAACCTTGACCTTCAGATTGTAAACGCTCTTACCATGCAGGCAAGTATCTTTGTCGAAAATATCAAGCTTTACGAAAACATCCGCAACAACTATCTGTCTACAATCCGCGCTTTCGCTCACGCCGTAGAAGCCAAGGATGAATACACTCACGGTCACAGTGAAAACGTAATGAAGTATACAGTCGCTCTTGGAAAGTTTATGGGGATCTCCGAACAGGAGCTTGAGCATATAAAATACGCGGGTCTTCTTCATGATATCGGTAAAATCGGCATAAGCGAGTCTATTCTCAATAAGCCCAGCAAACTCACTGACGAAGAGTATAATCAGATAATGCGGCATCCGGAGCTCGGCGCGAGAATTATATCGAATATTCCGTTTCTATCACCTTTGGCTGCTTTAGTTCAACATCATCATGAATTTTACAACGGCAAGGGCTATCCTTTCGGTTTATCCGGCGAGGAGATTCCTTTAGGAGCAAGGATGCTGAGCGTTTCCGACACATATGAGGCTATGACATCAAACCGTCCCTACCGTAAAGCGATGCCGCAGGAGACTGCTTTTAAAATTTTGGTTGAGGAGAAGGGCAGGCAATTCGATCCGGTGATAGTGGATGCGTTCTTAAAAGTTATGAAGGATGGGGTTTGAAGTGGCAAAACTTAGCCGCTATTCTCCTTTGGGCGCTTAGCGGCGCGTTTTTTATAATTTCCGCACTTAACAATAATAATTCCGGAAAAGAGAGCGGCGGCATCAAAGCTGTTGGAACGAATGGAGAAGTGTTTTTGCTTGATACTCTGCTGGGACGGCAGGAGATAGGGCTTTTAGTAAACGGGGTGGATTTACAGAGTAATAATAAGGGTGATGGCGCTGAAGCCGCTCAATCTTCGCGGCAGGGTGTTCCATGTGTAAATATTAACAGCGCCACCGAAGAGCAGTTTCTTTCGCTGAAAGGGGTGGGGCCGGTTATGGCTTCCAGAATAGTGGAGTACCGTATACAAAAGGGCAGGTTCCGCAAGAAGGAAGATCTTTTGAATGTTAAGGGAATCGGGCCTGCCAAGTTTAACAAGATGGTTGATCAGATCTGTTTTTGATGTTAGGAAAGGATATCTATAATTATGCGGTCAGCGAGAATTGATAGAAAAAAGATTATCATTGCTAAAAACGATGAGCTTGAACGCCATGATATTGAATATTGGAAGCATGCGTCAATAAAGGAAAAATTACAAACAATAACATATTTGAGGGAATGTTTTTATGGCGCTGAAGCAACTGCCGGAAGACTTCAAAGATTTCATACGGTGCTTAAACTCAAATAATGTCCGCTACCTGCTTGTTGGAGGTTGGGCGGTTGGGATTTATGGAAATCCAGGAGCTACGGAAGATATCGATTTTTTAGTTGCAATAGACAGCGAAAACTTATCAAAATTACAAAACGCTTTGATTAAAAACAAAAAAGCGAGTGGAAGAAGTATGGATATAGCGGATGCGGAGAAACTTGAAAAATAGCAAAATAAGCAAATTGTTATCCATAGCCGTACCTGAGTCGCGGATATGAATTTTCTATATACGAATTGCCTTTATGGCTGTACGAAAACCATATTTATATATACGGGATGCGGGCGAAGTACCGGGTGCGGGCTAACCATGTGTTCGCCCTGTCTCTCTCTAAAATACTATCACCAAAATAATATTAAGCCCGTAAATATATAAAAACTTAACATCGAAAGCTGTTTGTGGTATAAATTTATGACTAAGCCTCTTGGCATTAACGCTCTGGATATCCAGAAAGATTATATAAGCGTTGCGCAGGTAGATCTTGCGGATAACTCCGTGCAGCAGATTGTAATACAACCGCTCTCTGAGAACGATGACAGCGACTCATACTGGAACGCAGTCTCCGCTGAACTTAAAGCGCTGAAAAAAAAGTTTCGTTTCACCAGAAACGATGTCGCCTGTTCCATACCTTCCGATATGGCAGTTGTAAAGATACTTGAGGTAGAGAGCGATGAAAGAGAGCAGCATAATATTTTGCGCTGGGAGCTTGGCGCTCATCTTATGGGGCCTGTTGAGGATTACGCTTTTGATTTTTACGAAGTAGCTCCCGGCCGGCAAGCGGACTACCGCCGGTATTTAGCTGCCGCCGTGCGCCGTGAAACTGTCGCAAAACTTAAAAAAGCTGTGAAAGGCGTAAACCTGAGTCCGGTTATTATGGATCTTGACCTGTTTGCGCTTACAAATGTTTTTCAGGCTAATTACCGTGAACGGCTTTCTGATGCGTCAATTTTAGTACATGGAGAAAACACACGTACAAAAATGACGCTTGTATGTAACTCTTCTTTTGTTGATTACAGTATCGTTGGCTTTGAGGCGGATATGCTGGACAAAGCTGGGTACGTTGCGATGCTGCAGTCGGAAATTTCCCTTCTGATTTCACAAAACAGCAGTATCTCACCGGCGGGACAAGTTTCTGTGTACCTGGCAGGATCTCTGTTTTCCAACAGCCAGCTTGCCTACGCCGTAACACATGGCATCCCGTCCTGTGAGCTTTTAGATCCGTTTAGAAAACTTACATGTATGGCAGACATGGATGAAGAACAGCTGAAAACATGTTCCCCGCAACTCGCGGTTTCGATAGGACTTGCTCTAAGAGGGGATGAAAACAGATAACGATGATTAGAATTAATCTTATAAAGCCGGGTTCACCGGACTCAAAAGACGGCGCTCCAAAAGTATCAGGAAAATTGATTTCACTCATAATCACCGTTTTTTTAGTTGGCGGCGCGGGTTATGGCGTGTATTATATGATGTCAACAGGCATACTTACAGAGATGCTTGCATCCTCTGATAAAAGCGAGGCAAAACCTGATGACAAACGCGAAACTGGAATTACTGAAAAACCGGAAATCAGCCCTGATGATAAGCGTGAAGCCAGTGTTGATACAAAAACAGATGTCAAACCGCAGGATAAATCGATGGTAGTTGCGGCTGCGCCGGTTTCCGTTCCGGCGCCTTCGCCGGCGGCTGTACCTGCAGCCGTGCCGTTGGCGGCAAAAGCTCCCGCTCCTCAGCCATCCTCTCTTGTTCGCACAAACATGATAGAAAATGTGGTAAGGGAACTTGGAAACGAAAGCCGCGCAGTAAAGAAGTTTGACGCCGCTTACGAGGATATGAATACTGTCGAAAAGATAAATTACGAAGTTCTCTTCGGGCGCAACGCTTTTGAACTGATAACCCGTGCGGTTCCGCCTGGGGTAAGGCTTAAAACCATTGAAATAGAAAACTTTCAGACAATTTACACAAGCGGCGCGGGTGCTTCAAGGGAGATGGTTCAGGAACTTTTTTCCGCGTTCAGGCGCGATAAGGGCGAACTTTTACCAAAGCCTCTTTCTCATATAAAAGATGACGCATCGGGCGGTTATCAGTTTGTTGTAACAGCTAAACCCCGCTTCGGACTCGAACTTGACGATCCTTTTCAGGCGCTTGACCACCTTGGTTTTAAAGAAAGTCTTGCGGTTCATCTGAGAAATTTTTCACGTCTTGCCGGTGAAAACGGTTTTAAATTAGCTGCGCAGCCAGGCCAGATCGCCGTGGAACGTGCCGGGAGCTACAGACGCGTTGTGTATAAAGCTCAAGGCGAGTCAACGTACAGAGATTTTCATAAATTTGTGCTCGCTCTTTACGACCAAAAGGTACCCTGCGCTTTCAAAAAGGTAACGCTAACAGCCAAAAATGATAATAATCTCCGGGTGGCAACGGAAATTTTGTTCACGGTCAAAGAATAAAAGGCAAATTACAAATTATAATGTACAATGTACAAATAAAACAAACGGTGAAATGTTATTCGTATGGGCGGCCCTCGCGGTTGCCCCCGAATCACAAATAAAAAAGGGCAATGGCGGCATAATATAAAAATCAATTATTGCCCATTATTCACAGACCAGAAAATTTCCCAATGAAGCTACGCATTATATCCGGTGAGTTGAAAGGCAGATACATTATTGTTCCGGACAGTATTGGTTTTCGGCCTACGCTTGAGCGTACGAGAGAATCTGTCGCTGAGATCCTCAAAAAGCGCTTAAGGTGCGGTGTAAAAGCGGCGGACTTCTGCGCAGGAAGCGGATGCTTTGGATTTGAAATGTTAAGCCGTGGAGCGGTAAGCGTAGACTTTGTTGAGCGGGATAAAGCGGCAGCGTCGCAAATCAATAAAAACGCCGAACGGATTGGTGTTGAGGAGCGAATAAAGGTAACGCAGAGTGATGTGCGTAAATTTGCCGATGGTAAATCAAGCATGTACGATCTGATTTTTTATGATCCGCCTTATGCGGACACTGAACTTGCCGGGTTTGCGCCGAAACTTTTAGAGCTGCTCAGGGATGGCGGAATACTGGTTTACGAACGGCAGAGACGTCCCGGTGAAAAAAAAACGGCGCTTGCGGACGGCAAGCCTAATATGTTTGACATTCGGATTTTTGCGGATACCGTCATTGAATTTTATACCAAAGAAGGAAACCTTACTAAAAATGTCTGTTGCGCTTTATCCGGGGACCTTTGATCCTATTACGTTTGGACACATTGATATTGCGGTGAGGGCTTCGCGGATTTTTCGCAAAGTTATTGCTGTGGTGGCCACAAACCCGTCCAAAAATCCACTTTTTAAGCCTGAGGAACGGGTGGAACTTGCGCGGGAGTCTCTCAAGAATGTAGATGGTATTGAAGTAATAAGCTATTCGGGACTTATTGTTGATTGCGTACGTGAGTATCAGGCTACAGCGATAATAAGAGGTTTGCGCGCGGTTTCAGATTTTGATTATGAATTTCAGATGGCATTCACTAATAGAAATATGCTTGAGACAGCTGAGACCATTTTTCTCATGCCAAGCGCTGAGTATACATATCTTAACTCTACTCTTGTAAAACAGATAGGCCGCCACGGCGGAGAAATCGGGCATTTTGTACCCGATTGTGTTAAACAACGTGTTTTGGAGAAACTTGCCGTATGAGAGGATACTCCGGCTCCGGCTATTTTAATATTTCGCCGGCTGTAAAAGGGCTTATCATAGCCAATGTTGTGTTGTTTATATTTCAGATGCTCCCCCGCGTAGGACCGTTTGTAACTGCCTGGGGGGCTTTGAGTCCTATAGACACTTTTTTACATATGCAGTTCTGGCGTCTCTTTTCCTATATGTTTCTGCACTCAACGCAGCAGCTTTTCCATATACTTTTTAATATGCTCGCTCTGTGGTGGTTTGGGGCTGAACTTGAGGAGATCTGGGGCAGAAGAAAATTTTTAACCTTTTATTTTATCTGCGGAGTCGGGGCCGGACTGTTCTCTATTTTAAACCTGATAACAAATCCCTATGTTCTTGTGATAGGCGCTTCGGGAGCGGTTCTTGGGGTGCTGACAGCTTACGCGCATTATTATCCGAATAGACAGGTGCTGCTCTTTTTTATAATACCTGTAAAGGTGCGGACGCTTGTAATCGGGTATGCCGTTCTCTCCGTATTCATGGTATCATTTCAGGCCGGCGGGACAATATCACATCTGACTCATCTGGGAGGAATCGCGGTTGCCTGGGTTTATTTGAGATACGCGTCTCGGGTTGAAGCTGTAATAAACAGGCATATTTATTCGTGGGAAACTAAAAAACAACGCGCCAAAGCTGCGCGGGCGCTCAACCGCAAACGCTACTTTGAGCAGGAGATAGATCCGATACTTGATAAAATAGCCAAGAACGGTATGGATTCGTTAACTAAAGCAGAAAAGAAAATTCTTAAAAAAGCGTCAAAAGATAAGGATCAATTTTCCAAGCGCAAGATACTGCCGTTTCAGTAATCGCACGCCTACTGCTCCGGGTACAACTCCTGAATTTGCTTAATAACAGGCAGTATCTCAAAGAAAATATCCATAAGCTCAGGATCAAACTTAGTGCCTGTCATTTTTCTCATTTCCGCGAGCGCTTTTTCTATATCCCATGCTTCTTTGTAAACTCTTTTTGAGCAAAGCGCGTCAAACACATCGGCAATCGCTACTATACGGCCGGTTAAGGGTATCTCCACACCTTTCCTGCCAAGAACTTTACTGTTTTCATCTGTTCTTATAGGGGTGCCTGATTCCGGATCAATCCAACCTGGATAGCCGGTGCCGTCCCAGTTCTCATGGTGAGTAAGGGCGACCTCTTTTGCCATAATATCGAAGGGCGACTGGGGGTCGCTGAAAAGCGCGGCGCCCAGCTGGGAGTGCTGCTGCATTACCGCAAATTCTTCGGAAGTAAAGCGGCCGGGTTTTTTAAGGATAGTGTCAGAAATCGCTACTTTCCCCACATCGTGCAGCATAGAACCAATCTTCAGCCAATCACGAAATCTTTCCCGTTCATGGTTTGGAACATTGTGGTTATACGCCCAACGATCATAAATTTCGACAGAATAACTGGCGACACGGTTTACATGAGCGCCGGTTTCCTTTGGATCCCTGAGTTCTGACATTTTTATCATTCGTAAAACCATCGCTCTGTTTACATAGGCGCGCTGCAGAGCGACAGTCGCGTGCGTGACAAAATGGGTGACAAGGAACTCATCATCCTTTGTAAACGGAACAATATCTCCTCTGTCATCCCTGCCGTTAATTACCTGAATGACGCCAAGCAGCCGTCCATCCGCGGTGTTAAGCGGAAAGGTCAGAGCCGAAATGGTTTTGTATCCGGCAGCTTTGTCGATATCTGAATTAAAGGAGTACGGCGCGTTGGGCGCTATATCGTACATGTCCGGTATATTAATAATTTTATTGCTGAGAGCGCAGTAGCCGGCAATAGAAGTTTCATCAATCGGTATTGTGTAAACCGAATAGAGCATCTTTTGACCGGGCGGCAAAGTTCTTTCGATAGTATCGTTTTGAGCGTATTTTATTGAGAGCGTGTCTTCATACCCCCCCTTATCATAAATCGGCCGCTTGACATATATGGAGCCGGCATCTGCGCGGACCGCTTTGCGGGCCTCAAATAAAATACGCTCAAGTAGCAGGTCGAGATCCTGGATTTTGTTGAGTTCCGAATTCAGGCTGATAATTGATTTAAAATCTGTCTCTTTAGTTAGCACAAAAACCTCACTTCTTTAATACCGGAAATACTAATATATAAAGGCGCCTCTAAAAACCTGACGCAACCTCTACCGGCCCTTTTCCAACATCCCGCATATATTTCTTGCAAATGCTTTAAAGCGTTTGTTGCAAAATCTACCCTGGCTGACAAAAAATTCTGCCGTATCTCACAACATCGGGATTTTTAGAGATGTCTTTTAATATAAATATATCAGGGCCAGTTTCAAAGAATTAAATTAACTGATCTCTATAATGGATGTTGAATTCGGAGCGCGAAATTCGGAATTATGCAAGTATACAATTTTTCATTATTTTTGATAGCGCGAAAAGATAAGGCGCTCACGACTCAAAAAACATGGCGAAATTGAAGTCATACTCTCTTCCATACTTTTTGGTTGATTTTTTGCAGGTGAATAGCTATTCGAAAATATCTTTTTAACGCACTCTTCCTAACTAAAAATCAATAACAGCAAAGGGGAACCATGAACAAGGAAATTTATGTTAAAGTAACAAATGACGGGCCTTATCTCGTTTATGGTATTCCTAAAATAGAACAAAAAATTATTGAGGCAGATGAACATGGTATATCAATAAGATATGGTAACGGCAAAACATTTGAGATTAAGTCTGACCCGTCCGCCCTTTGCCGTTGCGGAAAATCCCAAAACGCGCCATTTTGCGATTCAACACACATAAAAGTCAAATTTAAAGGCAAAGAAACCACCGGGTTTGAACCTATTCTTGATGGCGCTGAAGAGTTCGATGGCCCAAACCTGACCCTTGCCGACAATCAGGATTTTTGCGCTTATGCCCGGTTTTGCGATGCCAAGGGAAGTATTTGGAAATTAATTTTTGAGGGCACTAAAGAATCGGATGACCAAACCGTAAAAGAAGCAAACAATTGTCCTTCCGGTAGACTGTTGCTCTTTAATAAGGAAGGCAAGCCGGTTGAACATGATCTGTCCCAATCAATCGCAGCCATAGAGGACAGGGGCCTAGGGATCAGCGGTCCGCTTTGGATTCAGGGCAAGATAAGAGTAGAGAGCGAAGATGGCCAGAGTTATGAGATCAGAAACCGCCAAACCCTTTGCCGCTGCGGCGCATCGGCCAGAAAACCTTTTTGCAGCGGATCGCACGCTTCTGTGGAGTTTAAGGCGCATTATCCGAAATAATCATTTTTTCGCTTCCGAAGCCGCTTTATTACCCACTTCCAATGGAAATGACGTATTTTTATTATCTGCTCAGGTTACGATTGGCAGTAGCCAGCAAACAGATGTTGTACGCGAATTACTGCCTTATCACAGTTAAAGCCCTCAAAAATGAGTTTGGGGGTAGATTTCAGATGTTTTCGGAGGTGGATCTTAGTGTTGGAATGTATGTTAGGAAGTAGTATTGCGCTGAAAGTCCTTTTTTTCGCAGGCGCGTTTGTGGTAACAGGCGATTTTGCGGCGACACTGTTTACGATTCTTTACCAAAAAATTATCTACCGTAATATCAGATCAAAGTTCAACGCGTCTTACGCTCCCATGTGCAGCATTATCGTTCCGTGCAAGGGAATTCCTAAAAACTTCGGAAACAATCTGCGCGGATTTCTTCAGCTTGAGTACTCAAACTATGAAGTAATATATGTTACCGAAAGCGCAAAGGATTCCGCCGTGCCGGAGATCCGTAAGATACTGACAGAAGACAAACGGGCAAAGTTTACAGTTGCGGGACTCGCGGAGTCCTGCGCGCAGAAAAATTACAACCTTCTTGCCGCCCTTAAATTAGCCAGCGGTTCCTCTGAAGTTTTTGTGTTCGCGGACTCCGACATAAAGCCCGCAAAAGAGTGGCTTAAGGAGATCGTTCTTCCTCTTCAGAATAATAAAGTAACTGTAACCACCGGTTTCAGATGGCTAACTTCTACTGCGGGATCGGTTGGAGAATTGTGTCATTCATACATAAATATTTTCATATACACCTGTTTTTGCGCAGCCTGTTATTTTGGGGGTGTAGGGCTGTGGGGCGGATCCATGGCTATCAGGCGTAAAGATTTTGAAGAGCTTGCGGTAGCGGAAAAGTGGGCGAGCGCGGCTGTTGACGATATGAGTCTGTCGGCAGTGGCGTTCAAAAACAGACGCAAAGCGATGGTCGTGCCAAACTGCGTGACAGTCAGCGATGATCTGATAGAAACAATGAGCGGCGCGACATCCTGGTTTGAAAGACAAATTATGTATTTAAAAGCATACCAGAAAGGGTTGTGGATCTTTACGCTTTCCTTAGTTACCACGGCCGCTTTACTTCTTTGTCTGCTTCCCGCGGCAGTGTTGGGGGCGTTTTTGACCAATAATACCAATATGTTCTGGACTCTTGGCGGAGGTGTTTCACTGTTTTTTATCGCAGGACATACTTTGGTTGCGATGCTCTACCCGCTCCTGGGGAAGATGCCGTACTTTGGCCGTTTTTTACTGATACAGCCTGTACTGCGCATGACCCATGTTATAGCTTACCTTAAAACATGGTTTACACACACGATTACATGGGCGGGTATCAAATATCAATTGTCATCTAACGGCGATGTTAAGAAACTTGAACGTCCGCAGCCACAAGAGGTCGTTGAAAACGCTGTATTACCTGTAGAAGGGATATCGTAAATGGCATTACGCTGCGCCGTATTCGCCTCAGGCGGCGGGAGCAACTTTCAGGCGCTGCTTGACCGCAGGACAAAGGGCGATCTGCATGTTGATTTTGTTTTGATGATAGGTAACAATAGCAAAGCTGCCGCTTTTGACCGGGCGCGGTCAAACAATATTCCCGCCCTGCATTTGGCGCCCTCTCATTTTGATGATGAAGAAAGTTACGCGCAGGCATTGACTGATGCGTTGGTCGAAGCAAAAGTCGAGCTAATTGTTTTAGCTGGTTACATGAAAAAGTTTCCCTCTCGGATTGTTAAAGAATACCATAACCGTATTGTCAATATTCATCCTGCTCTGCTTCCCGCTTTCGGCGGTAAAGGGATGTATGGCATTAATGTACACAAAGCAGTGCTTGAGTACGGCGCGAAGGTCTCAGGTATCACAGTGCATTTTGTTGATGAGGAATATGATCACGGCCCTGTGATAATGCAGGCGGCTGTGCCTGTTCTTGATGATGACAATGTTGAGACGCTGGCGGCACGTGTTCTTGAGGCGGAACATCAAAACTACTGGGTAGCTGTAGAGGCTATCGCTCAGGGACAGATTCGTGTCATCGGCAGGGAAGTTGTACATACAAAATTACGGATCTATCCTTACGAAAAGTCTGTTCCTTCTATGGCCGCCGAAAAGCAAAGTGTGTATGAAAAATACAAGTGAGATATGAACAGCTTATACGAGTACGACATCACCGCCGCTCAAGGCACTCTAAGGGTAGCAGGAGTAGATGAAGTTGGGCGCGGCCCCCTGGCCGGCCCCGTAGTAGCAGCGGCAGTGATTCTCGATCTGAGTTCTCCTATTGACGGAATAAACGATTCAAAAAAGCTGAAACCAAAACGCAGGGATGAGCTTTACGAAAAAATTATCGCAAGCGGCTGCGTTTATGGCGTAGGAATAGTAAGCCCGGAAGAGATTGATAAAATAAACATCCTGCAAGCTACTTTCCGCGCCATGAAACGGGCGCTTGAAAAACTTGAGGTTTTTTTTGATCTGCTGTTAGTTGATGGGAACCAATTAATAGCGGGGGTTGACAAAAATTTACAAAAAACTGTGGTAGGCGGCGACGCGGCAAGCGCGAATATCGCAGCTGCGTCAATCGTCGCAAAAGTTACCCGCGACCGAATTATGGAAGAGCTGCACGAACAATATCCGGTTTATGATTTTGGCGGAAATAAAGGTTACGGTACAGAGCGGCATAGGACCGCAATTACAGAGCATGGTTTGAGTCCTGTTCACCGCAAAACTTTTTGTGGTAACGGCGCGATACAAATGGATCTTTTTCATAGAGGAGTTAAGTAAAAATGGCTGATGTGAAAGCATTTAGGGGGTATCGGTTCGCAATTAACAAAGCGGATGAGCTTGGGGCGCATTGTGCGCCTCCATATGATATGATTGACGAAGCGTTGATCGATACGCTCTACGCTAAAGATCCGCATAATGTTGTGAGAATTACACAAAACCGAAAAGAAACCTCTGACAGCGCCAATAAAGACCGCCACGTGAGAGCAGCAGCCTTTTTAAAAGAATGGATTGATAAAAAAATTATTGTTCAGGACGACAGCGATTCCGTTTATATATACAGGCAGCAATTTACGGCCGAACAAAACGGACAAATCGTTTCGCATGAACGCACAGGTATCTGCGTACTTGTGAAATTAGTTGATTTTGAAGAACAGGTTGTGCTTCCGCACGAATATACTCTTTCCGGGCCAAAACAGGACCGCTACGAGCTAATGGAAACTACCAACGCCAACACAGGACTGATTTTTGGACTTGCCACAGATGACAATGGTGAGTTTTATACAATGATCCGCAAGATAATGGACTCCGCTTCTCTTGCGGGAACATTTACCGATGAAAACGGTGTTGTTCACACTCTTTACCGCAACGTCGATACAGCGCTTATCTCTCAAACAGCCGCGTTGATGAAGAGCCGCAGTATCCTGATCGCCGATGGTCATCACAGATATGAAACCGCTCTCAGGTTTTACAGAGACCGGAAAAATGAAGCTTTCTCACATGTCATGATGACGCTTGTATCTATGGCTGATCCCGGCCTTGTGATTCGGCCCTTTCACCGTTTAGTGCGCAAGAGTAATCAGGGCAGAGTTGTAAACGATATGAAAAGTGAACTTGCCAAATACTTTGATTTGGAACCATTAGGAAAAATATCAACTGAAATTGTTAACGAAACCATTGCGAAAAAAGCCGCAACTGAAATTGTCTTTTGGGACAGCGCGTCAGGTGATTTAACGGGCTTGCGCCTTAATGTCGGCGGCGAAGAATTTTTGTCAAAGACTATGCCGGAACGCTCCGGCAACTGGAAACGCCTCGATGTATCTAAGATAAACGCGATCATCATAAACGGAATTCTGGAGCTTCCTCTTGACGGTCATGTACTTCATGACATTGTAAACTACGCAAATGATGTCAGCTCCGGCGCGCTGCCGCTTACAAAACAGGCAAACGATTTTTATGGAGGGTTTTTTATCAGACCTGTTTCCATATCCGTAATAAACGAAACTGTAAAAGGCGGAGAGCGGATGCCGCAAAAATCAACCAACTTTTTCCCTAAGCTTTATTCAGGCCTTGTTTTTAACAAAATGATGTGAGAAAATGAGCATTATCAAAAAATATTCGAAATTTTTTCAGCTTGGCGCCGGATTCGTTTTGGCAGGGGCCGGTCTTTACATTTTCTTCGGTAAATCGGGTGAAGGTGAAGACGCGGTACTTCCCTCGCTTATGCGGGAACTTTCAAACACCAGTATTGCCGCCATAGCCATTTGCGCTATTTTGTCTATCGTCACTTTGTGGCTGAGAGCGTTAAGGTGGCATATTATGCTTCCGGAAAATGAAGCGGGCGCTCACAAACGCGGACTATTCCCGATTGTTACAATAGCGTTTATGGTAAATAATATTCTCCCCGCGCGTCTTGGCGAGGCGGCGCGTGTTGTGCTGTTATGGAAACGAAACGGGTTCCCGGTTGCAACAAGTATCGGCTCGTTGATCCTTGAAAGACTGCTTGATGTTATGGTATACGCCTCGTTTTTTTTCATTCCGGTATTTCTTTCGCCGCAAATCGCAGCCAAACTGCAAAGTGAAGTTCACCCCGCCGCGATGCTTGTTGCCGCAGGCGCGGCTGCCGGATTTGCGGCTGCTGCCGGGCTGCTGTTTCTCTACGTTCTTAAACCACAATGGTGGCGGTCTGCGGCAGGAAAATTCGGCGGCCGGTTACCCTCAAAAATCAGTTCTAAGGGCGCAAGTATCGGTTCGCAGCTTCAATCGAATCTTGATTGGGCGTTTTCTAAACGTAAAGTTATAAAAGTAACGTTTCTTTCTTATGCCGTAGGATTTTGCTACAGCGCAATACTTTTTGTGCTTGCGTCACAATGGAAAACATTTGGAATTTTAGAAAGCATGTTCGGGCAGGCCTTTGCCTCTTTTGGTTCGGCGATTCCGCTTGCGCCCGGATTTGTCGGTACGCTCCATGCCGCTTTAAAAATGGGACTCACCCTCACAGGCATTGATCCGGGCAAAGCGATGGCAATGGCTGTACTTTATCATGCTCTGCCTTATGTCGTCACTGTAGCGGCAGGTCTCTTTTTTCTGTTTAGTCTGAATATCAAATTTAAGGATATTACTCAAAAACCGGTTAATGAACCGCAGAATGTAAACCCGGAGGCTCAGGCAAGGGGACAAGCAGAGAATCCTGAATAACAATATGCTGTATATATAGTTTCTTATAGAAAATTCAACTCTCCGCCCCAAACATAACTATCAAATCTCGCGCTTTTTTGAGAGCCGGTAACGCGGATATTCGTTATGTTTAGTTTTTGCGCGTATCAGTCAAGAGCGGTCAGGTCTGCGTTTGTTGGAGTTTCCTCTATTGAGCAGCTTTTTCAATGCAGAGTCAGAGGTCACTTTCTATGCATTGCATAAAATGTTCCTTTTTTATAATGCGTACTTTGCAAGAAAGTATACTTTTTTGCTATCCGTACCTTACAATATAGTTTTTTGGTGTCTGAAGTAAGAAACTTTTTTGCAATTATTCGTCAAAAACAACGGCAATATCTATATCGCTGTGTTCTATCATATGTCGTAAAATATTTTCATCTCTGCCGGATTTAACCATATATTTTCAATAACTCCTTTTTGATGCTTTTCTCAAAACTTGTGTTATCGCTGTCTTCTACAACAACATCTATCTCCTTGTTCAGAGCGTCTTGGACTTCCAAACGGAAACCGCATAACTGGAGAAGCGTTTGTATCTTCTTGCCCTCTTTGATAAAAATATCTATATCACTTTCAGCCGTCGCGTCACCACGAGCATATGAACCAAATAAATATGCTTCCTCTATTTCGTATTTGTCAGCAATTTTTTCAAATAGCTGTTTAATCTCGGCGATTGAGTATATTTTGCTGCCCACAATTAATTACCTCATATCCTCTATCGTGTTTATAATTACGCCTGTTTCTGTGTAATAAAATATAATAGAATGGTACTTGAACTTGATGCTGTATTTTTATGAATATGGATGGGCAAATAACTTTTGCTGTTAACTTTTGAGATTGAAAAGATGCCGTTTTAAGCAGACAGGTTTCAGCCTGTCCGCAAGCAAACCCGCATGCCTTGCTTCTACATTGAGAGGATTCAAGTATTCGATAAACTTTCATTGTTCAGCGGAAAGTTTATTTTCCAAATCTGCAGTTTTTGCTAATTTTAATAAGTCACGTATTTTGGACGGTATTTTTTCTTATTTCGACATACGGCAACAATGTGCTTTCAGGGCTTTTTCCACTACTTGATGACATTGAAAGCCAGCGTGTACATAAAGTTTCATTTTCAGCATTCCATGTGCGGCTTTTAAATCTGCATCGCGCCATTCGAGCCAATTGTTCAAGGTGCTTACTGGGCATTTCGCGTCTCAAGGCTAAAATATTCTTTTTATCAAAATAATTGATGCCGTTATGCTTACGCATGCATTGATGTTGATAGAAAGATGCAACTTGCGCGGACGGGTACCGTCCGTGGAGTGGGTGTTTGATCGAACGGCTCTTGTTGTTGACTTTTGGTTTCTGCAAGCCGAATATTTGATGCGGTGAAGAGGATTTGAAGTATTATATACTTGCTACGCTTGTTTTTCGCACACAATGAATAAATAGTCGCCCAAACCACTACTATCATACTCTGGTTTGTTGATAATATTTTCCACTTCGCCACTTGAGCAATCCTGTCTTAATTTATTAAGACCTTTTTGAATATCTTCTTTGTCAGTAGCTTTAACTCTAAATAATGACATATTGCTGCGAAAATTGTCATCAAGGTATTCTGAGGGATTGTGTTTTTGGCAATAAAGAAACTTATCTTTCAAGTCGCTACTGATTTCATATGGCTCAATTTTTAAGATTTTAAAACCGACTTTTTGAAGATTAGATTCAACAATATTAATATCGGATTTATAGCTTTTTAATTTTTCTATAGCTTTTGGGAAATAATAGTTAAGCCAGTACCTGTCTATTTGAGCATGGGAGTTAGTAAATATAACAAACCGCCCACCATTGCGTAAAACATAAAATATTTTACTAAAAGCTACCAACCTCATTGTTCTCTCAATGTGATGAAGTGCGTTGATACAAAAAACACCGTCAAAAGAAGCTTCGAGAGATGGGGTATTTTCTGCTTTGCAATGTATCCAATCGTTAGGTTTCCTTTTTATCCCATTGGCTTTACATTTTTCACGCGCTTTTTCTAACATTACTTCCGATGGATCTAAGCTTACAATATTTTTATATCCAGCCCCAAGTAACCCTATGGTATAGTTGCCTGTACCGCAGCCTATTTCCAAATAATGACCAGATTCAATTGCATTTAAGAGGTTAATGACTCTTCCGAGAATGTAACCATCTGCACATCTGGTATCATCATAATTGTGTCCTATATTATCATATAATTCCACAAAAACACTCCCTAGATCATTTACTTATGTATATTGAACATTAATAAAGAATGAACAAGGTTAAAAACGACCCTTGTATCATTTATGCACTCTGACCGACTTGAGCTGAGTTAAAGGAAAAATTATGTTTAAAATGGTTTTCGCGATCTTCGCGAGTCTGTTCATCACGATGACTTCTGTCAAGATGTATGAACATTTTTAGTAAATTATCCCCTGCAGTACCATCATGAGCGGGCATTATCTTTTTATATAATCCTTCAATTATGTATTTGTTATTTATAATAGCATAATGATTCGCAGAAAAAAGGTCACATCGGTTAATTTCTACATTTTGACACAGTTTTTCTCCATTTTTATTTTTCATTTCACTCCACCCACTTTTAAATTCCAAGTGATGCTTCTTTAGGATTTCGTCTTGGGGTACTAAAATTCTTAATTTACCTATTTTGTTAATTTTAAGTTTAGTTAAATCACCAAGTCCAAGTCGTTCTTTTAAGTTGGAGTTTATCATATCATCATGAAAAGAGTACTCTACCATACGTTCAATACATTCGTAATACATTTTAGTTGTTCTTGCAAAAATATCAATGCTTTTTATTTTACCATCCCTTTTTAAGGCATAAGCAAATGCTAAATATATAGCATAACTAAATTCAAAACATTCAATAAAATTTATACTATCAATGGCATTATTGGTTTTCCTAAAGTTTTCCTTAGACCTCATCATGTATACATCAAACTTAATGTACATAAAAAAGAATACCATGGAAAAAAAGAAAATTATCGTTGCTAAAAGCTTTGGATCATTATTATCTACGAAAGGAAGATAATTGCTAATCCATGAAAAAAATTTTGGAAAAAACGATATTACAAGCACTAAACTTAAAACAGAATATACAAATACCTTTTGAAGTATGTTCCATGCTGCTTTTAGTTTACTCATAATATAATGCCTCCTTTATTAGGAAATGGCTTATTCTTTGACAGTCTATCTTCTCATGCTACTATAACATGGATTCTATAAGATAATTCTTTACAAGATAATTGTAAAGTAAAAAGTTACTCATATAAATGACGCATCGCAAAGAGGTATGAAATCACCTATCCACCTTATCCCATTACCACTCACATTAATTCTCTTTTTCCGTGCACTTCCCCATTTCGTATATTATCATATATATTATATATGCATCGCACTATGGTATATATATCTGTATCAAATAAAATAACCAAAGCCGAGAACCACCAGACAAACCATTAACTTAACCTTCTCACCAGGAGCATCCAGTATGAAAATTAAAAGAGTACTATCTCTAACCATCACCGCCGCCCTCCTTTCCCTAGGCTGCGGCAGCAAGGTCTCAATCGAAGAGGGCAAGGCAAAAATTGAGGAACTCGCGGCGAGAGGCGTCCCTGACAGAGAGATGTCGACTCTTAAAATGTACATCGTTCATATGGAAGGGGCTAAAAGAATCGGCAACAGCTCAACTTTCAAGATCTACCAGGATTCGCTGACCACCGCTCTTGGTGAGTTTGAGGGTAAAATGAATGTTCTTCTTGAGAGCGCCGGGCCGTTTATAGATTCTGTCAAAAAAGTAAACGACGAAAAGACGGCAACCCTCAAGGGTCTGCATCTCAAGGAAGCTGAGAAGGGCGCAAAGATTGTAGACTCCATAATGAATACGAATCAGAAGCTTATGGCAAGAGCGCGTATTGAGTCGTTTTCGCTTGACCTTGACACTCTTATACAGCAGCAGAAAACCGCTGATTCTCTGCGCAATCAATTTGTGGGGATTTGGGTAATGGAGCAGGAGTCTGCGGACAGAAGATTTAAACTTGTGGAGAGGACGGAGATACACATGCGTCCCGATGGTTCGCTTTACATCATGGAAGGCAAGAAGGGCGACACGAGCGAAGACTCAAGGGAAGACTGGGTATTTCAGTCAACCGGAACATGGGATCTTATGGGTGACGTAGCGCATCATTATATTACAAATGAAAAACGTGTCAAGCAGGATTTCAGCTTCCGTGACGCTAGCGGAAAGTGGACTAAAAAATCGGAAAAACCTTATGATTCCACTATCACAAACGGTTCCAAAGACCGCTATGCGGCGTGGGAAAGTTTAAATAAGGATTATAAGAGATTTCCAATCAAAAGATAGCTGCTTTAAAATAATAATGTAAGATGCGGAATGCGGAAATAAAGAAACTGATATATGAGATGGTTTCTTACGGTACTAAAAATGTTTTTAATATTTCTGTATTCTGCATTTTTTCTTTTGGATGTACTAACCCGCGCACACCAGTCAAACAGATGTTTACCTGATGAAAGTTTTCTGTTGTTTAACCGAAACGGTTTCTCCTAATAGCCATTTCTCTAATAGCTTCCTTAAGATCACCCATAAGATTTGTGAAGACCGTTTTCTGTCCTTGTCAGCTCAATGCTGTTTACTACTTTCATTTTTAGGTCATAAACAGCCGCGCTCACCTCACGGTCAAGAACGGTGAGAATTCCAAATGTCGGAGGCATGTTTCTGTCAAGCGGCCCCTTAAGATGCCCCGGGTTCATAAAAAGATGCCCATCGTCAAGGCGCAGCTCCGCTATGTGCGTATGGCCGTGCAAAATTATGTCTGCTCTGAACAGGTCACTATCAGCAGCATCTTTGTCGATACTGTGTACAAGAAGAATGTTAATGCCAAGCACAGTTTCGGTAATTTTTGCGGGAAGGGATTTGTTTCTGTAACCTTCATCATAGGTGCCCGGAACCTGAGCTATTTCGATGTGGTAATCTTCCAGCGCCTTAACATCATCATAATCATCACCCAGGTGGTAGATCGCGCTGACGTTTTGCTTTTTGACGAGAAATTGAACGGCCTTCTCAATATATTCGTGATTTCGGTGCGTATCACTGATAACCCCTATCTTCATAATGCCTCCATATGTAAAGTTTAAATTTTTCAGTGAGAATGTTTTGGAGAGGTAAACCGGCGTAAGAGAAAACTCAAACTGTCCGTGTGCCGCCCCCGCGAAATGGGGAGTCTATTGTTCCTAATTTTTGTAACAGAGCGGTCAATAACCGTTCCCTGCGCGGGAGGACAGGCGGAAAATTATAAATCCCGCGTTCTATTTCTCTTAGCTGACAATGAAATAAAGCTGTCCACAGCCGCCGAGTACTCTTTTAAGTACGCGCCGACCTGTTTAACGACATTTTCAATCGTAAACCCAAACTTCTCCTCAAGCACTTTAGAGGGAGCGGACGCTCCAAAACGCTCTAATCCAATGACCTTGCCGAATGGGCCAACCATCTCAATAAAATTTACGGGAAGTCCCGCTGTTACCGCTAAAACCGGTGTTGCGGAAGGTATCAGTTTCTCTTTGTAGTCAGCGTTTTGCTCTTTAAAGAGTCCCGAAGATATCGCGCTGATCACCCGTATTTTAAGCCCCTTCTCCTTCTCTAAAATTTCAGCGGCTTTAACGCAGGTAATAACTTCCGCGCCGTTTGCGACAAGTACCAAATCCGGTTTATCGCAATTAACTACCGCGTAGGCTCCATGCTCAGATCCCTGACTGGCTAAGAAACGTGTTGATTCGCCTGTCTTTACAGGAATATCTTCCATTACCTGACGGCTGAGAAGAAGCGCGGTAGGAGTGCTGAAATTTTCAAGTGCGAGTTTCCATGCAACCGTTGTTTCAGCCGCGTCCGCCGGACGCAGTACAAGCATGCCGCGGTGTCCGTGGAGATTTGATATCTTCTCTAAAAGCCTTATCTGCGTTTCGTGTTCTACCGGCTGATGCGTCGGGCCGTCTTCCCCGACTCTGAAGGTGTCGTGCGACCATATGTATTTTACCGGAAGTTCCATGAGCGCGGCCAGGCGCGTCGCTGGCTTCATGTAATCTGAAAACGCGAAAAACGTCCCGCACACCGCAAACACACCGCCGTGCGAGGCGATACCGTTCATTACAGCGGCCATCGTAAGCTCCGATACGCCGGCCTGTAAAAATCCGCCTGAGAAGTCGCCTTTTTTGAAAAATTTTGATGACTTGAGAAAACCATCGGTCATGTCGCTGTTGGCAAGGTCTGCGGATGAAACTATCATGTTGCCGATTTTGTGTGCGAACTCGCCTAAAATAACGCCTGACGCCGCGCGGCTCGCGATGTTTGGTTTATGCTGAATTTCTTCCCAGTTTATTTTTGGCAAATCATGATTCATGAATGAGGCAAACTTTTTGGCAAGATCAGGATTTTCCGTTTCCCATTCAGCCTGTTCTTTCTTTTTCTCCTGAGCGTCCTTTCTCTTTTTGTCAAGAACCTGAGAATAATAAGCGGATACCTCAGGAAAAACCGCAAACGGTTCTGACGGGTCTCCGCCTAAATTTTTTATTGTTTGCTCGATACACGCGCCCGCGTTTGTGAGCGGTTGTCCGTGAGTAGAAACTTTGCGCTCAAATGAGGAACAATCCTTGCCCAAAGCGCCCTTACCCATCACGGTATTGCCGATTATGAGCGTTGGACGCTCCTTTTCAGCTCCCGCCTTGCTCAAAGCTTCGCGGATCTGGTTTTGATCGTTGCCGTTTATTGTTATAACGCTCCAGCCCCAAGCTTTATACTTGCCTGCCGTATCTTCGCTTGTAACATCACCGGTAGTTGTTGAGAGCTGAATACCATTGGAATCAAAAAACATAATAAAATTAGAGAGCCCCAGATGTCCGGCTAACCGTCCGACACCCTGAGAGATCTCCTCCTGAATACCGCCGTCAGAGATGTAAGCATAAGTCTTATGCGCCATCCACTCCCCAAAACGCGCGGCGAGAAACCGTTCTGCAATCGCGGCTCCAAGCCCCATCGCGTGACCCTGTCCCAGGGGGCCGGAGGTGTTTTCTATCATGTGTTTTGAGGAACGTTCAGGATGTCCGGGGGTAGGGCTGCCCCATTGCCTGAAATTTTTGATATCTTCTATAGAAAGAAGTCCGCAAAGAGTAAGCTGCGAGTACAGCATCGGAGACATGTGTCCGGGATCCAAATAAAAGCGGTCTCTGTTGACCCAGGCGAGATCATCGGGATCCCAGTTGAGAAATTCGCTGTAAAGCACATTGATAAAATCCGCCCCGCCCATAGCGCCTCCGGGATGCCCCGATTTGGCGCGCTCAACTATCGCCGCGCTTAAAATGCGGATATTATCTGCGGCACGGTCAACAATCCTGAAATCCATACTCTTCCGAAGCTCCTTGATTTTGCGAGAGAAAGACAGCTGTAAATTTAGCGATTACAGCGGAAAACTACAAAGTATCTTCTAAAAGTCCGCTCATTTATGAACATACAAAATAATTTGTGGACAGGGACATAATGCGGAAATAAAATTTTAAAAACATAGAACAATTGAGAAATAAAAATATGTAACGTTTTTGCTAAGCGAAACTAATTCAGCTGTTTTGATCCCCGCATTCCGCATTATTATTTCCGCATTGGCTTTAAAATATTGCATCCCCAAAAATTGCCGTCAAAAAATGGGCTGGATGCTTTCCATTTATGCTTCTGAAGCGCTCTGAAAATCATATTATTCATAGAGGAATGGCCGACTAAAAGAACTGTTCCATACTGCTTAGCGGAGTTTATAAGAAACGCCGCCGCGTTTTCGGCGCGGGCTTTGGCTTTTTCCGCGGATTCACAATTAATGGAATAACCAAAAAACCAGCCGATTTTGCTTATTACAAACCACAGCGCGAGCGGCAGCCTCGTTTTTTTCCAGAACCCATAAGGTACTTGCGGTTCTACAAACATGGGGTTGTGGATGAGCTGGGATTGTACTCCAAGCGCTGAGGCGGTCTCAACTGTGCGCCTCAGCCCGCTGCAATACGCCACGCCAACTCCTTTAGCCGCGTCAACAGAACGTTTAGGCGGATTAGAATCAGGCAGAATGCCGGATTTTTTGTAGTCCGCCAATGCGATTCCTACCTCATCTCCCGAAAGTACGGTGAAAGGCTCATAGTTCTCCCAAAACTGCGGTTTACCATGACGAATCAGACGGATTTCCATAGTTTAAACTCCGTAAGAACAGTTTCTGCGCGACCCGGAAGTTTCTCCTCCTAATATAAAGATATAGTAAATTAAGGTTTTGCGCAAATAAAAAATGAATTTTATCGAAAAAAATCATCCACCGTTTTCTGGTATTCCGTTAAAGAAGCGCAGTGCAGGATTTTTTCACTAAGTTTGCCGCTTTCATCAAGACCGCGGCCAAGAAATCTCCACATCTCTTTCATCTTGCCCAGAACGTTTTTCTGGGGAAGTATGTTTTTGTTGACCACAAGCAGTTCTTCCAGAAATTCGCGCGGTTTTGTTTCCGGTGATTCAATCACCTGCCCTTTTAGCGCTGAGAGCAGGTTAGGGTTAATGATAACGCCTCTGCCGATCATCCATCTGCTTACTGCGGGAAAACGGTTTGAAAGAAGGCTGAAGAATTCTACTGTTTGTATATCGCCATTGTAAACTACAGGATGTTTGCATATTTCAAAATATTTTTGAAAAGCGTCTATGTCAACCGTACCTCCGTAAAGCTGACGTCCGGTGCGCGGGTGTATTATTATCTCTTTTATCGGATAATTGTTGAAGATGGGGATGAGCGCGCCGAGATCATCTTTATTTTCCAGACCAAGCCGTACTTTGATTGATAAGGGGATGGGGAGTTTCGGCAGCGTTTGATCGAGAAACCTTTCGATGATCTCTTTATGAGGGAGAAGCCCGCTGCCCCGTTTTTTGCGGGTGATGAGAGGCGCCGGGCAGCCAAGATTCCAGTTTACCGATAAAAAACCGGACTGCGCGTATCTATGACTCAGAAGTATAAACCCATCGCTTTCCGAACCGATAATTTGGGGGATAACTCTTTTAATGTCGTTATTTTGCGGCAGCGTATCTTTAAAATAACAACCGTTTACGCGGTTTCCCCGCACGGTAGAGACAAACGGCGTAACTATATAATCAAACTTGCCGAAATGTTTTTCGTAAACAGAGCGGAAGATATGGTCGGTTATTCCCCGAAGCGGAGCTAAATAAAATTGGTGGTCCATGTCATAAGTTTGTTAGGTTTTTATAGTTGCAATTTGCTAATTAACGCGGAAATAGAAAGCACTTAATTATACAAACCGGTCATATTTCAAATTTTTATTTTTTGCGTTTTCATAATCGCCATCTAACCCCAAACTCTACAAGCCTATCCTTGCTGAACAAGGGCATCAGCCGTTTAGGGCCGCTGAGGCCGGTTGACTTTGAGTATTCAGTCGGATCGTACATCGGCATGAGACGGGGAAATTCGTAATTGTAGTTGATAAAAAATCCAAGAGCGTGCTTGCGGCTGTAAACATCCGCGCTTAGTTCAAGTTCACCTGACCAGTAGGGTACGCCCGCGGTATCGCAATAAAGAGAGGTTTTGTGCCTTGCTCCAATCAGCCATGACTTGCTTTTAAGGAAATAATAGCGCGCGTCAAATTTCGCGCTGCTGCCCCAGGGGTGAAATCCATTTAGAAGCGATTTATCCATATTACCGAATTCCCTCACGAAATATCCGATCTCAAACAGCCACGCTATTCTATCAAAAAAGTCCCATCGGTTACTTTCAAGGAGCTGTTTTCTTTGAAGCTGATACCTGTAATTGCCGGACGCGATCCGGAGATAGGGTACGTTCCAGTAAGGAGTTTCCCGCTCCTTACGGTCTACCTGATGAAAGCAGCGGTGGTCGAGTCCGGTCTGGTAGGATATTCTGTTATGCCGAAACTCAAAAAACGGCTTTAAGGTATAATTCACATCTCTCGGACTAAAAAGAATTGACGCGTTCTGCCTGCCCATACCTATGTAATTACTGTATATCGCGCCCAAGAAAAATCTTTTTTCATAAGATACGAACATCGCTTCAAATTCCGTGTTGCCTGATACTAAGAAAGATTCCTTGAACTCCTCATTTTTGTAGTTTGAGTACCAGCGCATGTCCTGCTCTAAATAATACTCCGGGAGCGCCTCAAAGCGGTTAATAATCTTTTTGAAGCTGGATTTATTATCAGCGAATATTGTGAAACAGAGCGCAAAGGCGATGAGGCAGCAGAATGCTTTCCTGAGACAGCTGTGAGAACTCGATTTAACTAACGTAATCACTGGTTCCCGCTTTCATTGGAGCGTGTTTTATGAATGAATCTGTCCGGTCAAATTAAAAATATATCAGGGGAGGATGAGGAAGGTTAAGCCTAAACTGCCTCCCGAACAATCTCCCTCAGTCCAAAACGCACCCCTGTCTCCGAAAGCGTTTCCAGGTCCTCTGCCGTTTTAATAACCGCGTACATACCTGGCTCAACGGTAAGAATAAGCGGCCGCTTTGCTAAGGGTAAAATATCTGTGGCGGCGTAGCCGATTTTAGGACTACGGGGCAGATCGGGCAGAACTTCTTTGGGAGGGGTTGCGTAATCCGGTAAATTATTGTTTTGCAAAAGTCCGCAATCTATCGCGTAAATCCCTGTGTTGGACGGCAGGAACGCGCCGCTGTTTTTGTCTGTAATAGACCTCGTAACATCATTGCGTATCTCCTGCTCAATGATGCGGGTAGCGGTGCGGCCATCTTTTTCAATAGTCACAAATGTACCGAAAGGGTCGGATACATCAAAACTTAGCCGCGGGATTCCAATACCGACACAGTCATGCTCTTTTGCCGCGGCTGCCATAAGAGAGGGCATAGCCGGTTCATAAATGGCAGTTCCCTGAACTGTTAAAATCTTATCGCACCCAAGAGAGGAGAGCCATTCCAGAGCGGATGGAGTATTCGCGTCCGGTTTTTGCTTTAACTTCATTAAAGGGCCGCCGGTCTCATCGGGCTGGGTGATGGGAAACGGGCTGCCATCAATAATTTGAAAGGCGGCTTGTTCCTCCGCGGTGAAATGCAATCTCTCATCCTGGCTAATAATACGCAAGTTTTTAAGACCGAAGTTTTGATGTTCTTTTAAAATTTTTGGGATCACTCTGTAGGTGATAGAATTTTGCGGACCGGTAGTAACTATAACCGGAATGTCAAGCCCGGTTTTACCGCATATCCAGCGAACCATCGCGAGATTTATTTGCAAAGCCCCAAAATCTCTGAAGAAATTTTTGAGCGGATAAGTAGCTTTGGTAAAATCGCGCAGGTTGTCAGCAGAAACCCCCTTTTTAAGCAGGCTAAGCCGCAGTCTCTCACCTTCACCGCCGGCTGTGAAGACTATACCGAACCCGTTCAGAGAATCAAACGAACTCCTAATACTGCGATGGTTCAAAACATCAGGAAAGCTTTGAACCGCTCCCTCAAGAAGATTCTTTGAGGTTTGGGTGTTTTTAATAGCTGCTTTACGCTTATTAAGGTGTTCCTGAAAAACAGCCGGGGGAAAATGCCGGTTCATAAATTCAAGAAGTGAGGCGCCTTGAGCCGCGTCAAGAGAGCTCCAGTTGTAAAAAACATCTTTTAATGCGCTAATTGTCCAGTTGTTCATAGAAGCCCTTTTTAGTCTATTTACGGATTAATTACAAAATACACTCCGCAAAGAGTGTGCAACAGAAAAATTGGCACGCGGATGGCAAACATCTATTAAAAGAGACGGCAGGAACAATAGATCTCCGTCATTGCGAAGGTGACGTAAAACAGACCTTTTCAAGTAAATCAACGGGCGTGTAAATGATATTCTGTAAATTTGCTTATAAATGCGCAAATAAAATTGCGGAGTGTAAAAATAAAGATGCAATAGAGTCCTCGTTGTATTATTTAATGTTTTCTATTTTTGCGTTTATTTTTAGGTTTGAATTTACAGAGAAATTTTAAAGGATCAAATCAACTACAGTATTAAAGTATGGAGCGGTTTATGGATGAACAAAAACACATACCGGCAAACCAGGGTGCGGATCAATCCTCTGATGGATTAAAAGTAATTTTCCCCGTTTATGGAGAGACAAACTTGCAAGCCCCTTTTGCCCACGCTCTGAAGCTGGCTCAGGCCTCGCGCGGGGAACTTGAGATAGTGGATGTGAGAGATGAAGAGGAAGCGACCCTGCATATAGGGGTCAGAGAGCTGCTCGAAAGATGGAAGATACTGCTCCCCGGAGCTCACAGGAGCGACCTTGAAGATATTGGGTTAAACATCAAAAAAGTAGTTAGATCGGGCAACAAGCGCAAGGAGATACTGAGGCGCATGGCAAAAAGAACCCACGATATACTTGTTTTGGGAACAGAAAAATATTCCATGTTTCCTTTTTTATTTAGAAACCTATCTGAAAAAGTCGCGGCAAGCTTTACAGAAACAATTCTTTACATCCCTCCGGATGGAAAAACCATCATAAATGAGCACACCGGTCAGTTAACACTAAGAACCATACTGCTGCCCGTAAAAGACAAAAACTCCTGCGCTGCCGCCCTGGAACATCTTAAGCGGCTGCTCTCTCTTTTCTCTCCGGTAAAACCTGCGGTAATCGGGCTGCATGCTGGCGTAAGATTTCCCGCTGTCGGCAAACCGTATTCGAATACATGCCAGTGGCTTCAAACAGTGAGAGATGAAACTCTGGAAGACGCAATACTTAACAGCGCGAAAATTTATAATCCCGATCTGATAATCATGCCGTCCAGAAAGAAGACAAAACTGACTCGCTTTACCAAAGGAACTCTAATTGAGCGCGTGGCGCGGCAGGCCAAATGTCCGGTTTTAAAAGCGGTTCACAATTCATAATGCTTTATATTGAAAATAAGTTTGATTGATGGCGTTTACTATATTCCTGTTATGAAACAAAAACGCACATTAGTATCCTTTGACTGGGCCGCAAAGAATTTATTGCGCCGTAAAGCTAATTATGTGATTTTAGAGGGCTTCTTGACCACGCTCCTAGGCAAAGATATTAAGATTAAAACCATAAAAGACAGCGAAAGCAATAAAGACGCGCAAGAGCAAAAGTACAATCGTGTTGACATAATAGCAGAGGAAGAAAACGGTGCCTTAACAATAATAGAACTTCAATTCACGCCCGAAATAGATTATTTCCACAGAATGCTCTTTGGTTCAAGCAAAGCGGTTACAGAGTATCTAAGCAAGGGAATGTCTTATTCCATGGTTAGAAAAGTCTACTCCATAAACATAGTCTACTTTGATTTGGGCGTTGGCAAAGATTACATATATCACGGCACAACTAACTTTAAAGGTCTGCACTACAACGATGAACTTAAACTCTCTCCCAGCCAAAAAGAGGAGTTCGCCAGAATAGAAATAAAAGACATTTACCCTGAGTTTTACCTTCTCAAGGTAGACCGTTTCAATAATGATGTAAAAGACAAGTTAGACGAGTGGATGTATCTGTTCAAAAACTCCGCGGTGGAGCCGGATTTTAAAGCCCCCGGTTTAATGGAAGCAAGCGAGACTTTGGAATATTGCAACTTGAGTCCTGAGGAACAAGAGCGGTACGACAAGTATGTTGACATAAGGCGCAGTAATGAAAGCAGCCTTCACACAGCAAAATTAGAAGGCAGAATAGAAGGTAGTGCCGAAACTCAACGCAAAATCGCTAAAGAGATGAAAATTGATGGATTTGCAATACCTAAAATCGCGAAAATTACAGGATTGAGCGAGGAAGAGATTGGGAAACTATAAAATCCACATCTCACATCTCACATCTCACACCTCAACGCTCTCAATGTTCTCTGTTTTGATAAATGTAAACAGCAGGACACATATGAACATCTTAAAAATAGTGATAAAATAACGCGTTTGAAACAGTCGTCTAATGTTCCTGCCAAATACAGCCTTATCGGTAAATTCACCCACTATTTTACATATTTGTACTTAAGCAAAACGTATTTTATTAATAAGCGCAATTCTGCCGCTTTGATAAGGTCGGTTTAATGCATCATAAAAAGGGATTGCTATGCCAAAGAAATATCTCGACCCTAAAAACGATTTAATGTTCAAAAAAGTTTTTGGCGAACACAAGCATTTGTGCATCAGCCTGCTTAACTCCCTTCTCAAATTTAAGGGCGACAGGCTGATTGAGTCAATTGAATACGAAACCAATGAGCTTCTTCCCGACCTGCCCCCATTCGATAAATACGGCGTCGTTGACGTTCGCTGCAAGGACAGGGCGGGGCGGCGGTTTATTGTTGAGATGCAGTTGAATTGGACTACATGGTTCCAAACCAGAGTGCTTTTTAACGCAAGCAAGGCTTATGTAAGACAGGTAAAAAAGGGAACAAGTTATAAATTAGCGCAGCCAGTTTATCTGCTTAGTTTAGTGAATGACGTATTTGAAAAAGATCCCGCTATGAAAGATGTTTTTTATCACCATTACAAGATCGTGAATATAGAAAATACCGATAAACAGATAAAAGGTCTTGAGTTTGTATTTGTAGAGCTTCCCAAGTATAAACCCTGCGACAGAAAAGAGCAGGACTATTTTGATTTGTGGCTTAGGTACTTTACAGAAATTCACAGCGAGACTCAGGAGATACCTGCCGACCTGCTTAAAAATAAAGAGTTAAGCGAAGCTGTTGAATACGTTTTGGAAAGCTCTCTGACTCCTGAAGAGCGCGATGCGTATGACGCAATCTTGGACGCGCAAATGACGGAACATGCGCTTATTGAAGGCTCCAAGTATGACGCTAAAGAAGAGGGTAAGGAAATAGGCAGAAAAGAAGGCGCCAAAAAACTTGCCGAACTCATTGAAAAAGGGGTGTCTTTGTCCGAAGCTTTGAAAAAACTTGGTATTAATTGAGGCAAAAAATATTACTTTACTCCAAACCGTCTCTCGCGGTAAATTTAACCGCTATTTTACCTGCTTATACGTAGCGAAACGTATTTTATTAATAATAGCGCAATTCCGCCGTTTTGATAGAATTGATTTAATATATCATAAAAAGGGGTTATTATGCCAAGAAAATATCTCGACCCTAAAAATGATCTCACTTTCAAACGGATATTTGGTGAACA
>JAIRVB010000053.1 GCA_031254105.1 Chitinispirillales bacterium
TTACGAGAAACTGTACAGCGGCAAAGATAAATACCGTAAAGAACGGATGCAGATTCCGCATTGCGAGTTTATTGTTTTGTACAATGGCAAAGAGGATATTCCCGATGATCGCACATTCAAGTTGTCGGATATGTATATTAAGAGCAGTAAGAAGAACCCTATGGGAAAACTTGAGCTTGAGGTTAAAGTTTTAAATATCAATAAGGGGCGCAATGTTGAGATAGCGAAGAGGAGCAAAACGCTTTCAGATTACGAAACGTTCATAGATGTTATTCGTAAGCATCAAAAGAAAACGGATAATTTAGATGAAGCGGTAAAATCAGCAGTAAAAGAGTGTATTAAACGTAGTATCTTAAAAGGATTCTTACAAACCCACGCGACGGAGATTGAAAATATGATTTTTGGAGAATGGGACAGCGCAGAAGAGTTGAAGGTAGTAAAAGAAGAGGGCAGACAAAAGGGCATAAAAGAGGGCATTGAAAAGGGCAAAAAAGAGGGCAAAAAAGAGGGGGCCCAAGAGCTTGCCAGACTCATTCAAAAAGGCGTTCCTTTGCCGGAAGCTATGAAAAAACTTGGTATAAAACCCGTAAGAAAAAAATAGGGCACACGCCCTGAAAATGCACGGCTTCTATAATAATTCAACTTTAAAAAAGATGTTCGAGGCAAAAATAAAAGATCAGATCACCTCATTTCTGTATTTGGACATTTATTCCTGCATTAATAAAACTATTTTTTTATCGATTTTCTTTACTTCCCTACCCGAATTATCGAGACTATCCCTCTATTCTCACCTCAATAATATCTCACAAAAACCTGTGCACTTATCGTTTGATAAAAAACTCTCCACCCTTATTCATAGCAGCCATTATCTGAACTTCAACATCCACGACTCTTGACAGCGCAGGCCCCTCTCTCAGTTTCTCAATCAACTTATCAATATCAGCCTGCTCTCCTTCGATCTCAAGCTCTACCCTGCCATCATTTGTATTGCGCACCCATCCGCTAAGCCCAAGATTCTGAGCCGCATCACGGGTAAAATATCGATACCCCACGCCCTGAACTCTTCCAATAACAGTGATATGATACCGCTTAATACTCATCTGTCCGCCCTGGTGTTTACTTTCGCGCAAAAAAATTAAAAACAATAGTAAGCGCCACACTGATTAATATGGATGTGGCAATAGGTATATAAACTTTAAAGCGCCCCGACCCAAACTGAAAATCACCGGGAAGCCTTCCTAAAGGGATCTTGTCGGAAAGTACAAAAATCAACCCAACTACAACTATAACAGTACCTGCTATTATCAAAAACCTGCCAGATTCAATCAAATTCATACAACTCCTTTTTTAGTAAGCTTCTCATCAGCAGCTTCTCTGCCAGTGAATTTTTTCATCAATAAACAATTTTACCTGTACAATACATTTTTATCTATTCTCCCATATCAAATAAATCCGGCGGGGCCGCGTGATTGCGGGGCATGGGCTTATTGAAATATTTGTACGTTTTCGCGGTAACCTCTCTGCCTCTGGGAGTACGTTTGAGAAAACCTGACTGGATGAGAAACGGTTCATAAACTTCCTCAATAGTATCGGACTCCTCCCCGACAACCACGGCAACAGTGTTTAATCCCACAGGTCCGCCATTATAATGTTCTATTATAGAAAGCAGAATATTTCTATCCATCTCATCAAGACCGCTCGAATCAACCCCAAGGAGCGCCAACGTCTTATTAACTATTTCGATAGTGATCGTGCCGTCACCTTTAACTTCCGCCACATCCCTGCAGCGTCTGAGGAGCCTGTTTGCGATACGCGGAGTTCCGCGCGCTCTTTTGCCAAGTTCTAAAGCGGCCTTTTGATCGCACGTTACCCCAAGTATGGAAGCTGAACGCATAATCACAAGTTTTAGCTCCTCCGGAGTGTAATAGCAGAGCCTGCAAACATAGCCGAAACGCGCATGCATCGGTGAAGTGAGCATACCGGCTCTCGTAGTAGCTCCCACTAATGTAAACGGTTTTAAATTGAGTCTTATTGAGCGGGCGGCGGGGCCATCGCCTATCGTTATATCAAAAACAAAATCTTCCATAGCAGGATACAAAGACTCTTCAACTACTCTGTTGAGCCGATGTATCTCGTCAATAAAAAGGATCTCCCTTTCACCAAGATTTGTCAAATTTCCAGCCAAGTCGCCTTTTTTCTCAAGCACAGGCCCGGAGGTAGTCTGTATCCCCACGCCCAACTCATTTGCAAGGATACGCGAGAGCGTAGTCTTGCCAAGCCCCGGAGGGCCGCAAAACAGCACATGGTCAAGCGCCTCTCCCCTTCTCTGAGCGGCTTCAACAAAGATCCGTAAATTTTCTTTTATAGCTTCCTGGCCAATAAAATCAGAAAAACGTTCAGGTCTAAGAGCATTGTCAAGCTGCTCTTCATCGGAACCTGATTTGTTGCCGGAAACTACTCTATTTTCATCGTTATCCATTTTTTACGATATATTTCCGCATTCAGCATTATTATTTCCGCATTATATTAAATCACCTGCAATGCCATTCGTATCCACTCCTCTACCGGCGCATCGTCCCCTATCTCCTGCTCCACTCTTGTGACAGCTTTAATAACCTGCTTATCATTGTAACCAAGAGAAAGCATCGCCGCAAACGCCTCATCTCTTCGGCTGTTTAATTTGCCGCCCGAACGTTTGACTGATGCTGCCGAAACTGACGCGGCTGTTGAAGAATACATACCAAGCTTACCCTTAAGTTCCACAACAAGCCGCTGAGCGGTTTTTAATCCTATCCCCGGAATTTTCTCAAGCCGCGCCGAATCTGCCGCGTTTACGCTTGCTACTAAATTCTCAATCGACACAGCGGATAGAATGCCTAGCGCTATCCTGGGACCGATTTTGCTGATAGCTATAAGCTGCCGGAAAATCTCCCGCTCGGTTTTTGAGGAGAACCCGTAAAGTTTAACCGCGTCCTCTCGAACATAGTAATGGATAAAAACTTTTATCTCTTTGCCGGGTTCGGGGAGTTTCTCATATGTAGAGAGGGGAATCGTTACCGAATAACCTACTCCGGACGCTTCAACCGCGATGTGTTCGATCTCTTTGTCAGCGAGAGTTCCTCTTATGTAATCTATCATTTTTAGTTTCCAGTTGTCAGTTAAAAAACAGGAAACCATCTTAAGTGATTATTTTTTCGCAATCTTCGTGATTAAGAAGACATTTAACATTTTGCTTATTCCACCAGACAATTGTAAAGTTTCCCCAACGGCGCTATATTTAAGTAAAACCCATTCCTGCGGAAATATTTAATCATACTTCCAGACGCACTTATACCAGCCTCCCGTTAAAAAATAACTCCTCATCTTAAAACTGGAGACTGACAGTTGGAGACTTTATCACTCCCTTTTCATTAACGCGCTGCGTCCCATATTATAAAAATCGCACATCGCTATTGCCAGCGCATCGTACGCATCATGACGCATCTGGGCGCATTGGGGGTTGAGAATCATTTTTACCATGTACTCAACCTGCTCTTTTTCAGCCTTGCCATTACCTGTCACCGATTTTTTAACCTGGCGCGGAGTATACTCGCTGACATCGCATCCCGCCTGAACGGCAGCAAGCATCGCGACTCCGCGGGCATGACCCAAGACAAGCGTTGTGTGAACGTTCTTGCCGTAGAACGCTTCCTCTATGCAAACCCTCTGCGGCCTGTGCTCAAGAATTTTTCCGCTGATACCCTCATAAATAGTGAGCAGCCGCAAATGCAGAGACTTCGAACTGTCGGTGACAATCACACCGGAATCAACCCACGATAAAGAGTTATTTACAATCCTGATCACACCGTAACCGGTCGCCGCTGTTCCTGGGTCAATTCCGAGAATAATCATTATAACACACGAACATTCACAGGATAAAACACGGACGGCATCAATAAAAACGCTGACAGCCACAGGCCGTCCCTACGGATTATTTTATAAATTGAATACATTGTGTGTTCCTGCAAAAACGGAACGGCCATTGGCCGTTCCCTTCAAATTGATATTGAGCAAATAGATATATTACGCGCCCCTATGATCCTAACTTAGAAAGTTCTTCATCGCTTATATCAAAACCGGCGTACACGTGCTGCGTATCGTCAAGATCGTCAAGAGCGTCAACCATCTTCATGATTTTTGCTGCGTTGTCACCCTCAACTTTTACCGGATTGTCAACAACTTTGGTGATCTCCGCTGACGAAGGCTCAATCTTAGCGTTGATCAGCGCTTCGCGCACAGCGTCAAAAGCATCAACAGTAGTGCTGATTTCATACTCCTCACCTTCAAGAGACATGTCATCAGCTCCCGCTTCCAGAACAAGCTCCATAAGCGCATCCTCAGCCATAGCAGCTTTACCAACGGTAATTATCCCTTTGGCCTTGAACATCCACGCAACAGAGTTAGTCTGCCCTAAATTGCCGCCATACTTTGTAAGCAGATGGCGAACCTCCGCCACAATACGGTTTCTGTTGTCGCTCACCACCTCTATTAAAACAGCAACACCGTCCGGCCCATACCCTTCAAAGGTGATCTCCTCGTAGTTTACACCCTCAAGCTGACCTGTACCCTTCTGGATGGCTGAATCAACATTTTTATTGGGCATATTAGCGGCGCGCGCAGCCGAAACAGCGGAGCGTAAACGCGGATTAGCCGCAACGTCTCCCCCGCCCATACGCGCCGCAATGGTAATTTCGCGAATCAACCTGTTAAAAAGTTTACCCCTGGCAGCGTCAGCCTTACCCTTGGCTCTTTTAATAGTGGCCCATTTGGAATGTCCGGACATAAATCAACCCCTATTCAATTAGTAATCAATAATTTACAATTAATAACTGATGTTACGCACAGGGCTGTATCTCCAACTCCGTCATTCCTGCGTAGGGAACCTCACCGGTCGTTCCGTCATAACGAACAAGAACAACAGACTCCCGCGCAGGCAGGAGTTTATTGTTTTTTATAGCGGAACGATCAATAATCGTTCCCTACGTAAGAACGGCGGGCGGATGACGGAGCTTGCGATATCGTACAGTGCGTAACTTCAGTTCAGTTAATAATTAATAATTGTAAAACCCGTATACATGACTAACTATCTACAATAAAATAATCTATTCACCGCTTACTGCGCTATACCTTTTAGTAATGACTATAGTCATTCAACTTGAAAAAGAATTTTATTAATGCAGAAATAGATGTTCAAATACAGAAATGAGGTGATCTGATCTTTTATTTCTGCATTCGAACATCTATTTTGAAGTTGAATTACTATATCCCGGCAGTGAAAGAGATTGAAGAGTTTTTGGAGGGGAAAATAGCTGAAGCCTGGATTAATTTAAAAAATCCTCTCGAAAATAAGCGGCTTCTTTATCAGTTACCAGTACCTTTAACCTCTTCCCTGACAATTTCATATATATCCTGCCAAGACTTTTGCCAAAGAAAGGTACTCGAACTGGAGAGTTTTTCATATAATCTTAGAAGCATAGAAAGTTTTTATCGCGACAGGTTCCGCCATTTCAAAATCTATAACCATTACCTCAAGTACAGCGCCCAATTCCCCTCACCTCCACTGCGGACATTATCTTTTGTATAGTATTTTCCCAACTTCCCTGACATGATGCGCGAAGCTGTCGGAGCCGTCGTCTAATTCCATTAAATGCGGTTCTATTTCTGCGTCTTTCATTTCCCTGCGTATTGTTTGCATACGGGAAGCCGCCTTAAGCCAGTTTTCAGGTTCGCAATGTTCATCAAAAACAATTGCGATATCTATATCGCTGTTTTCACGGTAAGTTCCATCCAGATAAGAATCAAAAAGCAGTATCTGCCTTGGGTTGAACTCTTTTGCTACTCTTTCGGCAAAACGCTCGGCGGTGCGGATAACTTGCTCTTTATCAATGATATAAATAAAATACGTTTTGACAGTTCAAAAAGGATATACTGTTTTGGAAGCCAATATGCAGTGAAAAATACTGGGAAATTTTTGGATGTGAAAATAGCTGAAACAGAGAAATAAATTAAAAAAAGCCGCTCAAAAATAAACAGCCCCTTAATAACGCTTTTTTTCTCTTTGTACGGGTACGGCTTGCCCGTACCCTGCCTTTCTTATCCCCCGCCTCACCTCACGCCAAGGATAAGCGAAATCTTCTCTTTCTTGCCATCTCTTGCAGTTATAGTACCCTTTACAAGATAACTACCCTCTGCAACCGCCCGGCCTTTGGAATCTTTTAAATCCCATCTGCCAACTTCACGCCTGTCAGATTTGCCTATAGACTTGTCGCTGATGTTAATTTTGTTTACACGATTGCCGTAAGCGTCGTAAATGTAAAGAGACGCGTTGTTTATGCCGCTGCCATGACGGAAGAATTTTACTTCGACGGAATGCTTTGAGATTGGGTTGGGGCCCGCGGTGAACTCTGCCGCCAGCTTGCTGACAGGAACAATTACCGTAGCGTCTTCACCCGGTTTGACTTGTGGTATTACGTGGCGGTCATGGGCGGTTATTGACGACACATTGTTTATCGTAATTGTAACATTCTCCGAAGCCGCGGCATTATAATAATCGTCTGCGGCCTTGGCAGCCCTTACAACAATTTCACCGGCGGCGACTATAGTGACAAAACCATCTGCGGAAACAATTGCGGCTGAACCCGATACACGTTCATAAGTCACAGCTCCCGTACCATCACCGCCCGTTGTTTCCAACTCAAACGGATCATCACCGTACTTTTTGCCGGTAACGGCAGTTACAACAAGCGCGGATTGATCCGCCTTGACAATCGTAATAGTACGATTCGTAGAAGTCGCGGCATTATAATAATCGTCTGCGGCCTTGGCAGCCCTTACGACAATTTCACCGGCGGCAACTATCGTGACAAGACCATCTGCGGAAACAATTGCGGCTGAACCCGATACACGTTCATAAGTCACAGCTCCAGTACCATCACCGCCCGTTGTTTCCAACTCAAACGGATCATCACCGTACTTCTTGCCGGTAACGGCAATCACAACAAGCGCGGATTGATCCGCCTTGCCGATCGTAATAGTACGTTCTTCCGATGCAGCGGCGTTGTAGTTATCGTCCGCCGATTTGACCGCCCTAACAACAATATCGCCCACTCCGGTTATCGTAACAAGACCCTCGCCTGTAACCGTCGCGGCGCTGCCGGATACTAACTCATAAGTCACAGCGCCCGTGCCGGAACCGCCTGTTGTCTCAAGCGCAAACGGATTGCCGCCGTATTTCCTGCCGGTGACGGCAATCACCGCAAGCTCCGTTTGGTCGGCCTTGTTCACCGTTACCGCCGCCATCGAAGTCAGCGCAACACCAGAGTAATCATAATTCGCCGTATCGTTTGGAGTATATGTCACCTCAAACGCCGTACCGCTCTGCGCGACTGTAGGGACGGTGTTCGGAGCCGTCCACGCGAATGTGCCGTTATCATCGGATTCAAATTCAAGTTCCGATTCAGCAAGCGTCTGTCCATAGATAATCTCAGTCGCGGACGCAGGAAACGCCGCGATCTCCGGCGGTTCCGCTTTGTTTACCGTTAAATTAACCGCGACTTGCGCCGCGTTGTAATGCGCGCCGACAAACGTTAACGACAGACCGGCTGCGGGCCTTGCAACCGTTCCTGCCGATACGTCAGACGGAGTTTGCTCGTCGTTCAAATACCAGGAGAACGTTCCCGCCTTTGCGGTTACAGGAAGTTCAACGTCTTCCAAAGTCTGGCCGTAAACAGCGCTTAAATTCTTCTCGGCAAAAGAGGTCGTGATTTTGCTGCCGCTTAACGTACCCTCTATAACGGTCGCGCCGTTCTCGGCTTCTATTATTGTACCGCTGTTAGTGAGCGTCACGCCGAGAGGGACGGTGAGAGATTTTCCGTTGGCGATTGTCAACCTGTATCCGCTTGGAACGGTCGCGTTTTGGGTCAACGTAAACTCTGACGGATGGAACGTATGCGTAGAGTTGCCTACCACGAGAATGCCGCTTGTTACATTGGCGGTATTGCTGACGTGCAGACTTGATGTGAAAACAACCGCATTTCCTCTCATGACAAGGCTTATTTGTGAAACAAAAGACGTCGAATTTATACCAATGCCAGGACCTGGCTCAGGAGAATGAACGCTGGTGGCGGGCCCGCCTATCGCCGTGACCGATCCACCGTTTATAGTGATACTGCCGCTATTCGATAGCCAACTAGCACCGATACCAGCACTGTTGTTGCCACCTATTGCCGTAACTGACCCACCGTTAATGGTTACATTACCGAGGTTTATATTCGCATCGCCACCAATACCTGCACCTTGACTTGCACCTGTTGCCATAATTGTGCCGCCATTAATGATTAGATTACTACCCCCAGTGGCAATACCTGGTCCCAAGTTACCGCCCCTCGCCGTCAAACTGCCCGTACCGCCAATCGTGAGCGTTGCATTGGCAATTGATATGCCGGAGCCACCACCTGCCGATAAAGTATTTGTTCCTGTAATTGTTAGCGTAACATTTGCGCCACTACTCAGTGCAAACGGATTTGTTAGGTTAGTGCTAAGATTGATCGTCACACCATTAAGCGTAACGCTCGCCACAGCATTGTTCGCGACTATAATCCTTCTGCTGTTTGTTGATCCGGAGACCGCAATATTTGCCCCATTGTTGACAGTCAAGACGTTAGTACCACCGTTCCAAGAACATTGGTTCGTAGCGTCATTACCGCTCGACCACGTCCCGGTACTGAGGTTAAACGTCCCCGTAGGCTGTCCATACAAAGTCCCCGTCAAAACCGCCATCGCTGCGCAGACAAACTTCGAGAAATCAATAACTCTCATTTTCAATTCTCCTTTATTATGAGGCCTGAAATTTTTATTTTTAACTTCTGTTTGTTTTCATTACAGTTTAGCAACCCTCGCATTAGTGAAGGTCGCCGCCCCGTATTGCTTTAATGTATTCCAACTATAATACCTATGGGTATGTGACAACAATTATAACTTGGCCGTTGCCGCCGTCAGAGCCGCGGGCATTACTTCCTCCTTTTCCGCCCGCTCCGCTTTGTAAGGCACTGTAAGGTACAGGTAATCCATAGGCTCCGGTACCTCCGGTGTTGCTTCCTTTGTTGTAACCTCCGTCGTTGCCTTGATTCCCAGGATAACTCACAATACCGTTAGGTTGAGATACAACATCGCCGCCTGCGCCGCCTTTATTATCGTTTCCACCTTTACCTCCATGCGCAACGATGAACGCATCACCTACCGTAACAGATGATGGCTTGCCATCGGTACCGGGATGACCGTAATTATGACCTGATGATGTACCGTCGGAATCTCTCCGACCACCACCTTTACCGCCTTCACCTACAATAATAGTAATAGGATCGGCGCCGCATTCTACGTTTACTTTAGCATAAGTCGCAGCGCCGCTGCCGCCTGCGCCGCCCAATGTATTCTTCCAGCCATCGCCAAAGGGCCAGACCCCTTCAAAATTGTCAGAACCGCCTGCACCGCCGCCACCCGCTCCATAAACATACGCCTCTACTGTTGCGAACGAGCATTCGCTGTCAAAATCATAGAAAAACGTACCTACGGTAGTATATGATTTGGATTCTGTTCCGCTTCTTACCCATTGCGCATAAAGCGTAATGTCTCCGGTAATTATATGTATATCTTCATATCTTGTTCCATCGGATGCGGCCGAATACCAACCTTTAAAGGCATATCCCATTTTTGTTGGTATTGATAAAGGAAGTTCTGATAATTTTTGTCCTCGTTTTGCAATCAAAGATGATGGCGCAGCAATTCCCCCATTTGCGTTTAATGTAATTGTATATTCGGGTATTTTACTATCTTTCGGCAATGGTAAATTTCTATAAAAATCTTCGGCGAATACAATTCTTTTGTCTTCGGCTGAAAAATTATCAAATTTTCCGTCAAGCGAATACTCAAAAGACTTCATTTCGCTTTCTCTAGCGCAAGATACGATGTCCCAACTTTTTAGCTCTTGGTTGTCTAGACTCGTTGAAATCACAAAGTAAACATCAACATCGGCGTACAACGCATAGCGGTAATACCCTGCGGGATCGCCAACGCTGGAACTAACTGTTATTGTAGTCTTGCTTCCATGCAATTCGGAGTATGATCTTATTTCAGATATTGTGGTTTCTGTTGATTTTACACTATAAGTACTGGAAATTTCCGTTTCACTTTCTCCATATTTACCCGAAAGTTCTAACTTAAAAATTTTCTTAATACTAAGCCCGGCTTTACCCCCTGCTTCCCAACTTTTAACAGTTTGCGATGTATTTGAAATTGCAATGCTATTAAAAACGGTTTCTATGATACTGTTGGTTATCATATTTTCCGTTACAGTTGTCATTTCTAATGACATTGTACCCATACCGCTATAGCGAAGGTACTGTATTACAGATAAGAGCGTGTTTTTAATGTAACCGGCATCAATCAGGTAGTAATTTAGTTCTCCATCAGAATAAGACCCAAGTACCTTTGGATTGGCAGACGCCTTAATAGGCTCGGCTTTCGGGGTCGGCATAGGCGGCTCCTTAATAATAATATTATCAGAAGTATCCGCCGTCCATTGCGCATAAAATATTACATCATCGGTTATTTTAAACGTATTTCCCGCTGCATAAGAAGCGCCGTTTCCATCAGCCCTTGTGTTCCATCCGCTAAACCTGTACCCTGATTTTACTAAAGTACCATGATCCAAAACCATAACAGTAAAACCATCTTCGTAATTAGTATTTTGATCCACAGGCGCACTTCCGCTGGTATTGCCGTTACCGTTGTAGGTAACGAAGAATCTCTCGGCATCATCTCTGAAATCTAAACATCCTGCAATAACAAACGCGCTAAGCGCACCAACAGTGAGCAGGCGCAGACCGAAGCGATTTTTGCCGCTACGCCGTTTGCGCAAAATTGCTTTCATCATGCTTACCTCCTGTTTTATATAATGGTTAGGTGTTACTGATCCATTAGTATTTTTATTGTCATTCCACATCAGTAGGCTTACGGCCTACAGTATTAGCAAAAAAAATCGCTTCTTTTTCACCGATTTCAATTTTTAACAACTCTGTAAGTACTTGCACCTCGGCGACATTAAATTCATTTTTTCCTGCCATCCTGTTTAAAAAACCTTGATAGGATAATCCTATCTGTTTTGCAATATAGCGTACTTTATATCCGGACTTATCTATTTTTTCACGTAACAATTTTGTCTCTATCATTTTGTTACCCTAATGTCTTTCTTTAAGTAATATAATACAAAGTAGACTTATAGTCAACATTACTTTAATAAGGAAAAAACAACTTAAGAGCGTGTAAAATTTTTTCTTTAAAAATTAGTCTTTAAATCATACAAAGATAATGCAGAATGCAGAAATATTAAAAACTCTTAAAATACATAGATAAACTATTCAACTATCTTACTTGTTTTATTTCTGCATTATTATTTCTGCATTATTATTATTTTCGCGTTAAACAAACTAAATTACAGAAAATAATTTACTCTCTCGGACTTTAACGATTTGACTGTTTAAGTACAAATAAGGTAGATTTATTGGCGGGGGCATTGTGGATAAGAAAAAAATGTACATGGAAGAGTTTGGCGGCAGGGTTAGAATGATTCGCAAATCAAAAAGACTTTCACAGGAAGAACTCGCTAAACTAAGCGGCTACGAATCGCGTTCTACTATTAACAAGATAGAATCGGGTAATCGTGATGTTCCCTTGTCCAAGGTGGAAGATATCGCTAAAGCGCTTTGCGTAACTCCAGCTTGCCTTATGGGATGGGATGCGCCTGTTTTAAATAACGGTGAAAATGTACATATAGCAAAAAGTTCTCTTTGCGGTAACTTTGAAACGCGTTATGGACAAAAAGCTGTTGAGCTATTGCGCAGTTTTGATAAGTTGAATTTGAATGGTAAAAATAAACTACTGGAACAAGCTGAAGACCTGACACAACTGCCCAAATATACAGATAAGGGAAACGGCCAAAATTCAGAGTCATCTTTGGTAGCTTAAGTAATAATTAATAAACTGTTACACACCTGTTTTCATTCCAAAAGTAAACTTCTTTACCCTCCTCTCTGGCACGCTAATTGATGGTTAATATTTGGATAAGGCATTCACAGTAATCTAATCGTTTTTATTCGTACATTGTACATTGTAATTTGTACATTGTTTGGAGGTTTTATGCCAAAGAGAGAAAGCAGAGCTACCTGGAGAGGCGGACTCAGTGAAGGAAGAGGAACTATGAAACTTGGCAGCGGCGCTTTTGAAGGGAACTTCTCATTTCGTTCACGTGTTGAGGAAGACGGACGTAAAGATACAAATCCTGAAGAGCTCATCGGCGCGGCTCTCAGCGGATGTTTCTCAATGATGCTCAGTTCGCTTTTAGGAAAAGAGGGGTTTACGCCTCAGGAGATCAATTCAAAGGCGCTTGTACATTTCGATAATTCAGGCGGAGAGTACGGCATACAAAGAATTGAGCTTTTTACAGAAGCGGTTGTACCCGGTATAGATAGGAATAAGTTTTTGACTCTTGCGCAAAGAGCGGCGTCGGAGTGCCCTGTTTCGCGTGCTTTAAAAGTACCTGTCAACCTTGAGGCTGCTTTGCGGCAGTAACGCCGCTGTGTATCAAATGTAAAACATAAGGATGATAAACTATGTCAACTGACAATACTCAGGCTGCTCCAAATCCTGTGACTGATCAACCCTTGCGGCAATTTTTCTCGCGCATGCTTCGTGCCGCGCGCCTTGATCCTACGCTTTACGAAGAGGTAGAGAACGACAGAAACGCGATGGGTCAGGCGGTGTCGGTTATTATTTTAGCAAGCATAGCTGCAGGACTTGGCAGCTTGACGTTTGACGCGCTTAATATTTTAATAGTTACTATTGGGTCGATTGCAGGATGGTTTTTGTGGGCGTTTATCACTTTTTTTATAGGTACCCGCTTTCTCCCTACGCCTCAGACGCACACCGGTTACACTCAGCTTCTTCGCACTATCGGATTCGCAAGTTCCCCGGGGCTTATTCGCATTTTCGGTATAATCCCGGCTCTAAGAAGTTTTATCTTGTTTGCCGCTGCCGCGTGGATGATTGTAGCAATGATTATAGCTGTAAAAGAGGCGCTTGACTATAACAGTGTCTGGCGTGCTGCTGCGGTGGTTGCTATCGGGTGGACTATACAGTTTATTCTGATGATGTTTATAATGGGGATAATAAGCCGCTTTTTTTAGCATCGAGTTTTTAAGATTGTGTGATTATCGGGTACGTCATTTTCCCGTGCCCTGAAGCGGCGCACGGTCATCTACAGCCCTGCGGTTCAATGCGGAGCGTTCTGGCTGAATGCATTAAGCGTTAGAGGATCGATAACCCTGATACCATTCCTACCGCATGTATCCCACAAACTATGCATGAGCAACCGATAATTCATACCCATTTATTACGCTCGTATCCCAACCCCACGCTAAAAGCATGGGGTTTTAGAACGGACTCTGGCTGTGCGCTCTTTCAGAACGCGGATTATGCAGGCATGGCTAAAATCTCAGGATTGCTGTTGCATGTGCGTTTTCAGGAAGCTGCTCAGGATCGATTAAATATATGCTTCCGCCTTTAAACAATGTATTTATCGCGGTATACTCAAGAAGATCCTCATCACCGGGCAGAGGTTTTTCGCGCAGATCGATTGATTGGTTATCAGCGTCAAAACGTCCCCATTTGTGAACATTACTTTCGGTAAGAAACAGTGTGCTTATGCGGCCGTTTACTGCACCCGCAACGATTGTTTGAAGGTCAACAACGGCAAGAACGCTTTTTTCCCCATTGAGCCGCTCAAAAAGTGCATATGCCTTGCGCGCGGTTTCCTGAAAATAAGGTTCGACAATTGGCCACGTTATACTGTGAATCTGCGCTTGTGAGGCATCCTCAAGATTACTTTGGATACACTCCGGCAGAAGATTGTGATAAGTATTTACTTCCCGGTAGACCGGGTTATGAGATTCAATCCCGGCGGTAATAAGCGGCGCGTTGCTTGGACCAAGAAGCTTTACCACAGCATCGTTAATTCTATGGAAGTAGTTAAACAAGTCGTTTTTTTTCTTATCTGTTTGTCTGCCATAGCCGAATACTATAGAGGAGTTTGAGCCGCTTATGCCTGGTTTACCGGAGAATTGCACACCTTTTTCCCGTGTGTCAAGATCAAGCGTATCATCCATACTCCCGGGTAAAGAATCGGCTCCGATGCGCTCTACGGAGTATCTGCTGCATTTAAAGAAACGCGGCCCCTTAATATTTAATGTGAGAACAAAAAAGCCGGTGTCTCCGTAAAGAAGAGTCAATACCGGTCTGAGGTGAAACCTGTTACTAACCACAGTTAATGGAGAAAACCGCTGCGGAAGCTTGAACGTGTGTATATTTGACGCGGATACAAACACCGCAAGTCCTTCGCTCATCTCTTTCCAGAAAACGCTGCTTTCGTATAACCGCCTTGCGGGCTTTAAAAAATCCGCTGCGTCTGTTGATCTGAATCCCATTGCAATAAGCTGTTTTTCTGCATCAAAAACAAGGTTTTTAAAACGAAGCGGATTTTCCTGCAACCCGCCGCCCTTGTAATACGTAGGCATAAAAATGGAAACCGCGCTCTCATGTACATCAACCAGCGTCCTTAAATTTTCCTCTGTAAAAATATCCATGAGAAGCCCCCTAAAAGTCAAATTACAATTTATCATGTATAAAATATTTTTGTACTATTCATTAAAAAGCATTTCCAATGCCAATGTCAGTGGATCATGAACTGGAAATCAACAGCAAAATGGTTTAGTTTTTACTGTTTATTATTAGATATTTATCACCTTACCTGATTTTGTCGTAATAATCGAACAGTTCTTTTTCATAATCGCGGCTAACCGTCTCATTGGAATCAAAGGGCGGGGAATTTTCCAGATCCGTTTGCGAAATGGTAATATGAATCCTTGACATACCCCAGTCTATATCACGCAGCCAGTGTAAAGAGAGCAGTGCGTCATGGCCGCTTTGCGGGAAGTCTGGTCCAATAGTCAGGTAACGGCATCCCCAATCCTCATCGTCAATTATAAGATCGGAAAGTATTCCCGCTTCGCCGGTTGTTGATTCGATCCGGTAACCAAGAAGCTCATTAAAACTTCTGAGCGTAGATGAAAAGGTTCCCTCCTGTTCATCATTTGCAAATTCAAGCTCTGCCACTTCATTATCATCTGATTCTCTTGGCATGGAGAGCATGGGTGCATCCTCTTCTTCTTCATCTTCCTCAACGTAACGTTCTTCGCTTGTTTGCGGTTCGGTATCCTGAAAGTCGGCGGCGTCTTCATCGCTTGGAATCTTAGGAGGACTATCCATTTTTTTTACACTGGGAGTGTCAAGGAATTCAACTTGTCCCCAGTAAACCGGCCATTCGTAATACCTTCTCAGCGCAATCTCATATTGCTTGGATATGGGCAGATCAACTTCCGCCCGGGGACTTGCGGCGATCCGTTTTTTGGTGAGCGATACAGGCAGACTTCTTTTTTTCCAATCAGCTTTTCCTACTGACAGCGGGGAAATGAGAACTTTCTGAGTCTCGGAACCGCTATCAATATCCACAACAAAATAGCGCACTGCCCACTCCTGATCATCAAAGTATATATCGCTCAGGTTGCCGATAAATCCATCAATCGCTTCCACACCAAAACCTAAGCAGTTCTTAGCTTTGCGCAGCATGGTTAGTGACTCCATTTCATAGATCAAGTTGCTTTCGCACTGTCATTCCCGCGAAGGCGGGGATCCATTGTATTATGGCAGGCGGTCTATTTTTATTTAGATGTGAGATCAAAGATTATGCCAGCCGTTTAGGATTAACGCAGAAATGAAATGCAGAAACAAAAGATAATTCTCTTAATATCTAATGACAGAATTCTATAAATTATACTTAGTAGTTGAGATTGAACTGTAAATAATTTTCCCGCCTTAAATAAAAAAGCGGTTTTTATGATGTTTCTTGTTAAAAGCGCTTAAATTCGTTGTTTAGGGGCTAAACGCAAATTCACAATCCAAAAAAGTATCGGTTTTGCAGTATTTTTGCCGTTTGCGCCCATCATTTTTCTATTTTTATTTTTATTAATGTAACCTTTCAACAACCCACGGATTATAATCAAAAATGTTTAGTCCAAGATTATTCACTTATTTTCATAATGTCCCCGCATTTTGCGCTGCCAACTTCACCGATGCCGTTGGCGTCCGCAAGTTCCCCCACATTCCGGGGGCGGTGAAGTGTTCCATTACTTTCTCTGAGTACATTGGTAATCTCCGTAATCAACCATATATTCAGATAACGCAATCAGCGCATTTGGAAGACACACGTTTTTTATATTGCCGGACTTGCTTACACAATTCTCCCCAGCCTCATCAACGCCTCTTCCAATGTTTTGCGCGGACAGGCGATATTCATTCGCATAAAACCATAGCCGTCCGCGCCGTATACAGCTCCGTTTGCAAGCCACAGCTTCGCTTTATGCGTGATTAAATTATCAAGCTCCGTTTGCGGCAGTTCTAACTCCCGGCAATCAAGCCAAAGCAAATATGTTCCCTCCGACTCAATAAGTTTTATTTTCTTATCAGATAAAAATTTGCGGACAAGCGTTACATTGCCCGCAAGGTATTCGTTCAATTGATTTACCCATTCGCCGCCGTGTGTATACGCAGATTTGCAAGCGGCAAGACCGAGTGTGTTTAGCTGGCTGTATCCGCTTTTGCGGATTTCGAGTTTCAGTTTTCTGCGAAGCTGCGCGTTTTTGATAAACATATTTGACACTTGCAATCCCGCAAGGTTGAATGTTTTGCTCGGTGCGGTTGCAATTACCGCGTTTGCGTTAATATGACCGAACATTGTGTGAGTGTGTCCTTCATGCACAAAATCGCAATGAATTTCATCAGATACGATAATAATTTCGTGTTTTTCGCATATTTTGTTAAGCGTTTCCAATTCATCTCTCGTCCATACCCGCCCGACGGGATTGTGCGGACTGCACAGGATAAACAGTTTCACATTATACGCCGCCGCTTTCGTCTCGAAATCTTCGAAATCTATAAAATATTTTCCATCTTTGTATAGTAATGAGTTTTTGATCAAATTTCTGTCGTTGTCACGAATTACTTCATAAAATGGATAGTAAACCGGAGTTTGAATCATTACGCTGTCGCCCGGTTCGGTGTATGCACGCAGCATTTGCGCAAGCGCGTATACAACGCCGGGAGTTTTGACTATTTCATCAGGTGTTGCATCAAAACCGAACCGCTCGCTAAACCAACCTATTACCGCATTGTCGTAGTCTTCTTTTGTTTCGGTATATCCGAAGATGCCGTGTGAGACGGCTTTTTGAATATCTTTCAAGACTTCAATCGGAGCGGGAAAGTCCATATCCGCAATCCAAAGCGGCAAAACATCGGCAGGCTTTCCGCGCTCAATTGCGAAATCATATTTTAGTGAGCTTGTGCCGTATCTATTGATAATTTTATCGAAATTATATTGCATTATAAAAAACACTTCTATTTTAATAAAAATTCCGCGTTTTTTTGCGAAATTCTCATCATCATTGTTAATTGTTAATTGCTTTCTCTAAGTCTTCGATTAAGTCTTCAACATTTTCTATCCCCACCGACATTCGGAGCAGTTTTTCATCAATCCCGCGGGCAAGCCTGTCTTCGTTCGGCACGTCTGCGTGCGTTTGCAGCATTGGGTAAGTTATAAGTGTTTCAACGCCGCCCAAACTTTCGGCGAACATCACGATTTTCACACTCTCAATTATCTGACATGCGATATGCTCGCTTTCAACAGAAAATGAGATCATTGCACCCGTTCCGGGATAGTACACTTTTGTCACTTTTTTCTGCCGCGGCAACCAATCGGCTAACGCTTTCGCGTTCTCTTGCGCCTTTTCCATACGAATCGCGAGGGTTTTGATTCCGCGGATAATCAAAAAACTGTCAAACGGCGATAAACACGCGCCGATTGTTTTATGTATAAACCTTAACTTTTCCCCGATTTCGGCATTGGCAACCGCTAAAAATCCCGCCAGCGTATCATTATGACCGCCGAGGTATTTCGTTCCGCTGTGTACTACTATGTCCGCGCCTAATGTGAGCGGCTGCTGCAAATACGGAGTCAGGAATGTATTATCAACGATTAGCAAAATATCTGTGTTTTCAGCTAATTCGGCAACTTTCGCAATGTCGGTTACTTTCATCATAGGATTTGTGGGGGTTTCGATAAATATCGCTTTTGTGTTTTTTTTGATTTTAGATTTAATCGCCGGAATATCGTTTGTATCAACATAGTCAAACACCAAGCCGTTTTTTGCAGAAATCTTATCAAACAACCGAATCGAGCCGCCGTATAAATCGTCAGTCGCGATAATATGACTTCCAGGCGAGAACAATTCCATAAGCGTCGCCATGGCCGCCATTCCAGTTGAAAACGCGATTGCGCCGGCGGCGCATTTGAGTTTTGCAACTACATTTTCCAACGCTTCGCGGGTTGGATTTTGCGTTCGGGAATAGTCATAACCTGTGCTCTTTCCAACCGCCGGGTGCGCGAAAGCCGCCGATTGATAAATGGGAACAGAGATGCTGCCTGTTAAATTATTTTTATCTTTCGCGCCTTGCACGCAAGTTGTGTCTATTTTCATTATAAATCTTCTTACTCTTTACACTTTATTCTATAATATGGTACATATAATTTCCGCCGCTTTTATATTTCGCGGTTTGATTTGCTGTATCTTCAAGTGAAATTTTCGTAAGCGTTTCCCTAAAGAATTATCCAATACGTCAAATATCGTTTCAAACATTGCCTTTTCTATATCGATAATGCTCATTATAATACCATCCATTATTCATTTGCAAACATAGGCGTAGACAAATATCTCTCGCCGGTGTCGGGTAAAACCACCACAATAGTTTTTCCTGCATTTTCGGAACGTTTTGCAACTTCGATTGCCGCCCATGCCGCCGCTCCCGATGATATGCCAACTAAAATACCCTCTGTTTGTGCGATTTCTCTGCCTGTTTGAAAAGCGTTCTCGTTGCTTACCGTGATAATCTCGTCACATATAGAAATATTCAGAATATCGGGTACAAATCCTGCCCCTATACCTTGTATTTTATGCGGTGACGGATTACCGCCGGAAAGCACGGGAGAATCGGCGGGTTCCACTGCGATAATTTTTATATCGGGGTTCTTGGACTTCAAATACTCACCCGCTCCTGTAATTGTACCGCCTGTACCCACTCCCGCAACGAAAATATCAACATTACCGCCTGTTTGTTCCCATATCTCAACCCCTGTCGTTGCTTTATGAACAGCGGGATTAGCGGGATTTTTAAATTGGCTTGGTATAAAACTGTTATGGGTCGATTCGGCGATTTCCTCCGCTTTGGCAATCGCACCTTTCATACCTTTAGCACCCTCGGTCAAAACGAGTTCCGCTCCGTATGCTTTTAACAGATTTCGCCGTTCAACGCTCATAGTTTCGGGCATCGTTAATATAAGGCGGTATTTTTTTGCAGCGGCGATTGCGGCAAGACCTATGCCTGTATTACCGCTTGTAGGCTCTACAATAACAGTATTCCCGTTGAGCAGACCTTTTGCTTCGGCATCTTCAATCATAGCTTTGGCGATTCTGTCCTTAACGCTTCCGGCAGGGTTGAAATATTCGAGCTTTGCGATTATTCGGGAAGCCGCTCCGGTACTTCTCATTGTGTTCGACAATTCCAATAACGGAGTATTTCCGATTAAATCAGTAAATTTTTGATAAATCATAATAGTACAACCATCCTATCCTTATGAATCATATATGTTTAGTATGAAAATACAATCATTTAATCGCTTTGTCAATAAGTTTTACAAAAATATTTTCAAAAAGTTTATGTTATATCTGATGTTACGCAGCCCCGACGGGGCGGCATATCTTAACGATGGGTGCAGCCCATCGTTATGGAGTAAGAGAGCCGTAACGCAGGCGCAGGGAGTCATCCGCTTCTCCATTCTGCTTCCGCTTCTCCATCTTCTGTAGGTATGGGGGGTATACGTTATGTAT
>JAIRVB010000050.1 GCA_031254105.1 Chitinispirillales bacterium
AGATAATCGTCCGAACCCTTATTTACAACCACTTCACCCAGAATAAGCGGTTCTATTATTTTGCGTACACGCTCCTCTTTGAGTCTCTCCATCAAGCTGTCAAAATGCGTTCCGCGAGCGAATACTATATTTTGGATTGATTGTTCAATCATGTCTCTGGTGATGGATTTTGTGTAATCTTTTTTTAAAATCTTTTCTACGATTTCCACAGCTATCGCGTTTACAAGCCAAGGCTGTCCCTGTGTCTGTTCAAAAGCGTAATCAACAGCTTGCGGTTCAAATTCCTGCCCTGTTTGCGCTGTGTGCTGGCCGTAAAGCTGCGCAACTTCCGCATGTGTGAAATTTCTCAAATTAAGACTTTTCTTTACGATATTAAACGGACTTGCGCTTCCCAGCGTTGCGCTATCCGGCCTGATACTCGCTTTATAGTCACGAATATTGCGCATCCCGACCAAAGCGGCAGAATGGACAAACGGTACATCGGGTCTGTTTATATAACCCTCACGTAATTGTCTCAAAAAGGTGATCAGGGTTCCGTTTGACAGGCAGTCCGCTTCGTCAAAAAATAAAATTAGCGGTTTATCTAATGTTCGGCAATAACTTACAAGTGAAGTTTTCAGGACTCCGGTAAAGTTCTCGTAATTAGCATCTTTCGCGAATCCACCAGGCAAGCTGTGTTCTTCAATACAATTACCTATATTTCTAACAATTTCCGGGATTCCTTTTTCAGGATTAGTCAGCTCCTGTATCGCTTCTAACGAACAATACAAAGCATAGTAATCACCTTGTCCGTTTATTCGCCTCGCAAGCTCTTTTAACAGTGTGGTCTTACCGCTTTGGCGAGCCGCGTGTATTACGAAATACTGTTCCTGATCAATTAAATCGGTCAATTCATTGCTGATACCACGCAATGGGTCAAGCATATAGTGTTTACTTGGCACACAGGGGCCGGACACGTTGAAATATAGTTTTGACATAAACTTACCGCTCCTTTTTCGTTTCTACTCTCACATAATATATTTTATAAACGATAAAAGGACAATGTTTTAGCTCCGCTGAAATAAACAAGTTATCCGTACTCATTCTTCCGCCATAATTAAATCATAGAGACTCGCCTTTTCTTTCTTCACCTGCCTGATTTTCTTTTCATGTCTCCCTTGTCTCTCTTTCTGCTTTTCAGCCTTGTATTTTTAACGATAATTATCAAACCTCAACTGCTCCATGATACTGCGGTTTTCGTACCATTTATCAAAGACCGCCCTCTTCTGCGGACTACCGCTCAGAGCGCGCGCCGCCATAGCCGCGTAAACGCCTTTATCCTCCTGTAAATATTTTGACCACACCATGCGCCGCGGCTTCCCGCTTTCAACTGCACCGTCTTTTCCAAATATTCGCTTACCTGTTACATATCCGGGCAGACCGGGAACCTGAATGCCAACGCGCATAATATCCTCACCTTTTATCTCCCCGACAAGAGCGACCTGTATATCATTAATCGCGGACGTTACAGGACTTATACTGCCAGGACGGAATTTCTGTAAGCGCAGAAAGAAAGGAAAAGAAATCGTGCAAAAAAATGAGCGGGGAGAGTGGTTGTCGAGTTGGTAATCCCCTGGGCCGGCTTGTAAGGGTGAGCGATAAGGGACTTAGCGGACAAAAATAGAAAATTGTGTATGAAAGTATAAGGTTGTAGTGATCTTGTAGTGAATTGACGCTCTTACGAACATAGAATCAAGACTTGGTACTTTACCGTAACTTGTTGATTTTCAATGAGTTAAAGATGGTACCCCCGACAGGATTCGAACCTGTTACCCTCTGCTTAGAAGATAGTTGTTACCTCGTTAAAGTGCCTGGTAGCATTGCGTTTCATTGACTTTACGACATGGCAAGTTACTATGAAATCACTATGTTTTCGATCAGTCAAACACAATTTTATGTAAATTCATGGTACACTCATACACAATTTTTTAAAAAGGCAGATGGTACATAGTAACACAGTCAGGTCTTATTATGGGGTCAATTCGCCCGTGCAATTACCTTAGCATCCCGCTACAGTTATCTCTTTGCCGTTCACGGATTCTTTTTTCAAATAAATTTTTTCTTCCCAAGCTTTCTCTGTATCACGATCAAACACAACAAGCCATCCTGTATCTGAGCCGACTTTATCCATATAACCGGATAATTGCTTCAAACCATCTGGAACGCTACTATTGTCACGCAGGATTTTAAGTTCGACTGGATATTTAAGGCCATCATAAAGAACGCACAGATCGGCTCGATCTTTGCCCAAAGCCATTTCGCGGATGACCTTGCCCCCGCCGTTTACTACTCTTTGCAAAAAAGCCTGTATAATTAAATGCGGCGCCGCTTCCTCATATTCATAGAAGTCAATTTTGTAACGTCTTTTCCAGATTTCGCTGTTTTCGCGCCAGTACTGTTGAAAATCGTTAATCAGAAAATCCATGTCTATCTTGCCGTTTTTCATGTAGCGCGGGACAGTATAATCAGTATGGGCGTTTTTTATTGAATTTTGAACATTCCAGTTCAATGCCCTTATTATCAACTCTGCATAAATCGGATTTGCCGGTTCAGTCTTGCTGCCGATTTCTCTTATAAGACCCAAATCTCTTGTATACAAATAATCGTCTGAACCCATATCTACGACTTCTTCACCCAGAATAAGCGGTTCTATGACTCTGCGCACCCGCCCTTCTTTGAGTCTCTCCATCAGACTGTCGAAATGAGTTCCACGAGCTAAGATTATGTTTTGGATTGCCTGTTCCAGCAGGTCTTTGGTGATAGGTTTTGTATAGTCTTTTTTCAATATCTCTTCTATGATCTCAGTGGCTATCGCATTTACAAGCCAGGGCTGTCCCTGCGTCTGTTCAAAAGCGTAATCAATAGCCTGCGGTTCAAAACCTTGCCCTGTTTGAGCAGTGTGTTGACCGTAAAGCTGCACTACTTCCGCATGTGTGAAATTTCTTAAATTAAGACTTTTCTTTACGATGTTAAACGGACTTGCGCTTCCAAGCGTTGCGCTATCCGGCCTGATACTTGCCTTATAATCCCGAATATTGCGCATCCCGACAAGAGCTATAGAACTGACAAACGGTACCATTCCTCTGGAGACAAACCCGTCCCGCAGTTGTCTCAAAAAAGTAATCAATGTACCATTACTGAGGCAGTCTGCCTCATCAAAAAGTAAAATTAATGGTTTGTCAAGCGACCGGCAGTAATCCACAAGCGTAGATTTTAGCACTCCGGTAAAATCACTGTAATCGGCCTCTTTTGCGAATCCATCAGGTAAGCGCTGTTCTTTTACGCAATTTCCGATTTTCTTTACAACAGCAGGAATTCCTACTTGGGGATCTGTCAACTCCTGTATGGCCTCTAACGAGCAATATAGGGCATAGTAATCACCCTTAGCGTTAATGTTTCTAACTAATTCCCAAAGCAGCGTAGTCTTTCCGCTCTGACGAGCCGCGTGTATTATAAAATACTGCCTCTGATCAATCAAATCAGTCAATTCATAGTCTATACCTCGTAATGGATCGAGCATATAGTGTTCTCCCGGCACACAGGGGCCGGATATGTTAAAAAATAGTTTTGACATAAATTTGCGCTCCTTTTCTGCTTTTCGCTCTTTCATAATATATTATATCAGCGATAAAAGGACAATGTTTTATCCGTACTCATTATTCTGCCATAATCAAATCATAAAGACTCATTTTTTCTTTCTTCTCCTGCCGCATTTTCTTTTCCTGTTTACTTTGCCTTTCTCCCTGCTTTTTAGCCCTGTATTCTTCAAGGTAATTATCAAACTTCAACTGTTCTATGGAACTGCGGTTTTCATACCATTTATCATAGACCGCTTTTTTCTGCGGATTACCGCTCACCGTTCGCGCCGCCATAGCCGCGTAAACGCCAGTGTCCTCCTGTAACCGTTTTGACCACACCGCGCGCGTAATAAGGACAGTTTACGGTCTGCTCAGAGGATGGTTTTTAAGGCAGCGTCTGAAAAGGCAGATGTTGCGGAGAAATTGGGCGTTGTCGCATTTAGCAAGCATCCGGTCACTATGTCGTCACTATAATCGGTGTTATTTGGGGCTAATTGGGGCTAATTCAGGGGGTAGCCAGTTTTAAGTAGATGTTTTCTAAGTGGTTGATTTTTAAGGGTTTAGGAATTACCCCCGACAGGATTCGAACCTGTTACCCTCTGCTTAGAAGGCAGATGCTCTATCCAAATGAGCTACGGGGGCTTTTTTGTGATAGTTGGCGCGAAAGAGTTTTGTTTCTGTAATCAAAATAACTATCGGGATGGAGGGATTCGAACCCCCGACACCCTGGTCCCAAACCAGGTGCGCTACCAGACTGCGCTACATCCCGGAAAGACAGTAAGGGCACCCCTCGCGGGTGCCCTTAAAAAATGGCGGAGGAAGAGGGATTCGAACCCCCAAGGCCGTTAGGCCGGCGGTTTTCAAGACCGCTGAATTACCGTTATCCTATTCCTCCGAGAGAAACAAAATAGTAAATGAGAGGGGAAAATGCAAGTGGAAGCTGCGCCAGGATACTTTATTATGATAATGTGCCGGTAGAATCTTGACAGCTCCGAAGGGTGTCCCTCTACAGCATGCCAGTTCTCCGCTCTTCCCGCGTTATACAACAGGAATAGAAAATTGCATAATTCATTCTGAAATATAAGCTCAAACTATTGCATGGGTTACAAAAAAATCACAAAAACAGTAATCATTAAACCGTAATATACTATATTGATATAGACTTCATATTCATATCAATATAGGAATAAAAGATGCGGGAACAGGAATTGTCGTATTTAAGGGGCGAATTAAATCAATTAATTAATTTTTCCAATGAGAATTCAGGCAAAACAATAAGTCAGATATTTCTGATGTGGGTTGGAGCGCTGGCTTTATGTGGTGCGGCTAAAGATTTTTTTGAGCTTAGCATAATTATTACGGGCGGTATAATTTTTATTTCCAATATAGTTCTTTATTTCGGCTTTCAGAAAGACCGGTGTTTTATAGATGATATTTGTAGAATATCATCCTATATCACCATTTTTTATGAAAATAGGATCAACAAAAACAGGGAAGATAATATTTTCTGGGAAATAACAAACTTTGAATTTGAGGTAGAGTCAGAGAAAAGCAATGGAATGAAAAAACATAGGTTTAGTTGGAGTTTGAAGATGCGCGAGTATAAAATAATGGCTTTTTTAACGGCTGGCTTGATATTAATTTGGTCTTACTGTTTCTTTACAATGGTTGAAGTGCAGAGTATGGATAAATTAGCAATGTTTGCTTTTTATGCTCTTGGTGTTACCCCTTTTTGCTTTTCAATATTTCTGATATGTTGGATATTAAAAAATGAAACATTAAGCTATAAAAAGATTAAAAAAAAGTGGCTGTATAAGTATTTGGAATATGCAATAGATAATGGGTATTATACTAATAAAAAGGAGATTGAAAACTCTTTTGGTGAAGTCTTTTTTAGCTTTATAGTGGACGATAAACTACGCGAAAAATTAGATTCACTGAGCAGCAAGATGCTTAATTCCGGCACAGCGCAAGAGATGCGGGCTAATTTTACCTGAGATGGCAGCCATCAAAAGCTCTTACGGTATGCAGCCCGATGTATGGAAATTCTATACGGGATATTGATAGTTTTATAAGAATTAAATATTTTATACTTTCGTGTTAGATGTAGAGTATTTCTCTTAAAGGAGCGGTTGTTATGAAGCCTGTTGTCAAGATTGCGGTTTTTACGAAAATTGTGACATTAGCGTTGTTGTTGACAAGCAGCGTTACAGTATCGAATTGCGGCGGCTCTGCGTCGCAAACGTCAGTTTCGCCGCAAACTCAAACCATACAGAAGACTGTCCCCGTAACTTCGTCCGCTCCTGCCGTGGTACATCAGGATCAACTTGATTTGACATTACAGGATGCTTCAACATATTTCAATACGAAAATACCCGAAGGTACAAAGCTCGCGGTTATCGCCATAAAGTCCGATTATCCCGCTCTCTCGGAGTATATAATTGATGGAATGTTAGAGAACTTGGTCAATACCAGTAAATTTACCGTAGTCGACCGCCAACAGCTTGAAACTATACGGGAGGAACTGAAATTCCAAATGTCCGGCGAAGTTGACGATAACTCGGTACAGGCGATCGGACGGCTGACAGGAGCGCAATCTATTGTCCTTGGCTCTGCAGCTCCTATTGGGGATACGTGGCGTATCTCAATACGGGCGCTTACAGTCAAAAACGCCGAAATGATAGGAATATTTAATAAGAATATTCCCAACGCGGGAATTATCGCGAAGTTTAATTTGATGCCTAAGAATCAGGCGGCGGTTTTCGCAAGTGTACCACCTGTCATAACATCATCTCAGCAGGAGGCAAAAGTTGTAACTCCATCAGGTTCTTCACACGTGTCAAGTAATGGTTCAGACGGCGGCGTTTCAGGCAATACCATGACAGACCCCAGAGACGGCAGGAAGTACAGGGTTGTTAAAATTGGTGATAAGGTATGGATGGCGGAGAATCTAAATTATGATACCGGCAACAAATGGTGTTACGAAAATAAAGAGTCCAATTGTGAAAAGTATGGCAGTCTTTATAGTTGGAGTACCGCAATGCTTGCCTGTCCTAAAGGATGGCATTTGCCGACTCGTCAGGAATGGAATGATTTGGTTAAAGATGCGGGCGGCAATCTTGCGGGGGTACAGCTTAAGGCGAAGAGGCCTGGTTGGGATGGTATGGACATTCATGGTTTCTCGGCTTTGCCTGGCGCCTACCGCAACACCGATGGCACGTTCCACTACGTTGGCGGCCGCGGCTACTGGTGGTCGGCGTCGGAGGGCGGCAGCGGTGCGTACTACCGGCACATGGATTCGGGCTCCGAGAATGTGGGTGAGTACACCGACAGCAAGGGCTACGGTTTCTCCCTAAGGTGTGCGCAGGACTGAAGCGGTAAAAACATAGCGAAGCAATGTTTACCCCGCCGCCTCAAGCCGCGTGTTTTTCCGGCATGAGGCGTTTCTGTACCGCAAAGAATGTTTGGAATTGCTTTTGTTTTTATCACTGCCGTAAGGCGTCCGCGCTGAATTAATTTTCTGTACGGGCGGAATTCCGCAATACCAACATACTCCCAATATTATATTGCTTACTGACGAAATAAATGATTAGAAACAACAATGACTCAAGACGAAAAATATCAATATTGGTTTGACTGCGCGAAGTACGATTTAGATACGGCAGAAGCGGTGTTTTCTTCCGCAGATGGCTCTATGTTGTATTTATGTGTCAGCAGGCAATGGAAAAACTGGTAAAAGGTCTTTACAATTATTACATAGGCGATGATGTTCCGAGAATACATAATATTGTGAATCTTATGGAGAGCGCTTGTGGATAAATTACCGGAAAAAATATCTGATGACAGGTACAAATTGTTAGCGGACCTTTCCTCTTACTATGTCGCCAACCGCTACCCTAAGTTTATATCAAAAGTTGGTGCGGGTATTGATAAAATAGTAGCAAGTAATATTCTGATAGACTCAAAGGAGCTGTTTATATGGCTTACGGGTTTGAAAAAGTAAAAAATGAGGCTATAAGATACGCGGATGAGGCAAAAAGAAAATTATCCGCAAAAAAAGTTTATTTATACGGCTCCTATGCTAAGGGAACAGCCGGTAAGGGAAGCGATGTAGATATCTGTTTTTTTTTTGATAACATTGACGGAGGACAGTCACAGATTGAGATAATATCAAAACTAATTATGCTCGGAACAAAATACGACGCGTTTTTCGAACCTAACGCGATGCCCACTTCAGAATTGTACAATGATAACCCTTTTGTAAAAGAAATTGTACAAACCGGAGTCGAATTGATATAATTATTGTAATATGGCGTGTTGACTTTTTAATTCCTAAGCCCCAAAGGGGCGTCATACCCTGACGATGGGTGCAGCCCGTCGGCGCTGCCAAAAATTATAAATCATCTAAAAACCAAATAAAGCGTCATAACCCCTTGTCCGCCCCCCATCCATAAATTATATTTATTCGGCTATTTTCTCCTCTCGGTTATCTGGCGAAAATTCCAAAACATCATGCTTTCAGAGAAGATATAAATTTCAGCGTCTTTCTATAAATTCCACTACCAAAGTACCAAAAGGAGTGCAGAGAAATGAACAGAGGTAAGGGCGGCGACTTTCTCAAAGATATGAAAAACGCGCTTGTCGGTTCGGAAATGGAAGAACAGTTTCTCAAGAGACGTGAGATTTTCCTGTGGGGTGAGGTTCATGACGAGTCTGCGGAAAATATCGTCAAGAAAATTCTTTTCCTTGACAGTATTAACGATGATGACATTACCGTTTACATCAATAGTCCGGGTGGCGTGATCACTTCTGGGCTCGCGATTTATGATGCTATGCGCTGCGCGAAAAGCGATGTGTCAACAGTTGTGATGGGTCAGGCGGCGAGTATGGGCGCGGTGCTTTTATGTGCGGGGGCAAAGGGTAAGAGATACGCGTGGGAGAACGCGCGGGTGCTTATTCACCAACCGCTTATTTCAGGGAACATGTACGGCCCCGCAAGCGACATTCAGATTCAGGCTGAAGAGATGCTGCGTACACGTGAAAAGCTCAATCAGATACTCGCTTCTCATACGGGGCAATCTCTGAAAACGATTACCGAAGATACGGACAGAGATAATTTTATGTCTGCCGATGAGGCGAAAAAATATGGTATCATTGATAAAATTATGAAGTAGTTAGAAGCGGCCTGAATTATATTTGTAAGCTCTGCGTAAAAAATGTTTGACATGGCTTGCGCCATATAGTATCTTTGAAAAACTTTTTTTATGCGTAAAACAGGTTGAAATTTTTGCCGGTGTAGCTCAGTTGATAGAGCACCCGACTTGTAATCGGACGGTCGGGGGTTTGAATCCCTCCACCGGCTCCATGTAGGGGCGGCTGCGTGCCGCCTCTGCATTATAAATTTAACGGGTAGGTGCCCGAGTGGCTAAAGGGGATGGACTGTAAATCCATTGACTCCGGTCTACGGTGGTTCGAAACCACCCCTGCCCATTTTAGTAATGTGTATATGTTGTGAGTCAAAGGTGTTTTTTTAAGATGCCTTTATATTGTGCGGCGGCAGAGAAAAACTTGGGGACAGATGTGTCTATAGTCACTGCCGTATCACGATCAAAAAACGCGAGCGTAGCTCAATGGTAGAGCTCCACCCTTCCAAGGTGGCTGTTGTGAGTTCGAATCTCATCGCTCGCTTTGAGTTTTGCCCATGTAGCTCAGTTGGTAGAGCACATCCTTGGTAAGGATGAGGTTCACGGGTTCGAGCCCCGTCGTGGGCTTTTTTGGTAAGCTTCTTGTGGCGGATTCGCGGGCAGGGGTATGTTGCGGTTGGAGAACATGGTTGTTGCGTAAGTGTTAAATAGTAGAGAGTAAAAAACTGTATTCTTAAAAATTAAGTGAGGACGCAGTTTAAAGTTTGATCATAGATATAATTGATAATCACTATCTAAAAAACCATATTCTGGGAGAGGTTTTAAATGGGTAAGGAAAAATTTGATCGCGGCGGAAAGCCTCACGTAAACGTTGGTACTATCGGACACGTTGACCATGGTAAGACCACCTTGACAGCTGCTATTACTACTGTCATGGCTGAGAGAGGTCTTGCGAAGTCTATCGCTTACGATGAAGTCGCTAAGGCGTCTGAGTCTCAGGGCCGTCGTGACGATACGAAGATTTTGACGATTGCGACATCGCACGTTGAGTATTCAACAGAGAACCGTCACTATGCTCACGTTGACTGTCCCGGACACGCAGATTATGTTAAGAATATGATCACCGGCGCAGCTCAGATGGATGGCGCGATTTTGGTTGTAAGCGCTGCTGACGGCCCCATGCCTCAGACACGCGAGCACATCCTTCTTGCCCGTCAGGTTGGTGTGCCTTATATCGTTGTATTCCTCAACAAAGTTGATGTTGTTGATGATCCTGAACTTCTTGAACTCGTTGAACTCGAAGTCCGCGAGCTTCTCAGCAAGTACGATTTTCCCGGCGATGACACACCTATCATTCGCGGAAGCGCAATCGGCGCTCTAAATAATCCTAAAGATGAAGAGAAGGCGAAGTGCATTCTTGAACTTATGGCTGCCGTTGACAGCTACGTGCCTACTCCTCAGCGTGAAGTTGACAAGCCGTTCCTTATGTCTGTTGAAGACGTGTTCTCAATCACAGGCCGCGGAACAGTTGCTACAGGCCGTGTAGAACGCGGTGTGGTAAAAGTAGGCGATGAAGTGGAACTGGTTGGTCTCAGAGACAGCCGCAAGTCTATTGTTACAGGTGTAGAAATGTTCCGCAAGCTTCTTGACAAGGCTGAAGCCGGCGATAACATCGGCACTCTTCTCCGCGGTATCGACAAAAACGATATTGAGCGCGGTATGGTTCTTTCAAAGCCCGGAACAATCACTCCGCATAAGAAGTTTAAGGCGGAGGTGGTTGTGCTTTCCAAGGAAGAAGGCGGACGTCATACTCCTTTCTTCAGCAACTATCGTCCTCAGTTCTATTTCCGTACGACTGACGTTACAGGCGCGATTAAGCTTGCGGAAGGTGTGGAGATGATCATGCCCGGCGATAACGCGCAGATTGAGGTTGAGCTTATCGCTCCTGTAGCTATGGAGAAAGAGCTCCGCTTCGCGATCCGTGAAGGCGGCCGCACAGTAGGCGCCGGCGTTGTAACAGAGATTATTGAATAGATGGTTTTGTAGGGAACGGCCATTGGCCGTTCCGCTTACCAAAATAGAGGTTAACTAAAAATGCCAAGAGAAAAAGTAACGCTGGAATGTACATCTTGCAAACAGCGTAATTACGAAACGACCAAGAACAAGAAAAAACATTCCGGCCGTGTAGAATTTATAAAGTTCTGCCCTTTTGAGCGTAAAAGAACCGCGCACAAGGAATCACGGTAATAATGTAACGTAGCGGCAAAAATTTTTTTGCTCGTACACACGGAAAAAATTCGTATTGCGCAGGGAACGGCCATTGGCGGTTCCCTGAATTTTGGCAGGGCAGAAAATATTTGCCCTGCCGGCTGGAGACCTTACGAAGAGACGGGGAGACGGTATGCGTCTCGGTCTACTGCCGTATCACGACTAAAAAGGTCTGTAGCTCAATTGGTAGAGTAGCGGTCTCCAAAACCGTTGGTTGGGGGTTCGAGTCCCTCCAGGCCTGTGTAAATTGTACGAAACAACCTGTGAATTGCTCCGTATAAAAATTGTAGGGAACAATCATTGGTCTTTCAGCTCTGTTAAATTGATAATGACTGTAAACTTTGGAGACAGATGCATCCCGCGTCACTCCGTATCACAACCAAAAACGGTGAACGAATGTATGAATAAAGTGATTCAATATTTTAAGGATGTGCGTACTGAGGTTGCCAAGGTAAACTGGCCTACAAAGTCTGAGGTTAAGGGAGCTACTATTTTGGTGATTATCCTGAGCATAGTTATGTCCATTTTTGTGTTTGGATGCGATCAGGTGCTTCAGTTCATACTTGGTTTATTTTTGAGATAGGCGGAGAAGCGCGATGGCGGCGAGATGGTATGTGGTGCATACATATTCGGGTCAGGAGACGAAGGTTTTTAACTACTTGAATGAGGTCATTGCGTCTGGTGAGATGGGGGAGGAGATTAAAAATGTTCTCATGCCTACTCAGGATGTGGTGCAGGTTAAGAATGGCAAAAAGTTAAAGACTACGCGCAAGTTTTTTCCCTCTTATGTGCTTGTTGAGATGGAACTGACAAAGGAGACTATGCACGTTGTGCAGGCTGCCGCGGGGGTCACTGGATTTGTAGGCGGTAAGAAACCTCAACCCTTACGTGAGGATGAGGTCAGAAGAATTCTTGGACAGACCGAAAAAGTTTCTCGCCAGCAGGTTTCGGAGGTTCCCTTTGAAATTGGCGATGCTGTAAAAATCAAAGAAGGCCCGTTTAAGGATTTCGATGGTGTTGTAGATGAAATTCACCCTGAAAAGGGTAAGATAAAGGTAATGGTAAGCGTATTCGGCAGGTCAACGCCCGTAGAGGTCGATTTCATGCACGTAACGCCAATATCTTAAAGCATACGGTAACGAAATTGAAAATTGGGGGGGGATGGATTGATTCCCCGTAGGGGCGGCCACTGGCCGCCCGCTCTGTAAAATCGAAAAACAGGCGGATAAACAGGCAATAAACCATCCGCCAAAAATTGAAAAAACGCGATACCGAAAAACCACGTTTACGGTATTAAAAACGCAGTAAAGAAAATTATACAGAGCGGCAACAGTGCCGTTCCGCCGAAAATATAGGAGCAGTTAAAAATGGCAAAGAAAGTTGTTGGACAGGTAAAGTTGCAGATAACGGGCGGCGCGGCTACTCCGGCTCCTCCCGTGGGGCCTGCGCTTGGTCAGCAGGGCGTTAACATTATGGAGTTCTGCAAGGCGTTTAACGCAAAGACCAAAGATTCGCAGGGGATGACTATTCCGGTAGTGATCACGGTTTATTCAGACCGCTCCTTTACATTTATCACAAAGACTCCTCCTGCCGCGGTTCTTATTATGAAGGAGCTTGGCAAGGATAAGGGGTCAGGCGTTCCTAACAAGGACAAAATCGGTACGCTTACAAAAGCGCAGGTGAGAAAAATAGCCGAGATGAAGCTTGCGGATCTCAATGCGGCAAGTGTTGAGGCGGCGATGAATACAGTAATGGGCACAGCCCGCAGCATGGGCGTCTCCATCGAATAAATTTTGTATGGATGCGATAACCGCACCCATACAACGGATGCACGTAGGGGCGGCCAGTGGCCGCCCGCATTACTAATAACGGGGAGGCTGTAAGGACGAATAGATTCGCCCGATGGCCGCAGACCCAAAAAGCGAAAGCAGAGTTACAAATGAAACACGGTAAGAAGTACAACAGTACTTACGAGAAGGTAGACAAACTCAAAGAGTACGGCGCGATTGAAGCGCTTGATTTCCTCAAAGCTAATTCCTATGTAAAGTTCGATGAAACAGTGGAAATGGCTGTTAAGCTTGGCGTTGATCCCAGAAAAAGCGATCAGGCTGTACGCGGCGCCGCTGTGCTTCCTCATGGTTTGGGAAAAACCGTGCGGGTGTTGGTCTTTGCTCAGGGTGATAAGGAAGCTGAGGCTAAGGAAGCGGGAGCCGATTTTACAGGCGGAGATGAGATTGCCGAGAAGATCAAAGAGGGATGGCTTGACTTTGACGCTGTAGTCGCTACTCCGGACATGATGAAAGTGGTTGGAAAGCTGGGTAAGATTCTCGGTACAAGAGGCCTTATGCCTAACCCCAAAGTTGGAACAGTGACTCCTGATGTCGCTAAGGCTGTGCGTGAGCTTAAGAAAGGTAAAGCTGAGTTTCGGGTTGACAAAGGCGCGATCATTCACGCCGCAATCGGAAAGCTCTCTTTTGACAGTCAGAAGCTCCTTGAAAACGGACGCGCTCTTCTTGACGCGGTTGTAAAGGCGAAGCCCGCTACCGCCAAGGGTACTTACCTTAAAAAGGTTACGCTTACAAGCACAATGGGTCAGGGACTGAAGGTTAATATTAACGATCTGAAATAGGCACTGTCCGGTCTGATTGTCCGGCTTGCAGTTTTTAGAATAGAGGACTTTTACAATGTCAACAAAAACCGAGAGAACAGCAGTAATTGAGGAGCTTGAGCGGGAATTTCGCGGCGCTGCGGGTATATACGTCACGAACAACCATAAGATTACTGTGGAAGCTGTGACAAAACTGCGCTCTGAGCTTCGCAAGAACGGCGTACGTTTTATCGTTGTCAAAAACACTTTGGCTAAGGAAGCTTGCAAAAAAGTCGGAATTGACTCGCTTGATTCCTACTTTAAAGGCCCTACGGCAGTTGCGGTGGCGCCTAAGGACAGTACGGTTCCGGCCAAAATCCTGCGTGATTTCCGTAAAGAATATAAGGATCTTTTAGAAGTAAAGGCCGCCTATGTAGACGGTTCTCTTTTCGTTGGTGAGCAGGCTACGCGTCTTGCCGATCTGCCAAGCAGAGAGGCGCTCCTGGCGCAGCTTCTGGGCGTGCTCAAGGCTCCTGTCGGCAATATGGCCGGGGTGCTCAGCGGAGTGCTTACGAAATTTGTTCGCACGCTTGATGCTGTCAGGGAAAAGAAAAGCGCGTAACACGGCTGGAAACCGCAGGGACGTGACGCGTTACGCCCTTGTGGTATTATTAGAAAAAACTAAAAAATTTCACCATACTGGAGGTTTATTGTGGCTACCCTTACAAAGGATGAATTCGTTGATGCAATTGGGAACATGACTGTTCTTGAGCTCTCCGATCTGATTAAGGCTATTGAAGAGAAGTTTGATGTTAAGGCAGCGGCTCCTATGGCTGTTGCCGCCGCTCCTGCTGCAGGCGGCGGCGCTGTCGAAGCTGCTGAGGAGAAGACTGAGTTTGACGCTATTCTTACAAGCGGCGGTGATAAGAAGATTCAGGTTATTAAAGTAGTTCGCGAAATCACAGGTCTTGGTCTCAAGGAAGCCAAGGATCTGGTTGAAGGTGCGCCAAAGCCAATTAAAGAAGGCTGCTCAAAGGAAGAGGCTGAGACAATTAAGAAAAAGATCGCTGAAGTCGGCGGAACTGTTGATATTAAGTAATCTGTGACGCGCCGGTTTACATAACATATCCCGCATATAGGGCAGGGCTCGCCCCTGCCCTTTTGCGGTTTGTTTTATGTTTTTGATGGGTAGGGAAACCCTGCCTTTACATGTGGATGCAAGTGGGCTAAATCATGCCCTTACTGTGGATGCGGAAGTGTAAGCCCTGATCCTGCGTGGATGCGGGGATAAGTCTTGCCCATATTATAGTTACGTTGATTTTTGTAAGGCAGGCGGGAATATGTCCCGGCTGCCTGATGACCTACGAAAACCTGAAGGGATGTGCGATGACAGATAGAAAGAGCTACTCCCAAATAAAACGGGGTGTGGAGCTGCCAAATCTTCTGGAGATTCAGACCAAATCTTATGAATCGTTTCTCCAGCCCGATACACCGCCGCGCCTGCGCAAGAAGCAGGGACTTCACGGTGCTTTTTTAAGCCTTTTTCCGGTAAACGATGTTAAGGGATACTACTCGCTTGAGTACGATGGGTACAAACTCGGAATTCCTAAATATACTCTGAGGGAGTGTAAAGAGAGGGGCATGACATTTGCCGCTCCTCTTAAAGTTGATATGTCGCTGCTCGTTTACGAACAGGATGGGGAGACTAAGAAGTTTGTCGAGAAGATATCCAATGAGGTTTACATCGGCGAAATTCCCCTTATGACTGAGCGCGGTACTTTTGTTATTAACGGAGCTGAGCGTGTTATTGTCAGCCAGCTGCACCGTTCACCGGGTATTACATTTGACGAAATCGTTCACCCTAATGGTAAAAAACTTCTAACCGCCCGTATTATCCCGCAGCGCGGTTCATGGGTGGAAATTCTGCTTGATGTTGATGATGTTCTGACTGTTAATATTGACAGACGTAAAAAGATGCCGGCCACCGTGCTTTTACGCGCGCTTGGCTTTTCAACGGATGAGGATATTTTAGCGCTTTTTTATGATACAGCGCGTGTAAAGGTTACGCCTGAAAACCGTGAAACGCTTCTTGGATCAATATGCGCGAAGCCTGTTTATAATGAAGAAACAGGTGAGATTATTATTGATGCCAACGAAGCTGTTACAGAAGACAAGTTAAAAAAGTTGCTTGACAATGGCGTGCAGGCTGTAGAGATTCTTAAAGATACGCCGAATGCTGAGAACATGATCATACGCAATACTCTTGGCGCGGATTCTACAAAGTCAGAAGAGGAAGCGCTGTTTCATATTTACGCTACAATGCGCCCCGGCGATCCTCCCAACGTGGAAACCGCGCGCAATCTGGTTCAGCGTTCTTTCTTTGATGACAAACGCTACGATCTTGGAAGTGTAGGACGGTATAGAATAAATACCCGTCTTAACGTTATCCCGCCTGACGGCGTTACTACTCTTACGAGGGATGATTTTATCGCGGCTTTCAAGTACATGGTCGGACTTAGCGTTGGTGTTGGATTTATAGATGATATCGACCACCTTGGCAACCGCCGCGTGCGCTCTGTGGGTGAACTTTTGGCCGCTCAGTTTACAGTCGGTCTTACAAGAATGGTCCGTACAATAAAAGAACGGTTGAGTCTGCGCGATACGGAGAACATCACTCCGCAGGATTTAATAAACGCACGTACTGTGTCAACTGTGGTGCAGGCGTTTTTCGGTTCAAGCCAGCTCTCTCAGTTTCTTGACCAGACAAACCCGCTCTCCGAGCTTACTCACAAACGCCGCGTCAGCGCGCTGGGCCCCGGCGGTCTTACGCGTGAACGCGCGGGCTTTGAGGTTCGCGACGTACACCACACTCACTACGGACGCCTCTGTCCGATCGAAACGCCTGAAGGACCGAACATCGGTCTTATCGCGTCGTTGAGTACGTTTGCGCGTGTAAATGAGTTTGGATTTATTGAGACGCCCTATCAGAAGATAGAAAACGGCATCGCTACCGGTAATATTGAGTACCTGACCGCTGACCAGGAAGATAATTACATTATCGCTCAGGCTAACACGCCTGCTGACAAGAGCGGCAAGATTACCGATAATATGCTTTTTGCCCGTTACCGCGGAGACTTCCCGATTGTTTCGCCGCAGGAAGTTACATATATGGACGTGTCTCCGATGCAGCTTGTAAGTATCGCGGCAGGTCTTATCCCATTTTTGGAACACGATGACGCCAACCGCGCGCTCATGGGTTCAAACATGCAGCGTCAGGCAGTGCCGCTTCTCAGAACGGAAGCTCCATTTGTGGGTACAGGTCTTGAGGGGCGCGCGGCGATTGACTCCGGCTGTATGATCATTGCTAAGAGCGCTGGCGTAGTTGAAAAAGTTGACGCCACGAAAATAATCGTGCGTAAAACCGATAAAGCGACAAACGATATCCTTGGTCTTACTGAGTTTGATACTTATGAACTTGTCAAATTCGAGCGTTCAAACCAGGATACTACAATCAATCAGAAAGTATGCATAAAAGAGGGGCAGCAAGTTGAAGTCGGAACAGTTTTGGCCGATGGTCACGCCACAAGCGAAGGTGAGCTTGCTCTTGGAAGAAACGTCATGGTTGCTTTTATGCCCTGGCGCGGTTACAACTTCGAAGACGCGATTATAATTTCTGAAAAACTTGTCGCTGAGGATATTTACACATCCGTACATATCGAAGTTTTTGAAACAGAGGTGCGCGACACCAAGCGCGGTCCCGAAGAGCTTACGCGTGAAATACCGAATGTCAGTGAAGAGGCGCTTCGTAATCTGGATGAAAGCGGCGTTGTCCGGATAGGTACCGAAGTTGAGGCCGGGGATATTTTAGTTGGTAAAGTAACTCCAAAGGGTGAAACGGAGCTTTCCCCTGAAGAGCGGCTTCTCAGAGCTATCTTCGGTGAAAAGGCGGGCGATGTTCGCGACTCATCACTTAAGGCGCCTCCGGGACTTAAGGGTGTAGTTATCGACACTCGCGTTTACTTCAGAAAAGAACGTGATAAGCGCTCAAAGAAAAAAGATAAGAAGCGTATCGATGAGCTTAAAGAGGAGATAACAAATGAGATAGCTGAGATCGAAAAGGTGCGTCTCTCGCGCCTTGGAGAGTTCTTGGCTGATACGGTAACTAATGAGATTACCAATTTCCATACCGATGAGGTGATTATACCCGCAGGCAAGAAGTGGACGAAAGCGATGCTTTCGAAGCTTGACTTTGCCGCTATTTCATTTAAAGATGGCCTTTGTAAAGAACTTGAACAGAACAGAATGGCTGAAGAGGTTCTTTACCGCGCTAATGACCTGATTGCTAAAAAAGAGGATAAACTCGATAAAGAGATCGATAAAATCGTCAGAGGTGATGAGCTTAAACCCGGTGTTCTTCAGCTTGTAAAAATCTACATTGCCAAGAAGCGTAAGCTTTCTGTAGGTGATAAGATGGCGGGACGTCATGGAAACAAGGGTGTTATTTCAAAGATTCTCCCTGTTGAAGAGCTGCCGTATCTGCCTGATGGCACTCCTGTGGACATCATTCTTAATCCTCTGGGCGTTCCCTCCCGTATGAATGTAGGGCAGATTCTTGAAACTCACATGGGATGGGCGGTGGCCAAGCTTGGGCTTAAGATAGCCACGCCAGTTTTTGACGGCGCGAGTTATGAGGATGTAATTGCCATGCTCAAAAAAGCTAAGCTCCCGCAGAGCGGTAAAGTTCAGCTCAGAGATGGGAGAACCGGAGAACCATTTGACCACGAAGTTACTGTCGGCCCCATTTACATGCTCAAGCTTTGCCACCTTGTAGATGACAAGATTCACGCCCGTTCCATTGGTCCATACTCGCTTGTTACCCAGCAGCCCCTTGGCGGTAAGTCGCAGTTTGGAGGTCAGCGTTTTGGTGAGATGGAGGTGTGGGCGCTTGAAGCTTACGGCGCGGCGTATACTTTACAGCAGATTCTTACTGTAAAGAGCGACGACCTGACCGGACGTTCCAAGATCTATGAGGCAATTGTCAAAGGTGAAAACGCTCCGGCTGCTGGAATACCGGAATCGTTTAAGGTGCTTGTGAGGGAAATTAAAGCTCTCGCGTTAGACCTTGATATAATTCTAGAGTAATTTTTGATGATAGGTACAGGCGTTGCGCGCAATGTCCGTACATGATAAATAGTAGGAGCGCGGTTAACCGCGCCTGTACGGGACGGCGAATGAATCAGGCGTCTCGATAATCACGATCAAAAAATATCCCTAACATAATAAGCAGGGGGGTTGCAGTGGCGGAAGCTTTTGGCCAGTTAGATAGAAAAGCGCAGGAGATAACAGGGGTGTCAATTAAGCTGGCGTCCCATGAGACAATCAGGAACTGGTCTTTTGGTGAGGTAACAAAGCCGGAAACCATCAACTACCGTTCTTTCAAACCGGAGCGCGACGGCCTTTTTTGTGAAAAGATCTTTGGCCCTGTCCGTAACTGGGAGTGTAACTGCGGTAAGTATAAGAGAATCCGTTACCGCGGCGTTGTGTGCGACCGCTGCGGAGTTGAGGTTACACACTCCAAGGTAAGGCGCGAGCGGATGGGACACATTGAGTTGGCTGTCCCTATTGTCCATATTTGGTTTTTGAAGAGCGTTCCTTCGCATATTAGTTATCTTTTGGGACTTCCCAATACTGTTTTGGAACGTATTGTTTACTATGAGTCATATGTAGTGATTGATCCGGGCAATACAAATTTACGCAGGGGAATGCTTCTTACTGAAGATGAATATTTTGAGCTTCAGGATCAGGATAAGCAGTTTGACGCGAAGATGGGGGGGAAAGCTGTCCTTGAGATGCTTGCCACACTTGACGTTGAAGAGCTTGTTATTGACTTGCGTTCAAAAATCAAACTTGAGTCTTCAGAACAGCGCCGTCAGGAGCATTTGAAGCGTTTACGTATCGCGGAGGCGTTCAACCGTTCGAAGAACAATCCTGAGAACATGGTTCTGCGTGTTCTTCCTGTGCTGCCGCCGGATCTGCGTCCTCTTGTTCCGCTTGAGGGCGGGCGTTTCGCGACATCGGATCTTAACGATCTTTACAGACGTGTGATAAACCGTAATAACCGTTTAAAGAAGCTCATTGAAATTAAGGCGCCTGATGTCATCCTGCGCAATGAGATGAGAATGCTTCAGGAAGCGGTTGATACACTGTTTGACAATGGACGCCGCACTTTCTCAGTAAAAGGGGAAGGAAAACGCCCGCTTAAGTCTCTCAGCGACCTGCTTAAAGGCAAACAGGGACGTTTCCGTCAGAACCTGCTTGGAAAGCGAGTTGACTATTCGGGCCGAAGCGTTATCGTTGTCGGGCCTGAACTTAAGATTCATCAGTGCGGGCTGCCCAAGATGATGGCTCTTGAGCTTTTCAAACCGTTTGTAATTCAGAAACTTGAGGAGAAGGGTCTTGTACAGACTGTAAAGAGCGCGAAAAAATTTGTAGAGAAGGAGCGCACGGAAGTTTGGGATATTCTTGAAGAGGTTATCAAGGATCATCCAGTGCTTCTTAACCGTGCGCCTACGCTGCACAGACTTGGTATCCAGGCATTCTTTCCGGTGCTTGTAGAAGGGAAAGCTATCAGGCTTCATCCGCTTGTCTGTTCCGCGTTTAACGCTGACTTTGACGGTGACCAGATGGCTGTTCACGTGCCGCTCTCGTTTGAGTCGCAGCTTGAGTGCCGCTTCCTGATGTTAAGCGCAAACAACCTTTTGAGCCCAGCCTCCGGACATCCGGTGATGACTCCGACTCAGGATATTGTTCTTGGTATATATTATCTAACAAAAATGTCTCTTGATCGTAAAGGACAGGCGCGCGCTTTCAGTGGCGCGGATGAAGTGCTTCATGCACTGGCTGATAAGCAGGTTGACCTGCACGCAAAAATAAAGGTGCGTATTAAAGATCAAAATATTGAGACAACGCCCGGCCGTGTTGTGTTCAATTCCGTTGTTCCTAAAGAGATACCTTTTGTTAATGACCTTCTTAATAAAAAACGGGTTCAAAAGCTTGTTGAAGATGTTTATACCGCTACAGGTACAAAGGTTACCTGTAAGTTTCTTGACAACATCAAGGCCCTCGGTTATGAATACGCCACGCAGGCGGGTATCACTTTTGGCGCCGATGATCTTGTTATACCGGATGAGAAGAAAGATATTATCGACAAGGCGACGGAAGAAGTTACACGTATCAGAAAGCAGTATGACCGCGGTATCATTACAGAGGGTGAACGCTACAACAAACTTATTGACTTGTGGACACATACGACAAGCGCGATTGCCGACAAGATGCATGAGCGTCTCGCAAGTGACAAAAACGGCTTTAACCCTGTCTATATTATGATGGATTCTCAGGCGAGAGGAAGCAAAGACCAGATAAAACAGCTTGCGGGTATGCGCGGTCTGATGCAGAAACCTCAGAAGAAGATCACCGGAGCTGTAGGTGAAATTATTGAGAATCCGATTATCTCAAACTTTAAGGATGGTCTGACGGTTCTTGAGTATTTCATCTCCACTCACGGCGCGCGTAAAGGTTTGGCCGATACAGCGCTTAAAACCGCTGATGCGGGATATCTTACACGCCGTCTTGTAGACGTTGTGCAGGATGTGGTTATTTACGAAACTGACTGCGGCACATCTAAAGGGATCACAATCGAAGCTCTTAAAGAGGGTGATGATGTGATGGAACCTCTCAGCGCCCGTCTTTTGGGCCGCGTTACACAGGAGGATATTTATGATCCCGTGTCGGAAGAGCTTATCTGCTCTGTAAATACGCTGCTTGATGATAAACTCGCAAAGAGAATAGAAGGCGCTGGTATCGAAGCCGTTTTTATAAGATCTGTCCTTACCTGCGACAGTGAAGCAGGTGTTTGCAAACTCTGCTATGGAAGAAACCTCGCTACGGGTAAGATTGTTGACGAAGGTGAAGCGGTTGGTATAATGGCCGCTCAGAGTATCGGTGAGCCAGGTACACAGCTCACATTGCGTACTTTCCATATCGGAGGTACGGCTTCCCGTCTTATCGCTCAGTCCAAAGAGGTTGCTAAGATTGACGGTATAATAAAACTTAAAGATGTGGAAACGATTAAACACCCCACAGGGTTTGTTGTAATGAATCGTACGGGTGAAGTTATTGTTCTTGATGAAGCGGAACGGGAGCGTTACCGTTACAATGTTCCTTACGGGTCGTTTATGAAAGTAAATGATGGCGACAGGATTACAAAGGGTCAGGAACTTTTCATTTGGGATCCATACAATAACGTTATTCTTTCACCACGTGACGGAACCGTTAAGTATGTGGATCTGATTGAAGGCGAAACGCTCCAACAGCATTACGATGAGCGCTCCGGTGTGACAAACTCCGTAGTTATGGAGCACAGGGAGAGAAAACTGCATCCTCAGATTCAGGTTTACGAAGATGATAAGCGTGTGGCAAATCTCGCCATGCCGGCAGGATGTCTGCTGCAGCTTAAAGATGGAGCGGTTATTGTCGCAGGCGACATCATAGCGAAGATTCCGCGTGAGAGCGCAAAGAGCCGTGACATTACCGGCGGGTTGCCTCGTGTGGCGGAACTTTTTGAGGCGAGAAGGCCGAAAGACCCGGCTGTTGTTGCCGAAATAGATGGATTTGTCTCTTTTGGAGATACGGAACGCGGAAACCGTAAAATTATTGTAAGAGATGAGAATAACGACACAAGAGAATACTCAATTACTCTTGGAAAACATATGCGCGTTCACGAGGGCGACAGAGTAAAAGCGGGTGACAGGCTTTGTGAAGGGGCTATTGATCCGCACGACATTTTGCGCATCCTTGGAGAAAACGCGGTTCAGGAGTATATGCTTGATGAGATTCAGGCAGTATACCGCCTGCAGGGTGTAACGATTAACGACAAGCACGTTGAGGTTATAGTATCGCAGATGCTTCGCAAGGTGCGAGTTGATAAATCAGGAGACACCGATTATCTTGAAGGCGATGATGTAGACAGAAAAGAGCTGCGCAAGGCAAATGAAAAGGTAATTGCCGACGGCGGCGAACCGGCGACCTTTAAACCAATGCTTCTTGGTATCACAAAAGCTTCTCTTACTACGGAATCATTTTTGTCTGCCGCGTCCTTTCAGGAGACAACAAAGGTTCTCTCAAAGGCCGCTGTTGAGGGCAAGACAGATTCCCTCAGCGGACTTAAGGAAAATCTTATTATGGGTAATCTTATCCCTGCGGGTACAGGCTCAAAGATGTACCGTAACCTGCGCGTCAAAGACCTCGAATCGGATATGGTTCAGGTTGATGAGCCTGAGAACAATGATGATTTTATGGAGATTGGCGGGGAGTTTTAAAAAAAGTTAATAAAACTCTTGTAAGTTTGCAAACATATTATTATATTTGAACACTGTCATTTTTATTTGGAGGATATAAGGTGCCTACTATTAGTCAACTGATTCGTAAAGGACGGGAGAATCTTGAGAACAGGAGTAAATCGCCTGCGCTGCATAGTTGCCCTCAGAGGCGCGGTGTATGTACGCGAGTGTTCACTACCACTCCCAAGAAACCAAACTCGGCGCTTCGTAAAGTTGCCCGTGTGCGTTTGACCAACCACATGGAAGTCAACGCCTACATTCCCGGTGAGGGACATAACCTCCAGGAACACTCAATAGTGCTTATCAGGGGCGGCCGTGTGAAGGATGTTCCTGGTGTGCGTTATCACATTGTTCGCGGAGCGCTTGATACTCAGGGTGTTCAGAACCGTAAACGCAGCCGTTCCAAATATGGCGTAAAGCGGCCTAAGGCAAAATAGGGATATATAAAAAATGTCTAGAAGAAGAAATGCGGAAAAACGTGAAATTGTAGCTGATCCCAAGTTCAACAGTACTCTGGTGACTCAGTTTGTAAACAGTGTGACCAAGAGCGGCAAGAAGCGGTTGGCCGAAAATATCTTTTACAGCGCGGTTGAGATGGCCGGTCAGCGTTCCGGTCAGGACGGTCTCTCTGTTTTCAAGAAAGCTGTTGACAATGTTAAGCCTGCGCTTGAGGTGAAATCCCGCCGTATCGGCGGGGCTAACTATCAGGTTCCTGTTGAGGTGTCTCCTGAAAGGCGTGTATCGCTTGCGATCCGCTGGCTCATAAATTACGCAAGAGAACGTTCCGAGAAAAGCATGGCTGAAAAGCTTGCTAATGAGTTTGTTCAGGCGTCAAAGAACGAGGGCGGGGCGATCAGAAAAAAAGTTGATACTCATAAAATGGCTGAAGCAAACAAGGCGTTCGCCCATTTCCGGTATTAATGAAGGGGCGGAAAAAGTTTGTCTTTACATCAGATTTTAAGGTGGTCTTGATAGCATAGGTGATCATTACCAGAAAAGTTCTTTGAATCTATTGAGGGGCATGGATGTTATAGCGGAATGTCGGCGCGCCAAGCGCCGCCAAGTACGTATAGCAGAAAAGGATGTCAGTGAGTTATTTCTAGGACGTGCGTTGCGCGTCCATACTCCGGGCGGCAGGAAAAAATTAGAATATGAACGGCCAAAAAATTGAACTACCGGATGTAAGAAATATCGGCATCATGGCTCACATAGATGCGGGGAAGACCACCACTACTGAAAGAATTCTGTTTTATACAGGCATTCTGCACCGTATGGGTGAAGTTCATGAAGGCAACACTGTCATGGACTGGATGATTCAGGAGAGAGAGCGGGGAATAACAATTACCTCCGCCGCTACCACATGTCAGTGGAAAAACTATCGTATCAATATCATAGATACGCCAGGTCATGTAGATTTTACCATTGAAGTGGAACGTTCTTTGAGAGTTCTGGACGGCGCAGTTGCCGTATTCGATTCTGTGGGAGGCGTAGAACCTCAAACGGAGACTGTCTGGAGACAGGCCGATAAGTATAACGTACCACGGATAGCCTATGTAAATAAGATGGACCGTATCGGGGCTGATTTTGACGGCTGCATAGATGGGATGAAGCGTAAATTTCACTCATTAAAAGCAGTGGCGGTTCAAATGCCTCTTGGCAAGGAAGATAAGTTTGAAGGCGTTATTGATCTTGTTGAGATGAAAGCGTACCGTTACGATGAAGAAACTCTTGGCTCTAAGGTAATTGAGGGTGTTATTCCTGCCGAATATGAGGAAGAGGCTCTTGCAAGACGTGAGGAGATGCTCGAAGTTGTTGTTGATTTTAATGATGAACTTATGCAAAAGATGCTTGAAGGCGAAGCGGTTAAGCCGGAACTAATCAGAACGGCTTTGAGGCATGGGGTTCTTTCAAATAAGATTTGTCCTGTTGTTTGCGGGTCATCATTTAAAAATAAAGGGATACAGCAGCTCATTGACGCGATAGCATTTTACCTGCCTTCGCCGCTTGACAGGGGTGCGGTAACGGGAATGGAGCCTGCGAGCGGAGAAGTAAAAGAGAGGCTTCCTGATGTAAAGCAGCCTTTTGCGGGTTTAGTGTTTAAGATCGCTTCGGACGCTCATGTGGGGCGTCTTGCTTACGCAAGAGTTTACTCGGGTAAAGCGGGATTTAAAAATATTCTTTATAATCCCCGGTTAAAAATTAAAGAGAAGGCGACAAGAATTTTTCGCATGCACTCTAACAAAAGGCACGCGGAGCAGTCGATGGAGTGCGGGGATATAATCTCGCTTGTCGGACTTAGGGATACTACCACAGGCGATACGATCTGTGATCCCGATTTCCCGATAGTTTTTGAGCAGATGACTTTTCCTGATCCTGTTATTTCGCGCTCAATCGAGCCGAAAAGTACGGTGGATGAAGAGAAGTTAAATCATGCCCTTGAGAGATTAGTTGATGAAGACCCGACATGCAGGGTGAGAATCGACAGTGAAACGGGGCAGAGGCTTATCTCCGGCATGGGAGAGCTTCACGTTGAGATTTTGGTTGACAGGCTCATTAAAGAGTTTCATGTAAATGTAAATGTAGGCAAGCCGCAGGTTTCTTATAGGGAAACTGTAACAGGGGCTGCCAAATTAGAATATGAGTTTGCCCAAATGGTGGGCGGTAAAAATCACCATGGCAATGTAACTATCAACGTTCAGTCTGTTGACGCAAGCCGCGGAGTTGAGTTTTCTAGTAAGGTTTCTCCGGAGGAGCTTCCTGTTGAGTTTGTGAATGCTGTAAAACAGGGAGTTACTGAAGCGGCGAGCGGAGGGGTTTTATCAGGGTTTCAGGTTGCGGGTGTGTGCGTAACTCTTGTAGATGTAAAATACAGTGAAGATGATTCTACCGAGATCGGTTTTAAAATAGCGGGCAGTATGGCTTTTAAGGAAGCGTGTACAAAGGCGGTACCAGCGGTACTTGAGCCAATAATGAGTGTAGAAGTTGTAGTGCCCGGTGAATATATGGGGTCAGTAATTAATGACTTCAACAGCAGGCGGGGTAAGGTTCTTGGAATAGACACCCGTAGAGATGTTCAGGTAGTAAACGGTCAGGCGCCGCTTTCTGAAATGTTTGGATATGCAACTGCGTTAAGGTCTCTTACTCAGGGCCGGGCCGTGTACACTATGCAACTTGATAAATACGAAATCACGGCTAAAGCCATACAGGATGAAATTTTACGCAGGATCGGAAGATAAGAGGGGAGTTTAGAGCAATGCCAGGTGAAAGAATACGTATTCGGCTGAAATCATTTGACCACAATATTCTCGACAAATCGGCATCGGATATTGTGCGTACAGCCAAAGGTACAGGCGCCCGTATATCAGGCCCCATACCGCTGCCGACAGAAAAGACAATCTACACGGTTTTGCGTTCACCGCATGTGAACAAAAAATCCCGTGAGCAGTTTGAGACAAGGGTACATAAAAGACTCATTGACATTTTAGAGTCTACTCCTCAGACTGTCGATTCACTGATGAAGCTGGATCTTCCGGCCGGAGTGGATGTAGAAATTAAGGTGTAATGCAGGGATAGGGCACCCGCGAGGGGTGCCCGTACGAGCGCGCAGGGTCGAAAAAATTTTCGCCTGCCCGTACAGATAATGGGGAATCAGGGTGTATCGTAGGGGCGACCCTCGCGGTCGCCCATGGATGTAGAGATCAAGGTGTAATGCAGGGATATGTGAAAGGTTGCGCCGCAGGGGCGAAAATTTTTCGCCCAAATGTATGCAATAAGAATATTGATTGATAGTTGATATAATGAAAAGAGAGATTGGTATGCAGGGGTTGATCGGAAAAAAAATCGGAATGACACGGCTTTTTAATGATGCGGGCCGGGCGGTTGCCGTTACGGTCATACAGGCCGGAAATAATGTCGTAGAGCAGGTGAAGACCGCTGACAAAGATGGCTATAGCGCGGTGCAGCTTGGCTTTGAGCCGGTTGCGGACAGGAAAGTGACAATGCCTGAGCTTGGACACTTTAAGAAGCTTGGTACCGCTCCCATGAAGATTCTCAAGGAGTTCAAACTTGACAGCGCGGAAGAGGCTCTTGCGGCCGGTCAGGTTGTTGGAGTAGAAGTTTTTGAGAATGTGAAATTTGTCAATGTAACCGGAATTTCAAAGGGACGCGGTCACGCCGGTACCATTAAGAAGTACAACTTCCAGCGCGGACGCGAATCTCACGGTAATACAAATGTGCGTGAACGCGGTTCTGCCGGAGCGAACTCTTACCCCGCGCGTGTTATGCCCGGTCTCAAGATGTCCGGACATATGGGAGCGGCTCAGGTAACAACCAGAAGACTTGAGGTTGTTGGTATTGACAAAGAAGCAGGCCTCGTTTTTGTAAAGGGTTCCGTTCCCGGACACAAAACAGGCTTTGTATTTCTGAAGAAATTTATCGGCAAATAACGTGGGGGGCGTTGCGCGCAACGCCCGTACAGGAACGGCAGCCTGCCGTTCCGCAGTAATCGCGAAAATTTTTTGATAGGATGATATATAAATGAAAGCGAAACTTTATCAGCAGAATGGAACGGTCAAGGGCGACATTGATTTGCCGGACGCTGTTTTTGCTGCGGAAGTAAATGAGCATGTCCTGCATCAGGTTATTACCTCCTACCAGACGAATCAGCGTCAGGGGACGGCTAAGACCAAGAGCCGGGATGAGGTTAGCGGAAGCGGTAAGAAGCCGTGGCGTCAGAAAGGAACGGGCCGTGCCCGCGCCGGATCAAACACGTCTCCCATATGGGTGCGTGGCGGAAAAGCTTTCGGGCCTGTACCGCGTGACTATTACACCGTAATACCCCGTAAACTCAAGAAGTTGGCGCTTGCGGGCGCGCTCTCATCAAGGGCTAAAGAAGAGAAAATTTTGGTATTGGATGCTCTCGAATGTACAGAACCCAAGACCAAAATGATAAGTACGCTTTTGGGCGCTCTGAAGCTTAGTGAAAAAAAGAATTTGCTTATTGTTGATGGAGATGGTGCCAAGAATGTATATTTGTCGGGCCGAAATATTAAGAACCTTAACATCAAACCGGTTTCTGAAATTAACGCGCTTGATATTGTAAGTTCCGAAAATATTATCTTCGGCGGACAAACTCTTATAGGCAAAGTTGAGGAGGTGGTGGTGTCATGAGTAAGTATCATTCGATAATTCGCTATCCTTCTATTACTGAGAAAAATACGGCGCTCCGCAGCAGCCAGAATAAGTTTGTATTTGAAGTTGCTGACGGCGTAACAAAGGCTGATATAAAGGAAGCTGTGCAAAAACTCTTTAATGTAGATGTAGAATCGGTAAACACGATGATCGTCAAAGGTAAGAAGAAACGCATGGGCCGCCACAGCGGTTACCGTTCCGATTGGAAAAAAGCAATCGTAAAAGTAAAAGCCGGACAAAATATAGCAAAATTCGGTGAGGTTTAATTGCAAGGGCGAAAGATCTTTCGCCCTTGCGCGGAAAAGAAATTAAAATACATGCGGGAAATACGATCATCCCGCAAAAATACGAATGTATGGGCGGCATGATCACCACCCGCAAAACGTAGGGACAAACAGGAAATGCCAGTAAAACAGTACAGACCGTTAACGCCGACTCTAAGATATAAAACGACTGCGGCGTTTGAACAGATCACTGCAGATGAGCCTCATAAGCCGCTTTTAGTTCCAAAATCAAGATGTAACGGGCGTAACAACAGGGGTGTGATCACCGTCAGGCACAGGGGCGGCGGACACAAAAGATTCATCCGTATAATCGATTTTAAGCGTGACAAGTTTAATATCCCCGGTATTGTCGAAACAATAGAGTATGATCCCAACCGCACATCGTTTATCGCTCTTATTAAGTATATGGATGGGGAGCGCAGATATATTCTGGCGACTGTCAATATGAAGGTTGGCCAGAAGATAATGTCAGGCAGTGAGGCTGAAATTGCTGAAGGCAACTGTCTGCCGCTTGCAAACATTCCTCTTGGGACTCAGGTTCATAATATTGAGCTTCGTGAAAAAAAAGGCGGTCAGATAGCCCGCTGTGCGGGAGCTTATGCAGAAGTCGTTGCTAAAGAGAACAAAATGGTGCAGCTCAAGTTCCCATCATCTGAAGTGCGTAATGTACGTGAAGCGTGCGTTGCCACAATCGGTCAGGTAAGTAACTCCGAACATATGAATATGACAATCGGTTCCGCTGGCCGTAAACGTCACTTGGGTTTCCGCCCGACTGTTCGCGGTGTTGCGATGAACCCGGTTGACCATCCTATGGGTGGTGGTGAAGGTAAGAGCGCGGGTGGAGGACATCCAGTTTCACCTTGGGGGCAGAAGGCAAAAGGTCTTAAAACACGTAAGTCAACAAAACCGTCCAGTAAATATATTGTACGTCGCAGATCCAAGTAGAGGTAAAAAATGGCGCGTTCCATAAAAAAAGGGCCATTTGTAGATGGCTATTTAGTAAAAAAAGTTGATGACTCAAATAAGAGCGGTCAGAAAAAGGTTATTAAAACCTGGTCAAGACGTTCTGTCATACTTCCTGAATTTGTTGGGCAGACTTTTTCCGTGCACAACGGAAGCAAGTTTTTGCCTGTGTATGTAACTGAGAATATGGTTGGACACCGCTTGGGTGAGTTCGCTCCTACGCGCAACTACCGCGGTCACAGCGGAAGCAAAACGGATAAGGCCGCCAAGAAATAAGCGGGCATAGGAGATACAATGGAATCCAAAGCAGTAATAAAGAATCTGAAGTCCACGCCCAGAAAAGCGCGTCTTGTCGCTGATGCTGTGCGGGGCAGGAACGTAAGTGAGGCGCTTACTCTGCTTGAGTTTGGAATTAAAAAAGATGTAGCTGTTGATGTTGCCAAACTGATCAAATCGGCGGTGGCTAATATTTCAAATATAGACAGTGACGCAAGTGTTGAAGTTGACGCTCTGCGGGTGAAAGAGATCAGGGTTGATGAGGGGGTAGTGATGAAGCGGTTTCGTCCACGCGCCAAAGGCAGCGCGTCCCCTGTTGTTAAGCGCATGTGTCATATAACCGTCACGGTTTCCAATTAATCAGGAGGAGTTGTGGGTCAGAAAACAAATCCGGTAGGCTTGCGTCTGGGAATCACCAGATCTTGGTTTTCCAACTGGTATGCCAAAGAGCGGTTTGCCGATTATCTCCATGAAGATATGGTAATAAGAAAATATCTTAAGAAGCGTCTTGAGCACGGCGGCATAAGCTCTCTTGAGATTGAGCGTACCGCTAAGCGTGTGACTGTTGGAGTTCATACTTCACGTCCCGGTATTGTCATCGGTAAAAAGGGTGAAGAGGTTGAAAGAATCAAGGGAGAGCTTCAGCATCTAACTCAAAAAGAGATTCAGATAAATATCCGTGAAGTCAAGAAACCTGAGATGGACTCACAGCTTGTGGCTGATAATATCGCGCGTCAGGTTGAGAAGCGCGTATCATATAAGAAGGCGACAAAGAAGGCTATATCAACAGCGATGCGTATGGGCGCTGAGGGTATTAAGATAATGGCGTCGGGCCGTCTTAACGGAGCGGAAATCGCTCGTACTGAAACTTTTAAAGAGGGACGCATTCCCCTGCATACACTACGCGCCGATATCGATTACGCAACAGCGACGGCGCACACAACATACGGCTGTATTGGCGTGAAAGTGTGGATCTGTAAGGGAGATGTTATCAAGCGTATCGAAAAGCAGCCCGCAAAGGCAGCCGAAGGCAAATAATGTAGGGGTGGGCCCTCGCGGCTGCCCAAAACGTGCAAGACAGGAAGGGCAGCCGCAAGGACTGCCTGTGCAGAGCAGATAAAATTTGATAAAATAGACGAAAGCGAAATCGCTGAAGTCATCAGGCGTAGAGAGGATCGTTACTAAAAATGTTATCGCCGAAAAAAGTAAAGTGGAGAAAAACGCAGCGGGGTAGAATGGGCGGTATGGCTACCAGCTGTAATGAGGTATCGTTTGGGGAGTTTGGTCTGCAGGCTACTCAAGCCGGTTGGATTGACAACCGTCAAATTGAGGCTGCCCGTATAGCAATGACCCGTTTTGTCAAACGCGGCGGAAAGATCTGGATCCGTGTTTTCCCTGATAAGCCTACTACAAAGCATCCGGCTGAGTCCCGTATGGGTAAAGGTAAGGGAGCGCCTGAGGGGTGGGTAGCGGTTGTGCGTCCCGGAACGGTTATGTTTGAAATCGCCGGTATAAAGAGTGAAATTGCCAAGGAAGCGATGCGTTTAGCCGCACAGAAACTTCCTATCATATGCAGATTTATTGAAGTGGAAAAGCAGGGTACACAGATATGAAAGCAAAAGAGATAAGAGAACTTTCTGTTGATGAGATTGTCAAGAAAGTGGATAGTCTTGAAGAGGAGCTTTTTAATCTCCGGTTTCAGGCGAAGATGGGGCAGCTTGGCAACGCGCTTCAACTGCGCTATGTCCGCCGCGACATCGCGAAGGCAAAGACGATTCTTAAAGAGAAGCGTACAGCTTCAGAGGTAAAGGCGTAAGCAATGACTGAAAGAAATTACAGAAAAGAGCGTGTCGGCGTTGTAGTCAGCGATAAAATGAACAAGAGTGTTGTTGTGAGCGTAGAGCGTCAGCTCATGCACCCGATTTACGGACGTACCGTTAAATTCAAAAAGCGTTATGTCGCTCACGATGAAACAAATGATTGCAAAGTCGGCGACACGGTAAAAATTATTGAAACCCGTCCCCTCTCCAAAACAAAACGTTGGAGGATTGGAGAGGTTGTCGAACGCGCGAAGTAAGGCAATGTGCAAATTGATAGTGTGTAGTGTAAATATTATTATCACTCAATCACTAAGGAGGCTGTTGTAATGACGATTAATATTGAGAATATGGCGCAAGAGATTTTCAAAGAATACAACACTCAAATTGAGGATGATAATGCGAATGATTCCGGGGCATCTACCGAGAATGCGTTTAATGTTGCTTCGAAGTCGCTGATTAAGGATTTTGCAAAAGTCACGGAAGGTATTCAATGACGATTGGCAGTATAGGTGGAACGGAGATTGAAGAAATAAGAGGTTGTCAATCTATTGACGATGTAGAAAGAATAATTCTTGAGAGGGTAAGAGTAAAAGAATATGAGTATTATAACAAAATTGTATACAAGAGAATAAAAACATTTCTTAAAGCGTATAGTGATTTAATTGAGATAGGGAAGTATGATGGGAATAAATTCACGGTAAATAGGTCCCTTGCTGCTAATGCTATTGAACATTACGTAAAAGACCTCCGTGCTTTGAAGAACAGGTATAAGATTCATAACAATGTGCAGAGTCCTAAAATAGCGGGGCTTATGGTCAATGCGATAATGAAGTATCGTCCTATTGTGCCAAAGAATGGGAATGAGTCAGGTATAAGGGATATTAATATTAACGAGATGGTTGCTATCTACCATGGTTTTGTTGTGTGTGCGGAGGACTGTTACGATATTGTGAAGAAGTTTTTTAATGGAACGAATTTTAATGAATGGCTTAAAAGCATGATATATATTCTGAAACACCGTAACTTCACTGCTGAATCGTTGTATATGATTTTTCAGACGGTTAGGGACGCTGGAAATTGATATTGTTTGTTGGTTAGAGTCGGTAATTTTAAGTATAACTGTTTGAGGAAAACATGATACAGGTAGAAACAAATTTGATCGTAGCCGACAATTCCGGCGCCAAAAAGGTTCGGTGCATCAGGATTCTTGGCGGTACACGCAGACGTTATGCGCGTGTTGGTGACGTTATCGTGGTAGCTGTTAAGGACGCGATTCCTAACGGCGCGGTTAAAAAGGGCGCGGTTGCCAGAGCAGTTGTGGTCAGAACCGCCAAGGAATATGGCCGCAAGGACGGGACCTACATCCGTTTCAGCGACAATGCGGCGGTGATTATTAATGAAGCAGGTGAGCCTAAGGGGACGCGTATTTTCGGCCCTGTGGCAAGAGAGCTGCGCGAGAAGAAATTCATGCGTATAGTATCACTCGCACCTGAAGTACTATAAGGAGAGGATGTCATGTCGTTAGGGTTGCGCAAAGATGATATGGTCGTTGTGATATCCGGTGAATACAAAGGAAAGAGCGGTAAGATCCTTAAGGTAATTCCGGAAAAAGCAAGAGCTATCGTAGAGGGAATTAATTTTGTAAAGCGTCATACCAAGCCCAGCATGAAGAATCAGCAGGGCGGAATTATGGAAAAGGAAGCTTCTATTCATATCTCTAATCTTATGCTCAAGTGCCCCAAGTCTGGCGAGGCTACACGGGTGGGTGTTAAGGTTCTTGAAAATGGCGAGCGGGTTAGGTTTTCAAAAAAGGCTAAGGAGTCGATATAAGTGAGCACGGCAGCAAATAAAAAGCCCCGCATGAGGGTTAAATACGATAAAGAAGTTGTACCGGCGCTCATGAAACGGTTCGGCTTCAAGAATGTAAATCAAGTGCCGAAACTTGATAAAATTGTTATCAATATGGGAGTCGGCGATGCGGTCTCCGATGCCAAGCTTATTGACGAAGCGGTTAACTGCCTCAGAGATATAAGCGGGCAGAAGCCGGTTGTTACCCGCGCCAAAAAAGCTATATCTAACTTTAAGCTTCGTGAGAACCTGCCTATTGGCGTTAAGGTTACTCTTCGCGGGGTGCGTATGTGGGAATTTTTTGACAGGCTTGTGGCAATTACTATCCCCCGTATCCGCGACTTTAGAGGGCTTTCCAGAAGATCGTTTGATGGTTTTGGAAATTATACAATGGGGTTAAAAGAGCAGATTGTTTTCCTTGAAATCGACCGTGACAAGGTATCAAAGATTTCAGGTATGGATATCTGCATCAATACTACAGCCGCGAACAACGAAGAAGGTTTTGGGCTGCTTGAAGAACTGGGAATGCCGTTTCGTAAATAACAATAAAATACGGTGATGGTGAAGCGCAAATTATACGGTTTATGTCTTGCGCAAGCATGATCACTACTAAAAAAGGGGCAGTAGAGAGTGGCACGTAAGGCACTTATAGAGAAGAACAGAAAAAAGCCTAAATTTGAGGTTCGCGCTTATACGCGATGTAAACGTTGCGGCAGGGCCCGCGCCTTTATCCGTGATTTCGGGCTGTGCAGGCTTTGCTTCAGACAGATGGCTCTGGCTGGGGAAATTCCTGGTGTGACGAAGTCGAGTTGGTGATCCGGCAGGGGCACCCGCGAGGGGTACCCGTACACGGGAAAATTTGATAAAGGCAATAGGAGGGGCGAATAATTATTCGCCCGTACAATGGGTGATAATGATATCGTAGGGAACGGCCGGTGGCCGTTGCCGCAAATAAATAAATGTATACGGCGGGGGAGCAGATTTCCTGCACGTACAGAAGGGGTTAAGTAAGGATGCTAACAGATCAGATCGCAGATATGTTCAACAGAATAAGAAACGCTATACAGGCAAGAAAGCGTACTGTTGACATTCCATCAAACAAGCTTAAAAAAGAGATTGCAAGAATTCTTTTTGAGAATCATTTTATAAGCAAGTACGCTTTTGTCGAGAGTGAAACTCAGGGTACGATAAAAATCCTGTTAAAGTACGATGAGGATATGCGTAGCGCGATACAGGGGCTCAAGCGCGTTTCTACTCCAGGCCGCAAGAAGTATTCCGGAGCGCAGGGCGTTCCCAAAGTTCTCAACGGTATGGGTATGGCGATTATCAGCACATCCAAGGGTGTAATGACAGACGCGGACTGCCGAAAGATGAATGTCGGCGGCGAAGTGATCGGTTTGGTTTGGTAATTTTTGGATAGAGGGCACCCGCAAGGGGCGCCCGTACAGTGGATAATGTAGGGCAAACGGCAGGGGCGAAAAATTTTTCGCCTGTACAATTGATGGATAATGTAGGGGCACCCCTCGCGGGTGCCCATGCACGAATAGAAAAAAATCGGTTTGCAGGACAGGGCGAACACGCAGGTTAGCCCGTACAATGGATGATAATGATATTGTAGGGAACGATCATTGGTCGTTTCGTATATAAAGATAGGAGCATAAAAAAGTGTCTCGCATAGGAAAAGTACCGGTAAAAATACCAAGCGGCGTTCAGGTCAAGGTTGATGGCCGTAAAATTGAGGTCAAGGGGAGCAAGGGTACTCTTAGCCGTGAACTCCCCGCCGAACTTAAGGTTGAGGTCGGTGAGGGGATTATTAATGTAATTCCTGTGGCAGTAGATGCTGAGGGCACAAAGGCGCTGTGGGGTCTTTACCGCGTTCTTATCAACAACATGGTTGTTGGTGTGTCAAGCGGTTACAAAAGAGAATTAGAGATATTTGGAGTAGGTTACAAGGTTGAGCTCAAGGGCAAAGACCTTAACATCGCCGCGGGTCTCTCTTATCAGGTGCTCTTTAAGGCGCGTCCCGGTCTTGAGTATAAGACCGATGGTCCAAGTAAGATTGTAATTGAAGGTATCGACAAGGAATCTGTAGGACAGGCGGCAGCCGACATCCGCAGAATCCGCCCTCCTGAGCCATACAAGGGTAAAGGTATCAGATATGCCGGTGAGCGGATTCGCAGAAAAGCCGGTAAGACAGCGGGTAAGTAGTTTGGGGGGGGCGGTGCGCGCAACGCCCGTACAAGGGATCGATGATGTAGAAGGCAGTAGGGGCACCCCTTGCGGGTGCCCGAAATGTGCGGGACAGAGAGGGCACCCGCAAGGGGTGCCCGTACAACGGATGATACGGATAATAATGTAGGGGCGCCCCTCGCGGGTGCCCAATATACGGAAACGATGATGTTTGCAGGGGGGCGCGATTCGCCGCGCCGCAAATTACGAAAAAAATGCGGGACACAATATGTATAGAATATTGCCCCGCGATTGTGGATAGAGGAGCATTATAGAAATGAACAGCGCAAAACGTAGAATTGTTGAAAGATCACGTCGTGCCGCGCGGGTACGCAAGACAATCAGCGGAACAGCTGAGCGTCCCCGGTTGTGTGTAAGGCGCAGTATCAATCATATTTACGCACAGATTATTGACGATGTACAGGGCAAGACACTGGCTTACGCCGGAAGCACCGGTAAAGAGTTTAGCGCAAAAATATCCGGTAAGGAGAAGCTCAACAAGATGGAAGTTTCAAAGATTGTTGGAGAGATTCTTGCCGAGAAAGCGGTTGGTCAGGGCGTTAAGGCTGTCGTGTTTGACAGAAAAGGATATCTTTACCATGGCCGCGTAAAAGCTTTGGCTGAGGGTGCGCGCAGCAAGGGACTTGTATTCTGAGGTGTAGAGGAAGGACAAAAAATTATTTTGTCCGTACATTGGAGGGGGTTTTCCTTTGAGTAATGAAGAATTGAATGTTGGCGGCGGAGAGTTAGCTGAAAGGTTAGTTGCTGTAAGCCGTGTCGCGAAAGTGGTTAAGGGCGGACGCCGTTTCGGCTTTAACGCGCTTGTAGCGGTTGGGGATGGAAACGGTACTATCGGGCTTGGTATGGGTAAAGCCAATGACGTGACTGAAGCTATCCGCAAGGCTGGAGAGAGCGCGAGAAAAAGTCTTGTTAAAGTCAGCTTGATTGAGGGTACGATACCTCACGATGTACTTGGACATTTCGGCGCAGGCAGGATAATACTGAAGCCTGCCGCTCCCGGTACCGGTGTTATCGCCGGCGGCCCTGCGCGCGCTGTGCTTGAATTGGCCGGTGTACGTAATATCCTGACCAAGTGCCTTGGAACAACCAACGCTCATAACGTGGTTAAGGCTACGCTTGACGGGCTTAAGCAACTGAAAACAAAAGAACAGATAAGAAAATTGCGCCAGGTGGCGGCAGCTTAAGTTAAGGAGAGAGCCGGTGAGCAAGAAAATTAAAATCACTCAAGTGAAAAGCGCGATAGGGCGTCTTGAAAATCAGAAAGCGACTATTAAGGCTTTAGGTATCCGTAAACTGAATCACTCGGTAGTTCACGAAGATAACGCGGTGATCCGCGGTATGGTAAACACCGTGAAACACCTTGTGAAGGTTGAAGACGAAAAATAACTGTAGAAACACGATTTATCGCGTACTATCAATGCGCAGGTAAAATTGATAAGTGCGCGGTAAATCCCGCTCCAGCAGGAGCAGGATTGAAGTCAGGGCAAGTAAATGAGCCCGAATTATTGAGGAGCTTACAAAAAATGGTTAAATTAAACTCTTTAAGACCCGGAGCAGGTTCACGCAGGCCGACAAAAAGGCTTGGGCGGGGTACCGCGAGCGGTCAGGGTAAGACAGCTGGACATGGAAGCAATGGTGACAAGGCAAGAAGCGGAGCTTACCAGAAGTTTTATTTTGAAGGCGGTCAGACTCCGCTCACACGCAGAGTGCCCAAGTTTGGTTTTCACAGCCCTTTCAAGATGGAATATCAGATTGTAAACGTAGGGTCGTTAGAGAAAGCTGATGTTGCCGGTAAGGACATTACGGCAGAGGTGCTTCGTGAGCTTGGATTGATTCACGAAGTTGATGTGCCTGTGAAGATACTTGGTTCCGGCGAACTCAGCAGGGCTCTTACTTTTAAGGTAAACGCATACTCTAAGACAGCTAAAGAGAAAATCGAAAAAGCAAAAGGAAAAGCAGAGGTAATCTGACCGTGATTGATACCGTGCGCAATATGTTTAAGATCCCCGAGCTGAAGAAGCGTATAATCTTCACTCTGGTGATTATTTTTATTTACAGGCTTGGCGGCCATGTGCCTACTCCCGGCGTTAACGCGGAAGTACTCAAGAATTTTGTCGCGGGCAACAGCGAAGGTCTATTTGGCCTTTATGATATGTTTGTGGGCGGAAACTTCAGCCGCTTTACAGTGTTTGCGCTTGGCATCATGCCATACATCAGCGCTTCCATTATCATACAGCTTATGGGGACAGTGTTTCCATATTTTCACAAACTGCAGCGTGAAGGCGCTGAAGGGCGTAAGAAGCTGACTCAATATACGAGATACGGCACGGTTCTCATTGGGCTTGTTCAAGCTGTGGGCTTGTCGGTTTTCATGTTGAGCGTTAATGATAACGGTGTTCCTGCGGTTATAATGAATAATGCTCTGTTTATGTTTACTACTGCGATATCGTTGACTACCGGTACGGTTGTCATAATGTGGCTTGGTGAACAGATTACGAGCCGGGGTATAGGAAACGGAATATCGCTCATAATTTTTATAGGTATTGTTGCCGCGATTCCGGGATCTGTCGGGGTTCAGATACGTCAAATAATGGCTGATCAGGGGCATGTAGTTATATCTTTGATTTTCCTTGCGATTGTACTTACGGCAACCGTGGCGGTTGTTATTATGACACAGGCGATGAGGCGCATTCCCATACAAACACCCAAGAAAGTTGTGGGGTCAAAGATGTATGCGGGACAGAATACTGTACTGCCGCTTCGTCTTAACATGGCCGGTGTTATCCCGATTATCTTCGCCTCTTCAATCATGACATTCCCAGGTATGATCGGCAGTTTCCTGCCTCATTCGGGGGTTTGGGAGGAGATTTCCAGATTTTTTGCTCCCGGTGGAATAATTTATTCGCTTATTTACGCGGTATTAATTATATTCTTTACCTATTTTTACACGGCGATTGTTTTTAATCCGGTTGACATAGCCGATAATCTCAAGCGTCAGGGCGGTTTTATCCCTGGTATTCGTCCAGGAAAGAAAACCGCAGAGTTTCTTGACAATGTGTTGGCGCGTATTACCCTGCCAGGATCGGCTTTTCTTGCTATAATAGCGGTTGGGCCGATTATGCTTATGAGTTCATTTGGAGGCGGATTTTACTTTGGAGGTACAAGTATTCTTATTGTCGTGGGCGTGGCGCTTGATACTTTGCAGCAGCTTGAATCACATTTGCAAACACGCAATTACGCTGGATTCATGAAAAAAGGCAGCTTGCGCGGAAGGAGATAAGAGCTTTTTACTTTGCAATGCAGAAATAAGAATGCAAAAACAGGAAAAAATGGCATAGAAATACTAAATGAGTTTGTTATTCAGCAAGGTGCAAAGCTAATTAAAAATGGGGAAAAACGATTCAATACAGGTTGAGGGTACGGTTACGGAGAATTTGCCAAACGCGTCTTTCAAGGTGCAGCTTGAGAATAAGCATGAGGTTTTGGCGCACATATCGGGAAAAATGCGTATGAATTATATACGGATTTTGCCTGGCGACAAGGTTCTTGTCGAGCTTTCACCGTATGATTTGTCCCGCGGCAGGATTGTTTACAGATATAAATAGATAGGGGCGAAAAATTTTTCACCCGTACAAAATATAGGCCAGGGAAGGGCGCGGTAAACCGCGGCCGTACGTAGGGGCAAAGTTTTTTGCCTGTATAATTTAAGGAGATTGAAGTTGAAAGTTCGGGCATCAGTTAAGACAATGTGCAATGGGTGCAAGGTGATCCGGCGCAAGGGGGTTGTTAGAGTTATTTGTTCTAAAAACCCCAAGCACAAGCAGCGTCAGGGTTAATGGCTTTGTGGATTTGAGTGATATGAGTAAGCTTGGCTTGAATAGAAGCTTGCTGAAACATTTTTAGAAAGGGTTGATTGTGGCTCGTGTAGCAGGAGTCGAAATTCCAAACAATAAGCGCAGCGTGATTGCGCTTACCTATATATTCGGGATAGGTCATTCATCCGCTGCCGCTATTCTGGCAAAAGCGGGACTTGATGAGAACAAGAGAGTAAAAGATCTTACAGAGGATGAACTCAACCGTATACGCGCGGTTATTGACGCGGAGTATCAAACAGAGGGTAATTTACGCTCTGATATCAGAATGAATATCAAGCGCCTGATGGATATAGCATGTTACCGCGGTTTGCGCCATCGCCGCAGTCTGCCTGCCCGCGGTCAGCGTACACGTACCAATAGCCGTACACGCAAGGGACCGCGCAAGACAATTGCGAATAAGAAAAAGGCTCCGGCTAAATAATTTTGGATAGAACGGGGCAGGAGTGAACTCTGCCCGTACATGATTATGTAGAGGCGCAGTTTGTCTGCGCCCGTAAATTTGGAAGCAAGAGGAGTGATGGCGGATGCAGATGTGTCTTGAGTCACTTCGTATCATAAGTAAAAAAGAGGAAATTCGCAGATGAATAAGGAAGCATCCGGAAGCAGCGCAGCTAAGAAGGCCAAGAAGAAGGCCCCGGCTGATGGTGTTGCTCATGTTCGCGCAACGTTTAATAACACTATCATTAACGTGACAGACACAAGAGGTAATGTGGTTGCGTGGCATACGCCCGGCAAGGCGGGTTTTAAGGGATCTCGCAAGAGCACTCCCTTTGCGGCGGGTATTGCCGCTGAGGTTGTGGGTAAGGCTGCTTATGATGCCGGTGTACGCAAGGTAGAGGTTCATCTGCGCGGCGCCGGCAATGGCCGTGAGAGTGCAATAAGGTCTTTGGCGGCGGCAGGTTTAAAAATCACATGCATCAAAGATTTTACGGCAGTTCCGCATAATGGATGCCGTCCGCCCAAAAAGCGCAGGGTATAATAAAAATGCGAATCGCCCATGGCCGGTAGGGGCGGTAGGGGCAGCCCTCGCGGCTGCCCGAAAATGCGCGCGGTAATGGCGCATTAGAGATGCATTAGGGGCGCGGGAAAGGGGCAACCGCAAGGGTTGCCCGTACAAATGATAGATAGATAGGGGGCGATTGGTAATCGCCCGCTTGTGAATAGAAAATAGATGCATGCGGGACGCGCAAAATACGTCCCGCAGAGTATAAATAGAGGAGAACGCTAATGGCAGTTTATCATGGCCCTAAGTGCAGACAATGCCGCAGGGAAGGAACAAAATTGATGCTGAAGGGTGAGCGGTGCAATTCTGAGAAGTGCGCTGTTGACCGCAGGCCTTTTCCGCCCGGAATGCGCACTTCAAAGCGCAGGCGTGCGGCGACAGAGTATAATACTCAGTTGCGTGAGAAGCAGAAGATCCGCAGAATTTACGGTATACTTGAGAGACAGTTCAGTCTCTATTTTGAAACAGCTTCCAAGTCAAGCGGGGTTACCGGTGAAGCGCTTTTACAGCTGCTCGAAACCAGACTTGATAATATCGTATACCGTTTGGGTTTTGCTCCCTCAAGGAGCAGCGCCCGTCAGCTGGTGCTTCATAATCATTTTACGGTGAACGGAAAGAAAGTCAACATCCCTTCCTATCGCGTTAAGGGGAACGATATCATCCAGGTGCGCCCAAAAAGCGAAAAGCTTGAGTTGATTCATTCCTCCTTAAAAGCTATGAAAGAGATCCCGGACTGGTTGACTGTAGATAAAGTAAAACTTACCGGGCAAGTAGTGCGGATACCAGACCGTGCGTCTATTCCTGTAAATGTACAGGAACAGCTTGTTGTCGAACTCTACTCCAGATAAAAGGGAGACTTGATACAAGATGAAGTGGAAGAGTTTGTTGATGCCCAAAGGCATCCAGTTAGTAAATCCGGACAAAATTCCTAATTACGGTAACGTCACTATTGAACCGCTTGAGCGGGGCTGGGGACATACGATAGGTAACTCTCTGCGCAGAATTATGCTCTCTTCATTGCAGGGTGCCGCTGTCATATCGGTGCGCATTGATGGAGCCGCGCATGAATATTCGATGCTTAACGGAGTGGTGGAGGATGTTACGGATATAATCCTCAACATTAAGCAGCTGCGTCTTAAACTCCTCAGTGATTCGGGCACGATGCTTCGGCTTGAAGTGAGCGGTAAGGGTGATGTGAAAGCTTCTGACATTGAGAAAAATCCCGATGTTGAGATTCTTAACCCTGATCTTCATATCGCAACCATTAATGCCGACGCGAAGCTCAAGATTGAGATGAGAGTTGCGGACGGGCGCGGATATGTTGCCGCTGAGATGAACAGGAGGGAAGATGATCCGGTGGGGACTATTCCTATCGACGCGCTTTTCTCACCGATAACAAAAGTCAACTATGTCGTTGAAAACACCCGTGTGGGACAGCGTACAGACCTTGATAAAATTATTATGGATGTTTGGACAGACGGTAGTCTTTCAGTAGAGGACGCTATCGGTTACGCTTCAAAACTTCTTTACGATCATCTTGAAATACTCATTAATGTTGAGGGCGAGTTTGTGCCCGTTGAGATCAAGGTGAGAGATGAGAAAACCGAAAAGCTCAGGCAGCTTCTTAAAATGAGAGTGGATGAGCTTGAACTCTCAGTGCGTTCCAACAACTGTCTGCGGGCAGCTAATATCCATACATTAGCGGATTTGGTGAGAAACCAGGAGGCTGATATGCTCAAGTATAAGAACTTTGGTAGAAAGTCTCTTGTCGAGCTCAATCAGGTTCTTACCAATATGGGTTTGACTTTTGGTATGGATGTTGACAGAATTATGGGTGACGCCTGATTTTTCAGATAAGGGGCAGGGGCAAGCCCTGCCAGTACAGTTATATCGTATCATATGTAGGGAACGGTCAGTGACCGTTCCGTTTAATAGAAAAGATGGCAGGGGCGCGGGATGGGCGAAAATTTTTTTGTCTGTACAAAGATGGGGCGCCTTTGCGGGATATATATAGAAAAATAATTTTTCAGGATCAAATATAAGGAAGAGGCCATGCGTCATTTAGTATCAGGACGGAAACTTAACAGAACCGCCAGCCACCGCAGAGCGATGCTTTCAAATATGGCTGTATCAATTCTTGAGCATGAGAGAGTGACGACAACGCTTGCGAAGGCAAAGGAAGTGCGCGGCGTTGTGGAGCGCCTCATTACCTATGGTAAGAAGGGTGATTTGCACGCGATTCGTCTTGCGGCGCGCAGAGTCAACAATGAAACTGTGCTTAAAAAGTTATTCAGTGATATCGCCCCAAGCTACAAAGACCGTGAAGGCGGATACACAAGAATAGTAAAGATTGATGACCGCAAAGGTGACAATGCGCCTATGGCAATTATAGAGCTTGTTGGCCGCGGACATCAGGATGCGGTAAGAAAGCGTAAAAAGAAGAGCGGTAACGCTAAGGCAAAGTCGGCTCAGACAAGCGCTCCGCAGACGGCTGCTCCTTCAGAAGAGCAGGCTCCTGAAGCAAATAACGGGTGAAATAATAATGCGGAATGCAGAATGCAGAAATAAAGGGAAGCTGCTTTCCATAGGCCGGAGCAGGTAAGCACTTCATCTTAATTTCTGCATTTTGCCTGTTATTTCTGCATTGTATAAATACTCTCCGAAAGGAAATTAAAATGGCTGTAAGTTACAAAGATCTTGGTTTTGTGAACACTAAGGACATGTTTGAGAAAGCGTTTAAAGGCGGCTACGCTATCCCCGCTTACAATTTCAACAACATGGAGCAGATTCAGTCAATAATCACGGCTTGCGGTAAGTCGAATTCTCCGGTGATTATGCAAGTGTCAAGCGGAGCGCGTAAGTACGCAAACGCCACACTTTTGCGCTATATGGCTCAGGGCGCTGTAGCGATGGCTCGCGAACAGGGTTTTAACATGCCCGTAGCGCTTCACCTGGATCACGGTGATACTTATGAACTTTGCGTTCAGTGTATTGAGAGCGGTTTCTCATCTGTTATGATTGACGGTTCACATCACTCCTATGAAAAGAATATTGAAGTTACATCTAAAGTTGTAGAGTACGCTCACAAGTACGATGTAACCGTTGAAGGTGAACTTGGCGTTCTCGCGGGTATCGAAGATGATGTATCGGCTGAAAAATCAGTTTACACTCAACCTGATCAGGTTGAGGATTTTGTAAAGAAAACAGGCGTTGACTCTTTGGCTATTTCCATAGGTACTTCTCATGGCGCTTTCAAGTTCAAGCCTGAGCAGTGCACTAAAAACGCTCAGGGCGTACTCGTTCCGCCGGAACTCCGTTTTGATATCTTAGAAGAGATTGAAAAAAGAATCCCAGGTTTCCCAATTGTACTGCATGGCGCAAGCTCGGTGCTGCCTGAGTATGTAAAGATCATTGAGGAAAACGGCGGCGCGCTTAAGGCAGCTATTGGTATTCCTTCCGACCAGCTCAGAAAAGCGGCTAAATCAGCAGTTTGCAAAATAAATATCGATTCTGACGGCCGTTTGGTTCTTACCGCTATCATCCGTAAGGTTTTCAAGGAGACTCCCGCAGAGTTCGATCCAAGGAAGTACCTCGGCCCCGCGAGAGAAGAACTTGTCAAGATGATGATTGATAAGAATGAGAATGTTCTTGGCAGTGCGGGTAAGGGTTGATTTTAGTTTTTATTGAAAAATGTTCTGAAGCATTATAAAATAAAGGGGTGAATAGCCCCTTTTGTTTTTTGTAGAATATAGAAAGCTATTTATATAATTCTCGAAATTTTGTATACTCACTCAAAAATCAATATCTGAGGAGTAAAAATATGCCAACAGAGTTGACACAGCCTAAAGGTTTGACACATGAGCAGTTTCAATATCTCCTTTTATCTTTTGAAAGTATAGATAATGCGGATAAATTTGTTGGCAAAGCTTTTCCTGATTTTAGCTACGTAGAAAAATTTAAAATGCTGGGTAGTTATTTTAACTTCGCTATGGTAAGCGGATATATACCTGACGGACAATCGGAAGAGGATAAGGCTAAAGACGATTACATATTTACGCTTCAGCATCTGCTCAATAAAGTTAAGGTAGTAGGAATAAAAGAAGTTGTTAAGTCTTTGGCTTAAAGAATCAGTAACTTTGTTGTTTTGGAGTGAATAGATTGAATACTGAGATCATAAAAAAAGCGAATGAATTGCATGAGTTGGCAAAGGTTTTCTCTTTATCTCATGCGGTATTTGCAACCGGCAAAGTTATTGAGGATGGCAAAAGACAATTCACATCAGGCAATGATGATAAATTTGTAAATTATGATACTATGGAAGTGCAAGAGATAGATAGGTGTATGCAGGATATAAAGGGGAAAGAGAATGTTACTGATGAGAAAGTCTATGTGTCCGTAGGTTGTTTGGAAGGGGATAGTTCGGTAACAGAGCGGTCAAGAACTTTTTATTATAAAAGGAAAATGCTTCCTGAGCGCAGCGGCGCTTCGTTATCTTTCTCTGAGCATTTTGAAATAATCCTGCCGTCTAAAAAGCAGGAAATTCCGATTGTAGATTATGATAAAGACGGGAAACTTTTAAAAAGAAGCATAAGGTTTTTAGTTGGGCATGAATTAGGACATTTGTGGCTGCATTTGGATGAAATTAGAAGAAATATTAATGAATTCAGCGGAGCGAAATTTTCTAAAGATAAGGAAGAGGAAGCGAATGCTTTTTCTTTTGAATTATCAAGATTAAGAGATGAATACAGAAGAGATGTGTTATGTAAAAATACCATAGGCTGTTCCTCTGGTACTTGATGATGGGAAAGGGAATAATGACATAAATGTATCATGGAAAATTGCTGGCTTTTTTATTTGGAATATAATCCATCAAAGACGCAGTCTGAATTCGGGCTGTGTCTTTTTTGTTTAGGCTTGGGGAAAAAGACTTTTAAGAGAGGAATATTATATGGCATTTCCGAAAGATTTCGTATGGGGAGCAGCGACGGCTTCTTATCAGGTTGAAGGGGCTGCTTTTGAGGATGGTAAGGGGCAGGGGATATGGGATGTGTTTTGTAAACGTCCCGGCGCTGTGTGGCAGAATCATAGCGGGGACGTGGCCTGTGATCATTATCACCGTTATGTTGAAGATGTTGAGATAATGAAGAAAATCGGGCTCAAAGCTTACAGGATGGAGATGAGCTGGCCGCGCGTTATGCCTGATGGAGTGGGGAATGTCAATCGTAAGGGAATTGATTTTTATGACAAGCTGTTTGATGAGCTTTTGAAAGCTGATATAGAACCTTGGGTTACTCTTTATCACTGGAATCTGCCTCAGGCGCTTCAGGAGAAGGGGGGATGGCAGAGTCCTGAATCATCGAAGTGGTTTAGTGAGTATACAGCGCTTGTGGTAAACAAATTTTCAGACCGTGTGACTAAATGGATGACTATTAACGAACCGCAGGTCATAATTATGCATGGTTTGCTGACAGGATTACACGCTCCGGGGTTCAAACTTGGTATGGCCGAGGCGCTTGCCGCGGGGCACAATCTTCTCCTTGCTCATGGCCGCGCGGTATCCGCTGTAAGGCAAAACGCAAAGAGAGAAGTGAGTGTCGGGTACGCTCCCGTGGGGTGGATAAGGCGTCCCGCGACTAATGATCAGTGTGATATTGACGCCGCGCGAAAAGCTTCTTTTGAAATAGATCCTACAACATTATGGAATAGCGCATGGTGGATGGATCCGGTGTTTTTTGGCAAATACCCGGATCAGGGGCTTGAGGCATTCGGCTCAATTGCACCGCGAGTCTCCGCTGGGGATATGGAAATCATAAGTTTGCCGTTAGATTTCTTAGGTGTCAATATTTATACCGCTTCCGCTGTAAAGGCGGGTGAGGATGGAAAGCCGGAATTAGTTCCATATAAAGTCGGGTATCAGATGAATACCTACGACTGGCCTGTAGTGCCGGATGTTGTTTACTGGGCAGGCAAGTTTTTCCATGAACGGTATAACAAACCTCTCGTGATAACCGAAAACGGTACCGCTGTTGCTGAGATTATCGCGAGGGATGGCGGCGTTCATGACCCTCAGCGAAGTGAGTTTATCGCAAAGCATCTTATTGAAGTTGACAGAGCGATACAGGAAGGCGTACCTTACAAAGGGTATTTCTACTGGAGTCTGCTTGACAATTTTGAGTGGAATTGTGGGTATAAGCACCGCTTCGGTCTGGTGTATGTGGATTTTGAGACGGGGGAGCGGATTGTAAAGGATTCGGCTGTTTTTTATGGGGATGTGATTAACGGGAAGATCGGGCTTGGTTAATGTGGAATTCCGAATGCCGATTGTAAATCTTGCCGCAACGGGGAACGGTAATATTAAAAAACAGAAAAAAGCTCTGACTGAGAAACCGGAAATTCGTCAAAAGACGATACTTCAGAAAAATATTGACTTGGAATCAAAGGAAATATATCTTATAAATATGTTATTGACTCGGCGGAGTCTACGCTTAGATTCAATTTTTAATCAACAAAAGGAGCGTATTATGTGCGCATCTGTTCTCGGTAAGACACGTCTGATTTTCAGCGTGGTTGTTACAGCGGTTTTTTCTATGTTGGTTTTGGTGGGTTGCGGGGATGGTGATAAGGGAACCGGACTTAATAACAAAGGGTCTAACTTGGGGGGCGATGAGAGCAAACTTATTCTTGCTGACAAATATGCATGGGTAAACGTAGTTGGAGGTGTTGAGAGGAATAAAGGCTATATTTTTAAAAGTGATGGTACTTTTACATTAGTGACTAAAGATTTTACAACAAATGAGTGGGCTGAACAATCTACCGGCGGTGGTAAATGGTCTGATGCAAATGGAACCACAATAAGCATAACTTATGATCAAATAGCTTCTGGTACTGCTCCATATGAGTATACAATCTCTGCGGATGGTACAACTTTTACATTTCAATTTCTTACTTATGAAAAAAGAGACATAGGTATCAGTACTAATTCTGACGGCAATAATAACAATCTCAACGGTTTAATGTGGTTTAATGAGGATGATAATTACGGTTTCTATTTTGACGGTACTACTGTTTACAAGGTCGTTAAGTGTGGCAGTGTATACTATGCTTTTGATCCAGAGCTAATAACGGATATTGAAGCATTTTTGGGTTCTAATTTCAAATTTACCGAACAATCGTTAAACCAAATGGATTATACTAAAACCCCCGCTTCAATAACGAAAGCTAGTCCACCATGTGGATCCTTTTAATGATTTGTCCAAGAAAAAGAACTCCGGTAAACTTTCAAAAATCAAACTGAAAAAATAAGCGGCATATTTTAGGGTCGGGCCCTTCGGGGCTGCCCTTTTTCGTAACGTAATTTCCTTAGATATTTACATCCCCCCATTCCCTGAGCTATATTTAAGTTCTATACAAAACAAAGAACTGAGAATATATCAACATATCTATATATCTTAATAGTTTTTAAAGGAAGTGCAAATGCTAAGAAAACTTACTTTTATTAAGGCTGCCGCAGCTGCCGCTGTTTTGGTTCAAGGTTTAACGGCTGCGCAGGATGACGCTGTAATCATAAGCGCGCCTTCTCCCTGGGTAACGCTGCGCGGAGATTCTCTTGTTGTGACAGTTCAGGCTGATACATCAAAGCTGCCTAAAAACATGATTACGTTTAAGGTACAGAAAGGCTCAGGCGGCCGCACCACCACACTTTTTTCAAAAAATGTAAAAATGGAGGATTACAACGCGGATCTCTTTCTTGGGACTATCAAAGAACGGCATTTAGGCGGGACAGATTTTTTAAGCATAGAATGGAGCGTTCCGGGCACTGAGCTAGCAGGAACTATAGAGCCTTTTGGCACGGCAAGACTTGACCCGGTTTCCGACAGCAACAAAAATTTACTCACTGCCGTGAAGCTAAAGGACGGGGCGTCTATCGGACAGATCTCAGATGTGTTGATAGGGGCGCAGAGCCAGAGCATTGGCGCAAGTAAATTTGCCGCGGGATGGAATAAGGAAGGGCTTTACATATTACTTAACGCGGCGGATGGCGTTTCAGAGGTAGAATTTGCTTTTGACCCCAAGTGCGGCAGGAACGCGTTTTTATCATGGGCCGACAGGTTTGCCGTTTACTTAACAGACGCGGACAGCGTTTACGGTGTGAACTACAGAAGATCGTTTGACAAAACGGCTGTAACGTATGCCGGTATGCAGTGGGGAGAAGGGTTATCTGTACAAACGAGCGAGAGTGCGAAAGTGATAAAAATTCAGTGGCATGAACTTGGTTTACAGCCGTTTGAAGAACGTAACATCGGGATTGCCGTTTTTGTAAAAGAGAAGTCAAAAAGAACGGCTCTCTCATATCCGGCCGCAGCTAACCGCACTATTCCCGTGACATGGGGCTCACTTAGGTTAGAAAAGTAGTTGCGGATAAGCTTTGGAATTTGCTATATTTTAACTCTTCGTTTTGCGAGAGGGGCGAACACGCCAGGTTTGCCCTTACATGGTGGCTGTAGTTCAATGGTTAGAGCACTGGATTGTGGTTCCAGTTGTTGGGGGTTCGAGTCCCCTCAGTCACCCCATTTTAATTAAAAATGTCTAAATTGGCGAAATTAAGCTGATAGCCGAGTCTGTCTGATACCCATCTGTTGTTATAAAATCCTTCAATCCACGAAAATACCGTCTGACGCAGTTTTTAACGTGCGCAAAAATGTTTGAAATGAATACACTCTTTTTTCAAAGTCGTAAAGAAATGCGCTTATTACAAGCTGAGAGGGTAGTGTCAATATCTATCTTTAGTTGGTAGAGAGATGCGTTTGAAGCGAACAAATTCCTATTTGTCCGCGGGTAAAATGTTTGCTCGGCCGTTTTTTGCTTTTGATTTTTGCTTTATGTATGGACGCGTAATAAAGGGCACCCGTAAGGTGTGCCCATACGATGTGAGATAGCAATATGTCAACGAACGCCTTATATCACCGTTCCCATTCAGGATTGCGGAGAAGTTACCCTTTTTATAATCTTAAAAATCTCAGATACAAAAATTACCGTTGCGGCCATACCAATAATTTTAATCCACATAACAAACGATAAAGGTACCGTGCGGAAGAACGCTCCGGCAAACTGTATTATAAGTATCTGAACACCAAACGTAATACCAACCACTGAAAGCATCAGTCTGTTGCGCGCGATATTTTTAAATATGCTTACGTTGCCTAATTCGCGGCTGTTAAACGAGTTAAGCAGCTGGAACATAACAAACAACGCAAACAATACTGTGTGTTCCTGCTCCTGAGACGCTTCCAAAAAATTAAACTTGAATTGCAGCAGGGAAACAATAGCGATGTAAAGCCCGTTCCCGATAATTCTTGTCAGCATACCTCTTGTTATGATATTCGCGTTCCTTTGAGTTGGGCGGCGCTTCATAAGGTTATCGTGTATAGGTTCAAGCCCAAGCGTGAGCGCCGGAGGGCCGTCCATAATAATGTTGACCCATAAAAGCTGCAATGCGGTGAATGGAGCCCCAAGTCCCATAAATATTGACGAAAGAACTACTGTGACAGATGAAAAATTCGCCGTGAGCTGAAAGCTTATGAATCTTTGAAAATTCTCATAAATACCCCGCCCCCACTGCACAGCCTTTACAATTGTAGAAAATGAATCGTTAAGCAGAACTATATCGGCAGCTTCCTTTGAAACTTCCGTCCCTGTAATACCCATTGCAACCCCAACATCCGCGTTTTTGATCGCCGGAGCGTCGTTTATTCCATCCCCGGTAACAGCAACAACATGTCCCACAGCTTTTAAAAGATTGACAACACGCATCTTTACAATCGGCGTGCTCCTTGCGATTATGCGCACTTTAGAGAGTTTTCCGGTAAGCTCTTCGTCGCTGAGGTGTTCCAGATCCTTCGCCTCGCAGGCTTGGAATCCATCTTCAAGCAGATCCAGTTCCTCGGCAATCGCTTTAGCTGTAACTATATTATCACCTGTTAATATCTTCAAGTCAATGCCCGCGCTGCGGCAATTTTTCACAGCTTCATACACATCGGCCCTAAGCGGATCTGTGATCGCCACAAAGCCGTCAAAAACCATATCCGATTCTATCTGAGCTCTTTTCGCTTCAAAATCATTGTATGCTGAAACTGTCCTATGGGAAAAAGCAATTACCCTGTGTGCTTTCTCCTGAAAAGAGGTAATTTGTTTGAGGGCTTCCTTTACGTCTGATTCTGAAATATCGCACATTGAAAGTATTTTCTCTGGACTTCCCTTTGAGAAAGCGGTGAGCCCGCAAGGTGTGCGCACTATTGTTGTCATGTTTTTGTTTTCAGATGAAAATGGGAAAACATGCTCCGCCGTATATTTTGTACGAATCTCCGCATAATCAAACCCCGCCTTTTTAGCCGCAAAAATAAGAGCGCCTTCCGTGGGATTACCGATAAACTTAACTTCATTCCCAGTTAAATTTATATCCGCGGTACTGTTTATACAGATGTTTTCAAGTAATAAACCGTCCTTTAAGTTTTCAGGCTTTATAATTTTTTTGCTCTCGTAAATATCGGTAACCGTCATCCGGTTTTCGGTAAGCGTTCCCGTTTTATCTGAACAAATTACATTGATAGAACCGATAGTTTCGCATGCGACAAGTTTTTTTACAAGCGCGTTCTGCTTTGCCATTTTCATAATATTTATCGCAAGGGAGATCGCGACAATTGTAGGCAGCCCCTCAGGAACGGAAGCAACGATAAGTACTATACTTGTAAGAAAGGCTTCAGCGATATTTTTCAGATTAGCGGTGCCCTCACTGACAAATATTATAAGCTGAACTACAAAAGCGATAGCCGCAGCGATAGAACCAAACAGAGCGATAGTCTTGCCGAGTTTTCCAAGTTTTTCCTGAAGGGGCGTACTAGTTTTTTCCGTTGCAGAAAGTTCAGCCGCTATTTTGCCGAATTCGGTATCATACCCAACCGCGGCAACTACCATCTTCCCGCTGCCGTTTGTAATGAAGCTGCCAGAATAGAGCATATTTAAGCGCTCCGCCACAGGTGTGCTTTCATCGCTTATTACCGCTCCCGCGTTTTTCTTTACAGGGACACTCTCTCCGGTTAAGGAGGACTCATCCGTATATAAAGAGACGCTCTCCAAAAGCCGTCCATCCGCCGGGATCTTATCCCCTGTTCCGATAAGAACAATATCCCCGGCAACGATTGATTTTTGGCAGATCAACTGAGGCTTGCCGTTCCTTATCACCTTGATTGTAGTATCATCATTTATTTTTGTAAGAGCTTCAAACGCCTTGGCGCTCCTGCCCTCCATTACAACCGCGATAATTACGGAGATCGAAATCGCGGCAAAAATCCCTACGCATTCTAAAAAGTCAGCATGTCCTCCTGTCATATATAATACTATATTGACAACAACGGCGATAACAGCCGCCAGTATCAGAAGTATTATCATCGGCTCGCAGGCCGCTTCGATAACGCGGCGGATAAGGGAAACCTGCTTTTTTGCCGCCAGCACGTTTGAACCGTATTTGGCAGTGTTTTCGGCAACCTGTGAATCACTTAATCCCTTATCAGGATTTGAGTTTAATCTTTTGAGAACCGCTTCTTTGGACTCCGTAAAGGAACTCATCTCTAAATATCTCCTCTATGTTAGGGCACCCAACGCGTGGGCGCTTTCTGTTGATACAATAAAAAAACTCAAGTACAGTTTTGGAGGCTATACTTGAGTCTTATTATATTATATAAGTTCACGCATAGCGCCGTATAAAGCAGCCATACGTGAGTCTCGTTAATTAAGTCAAACCAGGTTAAAAGTAAACCGGGATTGTTGGTTTGACGCACAACTGTCTGTGCTAACTACTCCCTCACGGGTATTTGTCGCAATTTATTATTGTATAATATATATTAAAGCAAGTTAACAGTGATTAGAAATATGAATGTATAGATTTTTCTCCTCTCACCACTCAAAAAACTTATTACTCATAACAAAAGTATCTCTACTCAACTTGTAAAGTTTGCTTTATCAGGAAATTATTACCGATTCAAGAAAACATTTCCTGTGGAATTCCATTTGCTTTGTTATGAGATTTGGTGAGAAATTTGCGATTACGTTCATTTTAAGCCATTTTGTACCTTTTTAAAAAATTGGCACGTCCATTGCTATAATATAATGGCAGGTGTAATGCCATGCAAATGGTAGATGTGTGTGTGATGATGATGGGTCTCAGGTGCAATGCCTGAGAGGGAAGGGGGTTCTTCGGAGCCCCTTTCTTATTTTAAGCACTGGAATTACACAACTTGGTTTAACTGCCATTTTTGATAGTTCTCTTTCGTACACCACAACAACATCTGTACACATTAGTTCTCCAAAAATTTAAATGTGCTTTCACTATCTCCAGAAACATACCTGTGCGTTGCGTCAAATAAAAATGTAACGTAATGTATCGAAAAATGAGTTTTAGTTTTTGATCTATTGTATTCTTTAACTATAGTCATTCAACTTGAAAAAGATATTAATGCATAAATAGATGTTCAAATACAGAAATGGGGTGATCAGATCTTTTATTTCTGCATTCGGATATCTATTTTGAAGTTGAATTACTATACCAATGCCTTATTCTTTCTTATTTCTAATGGTGTCCATTAAGAATAATACTTTTCATTTTTCAAAAAATCTTCTAACGAATAATTTGGGATTATTTGTCCCGTATTATCCTACTACCTGCCGTTTGCCTTCATCTCCGTTTTACAATATCTTCAAAAAAGATTGAGTTTTCTGTAAACGGAATGAAATATATAACAGCAACCGGAGCCGGAGGCGCATATTGAGGGCCGCCTGGAATATCCGGTGGAAGGAATTTGGTAAATGTTATTACGATAGTATCTTTTTTGTACGAAATATCTGTATTACGCGGCCAGTCAGCTCCGGCAAATGCGAAATAAGTCCATTTTTTGAAATCCGGCCGGTGCGTTTTTTTCCTGATTATCATAGGACCGTTTTCATCATACATAGTAGACTTCAAAAATGAGGTCAATTCCGTTTTATCTTTTAAAAGATAATTTCCATTGAAGTCATTAATAATTCCGTAAGCGCATAAAGTATCAATTTTAATTTTTCGAGAAATATCGGAAGCGTTTACGTAGTTTATCACGGACAATAGCATTATAATCAACCATAATCCGGCGTTTATCCTGCTCATGACATCTCCTTTTCTATTCAATATTGTTGAAGCAGGGCCCTTAAAGAGCTCTGCCGAATTATTGCAAGTTTTGAACACATCTGACAGAATAACCAAAAGCCTTGTTTAGGCCGTGCCAGTTGGTGGCTTCGTATACTATGCTGACGTATGCTCTCTCATAGTAGTAGTAAATTTCCCTGTAATAAGCGTGTCCGGTGCTGTCTTCAGCTGTGCTCCACCAATATCCGCTACGGTTGACATCATTGAACCAGTCTGTGTTTGGGTTGTGTTGGCCGCCTGGCAAAGCCGAAAAACCAAAGGTATCCCAAGCCTCTGTGACACCGGGAACATGAAACCACCCGCTTGTTGTTTTAAGATGTTTACCGGCAGTAGGACTAGCATAAGGGCTTGAAGTACCATTGGAACCATCAGCGTAACGGTACAGCCTGTCCCAATCGGCATGATCGGGAATATGATAACCTTCCGGACAGATTCCGCGATGGTTAGGAATTGTTAGCCCACAATCAGGATCTGTGGTGCTGTGCACGTTGTTACATTTTAATGGAAGGTTCATCGCTGTAGCCCAGTCATAAAGACGTCCGTATGTATCGCACTGCCCCGGGTCGATATCTTCATGACATCCGTCAGCACCGCATATTATGGCTTTGTATTCACCATAACACCATGAATTACCGGAATCCGGGATATAGTTAAGATTCTCAGCCATCCATAATTGACTGCCTATTACTACGGAACGGTAAGCCAGGCTGTCCCTTAAATCTAAGAACGATCCGATAAAATTTATATTCTGCGTAGGATTTATTCCTCTGACTGGAACAAGTGTGTATGTGGTATCATTATATCCGGTGGCTTTCACGCTTATTGTCCAAATACTGCCGTTATCACTTTGTGCTGCCGAATACGCCTCTTTCTCTAAAAGCGCCGCGGCGCCAAACGCGACTCCGATGTTCAGTTTTCCTCCGCGATGGGTAAGTCTGGCGGAAAATGAGCCGGCGTTTATCCCTTTTACGGAGAGTATGTAAATGCCCGGAGCAATGTTAGAATATGATATGCGCTTCGTAGATTCGGACAATTCTGTCTTTTGGTTTATAATCCGTTTTCCATTTACAGAATGCAATGAAACTGCTGCTTTTTGATACGATGTTTGCGGCAGACGCAGAGTGATATTTCCACGAGAATCTGAGATTAACGATGGAGCGTTATACTGCGTCCGCATGCTGCCGCGTTTTATGGAAGACACAGGGCCTAAGTATATGGCTAGTGTATCAGGCTTACCTGCTTTCACATCTATTTGTAAAGTATCTGCGTTCTGCTCCCAGCCAATAACTTTTGCGTCCGCATTTATTCTGAATGGAATGTATGCAGTATCCGTAGTTTGTGAAAATCCGCTCCACGTAAGAATCGATACAAAAAATGTTACGGTTATAACGCAAAAAAACACTCTTGTATCTTTTATAATGTTAATGTTCATCATACATTCCTTATAATAAAAACATTTTGTTTCCATTTTGTAAATATGCTCATGAAGGTTTTTTACTTTTTATTTAGACGGGGCTTGTAAAGCCCCGCCGTAATTTACAGGTGATCACCGCTCGAAACGCATATTATCAAAATAATAAGCTCCTGTATTCGCGTTAGTATTTATGCTTAAAGAGAATGAAAAATCTGAATAGCTTCCATTCAGAATATCCACTATGCTTTGAGGTAACGCAAATGAGAGCGTACTGAACTTATCAAGCAGTAAACCGGTAAGATCAATTGAACCGATATATTGATTATGAACGTTTGCCGATGGGCAGAATACATACAACTGCACTTGTCCTGTCCAGTATGGGTTAGTCTGTGTATTTCCCATAAATAAATCAACGGAAAGTGTATTCGTAACATTTTGCAATTCATCGGTATTTATAGCGCTGCTTCTTATCTGCTGCCAGCCGTTTCCGGATATTTGCAGTGAAGCGCTGCCTTCCGTTTTGGTGGTCGCGTTGCTTGATAATGTTCCCGAACTATGAATAATAGACCACAATGAGTCTTTTTCAAAGCCCATTATTGATCCCGTTCTGGTAGGAGCCTGAGCGTTAACGCCTTTAACATGAAAAACAACGCTCTCGGTTCTGTCAAAATTGTCCGTCACAAAAACCGTATCAACAGGTACCATAACGCCAGACTCGGGAAGCGCGTAGGAAACGCCGCCAATAGCGTAATATGCGTTGACTGAATCATTATCAAACTGTACGGACAACGTATATTGCCCGTTTTCAGTATAGTCTGAATAATCTAAAGAATAAATGCCGTCATGCGCAATTTTGTCGCCGTTAACGCCATTATCATTCAACACAACGCTTATAACATTTCCTGAAGGGGTTGTAAGCGCAGCCGTTAAATTAAGGTTTGCTATCAACCCTTGTTTACCTGTTGTCGACGCTGATAAACGCAGAGGTTGCGGCCAGATATAGAAACTGTTTTGGTGGCTCTCAACAGAAGCCGAGTATGTTCCGCCGGATTTTCCTTCGACCCGCACTTTTCCTTTAAGGTTTGCGGAAACAAGTCCAGCCGATGAACTTACATGGCACTTCCATTTTCCCGGGTTTGCCCCGGCAACCGCGCTGCTGCTGATGCTTATTAAAGCTATTTGTTCTCGCGGATATAAGCTGCTTAACGGAATGATAGTGGTTGTCGAAGGAACTTGGTTTCCGTTTCCATCTGTAATTGTAAAATCGCAGTATGAATTTGCGTCCAAAAGAGTATATCTCACCTCTGCGACACCGGAGTAAACAGTCGGATCAATAATAAAATCTAAACCTGCATTTGAAGAAAACGTCGCATCTTTTATATACTGCAGGTCAGCGGCATTATCGAACATAGCAAGCAGTATTTTGCTTACACTATCAGCGGAACCCTTCAAATCGGCAATAAATATGCCTTTGGTTCCATTAGAAAGTTCCATGCAATTGTTGTGGGATGCGCCGCTGCCGTATCCAATCGTGTAAATGGGGATATTATTCTCAGTAAATTCATTAATTACATTCGAAACGTTTTTTTCCGAAGAGTAATTCTCCTCCCCATCTGTAAAGAGTATGGCCAAACGGGCCGAATTAACCGTAGAATGCGATTTCAGTTTATTTAGGCTAAATAAACAGGCATCGTACATTGCAGTCATACCTTCATCGCTGATAGCGTCGATAATGCTTTTAATCCGATTAACGTTATTATCATTAAGAATAGTAATTGGATAGGTATTCTCCGGTTTTGTACAGAATGCGGTTATGCCGATGGATGGAGTAATTCCGAAATTTTTACCAAAAACATTTATAGCGTCTACGAACGCTTTCGCCGCGTTCTTCATATTCGTAAGCGGCTCTCCGTACATGCTTCCGGATTTATCAAGTATCAGGTCAATATCTAGGTTATTGCCCATCCAGATAATTTTTAAGCTGTCTCTGGCGCTGTTTGAAGGAAGTTCTACCCGCATCCAGGGATATGTTGTAGTGTTATTAAAAGTATATGTATTCGAAACAGAGGGGCTAAGGTTTTTTAATACATCATATCTTCCCTTGTCAGAAGATAAAAATGTCCATGCGTCAACACCATGCACTCGTCCCTGCCTGGTTTTTGTAATATCGCCGATGTTATAAGATGTTGAAAAATTCAGCCATGCGTAATTTCCGTTTCGCGCATTCCATTGAGAATTCATTATGGATGGTACTACCGGCACATCTCCTGTTTCCAAACTGTATTCGTCATACAGACCGTAGATATAATGACCGCCCTCATGCGCCAAAGTATAACCGGCTCCCCGCCAGTCCCAATCCATGCCGGTGGGAACATTGTACCCGCTGAAGAAATCACTCATTAGAATTCTCAGACTTGCGTTTGGTGACATAAACCCGTATATATGAGCATTAGGCCAACCGTTTTCAATCCATTGAACATCTACAGCATTCGTGAAGCGCGAACCTGTAAAAATTCTGATATTGCCGAGTTTGTGCCCGCCGTTAGTCATTTCGTATGTCCCGTCAGCCCAGTAACGAATCGTTTGTTCATATTGGTTTCTTAATAATGAGTCAGATGCAATTTCATCCCATGAACGGTGTAAGGAGATTGTAAGGTCCAGAATTTGTACGCTGTCTCCAACATTTCTTATGCTGCTAAAACTCGCTATCTGACCGTAAGACACCGCATTAAAAATCATAACACTAATCAGAGCAAACCCAAACATTTTGATTTTTGAACTCATCTCATACTCCTTCTTTAAAATTCTAAAAATATTGAAAATTACAAACCATCGCTAAGTTTTTAACAACTCAGCGCGTATTCGAATCTTTGCAACCCCATAGGGAAGTTGCCATAGCGGCTATTGTATTGTTCCTCCTTTCTGTTGTTTAAACGCAAAAACACTTGAAATGCGTATAAGACATACGACGTACAGCACTACTTAAGATTTAGAGAACATGGAGGAGAGAGAGGGATGTAGAGAGAATATGACTTCAGAGAGTAGGGAATACTGTATTCATACTTAATATTATAAAATGTTTTTTTTAAAAATACAACACTTTTTTTAAATTTTAAAATTCGCGATTCAGATTTGGCCCTGTGATAGCTTCCGGCGCATCGGGAATCTCATATATGGTAGGCGTCTCCCCAGATTGATTGCTATTTGGCAGCGCGTTATAATAATTCAACTTTAAAATAGATGTCCGAACGCAGAAATAAAAGATCAGATCACCTCATTTTTGCATTCTGCATTATTATTTCTGCATTAATAATATCTTTTCAAGTTGAATGACCGCGGATCATTAGATCGGACTTGACTCCATCTTTGACTTTATTTATATTAGTACCCGAAGTTCCCGAAAACGGCAGCGTAGCTCAGTCGGTTAGAGCAGTGGAATCATAATCCACGTGTCGGGGGTTCGATTCCCTCCGCTGCTATTTTTTAGTTAGGCTTTCGCTCTTCTATAAAATATACAAATACAAAATAATGCGGAAATAATAATTCAGAATGAGGAAATAAAACCACTAGTGTATAAAAGACTTTCTTTGCGCTATAAGAGTTTTTAATATTTCCGCATTCTGAATTATTATTTCCGCATTGCCTTAAATACCCTCAGGAGGATGTTTTGTCCTCTGTTTCCGATTTTTTATCATCAGAATTAACCGCGTTTTTTGGTTCGTTGAATCCTCGCGTATCATCGGTTCTTGTTGGGGTAAGCGGCGGAGCTGATTCTGTCGCGTTGATACATTTGCTGCATCTGTATAAAGAGCGGTTGGGGATCTCGCGGCTTGCTATTGCTCATGTCAATCACTCCCTGAGGGGCGCTGAGTCAGATGGCGATGAGGAGTTTGTAAGAGAGACCGCGGCTTGTCTGCAAATAGAATTTTTCAACACAAGACTTTCCCCATCAACAAATATTGAGAGCGGTATTGAGGATTGGGCGCGCGGTGAAAGATACAGCTTTTTTCATCACATCAAACTAACTCAAAAAATTGACCGCGTAGCCACGGCTCATACAGCTAATGACCAGGCGGAAACGCTCATTATGCGTATTATGCGGGGCGCCGGGGTGAGGGGGATGCGCGGGGTGCTTCCTGTGCGCGGGGATGGTGTTATCAGGCCGCTGCTTTCCGTCGAAAGGCATCATCTTGAAGAGTGGCTTAAGACGCGGGGACTATCGTACCGTGTTGATTCCTCCAATTCGAATCAAAAATTCCGCAGAAACTGGGTACGCAGCGAGATAATCCCTAAAATGGTTGAGCGGAACAGGGATGCTGTGGCAAATATCGCCTCAAGCGCGGCAAGCGCGGGCCGGGTTTGGGAGATAGTAATGGAAAAAGTCAATATATGGATAAGCTCCCACGTAATAAGGGGAGATGAATTTTCTTTTTATATAATTAAGAGCGGATTGTTGGATGAAGGAATCGCGTCTGAGGCAATCGTTACGCTTTTTGATGAGTACGAAATTACTGTTTCAAAGCTTCATGTGAGAAGGGTTATTTCGGCTAAGGCTTTGTTTAACGGAGAGCATCTTCTGCCGGACGGTTGGGGGTTTTATCCATCGCGTGACCGTATACTTTTTATGAGACGGGACAAGAGGCAGCAAAATTCGTGAGAGTATTTTGTGTACCGGCGGGCAAGAAGGTTGCCACAGGGGAGCGGGCGGTTAATTATTCGCCCTTATGCGGAGGCGCGGAAGCGCTGCCTTAATGTATTTTAGATAGATTTTGAGAAAATGCGGAAATAAAGCGGGAAAGGTACAGAATATTTTCTTTTTATCTTAGGCATTTTTAATATATTTCTGTATTAATTTGTAGTATGTAGATATGGAAAAATTGACAACTTGGTATAAATTTCTCCCAAAAACTCAAAAGGGGTATTTGGTAGAGTAACAATATAAAGTAGCTTGGAGGTAGAGTTTGGGTTCTGAAGAAAAAAAACATAGCGCCGATCAGAAAAACGGCGCGGGCGCTCCCAAGCGGCCAACTGAAAGCGATGGGGGAAAGAAAACCCCGCGCGGCCGCGGTTCCAAACCGGTTTTAATATGGCTTCTTATTATCGCGGCTGTATTTATGGGTTTACGTTCGATAGAGAGTTACAGCGGCCAGAGAGAGACAAGAATCACCTACTCTCAGTTTAAGGAGCTGCTTAACAATCCGGAATTGAGTATTTCGGAGGCAAGTGTGACTCAGAAAGGTGACGGACGCGCTGTTCTTCGCGGCCAGGTCAGTGATCCTGCTGAGCTTGCCGAGGTATCTGGCGCGAAGGGCAACGCTGCCGCCAATAAATTCTTTGTGGTAAACTTGCCGTTTCTGGATTCACAGATGCTTGGCGTATGGGATGAGGCTGGTTTTAAGTACACTTTTGAACAGGAGAGGATGTGGGGCAGCGTTATTTTCCAGATTGGGATCATAGTGATGATCTCAGTTGTCTTCTACATGCTCTTTATCCGCAACATGCAATCCGCTCAAAAAGGGATGTTCTCTTTTGGAAAGAGCCGTGCCAAGCTGCATAATATAGACCGTCCGCAGGTAACATTTGCGGACGCGGCAGGTGTTGAGGAAGCGAAGGCTGAGCTTGCTGAAATAATTGACTTTCTGAAAGATCCGAAAAAATTTAAAAAGCTTGGAGGAAAAATTCCTAAAGGCGTACTTCTTCTGGGGCCGCCGGGAACCGGAAAAACGCTTCTCGCGCGCTGTGTAGCGGGTGAAGCTGGAGTGCCTTTTCTTTCAATGAGCGGATCTGACTTTGTGGAGATGTTTGTTGGTGTAGGAGCTTCCCGTGTACGTGACCTGTTTGAGACCGCAAAGAAGAACTCACCGTGTATCGTCTTTATAGACGAGATTGACGCTGTCGGCCGTCAGCGCGGCGCCGGTCTTGGCGGCGGTCATGATGAACGTGAACAGACCTTAAACCAGATGCTTGTTGAGATGGATGGATTTGAACCTAATTCGGGGGTTATTCTCATAGCGGCCACTAACCGCGCCGATGTTCTTGATCCGGCGCTTTTAAGGCCGGGCCGTTTTGACAGGCAGGTTGTGGTTGACGCGCCCGACGTTAAGGGACGCGAGGGTATATTAAAAGTTCACACTAAGGAGACTCCGCTTGCTGAGGATGTAGATCTGTACACAATAGCGAGAGGCACTCCGGGGTTTGTGGGAGCTGATCTTGCCAACTTAGTAAATGAGGCAGCTCTTATGGCAGCGAGGTTTAATCAGGATATAGTGACTATGCTTGACTTTGAAGAAGCAAAGGATAAGGTGCTGATGGGTACCGAACGCAAGAGTATGGTGCTTTCCGAGAAACAGAAGCAGATTACCGCTTATCACGAAGCGGGACACGCGGTATGTAATCTTCACTGTGAGGAAGCTGATTCTCTGCATAAGGTGACAATTATCCCGCGCGGACGGGCTCTGGGGGTAACATTCTCCCTTCCAGGCGAAGACAGGCACATGCATACGAAACAGTTTATTTTGGATCAGGTTTGCATATTTCTTGGCGGGCGTATTGCCGAGGAGATCATTTTCGGGAATCAAACCACAGGCGCGTCTAATGATATAAAGCGGGCCACAGGTCTTGTGCGCAAAATGGTGTGCGATTTCGGGATGACAGATGAGCTTGGGCCTGTGTCCTACGGCGATAAGGATGATTCGATTTTTATAGGCCGTGAGATGAACCGTCACCGTGACTATTCGGAGTCAACCGCCGAGGCTATCGACAGATTAGTACGCTCTATAATTGAGGAGCAGGCAGTGAGGGCCAAAAAGATCCTTACAGATCACAGAGAGCAGCTCGAGCGGCTCGCAAAGGCGTTGCTTGAACACGAATTGCTTGACCGTGAAGAGATAATGAAAGTCATAAGCGGCGCAACACTGGCGGCAGCGAAAAAGACACGGTCTTTTCTGCCGCGTAAACCGGCTGCTGCTTCAGGGGAGATAAACGTGACAATTCCCTCTGAAGTCCCGGTGCCTGTAACTGAGGAGAACGCGGCGTCAGGCTCACCGCTCTCTTAATTTAAAAATGACCGATAACAGAACTCCCGTTCCCTTAGCCGGAACGGGAGTTTTCTGTTTTTTAATATAGATCAGTAAACACTGGTGAAAACTTGCGGGATCGCACCGCAATGTGCCAGTTTTATATAAAGGAAGAGATTAGAACTCAAAACTCAGAAAAATCAAAACAACAGTGTCCTTTGGGAGAAAATCCTGCCATGTGTTGTTTTTAATTTCTGAATACTGGGTTCTAAGCTCTGAGTTCTAATCATGACAACGGGAGTTGTATCAGATGGAAAGACACGGTTTGCTGAAAAAGCCTTACTTGGTTATGGGTATTGTTAACATGACCACCGATTCTTTTTATGATGGCGGCCGTTATATAAGCGCTGCTGCCGCGCTCGAACACGCTTTGCGGCTTAAAGAGGAGGGTGCGGATATTATTGATATCGGCGGGTCCTCCTCACGGCCCGGCGCTGCGCTTCTCAGTGCCGCGGAGGAGATTCGCCGCATTATTCCTGTTGTCAATGAACTTGTTAAACGGACAGGCTTGCCGGTTAGTGTTGATACGACCTGGAGCGGTACTGCCAGAGCCGCGCTTGACGCGGGGGCTTCCTGGATAAATGATATAAGCGCCGGCAGGATGGACAAGCTTACGGCTCCTATAACAGGATGGGCCGGATGCACCGTAGTGCTCACGCACAGCCGCTGCACTCCTCAGACAATGCAGGACAATCCGCAGTATAATGATGTAGCCTCGGAGGTGGCCATGGAACTGCTTACAGCTGTGGAGGAGTTCAAGGAGTCCGGTGTCAGCGAAAATAAAATAGTGATTGATCCGGGGTTTGGATTTGCAAAAAGCAGCGAGCATAATATCGCGCTTCTTAACAGACTTGATAAAATAGCACGGCTTGGTTACCCGCTTATGGTAGGTACATCGCGTAAGTCGTTTATCGGTAAAATTACGGGAAGGCCAGTTGACGAAAGGTTATATGGAACGCTTGCGACTATAGCAACCGCGTATTCCAAAGGCGCCCGCATTTTCAGAGTGCATGATGTGAAGGAAACAGTGGATTTTCTCAAGGTGCTTACGGCAGTGGAGCAGTTGGAAACTGTGTATGCGTGATTTAGGGACAGTTTCCAGTTGCCGGGAAAACAAAAGGCAAAACCTTTTTGATTAACAGTTGGTAACTATTGTTTGGACGGTTAACTTGATGGGTAAAAAATCTGCTGATAAAAGAAGGCGTATGCATATCATTATCTTGCTGATCATTCTTATTGTTATCATACTGTTGTTTTTCGTTGGATACCAGTATTTTGGGTCTAAAAAAAATAAGGTTGTCAATTATGGGGAGCCGGTTATCGAAGTCAATTACGAATCGGATCTTGATCGTACGAGGATAGCCGATTCGCTTAAGAGAATAGCGGACTCACTCAGAATTGCCGATTCGCTTAGAATTATCGATTCTCTTAGAGCCGCGGGATTATCTAAGATCGCAGATTCGCTGAGAGTTGCTAATTCATTCAGGGTTGCCGATTCGTTGAGAATAGCAGATTCACTTAGGGTTGCCGATTCATTAAGAATAGCAGATTCGCTTAGAGTTGTCGATTCATTGAGAATAGTTGATTCACTTAGGGTTGCAGATTCGTTGAGAATAATTGACTCACTTAGAATTGCAGATTCGGCCAGGGTTGCAGATTCGCTTAAGGCGGCGGCGGATCCTTGTGTCAGAGATACGCTTCCGCCATGGGTGTACCCCGATCCTTCCGGCGGAATGCACCGGCAAGTTGTCGATGTAAAACTATATGCCAACAAGGCTTGTACGGTATACTTCAGTTTTGAGGAGACAGGCGGCTGGAAGATATATGATGGAGCGCCGATAAAAATTTCGGGTAACGCTACACTCTTTTACAGAGCCCGCGATGTCTGCGGGAAAGAGATGAGTGTTAAAAGCAAGCGTTATGAGTTTGACCTTTCAGGCAAATCTTTGCCCTGTCCGCGGGAAATGGAGCATATAGTGACAAAAAATGGTGAATTTTGTATTGACCGGTACCAGTGGCCTAACCGCAAGGGGGTAATGCCTAATTCTTTTGTATCGCTCTATCAGGCTATGGATTCCTGTTTTTCTGTTCGTAAACGTCTCTGTACATCCCAGGAGTGGAGTGGCGCGTGCGCGGGCCCTGAGAATTGGAACTATTTATACGGAAAAACATATGAAGCTAACGCGTGCGTAACTCATGATACAATTGTGAGGCCGTCGGGAAGCAGGCCGGAGTGCAGGGGGTATTACGAGGTGTTTGATATGTCGGGAAATCTGGCGGAATGGACCTCCACCTCTCCTCCGCAGGACCGCTCGCTTAAAAATGTGATGGGCGGGTTTTGGGCAAGCGGTTCCCAAAGCCGCTGCGCGGATATACGCTACAGCTATTTTCCTCAAAACAGGCATAATCCTGTTGGCTTCAGGTGCTGCAGGGATGCGGCTGCCGCGGAAAACAGTCCTGCAAATTCAAGAAGAGGCGGACGTTAACTTGCGCGCTGTTCTTAATAAACTATATCTTATCGTTTTTATGGGCGCCCTGTCTTTAGTCGGCCAGGGGCTGCGTTATGAACCGCCTAAGATTCCTGGCTATGAACCTCCTTTTGAGTCAAGTTTCAGCAGTCCGCTTTCGGAATCTAACCCCCGTATCCTCGTGGTAAACAGTGATTTGTTTACTGACACCACGGCGATTGATTTTGAGAAGCGCCAGCTCACGTTTTTACGTCAGGACTCTTTGGGCAACACGGTCTGGACTTATCATTACGGCGAACTGAGCGATTATATTTCAGATAGCAGAGGTTACTCATTCTATAACAGCTGGTACAGTAAGCTATCCGACGAGGCGCGGAAGAATTTAGGTATCAGGCAACAAACCCCCAAGCTCCAATGGGAACTGGCAGTACATTATCCTCCCTGGGCTCAGAGGCTTTTGGGTAAAGATCCTCCCCGTTTAAAAATTGAGGGCCGCCTTGAGATAACCCTCTCTTCGGAGTATACATCATATACAATAGGTACTGACAAGCAAACGAATTTTAGTCCGATTGAGTTTGAAAATAATTATGAGTTTACTATCCGTGGAAGTGTCGGCAGGCTTATATCCGTAAATATCAGCCACAGCAAGCAGGAGGGGTTTGATCTTAGTGATGATCCCCTTAAAAACTTCAAAGTTGAATATAGGGAGTCTGAGCCGGGGGAGCTTGAGGATGAGATTATTCAGGAGATCATTGCCGGATATACAGGTTTTGACATGCCGGGAACAAGCCTGTCAGGGTATTCTGATAAAGCGGACGGGTTGTTTGGTATTAAGGTAAGGGCTAAGGTCGGCCCGCTTATGCTCACGACTATCGCAAGCCACTCTCAAGGTGAGGCGTTTACAAGAGAGCTTGGGGGCAAAGATGATCCTTACAGCACCAATACTCTGAAAACAAGTGATTTTGTCAAGAACCGGTACTTCTTTTTAGACAATGAATATAAAGAGTACTACAACAAAGTTTACAATATCAATGACCCTGATCGCAATGCTAAAAGCCCGCCCAAAGTTAAGGAACTTCAGGTGTTCATCTCTGTTCCAGCCCCTGAGCTGGAACAGAATAATACAATCCCAATTTACTGCACCAGGGAAGATGGGTACTTCAAGCTTCTCACCAAAGATCAGGACTATACGTTTGATTCTGAAAGAGGGTGGGTACGGATAACTCATAATGTGTACGATGGTGAAGCTATCGCGATAACTATGACTGTCGATAACGCAAGTTCAAGTTTAAATAAGGGTACTTTCGTACCTCCTAACACACTCTACAAGGACACTGTAAATCTTTGGATACTGAAACCCCGCAGTATGGATGACGCCTCAAGCGCCAGTGAGCCCAACTTTGGCCTTATGTGGCGTAATGTTTACGAATATTACGGAGCGGATGACGCCAAGTTCGATCTTTTTTATTTAGATCCTTCGCGGGGCGATACTATAAAGCACGTTAAAAATCAGAGACTTATCTCTTACGTCTTGGGTCTGACCGATTCTATGGGCAGGGCAAGACTTGAGGTAGTTGATATTTTTAACATTGAAAACAACGAGCTTATATTACCGCCATGGGATCCGGGCATTAATGGAAATGAACCGTTTGCAAACCCTAGGCTGATCGGTAATGACGATACCTTTATCGGAGATACCTTAATTTACAGATATGGAACAAGATCATCTGATAATGCGATGAAAAATTATGTGCCGAAATTCAACATATTGACAAGCGGAACAGTACGGAGAACATCTTACGATAACCTTGGATGGAATATCATAGAAGGTACCGTAAAAGTCAGAACAAAATCGGGCACTGAGCTCATTGAAGGCGAAGACTATTTACTTGATTACCAGATGGGAATACTGGATCTTATATCTACCAGAGCGCGCGCGGCGGAGTCGATTCTGATAACCTATCAGCGCGAATCGGATTTTGTGCTTGATAGAAAAGTGTTTGCCGGTTTGCGCGGGGAGGTCAGGCTGCCGTTTATAAGCGATAACTCGTTTGCGGCCATGAGTCTTCTTTATCAATCCGCTTCTACCTCCGCCGGAGATGTGCCGAATCTTGGAAATGAGCCGTACAGTAAACTGCATCTCAGTTTTAACACAAGCCTTGATTTTCAACCCGAATGGATGACCCGCGCGGTTAATTACATCCCTTTTATTAAAACGGATCAGGAATCTTCCGCAAAGATAGATTTTGAAATAGTTCAAAGTCATATGAATACAAATACCTCCAAAGGTTCAAACGCGTACCTCGATGATTTTGACCAAACTAAAGACTATTACGCGCTCTCACTGCGCCACCAGAGCTGGCATCCTTCGCATTACCCTTTCAAGTACGATCTTGATTCTCTTAGCGCAGCCCTGCTGAAAACTCCCCCTGCGTGGGATTTTTACTGGTTTACGCCTGTTGACAACGATGTACAGCACAGAGTATTCAAATCCGATGTCTGGAAAGGAGACAAAAACTCCCGTTACGACAACACCGGCAAATTTATGGATGTTTTGCGGCTGCACGCGACTCCTGCTCATCCCGAACTCAGGGATCGCTTTAAAAAATCGTATGCTTCCATAACAACTTCATTTGGAAGAAACGGGCTTAACATGGAAAACCACCGTTTCCTTGAAATTCTTGTGAAGCCTGACTCTGGAAAGGGGACTAAGGGCAAGCTTAATATTCAGATAGGCACCTTCAGGCACGATCAGGTGCGTGACGGCGGTCCGCCAAATGGAAGCTTGGCGGTGGAAGACCCCACATATCAAAACAAACCTGAACAGCTGTCAAAATATGATACAGGGCTTAACGGGTTACCGGTTGATGAAAAGTTTTATGTGGTGCCAAACGCCGGCGCAAATGCTTGGGACACTATCTCCAGATACCAAAATACTAACTGGCTTGTTTTTCCGAGGAGTCTTAATGACCCCAGCGGAGACCTTTTCCGCAAGTATGATAATGACAATACCGGTAACTTTCGTTTTGTTAACGGAACCAGGGGTAATAACCAGTTTGACAACGAAAATATAGACGCTGACGGTATTCCGCGGGTTAATCCCAGCTTTCAGGAAAAGTATTTTTCGTATGAGATTGATCTTGATAAGCACTCCGCTTATATTGATACTAACACCCGTCTTGTAGAGAACAAAGGCTGGGTGCTTTACCGTATTCCCCTTAAGGAAATTCTTGACGAATCCGGCAGTATAACAAAAGATACCGTGGGTAATCTTACCAGCTGGACAAAAATGCGCGGTCTGCGTCTTGTGTGGCACGGATTTGATACGACTAAGATTGGGAACAGGGATGCTTTGACAGAGGAAAGCAAGCTCCTTATTGCGGGAATAGAACTTGTAGGCAACTATTGGGAAGTTGTGCCAACGGCTGACGGCAGTGAGCCCAAGATTGAGGCCACAAATATAAGCAACCTTGAGGATTCTGTTTACTACAGCAGCGTGTATGGCCGTTTTGTAAAGCCCAAATCCAACGAGCAGACCCCCAAAGAGGAATCTTTGCGGCTGCGTTTTCACGATCTTGTAGCCGGCGATGTCGCTCTGGTGCGCAAGAATATGCATTTTAATCCGCAGAACATTTCCGGCTACGATTCTGTTTCTATTGAGCTCTACGGCGACAGGCGGTATAATGACGATGTAAAGTTTGTGTTTCGTTTCGGAAGCGATGATTCTACATTTTATGAGTACAGGGGGCCTATAAACCCCGGATGGGGGAACCGCATAGCAATCAGCCTCCAGGAGCTGTCCGATCTGAAGCTTGCCGCTGATATAGACAATAAACCTATTGATACGCTAAACGCCAGCGGCCGTTTACGCATACACGCGCCTGTCGGCAAACGTCCCAATTTTAACAATATCACGTTCATGGCGCTTGGGGTTATGCGGGATGTGGACGCGGGCATAGATCCGATTAATGGTGAGATTTGGATAAATGAGCTTACGGTTACGGGCGCCAGAAAACTTACAGGAGTTGCCGCGCGTGTCAATCTTTCTACTCAATGGGCGGATTTCCTCTCGCTCAGCGCGGCTATGACCTATACCGACGGCAACTTCCGAACGATGACGGAAGCGCTTATAGGCGAAGACAGAAGCGAACTCTCAGCTAATGTTAACGCCCGCGTCAGGATGGACAAGTTTTTACCGGACGATTGGGGGGTTTCTCTTCCTGTGGGCGGTTCGGTTTCCGGTGCTTTATCAAGACCTGCGGTTAAGCCGCAGAGCGACATACTGCTTCTTAAGGATAACGGCAAACCGGACGGTTTTTTTGACATGGCTGGGGATGCGCTTGACAAAGTGCTTGGAAAGGACAATCACGGAGAGCATAGTACGCGGGCGCAGCGTTTTGAGACCTTCAGCACAACTCAGACCCTGTACTCATCTTTTGAGAAAACAAGCCAATCCGATAACCCGTTTATTGGTATGACTTTTGACAGGACAAAATTGGATGTGAGCTACAACATGACCGCGAGTTACGCGGGAAAAGGCCCTCATGAGAATCCCGACAGCGCAGACTACTTCAGAACTGATTCTACTTACACATATACCGGAAATTTACGTTACGATCTCAGTCCGCGCAATCCGCCCTCCTGGACAAGCGTAACTCCTTTCAGTGAGGCCGCCTGGATGCCTGGAATTTATAAAGAATACGAATTTAATCTTTTACCTTCAACAATGACCTTTGATCTGGCTGAGATTCTGCACCGCACTGAGAGGCGCAATGACCCGAAGCTCAATGTACACAATTTTGAAACTTACACTTTTGACCTGCGTCATGGGATGCGCGCCGAATATTCTCCCATAAGTCCGCTTCTGAATTTGAGCTACGGCTTGCGCCTTGATAGAGATATATCCGACCATAAGCTTCGCGGCGACTGGGACTATATAATGGACAGTACTGTCACGCGGATTTTTGGACTTAACAATAGATACGGCCATAAGTGGAACGAATATGGGATTCTTCATGGAGAGAGAAGCCGCACTCAGAGCGCCGGTCTGCGGCTCTCGCCGCAGTTTTTCAGCTGGCTGACTCATTCAATCGACTACAGCGCCGATTATTCGGGGCAGCTTGTACGCAGGGACAATGACAGTATCCAGTATATGAACGCTGCTGTGAGTACATCGCTTCGTCTTCGTAATTCTCTTATGGTAAACGATCTCTTTAAAGGCCTCTCGGAGCAGCCTCTGGGAGGAGATCTTTTTTCCATACTGAGAGACGGAACAAATAAAATCGGAATGCGTTCTGTAAGTATGGATTATAGCGCGTCCACAGAACTCAAGAATAGTTTTTTAAGTTCAACGTTTTTGGCTGATTCGGCGAATATGTCAAACTACGAATTTTTTAAATACCAGCTCGGCATGCGGCGCGGCTTTGGGGATTATGTATGGGGAAGAACCGGTGACGCGGGCCTTGGGAATATGTTCTACAGAGAGAAAATGGGGGTAAACCATAGCCTTTACCGTTTCGACCAGTCAAGTGGATCGTGGGCTGTGAGTTACTCTACCGCTTTTCATATTCCCGATCCTCTCAAGATAAATTTTTCAAATGTCTCCGTGGGCTGGGGCAGGGAGTTTTGGGCACAGCCTGATACCACATACATAGATACTTCTGTTGTATTTCCGGAAATAAGGGTCAGCGCAAATACCGAAATATTAAGCAAATTATCTTTTGTAAGCAAACATTTTTCAAAACTTAGCGCAAACTCCTCGTTTAGTTATAAGTTGAGCCGAAAAGAGCTCAGAGACCGTACGGATACAACAGGGAGTGTGGATTTTCAGCCGCTTATCGGTCTTGAAGGCAGGTTTTTGAAATGGCCTACCCTCTCCGTTAATTACCGCTACGGAACCGGTACTACGACCATCATTGGTGTAGATAAGGAGAGCGGCGATGAGCTTTCGAGAGAGCAAAATACAAGAAACAGTCACACCGTAAATGCAGCTTACGAAATTTCCAATACAAGCAGGCTCCAGGAAATTAAATTATGGAAATGGGTAATCCCTGTTCAGGGTAAGACAAACATGGGGCTTACGATAAATCATGAAAAAAATGTGCGGATCATCCAGATTACCGGGGGAGACAGGGTTACTACTACTAATACAGACCTTAATTACTCCCCTTTTATTGAGTACAGGTTTACCGACAATATAAGGGGCCAGTTCAGGTATGTGGGTACTCATAAAAACCAGGATGGCGCAAAAACTATGCAGCAGCGGTTTGCTTTAACAGCCGAGGTGGTGTTCTAAATAATGAACAAAAAGATACTCTTTAACGCAACGCCTACAGAGAAACGCGCCGCGCTTCTTGAAAACGAAAAAGTTGCGGAACTCGTAGTTGAGCGGCCGGATCATTTCCGGCTGGTGGGGAATATTTACAGAGGTAAAGTAACCTCGGTGCTGCCCGGAATCCAGGCCGCATTTGTGGATATCGGTATTAATAAGGGCGCGTTCCTGCACGCGGCGGATGTTGATCCCTCCCTGCTCCTTGCGAAAGATGATGATCTGATGGAGAGGTTTTCGAGGCAGGATACCTCAAAGCGGGGGAGAGTCGCGCGGATACCGATTGAAAAGGTGCTTGAGGAGGGGCAGGAGATTCTTGTTCAGGTTGTCAAGGAACCTATCGGAACCAAGGGCGCTAAACTGACTACACAAATAAGTCTTGCCGGCCGTTTTTTAGTGCTTGTGCCTGACACCGATTTTATCGGAGTCTCAAAAAAGACCCACGATATGTCGCGCCGCTCCCGTCTTAAGAAAATCATCTCTCAGATAAAACCGAAAGGCGTTGGTTTTATAGTCCGTACAATTGGGCTTAAGGTCTCTGAAACTGAATTTATAAACGAAATTCATATGCTGCTTGATTCGTGGCGCCACATTCAGGATGAAGCGTTAAGCGGCTGCGGTATCAAGCTTGTGCATAAGGAGCTTGGCATAACAACGCGCGTTATCCGCGATCTTTTCTCTGAGGATGTTACGGAGGTGCATGTTGATCAGGAAGAGGATTATAAAGATGTTCTCAGCTACGTGGAATCTCTCTCTCCCGCGCTTGCCAAACGGGTATTTCACTATAAGGAAAAGATTCCGCTTTTTGACAAATTCAACGTTGAAAAAGATCTTGACCGTCTTCTTAAACGAAAAATCTGGCTTAAAAGCGGCGGTTACATTCTTATAGACCGCACCGAAGCGCTTGTAGCGGTAGATATAAACACCGGAAGAAACATAGGCAAAACAAGTCTTGAGGAAACGATTTTTAAAACCAACATGGACGCCGCGGCGGAGATCTGCCGCCAGTTGAGGCTGCGCGATATAGGCGGGCTCATAGTAATTGATTTTATAGATATGCAGAGCATGGAGAACCGCCGCAAGATCGAAAACTTTATGCGTAAAACTCTTGAAGCCGATCCCACAGCGACCGCCTGCACAGGGCTCTCCAAGTTCTGCCTTATGGAGATAACGCGTAAACGTGTGCGCCCTGAATTGCAGGAGTTTTTTACTGATGTTTGCCACTCATGCGGAGGGTTAGGATGGATCTTCTCACCTGAAACCGTTACCGCCCGCATAGACCGCGATCTGCGCCGCGTACACAAAAAACCGCACAACATTACGGTTTTGGTTCACCAGGCGGTTGCGGACTACCTGCATAAGGACGGAGATATTATTAAAGCCATGCTCGAAAAGGAACACCGCTGCACTATTGATGTGATAGTGAATGAGGAGTATGATCAGGACGAGTTTAGTTTTAAGGAGATTCCCGGGGGGATTGTGCGGGAGGAGCAGCAGTAGGGGCAGGGTTTAGGGTTGCGTGAGATGGGGCACCCGCAAGGGGTGCCCGTACAATGAAAGGATGATATCGTAAGGGTAGCCCTTGCGGCTGCCCCATTGTCATGCGTGGCAGGTGTGCGGGAGTATGCAGGCGGCAGGCTGCCGCCATTACATCAGATATAAGCGAGATATTTTTATTATCGTCTTGTGTTTTGGGGGGCAATTTATTATATTGTAAGACATTTTTATTAAGGAGAAGGTTTCATGTATTCAATCATTGAACAGGGCGGAACCCAGTTTAAAGTTGCCCCCGGAATGAAAATCCGCGTTCCCCTGATTAGCGGCGAAAAGGGAAGCGGTCTTACAATTGAAAAGGTGCTGCTTACAGCTGATGGCGATAATATTACCGTAGGTACTCCGCTTGTTAAGGGTGTAACAGTCAGCGCGAAAATTCTGGATCATATTTCCGACAAGAAAGTTCTTGTAATCAAGAAGAAGCGCCGCAAGGATTACAAGCGCAAAAATGGTCATCGTCAGAAATACACAAAATTGGAAATCGTAGCGATCAATTCGTAACGTCACCGTAGGGAACGACCATTGGTCGTTCCGTATTTATAAAACAGAGTAGCGTGTTTATAATACGGGATTGAAGAGGGCAGCCGCGAGGGCTGCCCGTACAAGGATTAAGATAAGTTGTAATTTAGGATAATAAAATTATTGATATGCGGGATGGGCGGACACTCAAAGGGTCGCCCGTACAGCGGGAAAAAGCAGAAGCAGGGGAGCAGGAGGAGAAAAGATGGCACATAAAAAAGGGGTAGGCAGCAGCCGCAACGGAAGAGACAGTAATCCCAAGATGCTTGGCGTCAAATGCTTCGGCGGTCAGTTAGTACCTGCCGGAAGCATTATCGTTCGTCAGAAGGGTACAGTCGTTCATCCCGGTCAAAATGTCGGCAAGGGCTCAGACGACACGCTGTTCGCAAAGATTGAAGGCACTGTTCAGTTTGTGCGTACTGTCGGGGACAGGAAGAAAGTGAATATTGTTCCTGTAGCGGCAGCGGCGAAGTAGTGTTAGAGGAGCGTATGTTACATATGCGCTACATATCTAAACCCAATATTGGTGATTTATAATTTATAGTATTAGAGTAGTAGAGGGGAAATCTCTCCTCTGCGCGGCCATTTATTGTGGTAAGTGTATATATTATGAAAATTACGATATCTGCAGTTAGCGAAGATATCCCGCAACATATTTCCGCTTGCGGGAAAAAAAATCTCCCTTGACAATCACTTTTGTATCCTCCTGAGGGAGGTTTAAAAATTTCTTATTGCGGCAAATTCAGACATTTAACAGTAATTGCTGTTATTGTTGTAATGGGTATTGTGTGTAATTGTAAATTATTTTAATGTGTTTTGATAATTAATAAAATAATGGCTAGAAAGGTGAATAGCGATGGTTACAATTATCACTGGTACAACTAATAAACCGATAGCAAGCGAACAGTTAAGAAGCTTTTTTCATGATAATAAAGAATTATCGGGATATTTGTATATTGGATATCCAATTATAGGAACAGTAAATGGTGCTTATCCGATTGATGCATTATGGGTTTCTCAGGAAAAAGGTTTGGTAATTTTTAATTTGATAGAAGGGAAAGACATTAGTGATGATTATGCTGGCGCACAAGATGATTGTGCGAATAAAGTAGAATCAAAACTAAAGGGATATAAGCAACTAATACAAAAGCGTAAACTATGTGTAGAAATAAATGTTGTTACTTTTGTTCCAGCTGTTAATCGTATTCCTGATTTTGATGAATTTTATCCTCTCTGCAATGAAAGCACTTTGGCGGATATTATCGCGGGTTTTTCTTGGGGTGATTCAGAATACTATGAAAAATTAGTTTCGATTCTTCAATCAATATCTAACATTCGAAAAGGAAAGAAGAAAAGAGGGATCTTAAATCCTAAATCTAGAGGAGCAAAGTTACGTGAGTTAGAAGATTCTATTGCTAATCTTGATAACAGACAAAGTAGGGCAGTCATTGAGACGGTAGAAGGTGTTCAAAGAATACGTGGGCTTGCTGGTTCTGGAAAAACTATTGTTATAGCTCTTAAAGCAGCGTATTTGCATGCGCGGCATCCTGAATGGAAAATTGCTATTACATTTCATACTCGTTCTCTGAAGGGGCAGCTGCGGCAACTAATAAATACATTTTATATTGAACAAACTAGCGAGGAACCAGACTGGGATAACATACACATTATTCATGCGTGGGGAGCTCCTGGCGGGGGGGAAAGAAATGGTGTTTACTACACATTTTGTTCAGTAAATAATGTGGAGTATAGTGATTACATGTCTGCAAGAAATAAATATGGAATATCTGATCCATTTGGTGAGGTTTGTAATAAGGCACTTGCTGAGACAGTATCTGTAAAACGAATATATGATGCTATATTGGTTGATGAAGCACAAGACTTCTCGCCCAGTTTTTTACAACTTTGTTATGAGATGTTATCTGAGCCCAAAAGATTAGTGTATGCATATGATGAATTGCAAAATTTGCGCTCGCAGTCTTTACCATCTCCGGAAATTATTTTTGGGAAACAGCCTAATGGTGATCCTCGAGTGAGTTTTGTTGCTCATGAGGATGGGAAACCGCAACAAGATATAATTTTAGAGAAGTGCTATAGAAATTCACGGCCAGCACTGGTAACAGCGCATGCATTAGGATTTGGTATATATAGAAAGCCTTCGGATGGAAAAGAATCCGGTCTGGTTCAAATGTTTGAACACAATTCCCTTTGGAACGATATCGGATATGAAGTCGTTGATGGTCGGTTGGTGGATGGCCAACATGTTAAATTGAAAAGAACGATGCAAAGTAGTCCTGAGTTTCTTGAAAAGCACTCTGATATTGATGATTTAATTGTTTTTAAAGCATTTGATACACAAGAACAACAAGATGATTGGGTAGTACAGCAAATAAAGTATAACTTGGAGCATGACGAATTGAGGCCAGATGATATTATTGTTATCAACCCGGATCCGTTAACAACCAAAAAACTAGTTGCGCCAATACGGTCAAAACTATATGAATATCGTATTGGCTCACATACTGCAGGAGTTGACAACCCTGATGTATTTTTTGCAAATGATAATGATTCTGTTGCATTTACTGGCATATACAGAGCTAAGGGTAATGAAGCAGCAATGGTATATGTTATAAATGCACAATCTTGCTATGATTCAGGTTTTGAATTTGATATGGCGAGGATTAGGAATCAGCTGTTTACTGCTATTACACGAAGCAAGGCGTGGGTACGGGTCGTTGGTGTCGGAGAAGCTATGCATGGACTTATTTCTGAGTATAAAAAGGTAAAAGATCACCAATTTATGTTAGATTTCATATACCCAACGCAATCACAACGTGATCACATGAATATTGTAAATAGAGATATGAGTGAGGCTGAAAAAGACAAAGTTAAAAAAAGTAAGGTGAATGTCGCAAGTTTACTTGAGGAATTAGAAAGTGGACGAGTATACATTGAGGATTTGGGAGATGAACAAATAAATCGTCTCCGTGCTATTTTTTTACAAAAGCGGGGAGAATAAAGGTGTGTTAACAATTGATAAAATATATAATCAAATAAACAGGCTGACTATAGAATTAATCAGTACAGGTCTTTGTGATGAAGAAAATTTTCCATCCCGAAGAACCCATCCTGGTAATATTGAAGAAATCGGTGTAAGTAATGCAGATCATTCAGTCTTCTTAAAAAACATACCATATTTTGAAATGTTCAGACAATTGATTGAGACAAGAACTTATAATATGAAAATGATAGATGGGGCTTTAATTTCGATGTCATACAAGTTCAAAGGAAGTAGTTTAACGGCACATCGTTTATCTTTCTTTCCATCACCAAACTTGGAGATGTTTCAAAATAATCCGGAGCTGTATATGAATGATGAATTATATAGTGATATTATTGATAAACGCATTGTTACGGTTCCGATCAGATTTGATTTCGATAATAACGAAAACATATTCAAACCGATCATACATCCAATATCTCATTTGACGTTAGGACAGTATAAGCATTGTCGAATACCTGTTTCTACAGCGCTAACACCCTATCAGTTTTTAACATTTGTTATTGCGAATTTTTACCACAATGCTTATGAAAAACGATGCAAACAATTTACCGTATTCAAAGATTGTTTTACTGCTACAATATTTGAGGAGGAAAAAGAACTGTTGCATATGAATACACCAATGTACAAGACATAGGCCGATAATGGGATCAGGGGTAATAATTAGTCTTTACGCATTATTTGATTTAGCTTTTAGCCAGAATATCTTCTATTTGACCGCTATTTTTATTATATTTCTATCTTCGTATGGTGTATGGTGCTATACGTATAAGCCATGCGGGTGATTCTGTTGCTGCCATTACATTGGATATCGGGAGTGCATGTGCTTTGCGGGCAAGGCATATGTGTGAGTATGCGGGCGAACACAGTTCGCCCTTACATTGAGAGGTTTTGCGGAAATGACGATTGTTGTACCAAAGGATTACCATGGGATCAGCGCTCTTGAGAACAGCAAGGTGCAGTGCGTTTCTCATGATGAGGCGATAAAAGAAGATATTCGCGCTCTGCGCATAGGAATTCTTAATATTATGCCCAAGGCGGAGACGTATGAGTACAGTCTCCTGCATCCCCTGGGCAGGTCGGTTATGCAGATAGAGCCTGTTTGGATACGGCTTAAAACTCATAAATATTCGAGCAGCGATCAATCTCATCTTGATAAACTGTATGTCCCATTTGAGGAAGCTATTGACGGAAGAGATCACCTTGACGGCCTTATAGTAACCGGAGCTCCGGTTGAGGAGATACCGTTTGAGGAGGTGGTTTACTGGGAGGAGATCAAGCGCATTCTCAAGTACGCGCACAATAACATCGCCTCTACGCTTGGTATCTGCTGGGGCGGGTTAGCTCTCGCGAAGTTTTTAGGGATTGACAAAACTGTTTACGAAAAAAAGATTTTCGGGGTATACCAGGCAACTAATTTAGACCGTGAGCATACCATAACAGGTGAGATGGATGATATGTTCTGGTGCGCTCAGAGCCGCCACTCCGGTATAGAAGATAGTGTGCTTGAGCGGGAGCGGGACAAGGGCAACGTGCGTCTGCTTGCCCGAGCGGAAGGCGCGGGGTATGTAATTTTTGAAAGTTCAGACAGCCGCTTTTTAATTCACCTTGGTCATCCTGAATATGAGCCTCAGCGGTTGATAGATGAGTATAACCGTGATGTGGCAAAGGGACGGGATGATGTAGCGCCCCCGCTTAATCTTGATCTGAAAAATCCGGTTAACATGTGGAGATCGCACCGTACGGAGTTTTTTACCGAGTGGATTAAGTATTTGCATGAGTCAACTTCTTACTAAAAATAAGGCAGAAATAATAATGCAGAATGCAGAAATAAAACAACAAATATATGGAATAGTTTTTCTTTAGCATTATAAGTGTTTTTTAAATTTCTGTATTCAGCACTGTTTTTTGGATGATTGAAATATAACTTTACAGACTCATAAAAAAGGTAGCTGGCGAAGAGATGAATCTTACACAGTGGATGAATGAAAAGCTGCCGCTGGTAGTTGATAAACTTGAGCAGGAGATGCAATCAAGACCGCAGAGTATTGACGACTGGCTTGATCTGGCAGGCAGGAACGAAATATATGAAGTGCTTGATGATATTCTGGCAGTGCTTTTTCCCAATCATTACAGTAAAGAAAAAGTGGCGCGTTCGGATACAAATTTTTTTATCGCGGATATGCTCCGTCACATAAGCTTCAGGCTTGGCAGGCATATACGTGAAGTTTTTAAGTACCGCTGCCGCAAGGATAAGTGCGAAGAGTGCAATTGTGAAGACAGGGCCTGTAAAGCGTTGGCTTATTTTGTTGAATCTTTGCCTAAGATCAAGGCTGTTCTTTTTGAAGATGTACAGGTAGCGCTTGAGAGCGATCCTGCCGCCAAGTTTTTTGATGAGATTATTTTGAGTTATCCTTTTGTTGAGGCTGTAGCGACTCACAGGATAGCGCATAAACTTTATTCGCTTGACGTTCCGATAATCCCAAGAATCATGTCTGAGCGGGCGCATTCGCGTACCGGAATAGATATCCACCCCGGAGCGCAGATAGGGCCGCGCTTTTTTATTGATCACGGAACAGGCGTTGTCATTGGAGAAACATCCCGTATCGGAAGCAACGTCAAAATTTATCATGGCGTAGGGCTTGTCGCAAAATCACCATATGACAAAGACGGGAAACCGCGTACCGGACAAAAGCGTCACCCTGATGTAGAGGATGATGTGATAATCTACGCAAACGCTACTATTTTGGGTGGTCAGACTGTAATCGGCAAGGGAGCGGTTATCGGAGGAAGTACCTGGATCACGGAATCTGTACCTCCGGGAACAAGAGTCTATAATACTAAGTAAATAACTGATAGTGGATAGCAGGGGCGGGAGGCTGACGCGGAGACTAAGGCTAATTGAATAACCAACAGCGGATACTGTAAGGGCAGCCCTTGCGGCTGCCCCATATCTACGAATACAATGAACAGTGAATAGCAAAATGAAAAACAGTGAACTGACTAATAATAATGATGAGCTGGTGATTGGCGGGATTACCGTGCGTTCGCGTCTTATTACAGGTTCCGGGAAGTATCGTGATGACAGCATTATAAAGGATGTGCTTGAAGCTGCCGGGTGTGATATTATTACTGTAGCTTTGCGCAGGGTCGATCTTGACAAACCGGATAATGGGATACTTGCGCATATCCCTCAGGGAAAAGTTTTGCTGCCTAATACCTCCGGCGCGCGTACGGCTGAAGAGGCGGTGAGGATTGCGCGTCTTGCGCGGGCTATTGGATGCGGGGACTGGATAAAAATTGAGGTTATAAGCGATAATACATATCTTTTACCTGATAATAGCGAAACTATAAAAGCTACAGAGATACTTGCTGCGGAGGGTTTTGTCGTTTTACCATATATGTCTCCTGATCTGTATGCCGCTCGTGCGCTTGTCAATGCTGGCGCTGCCGCTGTTATGCCTCTTGGCGCTCCTATAGGCAGTAACAGAGGGTTAAAGACTTCCGAACTTATTGCGATATTGATAGCTGAGCTTGATGTGCCTGTGATAGTTGACGCGGGGATAGGAAAGCCGTCTCACGCGTGTCAGGCTATGGAGATGGGCGCGGCCGCGGTTTTGCTTAATACCGCTATTGCCACAAGTGAAGACCCGGTATCTATGGCAGGGGCGTTTAAACACGCTGTAAGAGCGGGACGTTTGGCATATCTTGCCGGGATGGCTTCTATCTCAGAATCCGCCCGCGCTTCATCCCCGCTTACCGGCTTTTTAGGTTAGAAGAGAAAGCTTGCCCTAAATGCCTTTTACCGATCTGCTCAACAAATTTGCCAAATTTGACGTTGAGGGGTACTGCGCCTCGACGACAGTTAATCAGGTTGAACGCGCGATTAACAAAAGTAAACTCAACGAATATGATTTTCTCGCGTTATTGTCTCCCGCCGCTCAGGGTTGTCTTGAGCAGATGGCGGTCAGGGCGCGTGATTTGACAAAGAAACATTTTGGCAACGTCATTTTTCTGTTTACCCCTATCTACGTATCAAATATCTGTGATAACTTTTGTCCATATTGCTCATTTGCTCACCAGAACAAAATAGAGCGGATTCATCTTGACGCGAATGAGATTAGACATGAAGCGCGGCGTATAAGCGGTACGGGGCTGCGCCATATTCTTATGTTGACAGGAGAATCCCGCAAAGGCGCTTCTACGCGGTATCTCAAAGAGAGTGTAAAAGTTCTCAAGGAGTATTTTTCAGCGATAGCGATAGAGGTTTATCCGCTTGAAGAAAGTGAATACGCACAGCTTGTTGATGCCGGTGTTGATGGGTTAACTATTTATCAGGAAACTTACAACAGAGAAAATTACGCGGATCTCCACAAAGGCGGTCCCAAACAGAGTTTTGATTTCAGGCTTCTTGCGCCGCAGCGCGCTTGCGCCGCGGGAATGCGCTCTGTGACAGTGGGTCCGCTTCTTGGTCTTGGGGAACCGGTAAAAGAGGTGTTTCTATCCGGACTGCACGCGCGTCATATCCAAAATACCTTTCCATCTGTAGAGGTATCCGTCTCATTTCCGCGACTGCGGCCTCAGGTTGGTATATTTGAACCCAGGTTTACTGTCGGGGATAAACAGTTTGTTCAGTTTATGACAGCCTTCAAAATTTTCATGCCCAACGCAGGGTTTACAGTTTCAACACGGGAATCAGCCCAGTTTCGTGATTCTGTTTTGCCTTTGGGGGTTACAAAGATGTCTGCCGGCGTGAGCACTTCGGTAGGAGGGCGCAGTGAAAAACCAAGTGAGCCGCAATTTGAGATTTCAGACAGCCGAACTGTTGAGCAGATGCAAAAATCTCTTCGGGAACGCGGGTTTGCGCCTGTTATGCATGATTGGAATTTTTCGCTTACAAGAGATAGCTCATCGTTCATAGATTAAAACTTGACTAAAGGTTACTGTTTAAGGAGTGTGTAAATGGTTTCCTGTAAATTCGCTGATCAATGCAGAAATAATAATGCAGAATGCAGAAATAAAAGATCAGATCACCTCATTTCTGCATTGATAAAACTCTTTTTCAAGGTGAATGACTATATTATTGCTTAAGTTCCAACCTCTCCAAAAACTCAACACAATTACGGTGATTAACCTCTGCGTCAAACGGATAAAGCTCCCACTCCTCATAAGTTTCCATCGACTCTCCCGGAGCAAGATTGACATAAGGCGCATGGTATTCAAGTTCGGTCAGAGCGTCTTCTCTGTTGAGATTTGTGTAGTTGTAAATTTCAACGAGGCTATGTTCCGGATGGATTTTTTCCGGTGCGTGTTTTTTAAATTTTATTATAAAAACTTGCCCGGATGTAAATCCAGCGATGAATCCTTTATCGGCGGGAATAAAAGCTTTGGCCCAGCGGCTGTGTTTGCCTCTTGAGGGCGGCAGCGGTTCTATGTAGTAATAATCCTTATCATGAAGAAAACTGCTCATATCCTGCTCGCCTGTTTCTTTACCGTCAACCCGCACTTTAACGGGGTCACAGAGCGGTACGTAGCACCGTGCGTATCCGTCAATGCGCGTGTTAAGCCACAGATCCCAGGATACGGGTGTGTTTCGGATGTTTTTTGCCGATACGTGAAATTTTACTTTGTTATCATCTGTTATATTAATTGATTTCGTAAGCTCTACGCCGCTGAACTCACTTGGCGGCCCCTTCATGATAATACTTGTACCGCTTTTTTCCGTTACCCTGAAATAACCGTAGTTGAGATATGGGTCAGGCGGCCAGACACACCTCTTCTCGCGTCTGCGCGGACTTGAGTTCTGCTGTGTCCACCACTCACTTTGCGGGCCAAGCCATACAATGTGGCCGTTATAGGCTTTCCATCTTGTCTCTGGGCCAAACTTCAGACGCCGCCGCTGAGGTTGTGTCCACAAAGTCTGGTCTGCCTTAAGAACGTTTTTTTTACCCCTGAGACTAAAAAGACTGACTACTCCGCCAAGATCAGGTATCACTCCCAAACTGATTGTATCATTGCTCAGTTTGATGAGCCGGCTTGGCGCGGTTCCAGTGAGTGGTTCAGGCGGAGGTGTTAGGACTGAAGGGTGAGGACTCAAAGGACGCGTCTCCTTAAAACTGTCTTTGTGCTGTTTTCTATCTGGTTTTTAAAATATAGAATAATTTGCCTTCATCAGCAAATACTTTTTTTACACCGTTTTTTAGTAGTAGATAGGTTGGATTAATTACAATATGAAGACCCATTTAACCGAAATCAAACAGTAAATCAGGTATATTAATTTTATAGATATAATAGTATGTACAGGGCGGAAAAATTTTAAATTTGTGGCATGAATCTTGTACTATAAAACTAACAGAGTCGCAAAGAGTAGAGTAGCTTTCCGCTTTGAAAGGAGATGGACATGAGAAGGAACGAAGCGGTCAGGCGGGTTAGAGAGAGATCAAACGGTAGTGAAGATAGAGTTTCGGTTATACCGTTTATGGCAGGCAGACCGGAGCGAGAATCTGTTATCTGCGCTGACGATCTGGTAAACCTTAAGATAGCTCTTGAGGTATGCAGAAACTTTGAAGATTTTTTAAGTGTAATCTAAGAGCTTACACCATCCACCCTCTGTCAGAGGTGCCTGAAACGCCTTTGACCTGCAGTTCAAAGTCATCGGGGTTGGAGGCGCTCTGTTTTGCGGTTTCTAAAGTTATAAGATCATCACGATAAAGTTGAAGCAGGGACTGGTCAAAAGATTGTGATCCGTACTGTGTATATCCTTCCTTGACAGCTGTTGCTATCATGTGGCTTTTGTTCTGATCAAGGATATATTCGGAGATAGAGGCGTTGTTGATAAGAATTTCAACAGCCGGTATTCGTCCCTGCCCATCTTTACGCGGCAGAAGCCGCAGCGACACTATCGCGACAAGAACATTTGAGAGTACAAGCCGTATCTGGTCATGCTGGTGAGGCGGAAAAAACGATATTATTCTGGTTATCGTTTCTACTGTATTCATAGTATGAAGGGTGCTCATAACAAGATGCCCGGTGTCAGCCGCGCTCATAGCGGTTTCTATGGTTTCCTTGTCGCGCATCTCACCAATAAGAATAATATCCGGGTCCTGACGAAAACTGCCCCGTAGCGCGTCTGTAAAAGAGGGAGTATCGGTACCTATCTCTCTTTGCGCAACAATACTGCGTTTATCCTTATGCAAAAACTCAATCGGATCCTCAATTGTCACGATATTAACAGCGGTATTCATATTTATATGATCAATCATTGAGGCAAGCAGCGTAGATTTTCCGCTTCCGGTAGTTCCGGTCACAAGAATAAGCCCGCGCTTTCGCATGGAGATATCAAGTATCACCGCCGGAAGCCCAAGTTCAGTAAAATGCGGTACGCTGTACTTAATCGAACGAATCGCTATGGACGGCGTTCCGCGCTGCCGGAAAGCGTTTACCCTGAAGCGGCCGACACCCTGAATGCTTGCGGCAAAATCCAGTTCGGAATCTTCTAAAAATTTTTCGTACTGTCTGGGTTTTGACATTAATGTCCTTAACATGAGTTCCATGTTTTCGGGGGTGACAGTCACTTGGCCTACTTTGTAAAGATCGCCGTTTATCCGCATAACAGGCACGACTCCGCAGCGGATATGGAGGTCGGATGATCCTTTGTCTATCATAGCTTTGAGCAGCGCGTTTATGTCTATCATATCGGCAATTCTATAAGTTTTCTGGGTGAATTGGTTAAGGTTGAGCATCCCTCACCGGTCAGAACAACCATATCTTCTATCCGTACTCCGCCTAATCCGGAAATATAAATTCCCGGCTCAATGGTTATCACACAATTTTCAGGCAAAAGAGCTTCGTTTTTTTTATTAACCCTTGGTTTTTCGTGAACTCTTAGTCCGACCCCATGGCCTGTGGCGTGACCGAAATTTTCTCCGTAACCGCTTTGTTCAATAACATTTCGCGCCGCAAAGTCAAGTTCGCAAGCCTTTATTTTTGACCGCGCTGCGCTGCGGGCGCATGTCTGAGCTTTCAGAACAATATTGTAAATTTTCCGCTGTTCCTGTGACGCTTCCCCAAACACAAATGTGCGGGAGATATCTGAGCAAAAACCGTCTACTGTACACCCATAGTCAAGCAGGATAAAATCCCCGGGGGCAAGCTTGCGGCTGCCCGGCCGTCCGTGGGGCAGTGCGCTGCGCTCGCCAAACAAAGCTATAGTTTCAAAAGATGGTCGTTGAGAGCCGTATTCAGCGCATAGAGCTTCGAGCTGCCGCGCAAGCTCAATCTCTGTCATCCCTGTCCTTATGTTCGGTAAAAGCGCCTTAAGAGCTTTGTCCCCGGTTGCGGCGGCAGCTTTCATGCTTGCAATCTCTTTGTCATTTTTTTGAATAGATATATTTGCTATCTCATTTGAAAGCGGCGCAAATTTTGTCTTAGGTAAAGAACGCTTGAGTTCATGAAGCTGGTCAATTGTCACAGTATCGGACTGGATTCCTACGATTGACGAGGGAGCTGTGCTTTTGGCAAGATACTTAAAGTTTGATTCCTCAATCAGGTGAAAATTCCACTTTGTATTGGCGCGGCAGAACTCTTCGGCAGCGTTTCTGTATCTGAAGTCAGTATAAAGTGTAAGTTTATCCGCGGAGATAAGAAGCGTTGCGTTTGAGGAACGAAAACCGCTTATGTACTCAACATCCACAATATTATTAACAAGTACATGAGTACATTTACCATCAGAAATAATCTTACGTACAGCTTTTATTCTCATTTTTTAGTTGATCTCTGTGTTAATGTACTGGTTTGCTTCTTGATAAAAAATAGCGCTGTCCGGATGGATAAGCCGTACCGCCTCCTTTGTAAATGCTATTTTTTCGCCCGCTTTTTAATCCGCACGCCCGCTAATGGTCTTGTATCCTGTTCAGATCTCTTTTTTTTCTGTTTTCCGGCAGCTGTTTCAGATATTGTCACATTTTTTTTTTAGCGCCGCCGGACTCAGATCCCAAAAAATCCTTTATCTCCTGAATTTTAGATTGCAGGCGCGGGTCTTTGGGATCCCGCAGCGCAAGTCTCTCGTAAATCTGGAGCGAGAGCTTAGGTTGACCCTGCTGGAAGTAGATGTCCGCAAGCGTTGGAGTCAACACGTGATCCGGCAGTTCAAGAGCGGCGTCACGCTCATCAATCTCCTCTTCACCGAAGTTTGCTCCTATATCAATAGTTTCAGGTTCGCTGACTCCGGATTTAAACAACTGGCGGATTTTTTCCTGCACATCATCTTCATCTATTCCGTACTGCTGAGATGAGGCGGCTGGTTCTGCGTTGCCAATATCAATCAAATCCGCGGTTTCGTTTTGAGAACCCAAATCTAAAAGTACTCCGGGCGGCTGAATCTGGTCATCTACCAGCAATGAGGTTAAACCTGTGTCAAGCGGCGCGTAGTCAGAATCGTTGCATATCGCGTTCGCCAACTCATCAATTGATGGGTCTACAGCTGATTCAACAGCATTTTTTATTTGCTGATCGCTTAAACCAGTATCAAACGGAGTGTAATCAGAATCTCCGCAAATCGCGTTTGCCAATTCGTCAATTGATGAGTTGGCGGTTAAATCAGCAGGTTTGCCGGGTTCTTTGAAGAGTTCAGCCATCCGGGATTCTACATCCTCACCGCTTACTTCATCTGACGCGGCTGAAGGAGCAGGGAGCTGGCTGCCGCTCAAATCCGGCGTTGTATCAGAAAAGTCGGGCGCAACGCTTCCATCGCCATGCTGAGCGAAGAGCTCATCAATCCGCGATGAGATATCATCTCCCGAAACATCCTGTTCAGCGGATGTATCATCTGCCAGATCCAACTGCCCTGCGGCTAACATCGAATCATCCGTTTGAGTTCCGCTGGGAGCTGTCATACCAAACAGGGAGTTCAGTTTATCTTCGATATCATCACCGGTAAGAGCGCTGTCGTCTGCCAACAGCTCATCACTAGCCGGTTCATCAATTAACAGCGCGTTTGCGCTGCTGCTGTCTGTCATGCCGGAATCAAAGAATAGCGTATCCTGTTCACTGCCGCTGCCGTGTGCCTCAGGTTCAGCAAACAGAAAGTTCAACCCATCCGGATCTCCACTCGCGGATTCATCTGCCGCGGGCGCAAACGCCGCCATATCATTGCCTTGTGAAGCGGGAGGAGTGGTTTGCGTTCCAAACATGGCATCAAGTTGATTTTCGATATCCGTCCCTGTTGGTTCACTCGTTGGCGCACACGCGAATATATCCATACCGCTGTCTTGAACGGCGGGAGCGGCAGCTTGAGCTTGTGTTCCAAACATAGCGTCAAGTTGATTTTCGATATCCGTTCCGGTTGGCTCAACTGTTGGCGCTGCTGCGAACATATTCATACCGCTGTTTTGCGTAGTGGGAGGGACAGCTTGAGTTTGCGTTCCAAACATAGCGTCAAGTTGATTTTCGATATCCGCCCCTGTTGGTTCGCTCGTTGGCGCACACGCGAATATATCCATACCGCTGTCTTGAGCGGTGGGAGGGGCAGCTTGAGCTTGTGTTCCAAACATAACATCAAGTTGATTTTCGATATCCGCTCCGGTTGGTTCACTCGTTGGCGCTATTGCGAATATATCCATACCGCTGTTTTGCGTAGTGGGGTCAGCGGCTTTAGCTTGTGTTCCAAACATAGCGTCAAGTTGATTTTCGATATCCGCCCCCATCGGCTCGCTTGCTGCCGCCGCAAATGGGTTTGCGCTGTTGTTCCCCAAGGAGGTCTCGGAGCCTAAATCCCCGAAAATAGAATCAAGCTGCTTCTCAATATCCCCGCCGGTTGGTTCGTCGATACTTTTTTGCTGATAAACAGCCCCAGTATTACCGAACTGAAGAGCCGCGGGGGAGGAGTAGGAGGTATCTGTTTGAATTGTGTCAAGATTTTGTATATCCGCAAGTTCATCAACGCCGGAAGATTTCAGATTCTGCATCGAAGAAGCGAGGCTTACCGGTTTTATTCCGAGAATATCAAAAATATTTTTCTGATCGCCGGATTTGTGCTTCGCGCTTAAATGTTTTATGGCATTGTTATCAGGCTCCATATCAAAGAGTACACGGTATAAACCGCCCGCCTCTTCCGCCCGCCCTATCTTAATAAATGTATCAGCCAGCATTTTGATAGCCGCGTGATTTCGCCTGTCAGCTATACATACTTTCTTTAGCTCTTCTATAGCAGCCTGAAAGTTTTTCTGCTCCGCGTAGCAGCGCCCAAGCACTAAACGGCCGGTGACATAGTTGGGATGCTCGGCGAGTCCTTCAAGGCACAGGTCAATAGCCGACCCTATGTCGCCTCTGGCCCGGTACATGTCAGCTAAACGGGAGAATGCCCGCGACTGAGGATTATTCCTTAATTTCTGCTCCAGAATCTTGACCGGCGATTCCTGCGTTTTGGCTGCCATTAAACTTATCCTCCGATATGTCTCAATCTTATCAATTCAATTCAGATCAATTGTATAAATATACAATATATTCTTTAATATTAAGTACGAGTGAATCTTATTCGTCTCAGCTTTCAATCACCCGCGAATCTTAGATACAATAGACGTAGTCGAACGGCCATCTAAAAAAGATAGAATCTCTACCCTGCCGCCATTCTCCTCCACCGTCTGCCGTTCAAGAATATCCTTTGTATAATCACCGCCCTTTACATGAACATCAGGCTTAAGCACGCTGATAAACGCCCTGGGATCATCCTCATGAAAAACAAACGTTCCAAACACCATTTTTAACGAACCTATTATAAGCGCTCTATCCGCTTCACTCTGCACCGGACGCCCCGCGCCTTTTAGTTTCCTTACAGATTCATCGGAATTTATGCCTACTACAAGCATATCCCCAAGCTGCGCCGCTTCACAAAGATACTTGATATGCCCCGAATGCAGCAGATCAAAGCAGCCGTTAGTCGTAACGAGAGTTTTACCCTCCCTGCGCAGCGGCTCAATCACGCTCTGAATTTCCTGTACTGTGCGGCATATGTGAGTGTTCATCTATTCTTAATCACCAGTAATTGTTACTTGTACGCACTTAATACCTAACATATAAAAATAGCATAGGGCAAAGGCTTATGCCTATAGTGAGATAGATTTAAATAATACTTTGACTTTTTGGGGAAAAATATTTATTTTATAATACTTGCCGAAAAATGCAGCCATAGCTCAATTGGATAGAGCATCTGACTACGGATCAGAAGGTTAGGGGTTCGACTCCCTTTGGCTGTACTTCTTGAAACCCCAGTAAAATCAACGTTTTATGGGGTTTTTTGTTTCTCTGAACCGACCATAAACTATCTATGTAATTATCCCCAAATGACACCAATTAACACAGTTTGTAGTGACTTTGTAGTGACCAAAGATGTTGACTTATCGTAGTCACATAGCCGATTTGAGAGAAAATTGTTTTTGCGGAGCTGATTGTGCTTGTCCGTTAAAGACTACTGATTGGGCAGATTTTATACCATCGCCGCTAAAGTATATTTTTAGCATAGCCGTTGATGTCCA
>JAIRVB010000005.1 GCA_031254105.1 Chitinispirillales bacterium
GTCGCGGAAGTACATCGGCCGGGCGCAGTGTAAGGCGTGGAAAGCGGCGCGGATGGATGAAGAGACTTCAGGGCGCGGAAGTACATCGGCAGGGCGCAGTGTAAGGCGTGGAAAGCGGCGAGGATGGAGGAAGATACTACATGGCGCGGAAGTCCATCGGCAGGGCGCAGTGTAAGGCGTGGAAAGCGGCGAGGATGGAGGAAGAGACTTCAGGGCGCGGAAGTCCATCGGCAGGGCGCAGTGTAAGGCGTGGAAAGCGGCGCGGATGGAGGAAGAGACTTCAGGGCGCGGAAGTACATCGGCAGGGCGCAGTGTAAGGCGTGGAAAGCGGCGAGGATGGAGGAAGAGACTTCAGGGCGCGGAAGTACATCGGCCACTCCCTGATTCGAGGGTGTGCGACAGGTATTCGTAAACGCAGGGCTGCACCCTGCGTTCGCATATTATGCCCTTTCAGGGCTGGGGTTGCGTAATATCAGTTAATAATTAAAATTGCAGTTAATAATTAATGAGTGGCGGTTAATATGTCCAAAGTAAAATCCATAAGAATTGAGAAGATGGCTTACGGTGGTTTTGGTCTTGGCAGAGGTGAGGACGGCATTGTACTTATTTCAGGAGTTATCCCGGGGGAACTTGTTGAGTATGAGCCGCGCGCAATGCCGGGAGGAGTGCGCAAGGGGCTGCTTACCCGTGTGATTGAAAAATCCTCATTTCGCCGCGATCCTCCATGCGAACACGCAGGTGAATGCGGGGGGTGCGACTGGCTTCACATGAGTTATGACGAGCAGGTGCGCCGCAAAAAAGAAGTTTTCATGGATTGTATCAACCGTATCGGTAAAATTGAGAGCAAAAATGACATTGAAATGTTCACCGCAAACGAATTCGGCTACAGGATCAGGGCGCAGATAAAGATAGATCATCAAAACGGCTGTGCGGGATTTTACCGTAAAAAAACCAACAATGCCGTTAAAATAGACAAATGTCCGCTTCTTACGAATGAGATCAACGAGCTTTTGACAAAACTTAATTCCGGTAAAAATCCGCTTCCTGCCGGTGTTTCCTCTGTCAAAGTACTGTCAGGTAAAAAAATCGCAAGTTCGCCATTACTGCAAAATTTAACAAACGCGGAAACAGAAATAACCGCCGCGAACAGAAAATTTTTAGCGCATGGAGCAAGCTTCTTCCAATCAAACCGTTTTCTTCATGAGAAACTTGGCCGCTGGGCGCAAGACTTTATAAGCGGGGAAAGCTGCATGGATTTATATGGAGGGATCGGCTTTTTCTCAATTATGCTTGCGGATATTTTTAGCAATGGCATCCTTGTAGAAAATGATGCCAAGCAAGTACTGGCGGCAAAGCATAATTTTCACATCAATGGAATCAGTAATTTCAAAGCTGTAGAGGCTGATGTGGAAAAACCGGGATCTCTTGAAAGAGTTGTAAAAAAAGCGCGTCCGCATTGCGTAATAGTAGATCCGCCCCGCCCCGGACTTGTCAAGACTACCCGTAAATGGCTGCTCGACACCGCTGCGCCTGTTATTCTATATGTCTCCTGCAATCCGTCAACTTTTGCAAGAGACGCGGGGGAACTGGTAAGAGGGGGATACCATATAGCTCACTGGACGCTTTTTGATCTCTATCCTAATACCCACCATATTGAATCCGCAACTGTATTTGTAAAGACAACACAGAAATAGCGAGTTGGTTTTGATGTGAGTGTACGGGCGCCGCCGAGGGGCGCCCGTACAAAGGAAAGACCGGGCAGCTCCCCGCCCCCGTCATATATAGCAACTTAACATGACATTGACATGTTTTCTGCGTTAAATAATGATATTTTGAGCGATTTTCGAATCTATAAACATGTCAATACATAAATCACATTGCTATAAAGCATGAATCAATACAGGAGCTGATTGTTTCGCATTCGCGGATTTATGCAGGGAATACCGGAACAGAAGCTATCCGTGATTTCTATTACTATAATATTATTTAACTGTTGAAAACAGTAAAGTTTCCAAGTTCTGAATTTCATCAGAATGGTAAAATCCATGTCTTCTTAACTAATATGGAACACACTTAAACAACCGGAGTAGGGGTAAAAAGTTGGGTAAATGTTTTCTGCGCGAAATGGTCAGTCATACCTGCTATATAGTCGGTCACAACGCGCCATGAAGGGGTCTCACCGCTATAATTGGTATTTTTAATGAAGTTAAAAAAAGTATCCATCAGGGGTGCTTCACGAATAATATTATTTACGGCTCCATTATTCTGTCCCCGCTGGGAATCCTGAAATATTTCTTCCATTTTATGGAAAAGAAGCTTAATTATATTAGCAGCCTTACCTGATTTATTTTCTACTTCAGGATGCAGATAAATGCACTTGTAGTTAAACTCTTTTAGCGTCTTCATCAGCGCGAAAACTTCTTCGCTCATTTCAATACAATCCCTGCCCGCGCTGTTAGCGATGGTATCGTTTACAAAAACGCCGATGATCTGTCCGTTTTCGGTACCTAAATTTTTTGTAATATCAATAGGGATATCACTCTTTTTTATCAATTTAGCCTTGAGCGCATCCTCTAAATCGCGGCCTAAATAAGCGATTCTGTCAACAAGCCTTACAAGGCACCCTTCAAGAGTAGCGGGCCAGAAGCCGCGGCCGCTTATCGACTCAAGATTGTACAGATCCCTCTTTCGGTCGGGAGCCACCACTCTGTCAAAACTCTCTCCGCAGTGCGTAGCTATTCCATCCCTCACTTCATAAGTCAGATTAAGCCCGCTTCCGTGATTTGTAAGCATATCCACCACCCGTAAACCGTGCAGCTCATGCATAAAGCCGCCCGGCACGCCTTTATCCTGAAGTATTTCGTCAAGCTGCCGCTCTCCCGTATGTCCAAAAGGCGGATGCCCCAGGTCATGTCCTTTCGCGATCGCGTTTATAAGATCGGTGTTAAGATTGAGACAGCGGCCTATTACAGACGCAATGCTTGACACGTGCAAAACGTGTTCCATACGGGTGCATATGTGGTCATTGTCCGGTGATAAAAACACCTGCGTCTTATGCTTGAGCCGTCTGAAGGGAGGTGAATGAAGAATGCGCGTTTCATCACGCGCAAATTCCAGCCTGAAGGGATCGCTCTTTATAGGAAAACGCCGACCAAGCGACTCACTGCTTTTCCTCGCAAATGGACTGAGCTTCTCCTCATCCTCCAAAAGTATCTTTTTTATATCAACTTCAATCTTCATTTTTCAGGTTGCGATTACAGGTTTGCCGAAGTTTATCAAATAGTAATGCGGAAATGAGCCGCTCCCGCAGCAAGACTGCTGTGTACAGTGGGTCTGAATCTTTTATTGTAAAGCAAGTCTCAGGGGAATTAGACCTTCTGAGATTAGAGTTAGTTTATAAAAATTATCCAGTTATCTAGCTTGTTTTTATTTCTGCATTCCGCATTATTATTTCTACATCAATATTTTTTATTTGTCACTTTTCATATTCAAAAAGAAACTCTCTTATGAACTCCTCCTGCTGCGGCGTTTCCACCGCCTCCCGCCCCTTACGGACAGTAGCGAGAGCCTTATCGGAAGGGAGCGAAAAATACTTGCCGACAACGCAGGCAAGCAGCAGGCCGGTGCGGCCTATACCCGCACGGCAATGAACGCATACGCCCTTGTCCTGCCTCATCATCTCAACAATCGTATCTACAAGTTTGCTGAAATTGTTTTTGTCTGGGGGCAATCCGAAATCAGGTATGGGATAATAGAACCACGTAACCGTATGTTCGGAACATCTCTGTTCGACAGCGCTGTCAGGTTTATCTAAAGACACAAGCGTATTTACGCCCTGCCGGCTAAGCCACAATACATCATCTCTGCCGCCGCCGCACTCCGGCATGGCAGACCCGCAAAGCTTGCCGCTTATGACCCATGAAAAATTAGCTATGCTCATATTCATTAAAATAACACATTCCAACATTTAAAACACATATTATAAGCCAATAGTGATGTTTACCCCCAAGAGCTGCGTTTGATCAGGCTCAAAGATAAGGAAACCGGCAAAGAGATTGAAGTCTTGACCAACAACTTTAAACCCGCCGCTTCAACGATAGGGCAGCTATACAAAGGTCGTTGGGAGATGGAAACGTTTTTCAGTTGGATAAAGCAGAACTTACGGGTGAAAACGTTTATAGGAACATCGGTAAACGCCGTGATGACACAGATTTGAACTGCGATGATTCTTTGCCGGCAGGTGTTTAATCGCCCAGTCAAACCGGATCAGTTTTGGCGCTTTCATTATATGTATTTTCCCTTAACTATATGGTTTGAATGAGAGTCCGCTCATTTACGGTAAAATAATTAAAAGCCGAACTGAATATGTGAAATTCGGAAATGTGTGACGGCATCTTTTAGCATATAACGCTCAAGTAGCTTGGCAAAGGCGAGGGTTCACTATTATTTTTCTAGATATATAAATTCAAATTCTTCTGTTATCTTTTGTCTTTTAAATTCCTTATACCCATATTTTTTATATAAATATAAATTTCTTTCACTCTTGCAACTTGTATATAATTCATATGTTTTATTTTCAAAAAATGTTTCTACCGCATTTAATAATTTAGTCCCATAACCATTATTTTGATAATCAGGGTGTACTATAAGTTTACCAATATAAACCCGGTCATTTTCTTCATAAGCACGAACCGAACCGATAATACTATTGCCTTTGTCAGTCATTTTTAATATTATATTATTAGTAAATTCACTCCGCAACTCTTCCAATGTTTGTGTGAGAGGCTGAATTTGATAATTATTTAATATTTTTGCTTCGCTTAAATATGCCAGCTTTTGTAAATCCAATATTTGAGGTAAATCATCGAATACCGCTTTTATTATTTCCAAAGTATTCTCCCAAGACAGGTACCGGATGTATTTTGTCAATTTTTTATTTTATCCCGCTATAACAGAAAATTGTTGCCTTCATTTGCTTCAATTAACTCATGGATTACATATTCATAATGTTTTAAATCAATTAACGGACCTTGTAATAAATATGCTTCGGCATCTTTTTTTGTATTTGCGTTTAATATTAAAAAGCCTCATTTTTTCCTTTTACAATGCCGCGCAAAAATAATATATTTTTAAAACTTAAATTTCAGGAATATTCAACTTAACTTCATTATTATCTTAACTATTCTATTTCCAGCCTCATAACAATGCGTCTGCCAAAACCTTGAATCACCATCATAAGGTCTTTTTTTACCTTAACTACCTTAAAACCTTCTCTCTCATAAAAATTTTTTGCTTTCGGATTCTTTGAAAATACTTCAAGTTCAATATGTTTGTAACCCAAAGTACTGTGGATAAATTCAATGAATCGTTTTCCAATTCCTTTGCTTCTGTGTTTTGGGCTTGTTGCGATATAATCAATGTAAATATCCTGTGGATTGACAACGTTCAACTTCTCCATAGCCGCGCACATCGCTTTATAAGATACCTTGCCCGCAAATCCACCTATTACCCCCATAAAGATCTCTTTATTCAGCTTTAACGGACGTTTTTCATAATTCGCCAAACCCAAAAAGCCAACAGATTCTCCATCCTGTAAATAGGCGTATGTCATATTATAGTCAAAGGAATTTTTAAATAAGTTATGCAGCTTTTCTTTATCTTTGGAAATGCTTGAAAAAACATTATAAAAACCTTCGACAAATACATTGACAGACTGATTGACCTGTTCTTCGTCAAGCTCGGATAATTTCTTGATTTCGTTCATATTTTTCTCCATTCAATTTTATTATCTAACAATAAGAGTATAAAAAAAACCCAGCAGTGTCCGTTAAATTTGACATACAATATACAGGGTCGTATCACTTATATTATTGTATTACATTTAGCGATGTTTTTCCAATAGTAAAATGAGCGGCCCATGAAGATAAAGAGTTCGGTTTTCATTTTAGACTCAACCCTTATTTCTTTGTGCTTAGGAAATTTTGAGTGGACTAAGTATAGAAAGCGTAAAGGCGCAGAAATGAAAATCATTTCTGAAATAGCTGTTTTTAGAGTTGGCTTATTATTTTGTATCTTTTTTGTTGCCTAAAACCAATCAATATAACAAAACACTAATTTTATCAATAATTTCATCCATTTTTTCGGTTGTTTCTTTAATAATAAATTCCGCTTCTCTTATTCTCCAATCAAGACTTTTTATCTGATCGGATAATACAACGCCCGTGATTTTCTTATTTTTTATTTCCACCTCAAAAGGATAGCCCTTTATCTTACTTGTTATAGGACAAAAAAGTCCCAAACCTGTTTTTTCGTTATACTCTTTTGGCGAAACAACAATAGCAGGTCTTTTTCCCCTCTGTTCATGTCCGGCTTGAGGAGTGAAATTCAACCATACGATGTCGCCGCGTTCTGGTATATATTTTTTCCTTACCATATCTCTTTCCCAACAGATACGCCGGTTTCTATCTCTCCGTGAATGTTGTCCTCATTTATTTTACTTAACATTTCAGAGAGCCTGTGCTTTTTTACCGGCTTAACTATTATCTCTTTTCCATTGTCATTAATATCAACCAGCGAACCGTCTTTCAATGACAAATCACGAATAACGACAGCAGGTATTCTGATCCCCAAACTGTTTCCCCATTTTCTTACCATTGCTTCCATAAACATCTCCTCCTCTACATAGAGTATATACTACGTTTATACAAATTTCAATCCTAATTATGAAAAATCCGCGTCTGTTTAAAAGTTGGATTTAAGCATCCTTTTTATTGTCTAAAACCATGACTTCGATGAGACAGTGTTGGGAGGCGATAGTGTCGGATTGTTTGTCGATGACGTTTGAGCAGGTTGTGATGGCGCTTGACTGATTAACCGTTGTGTTTGATAGATTGGCAATTGCGTTTGCGTGTGTTTTTATGATTTCACGATACTCAGATCTTTCTACATATCCCATTTCACTCGGCGATGGCTCATCCGAAATTTTTTTTATGACGTTAATGGGTTCCAAATCACGCGCAATTCTATTGCGTCAATTATTTTCATTATTTTAATTCCTGTTTTTTACTGTAAAAACGGGAAAGGATGTTGCGGAGTAAAAGGTTGCTTTTGGCTCATTTCGCTTGTTTTTGGCTCATTTTTGGCTCATTTCGCTTGTTTTTGGCTCATTTTTGGCTAATATATAATGTGCGTCCCTTTTTCCACTTCCTTGTACTATAATAATTTCCTTTCTGATTAACTCAGATAAATCTCTTGTTGCTGTTGGTTTTGAAACGTCATTTAATTCTTGATACTTGCTATTCGTAATATTTCCTTTTTCCTTTGCATACAACAGCGCTTTTACCTGCCGCTCGTTTAATCCCAGCGTTTGCAGATACTCAATATTGTAAATGTCTTTCCTGAAAACAACCCAAAAGCCTGATGTTTCATAATAATAAAGCGGCTTGGGGATTCCAACTGCAACGCATTGATCTGTCATTTTCGTAAAACCACGTCCCCACGCTTCCACATAGCCGCTTCTGAAAAACGCATTGGCAATATCCGGATTGTAAGGTATGGATGGGTGTTTGGCAAGTAATTTTTCTATCGTCCAGTTTTCGGGCAATTGTCCCTCGTTCCATATCATTACTTTGTCTTTGTAAACGCTAATTTGAATAGGAACTCCGCCGGAATAATCTTTATGTGCAATAGCGTTAAGAATCGCTTCACGCTTCAAACAGCCATTTTCCGCGAGCTTTAGATTTTCAAGCAAATGCTCATTACTATCGGTTAAACTATCTTCAGAAAGACGCTTATTCTTGAAGCCGCGTTTGCGGAAAAATTCAAATGTTTCCTGTTTTAAATCTTTTACCGAAACTTTTGGAATGGGCGCGCCATCCCAACGCTTGCTTTTTTCTGCAATAAAAATTTATCTAAGGCAGCGCCTTCGGGTTGACTTGTCAAGGAACTTTTTATATCGAAAATGTAAACATTTTAACTAAAAACACATTTTATTTTGTATCGTTCGCAATAATGATGTATAATGTATATGCACGTTTGTTGTTTTGAATGAGGTGTCGTAAATGGAATGGATAACCGTAAAACAAGCCGCTGAAATATGGGGTATGACAACTCGAAGAGCCCAATTCCTTTGTGCTAATAACAAAGTTAAAGACGCATAAAAACTCGGTAATATTTGGGTTGTACCAAAGGGAACTCCAAAACCAATAGACGGAAGAACTAAAGTCGCAAAAACAGAGGTCAAATAATAATAAAGGATGGCATTATTTATGTTTATAAATCGTAATAATCCTGATAAGTGGAAAGCGGATATAATTTTATCTGTCGATTTATATAATTCTTGGTTTATGGAGTTTGCACCCATAGCATTTCGCGAAACACGGTTAAGTACGGCAACCCGTGTCAAACAAGCATTAAAAACAACCACTAACTTAACGAATATATCTGCCGAACTTTTGAAAAAGCACCCCGAAGTGTTGCCGATTTTGAGAATGTCAACTTGTCCGCCCATCGCTCGTGATAGGCTTGTTGGATTGGCGGGTGTATCAAAAACCCTCGTCGAAAGTATGGAAGATTCATCTAATCCAAGAATACCGCCACGAATTTTAGCGGAAAGACTTGAAAAGGATTTAACGCAAATTTGTGTGATTATAGAAAAGATGGCTGACCCCGATATTTTTGTTTGGCTTAACCGTACAAATGAAGCGACTGATGTTGAAGTATCAAGAGCAGCAACGATTGTAGCTGATAGACTTTGTGGGACTGTTTCCGACCCTATCATTCGTAATGCCCAAGAAAAACGTCAATTAAACGCTATTGGAACATGGCTTCAATCAAGAAGCTACCGATATGTTGGAGGAACAAGATTTAATGAAATGGAAGTTGGAACATATTCGTTCAGAACAAATGTCCCCGTTATAATAGCTGGTAGCGATGAATCTACCAAAGTTAATATTCCTGTTGATGTTGCTATTATGCCATTGCAAGCAACAAAAGGTGAATTACCCCTTTTGATTGAAGCAAAGTCGGCAGGTGATTTTACGAATGTAAATAAACGGCGAAAAGAAGAAGCGCAAAAAATGGCGCAACTTAAAAATACTTACGGAGCAGATGTAAAATTCGGACTATTTTTATGCGGCTATTTCGATTCAGGTTATCTTGGATATGAAGCAGCAGAAGGGATAGATTGGGTATGGGAACACAGAATAGACGATATGGCATTATTCGGAATATAGGCGAAATTGAAAGTTTAAGGCTTTCAATGCAAAGCAAGTTAGATTCGTATAAAAGTATCGAAGAGCGCCGAAAACTCGGTCAATTTGCTACGCCTACCTCTTTAGCGCGAGATATTATTTCATTTGGATTACAACATTTGGATTTTTCAAGCGATATTAGGTTTTTCGACCCTGCGTTTGGGACAGGGGCGTTCTTTTCTGCTCTTTTGCACGAAATTAAAGACAATAAAACAATAGAAAAAGCGACGGCAGTTGAAATAGACCCTCTATTTGCAAATGCCGCCGATAGTTTTTGGGATAATGATGGAGTAAACATCATAAACTCCGATTTTACTAATATAATGCCCGATGGTTATTATAATTTTATTATTTGTAATCCCCCTTATGTACGACATCATCTTATCGCTAGTGAGTCTAAAAGCAGAATAAACAATAAAACAAAGGATATTTCGGGCGTTAAATTATCTGGGCTTGCCGGTTTGTACTGTCATTTTTTATTACAATCAATTCAATGGATGGACGAGGACGCAGTAGCAGGCTGGCTTATACCCAGTGAGTTTATGGATGTAAATTATGGCGAAGCAATAAAAGAATTTTTATTATCTAAAGTCGAATTATTCAGAATACATAGATTTAATCCCGAAGATGCACAATTTGGTGATGCGTTAGTTTCATCTGCGGTTGTTTGGTTCAAAAAAAGAAAACCAACGAACAGAAATGTAACCTTCTCTTATGGTGGGTCATTGTTAATGCCACATGAGAGCAAAGACATAAGTGTTGATTCTTTACGCCAAGAACAAAAATGGACACGATTTCCGTGTCAACCGCAGAGATCTGTCAATAAATCATCTTCTAAATTAAAGGATTATTTCGATGTTAAGCGTGGAATAGCAACAGGTAGCAATGACTTTTTTATTATAGAAAAATCACGCATATTTGAAATGGGGCTTCCGTTTGAGTTTTTTCGCCCCGTATTACCAAGCGCAAGGTATGTCAAGACAACAGAAATTAATTCTGATGAGCAAGGTAATCCTATCTTACCGCAACAATTATTTTTACTTGATTGTCGATTAAGTGAAGATGGGATAAAAAAGGATTATCCTCGTCTTTGGCAATATCTTGAAAGCGGAAAGAATAATGTAGCAAATGGTTATTTATGCAAAACGCGCAAATGTTGGTATTTTCAAGAACAACGAGAAGCACCCATATTTATCTGCACATATATGGGTAGAGTAACCGATGGACGTAATAGTGCGTTTCGTTTTATTTTAAATAATTCAAATGCAACTGTTACAAACTCATATCTTGCTTTATACCCTCGTAAGAATCTTTTGGAAAAATTTGATGATGTACCTTCTTTAAAAAGAACCGTTTGGGAATTGTTAAATGAAATGACATCAGAGAGTCTTCAAAATGAAGGACGGATTTATGGCGGCGGTTTACAAAAAATTGAACCCAAAGAATTATTAAATATCGATGTTTCGTTTTTATCAGGTCTTTTCTAAATAAAACGCTTTATTTGCTTCAATCTCCCTTTTCATTGGAACTCCTTTATCTTATATTACATATCAGTAGTGTCCGTTAAATTTCACAAACAATACAAGGAGCCGCATCACTTATATTCTTGTCAGTCATTAGCGGATGATTTAATAATAATCCCAAGTGAGGGCTCCTTGCGTAAGAAAATTACAATGTTTAATCAAATAACGCAACTTCTTTCCCGAAGTAGTTTTCGTTGTATCGTAAACCGTTTTAACGGGGACAAGTATAGTAAGAAGCTTGATTGTTGGCAGCGGCTTATGATTCAGATGATTCTTTATCTGTTGTTGTCGTTCATAAAATTCCAAACAAGATGTAAAGCAGGGCTCTTAGAGCCGCTCAGAAATATTCGTGCCGTACTGTGGGAGCATAAAAGCATTATAGAGGTATTAATAGTCAATAAAAATGAACTGGAATGTTTTACCGGACACTACTGATTATAAGCTGCATACTATTATTTTACCGTTTATACACTATACATTATTATATTAGTATTGATGGTTCCCTGATTGTTCCGTACTGTATATTAATTTAATTATTTCACAAAAAATTAAACAGGAGTCAAACATGAAAAGATTTTTAGTGGCGGCGGTGGTTTTGGTTGGCAATATAGCTGTGCATGCAGCCTACAACTGGAACAATGTCCAGATTTGGGGCGGCGGTTATGTGCCCGGCGTAGCGTTCCATCCCACAGAGGAAGGTTTGACATACATTCGTACTGATGTGGGCGGCGCGTACCGTCTTGAATCGGATAAGCGCACATGGCGTCCTCTTAATGATATGTTCGACAACAGTAACGACATGGGTTCCATAGCCATCGGACTTGATCCCGGTAACCCTAACACGGTATATGTCACAGGCGGCCTTTATCTGCCTGTCTCATGGTGCGGCAGCGCTTCGGTTTTCAAATCCGTTGACAAAGGTATAAGCTGGACCCAGTTGCCCCTAAACAACCAGACAGTAACCGGAACCTCTGCCGCAGTGTTAAATGACAAGAATTCCCTATGCTTGGGCGGCAACGCAGGCAACCGTGGAACAGGCAACCGTTTAGCGGTAAGAGACGACATAGTTTACCTCGGAACAGACCAAAACGGTTTGCTTATGAGCGAAAATGGCGGAAGCGGCTGGACTACAGCAGCTCAGTTCAGCAATACCGGCGGCATAAGCGCGGTGCAATTTGACAAAGACGGCAACATTTACGCCGCTCCGTTCGCGGGGGGCCTTTACAGAAGTTCAAACGGGACTCAATGGACTCAGGTGAGCGGTTTTACCGGCGTAGTTTACCAGATGAGCTACGACGGCGGCAATACCATCTGGTTTACAACCAATACCGGCAGACCTGCCGATCACAGTGAAGTGAGCGGCGGAAGCGTATATAAATACGCGGTATCTACGGGAACACTTACCCAAATCACTACCCTGCCCGCTAAAGGAGACAAGAACTATGGCTACATCGGTATAAGCGTCAACCCTAATGATACAGATCAGATTCTTGTAAGCACCGGCGGATGGTGGAACGGTACAGGCAGCAGCCCTTTGGACGGAAACGCCTTTAAATCCCACGAAGCTGTTTTCATGTCGACCGATGGAGGCCAGAGCTGGAAAGATATTATCGCCGGCGGGAGATTCGATATTGCGGAAGCGTACAACGCGGCATCAAGCAACCCCCACTGGATAAGCGCGCTCGCTGTAAACCCGCATGACCGCGACCATGTCATCTTCGGTACAGGTTATGGTGTCTGGAGCACCTTTAACGCTACCGCCGCCACGCCTGTTTGGTATTTCACAAACCGCGGAATTGAAGAGACCAAACCGCTGGGACTGGTCAGCACAAAATACGGCGCTCCGCTTGTAAGCGTGCTCGGTGATATTGATGGGTTCTACCACAGCGACCTCAACACTCCGCAGCTTAGCCGCCATAAAGTCGAAAACGGAGTAAACGAGGCAGGCACAAACTTTGATATCGACTACGCAGGCCAGCGGCAAAATTATATGGTGCGTATCCATAAAGCTGTAAATTACAAATTAGGCGCTTACTCCACAGACGGCGGCAAAACATGGAAAGACTTCGGGAGTAATCCGCCCTTTGTATTAAATGAGTGGGGATCGCCCGGTGAAGACAATTTTGTCGCGGTATCCGCCGACGCATCAGCCATTGTGTGGAATATGGCTGCACATGGAGTATACTATTCAACCGATAACGGCGCCACATGGACAAGGTCATCCACAACTACAGGTTTAGCAGGTTTCAGGCCGGTTGCCGACAGGGTAACGGCAGGAACGTTTTATCTGTATAACTCAGCTACAGGCACACTCTACAGAAGCACAAATAACGGAGCCGGCTGGACGCCCGTAAACACCAATCTTGCCACAGAAGGGGGCGACTGGGCCAGATGGGCGTTTCGTTTATACGCGTCGCCGGATCAGGCAGGTGAGTTGTGGATTACGCAGGGAATAACTTCTTTTTCAAACCTTTGGCTTGGCGGAACCGGCGGCATAAGACGCTCTGTGGATGGCGGAACTACTTTCATTCCGGTATCCGGCGCTCCAGCTTATGTAAGATCAATAGGATTCGGCAAAGGCTCCGCTCCGGGCAGCCTTTCCGCCATATACGCAGTCGGCAAGCAGAACAACGCCCAACTGCTGAGCGTATTCCGAAGCGACAATAGCGGCGGCGCCTGGACGCGAATCAACAGCGACGCAAACAGCTTCGGTGAAATTACTATGGTAACCGGCGATCCTTGCATCTATTCACGGGTATACCTTGGCACCGAAGGCCGAGGCATAATCTACGGGACAGACCCTTCTCTGGCGGAAGCCTGCGATTGTCCGGATAGAATTGATAATCCCAATACCCCCGTCAACTACCGTAAGCCGGCTTCATCCATAAAAAAACCTACTCTCATACGTCAAGGAAAATTTTTACGTTCATCCGCTCCCATACGCCTGTACACGCTTACGGGAAAAGTGATTGCCGCGTCTTCATCAGGCTCAGAAGGCGTTGTAACGCTTAATATGGCGCGTGTTCCTAACGGCATGTACATCGCTAAAAGCGGGACTCAATCGCTGAGGGTGAGTTTGCAGAAATAATAAATAATAATGCGGAATGCAGAAATAAAACCATTAAGTTCTCAAGGGCGTGTAAATGATCTCTGTAAATTTGCTGATCAATGCAGAAATAAAAAAGATCTATGATAGATTTTTGTTGTATTATTGAGTGTTTTCTATTTCTGCATTCGGACATTTTATCTCTGCATTAATGAAATATACATAGTTACATAACATTAAATAGATAGGAGATTTTCGCGCATGTCAAAAAATAACCGCAGTATCCTTAGCGCAATGACGGCCGTTTTGTGCGCCGGCGCACTGTTTATGGGTTTCGCTCAAATGCGTAATATCACCACCCAGGAGCTTGTTGAGGATATGGGTCTTGGGATTAATCTGGGGAATACGTTTGAGGCAACAGGAAGCTGGATCAATTCGAACGGGGGCGTGAATGCGTATGAGACCGCCTGGGGGAGTCCCGCCATCACAGAGGCGATGATCAAGGGGTATGCGGACGCAGGGTTCAAAACTGTACGCATTCCGGTTGCGTGGTCTAATTTGATGACAAATCATCAGCGCGGCGGTAATTACACGATAAGCGTTGCGCTGCTTGACCGCGTTGCGCAAGTCGTCAACTGGGTTATTGGCAGCGACATGTACGCTATCGTCAATATCCACTGGGACGGCGCGTGGTGGGACGGTAAGTGGGACGAAAGAAACAATAGTGATGGTAATTGGTCCTGGTGGAGGATGTTCGATACCGACTCGACGGAAGCGATGAGAAAGTATACGAGGATTTGGGAGCAGATAAGCGAGAAATTTAAAGACCATAGCGACTATCTCGTATTTGCGTCCATGAACGAGGAGGGAATATGGCAAGACGTGTGGAATCAGTACAATAACAGCGGTAATAAAACGCGGGCATACGGGCTTTTGAATGCCATCAACCAGCAGTTTGTTAACGTTGTTCGCAATTCCGGCGGCAATAATGCCAATCGCCATCTCCAGATCCAGGGCTACGCCACGAACATCGACCGCACAATAGACGCTGTGTTTAAAATGCCTGTCGATACCAGAACCCCTGCCCGCCTCGCGGTATCTGTGCATTATTACGACCCTTTCGGTTTCACGCACTTGGAAAAAGATGAGCCTTGGGCTGAATACCGCGCAACATGGGGAACATATACGGATTATGATCATCTAAATAGAGAATTAGATAAGATGAAGACCGATTTTGTTGACAAAGGCATTCCGGTCATCATCGGCGAGTACGGTTTTGCCTCCAAATTGGATGAAGGACGAGGGCGGACTCTGCAACAGGTTTACAATTATACGCTTGAAGTGACTAGGGCGATTTACGAACGTAACATGCTTCCGGTGCTTTGGGATGTTCAACTCAACGCTGCTAACGGAGAGGTCATTTACTACTACGACCGCCACTCAAGCAGGTTCCCCGACCAAACGCTTGTGAATGGATTAAAAGCGATCGGAAGCAATCGGCCAACATCAATAAACAGCAATGGTACTGCCTCAAAAGCAGCGCCAACACTTTCAAAAATCACTCTAAGAGGAAAAACGCTGAATGTCTCATCCCGGACAAATACCGGTTTTCAGGTAAGGTTAGTTGACGTAAAGGGAAAAACCCGCGCGAAATTTAAAGCAAATGGAAACGGACTGTTTTCTTTGGATAAGATACCCGCGGGACGTTATCTGGTAGAGGTCAAGGGTTCGGGCGTCAAGAGTACATCTGCGATTGTTTTGAAATAATCTTATAAGAGAATAAGGGCGGCCTGCGCGCCGCCCGTTTATCATGCATGCGTCTCCTAACGGATACCTAAAATTAACGACACCTTTTCCCTCCTGCCGTCCGCCGTCTTTACCGTACCCTTGACCAAATATGTACCTTCGGAAACAGACCTTCCTTTAGAATCTTTTAAATCCCATGAACCGACTGCTCTGCGGACAGGTAAGAGCGAATAATTATTCGTCCCCCTGAGGTTTGATATGGGCGATATGACGACCTTATCGGTGATCCTGATCTTGTTGACAAAATTACCGGACGCGTCGTAAATGGTAAACGTACCGGATGATACGGATTTGCCTTGACGGTAGAAATTGACGATACCTGTTGACTTTGCAACGGGATTCGGCCCGGCGGTAAATTCACCGGCAGAGATAACTAAAGGCGCAACAAATTCAACATCCGCGTTTGGCCCGGTCGGCGGAATAACGCGGTCTCTTGACATTACATAAACAGCTGTTTCCGCTAAAGCTCCTGAAACCGCGCCGGCAGTATAGTTATCGTTTTCCGCCGAACGGGCGAAAATGTAATATGCCGCGCCTGCGGTGAGTTCTGTAAATGTCACATCCGTCTGCCAGCCGCCGACAGGAGGTGTATTAGTTTCGCTTATCGCGTATTCGACCGACTGACCATTGTTCGGAAGCGTAACAGCGCGTACCGTTATTGTGCTGTCGGTCTTGCGGTCAAGCGTGGGAGTTGACACCTCAATCCCCCGCGCTTTCCCTATAACAACCGTAAATTCCTTTTCATCAGAAGCTCCGCTTACCGCGCTCTGCGCTTTTACCGTAAAGGTAAAGCTGCCAACCTTTTGGGCTGTGCCGCTTATCTCTCCGGTAAAGCTATCGAGTTCAAGACCGTCGGGCAGATTGCCTGCTGATACGGTAAATTCAAAAGTACCGCCAGCGTCCTGCGCTACAGAAACTTCAATCAGCGCGCTGTACACCCCATTGTATACGCCAGCCGAAAGCGAATCTGTGTTAATAACGATACCGGCCGCAGTCCACTTTAAATAAAGCGTAATATTAGCGGTAACCGGAGCGCCATCCTCTCCGAATTTAAATTCCGTATAGGTATGATTCGGCGCGCTCCCTGTGCGGGTATACCAATTGCCGTCATTAATATAACCGGTTCTTGTAAAACCATCCGCCGCCGGTTTTTGCGCCATAAAAAGCACCTCGCCAAAAGCCGCAATAACGCTCTGCGGAGGCGTACCTTCACCACCATTGAGATTAAAAGTGACTGTGCGGGCAGTACGCGCAACAAGATCATTTTCTTGCTCACGCAATACAAGTGAGCTGCCGCTAAATGTAAAGTTTTCGGTAAACTGCGCTCCGTTTACTACCGCAATATCGCCGTCTGAAAGAGACTTGGAGATACCATCAGGAATATCTGTAGTACTCAGTGTGTATTTTCCATCGCCAGGGATAAAGGCATCCTCACCGGATAATAGGGACATTTTTCCAGCCTGAAACCCGGCTATGCGTCCGTCAATCTCCGGAGCTCCTCCAATGACAAGCGATCCCAGGCTGCCGTCACAGTAAATCGCATTGCGGTCTGCGGCAGTGTTTAACACTTTACCGCCGGTGATCTCTACGGTTCCAGCCTCAATGTAGATGGTACCCCAAGAAAAGAGATTTGTGTTTGCGGATGAAATTTGGGCGTCTCCGGATATTATGACTTTTCCACCGGAATTGTGGTTAATCGCTATGCCGGATGCTCCTGTTGCGGTTGCAATAACTTTTCCGCCGCTGACAGTTAAATCTTCGCCGGAACTGTTGTAAACCGCTGTACCTGTAGTTGCCGAAACCTCGCCGCCGCTGATAGTCAATATTCCATTGTTGCCGTTTAAAACAGCGCGGCCCGCAACCGCGCTAACCGATCCCCCGCTTATGTTTACCGTTCCGCCATTATTGTTGTTAACAGCATTGCCGGCACCGATTACAGCAACCGCGGCGCTGTCGCTGATGGTTACTGTTCCCGCGGATCTATTGTAAACGGCATTACCGCCTGAAGAAAACATGTTTGCTACTTCACCGCCGCTGACAGTTATGGAACCATCCGCATTATTGTAAACCGTACCTTCGGCGGGGTTTGAGTTTTCTGAAAATATTAACGCTTCGTCTGTAATAAAAATTTGAGCGGAGGAATTGTTATAAACCGCACAGCCGTTAGTTGCGGAAACCATTCCGCCGCTTACAGTCACCGCACCTGTAAAGGAGTTGTAAAGCGCGTTACCGGCTCCGGATACGAAAACCGACCCGCCGCTGACAGTTACAACTCCCGCAGAGGCATTATAAACCACATTACCTGATATTGCGGAAACTGTTCCCCCGCTGATGGTTACGGTTCCCGTTGAGTTGTTGCGAATCGAGTGACCTCCGACCGTACTGACCTGACCATCGCTGATAATTACATCTCCGGTAGAAACATTAAAAAACGCGTTACCGGATGACGATGAATTTATCACCTGGCCGCCGCTAATATCTATGGTACCGCCTGCGGCATTGTAAACCGTACCACCGTAATTACCGCTATTAGCCGAAGCAATTTCTGTTGACGTTCCGGATATATCAATTTTACCGGCAGAGTTGTTGTAAACCGCGTAACCTTTATTTGAGGTAACTTTGCCGCCGCTTATGGTAACAGCGGCGCCTTCTGAGGAATTTGATTCGTTAACAACCGCGCAGCCCGCATCTGACGCAGTAATATTTCCACCAGTAATAATCAACTTTCCTGCCTCGGCGTTGTAGACCGCATAGTGTTCGCCGCCTAAAGCTGTCTTATTTATCACCAAACCGCCGCTGATCTCTACAACGCCTCCAACGTTTTGAACCGTTTTACCTGAGTTTGAAGAAATTTCTCCGCCTCTAACGGTCAATGTTCCGCCGAAATAGTTGTAAAAAGTTATAGCGTTTGCAGAAGAGGATAAATTACTGACAGCTGCCCAACTTTCCAACGAAACGTCATTTTCCAAACGTATTGTGATATCAACTCCGGCAGATGAATTCAACCTGCCCAAAAGCGTAATATGCCCCCAACCTGCCGCTCCATCAAAAACAATTGTCCCTGTCTCAACAACCATATCAACAATCCCGTCTCCGAATTGTATGGAGCAAGCCTTACCGCCGGCATCGGCGCTTATCGCGTCAATTACGTTTTGAACGCTCACATCCTCGGCGTCCGACACCGGATCGCCATTATTATCAGTTGCCGTAAACACGTTACCGCCGCCGGTGATAATATAGGATAGTGTTTGCGCTGCCGCAGCTGTCATCAACAAAAACAAGAAAACTACTGAAGAGGTAAGGATTCGTTTCATCAGATTTTCCTCTGTGCGGTTTGAGATTTGTATATTTTGATACGGATATAGTTGATTCTCAAGTAATAATATAAATCAGGTATTGTATAAAGGGAGAATCTATCATGAATTTATCGCCATGCCCATTTTGTGGTATAGAATGCAAAATTTTTCAAAACGGATAATGTAGGTTGCCAGTGTACTACATATACTGTCCCAGTTGCAAAATTGAAACACCGCCTTATAGAACAGAGCAGGAAGCAATTCATGCTTGGAATCGTAGGCCAGATCCTAAAACTAATTTTGACATTTTTAAATAACGCAATCAATTTTTGACAAAATGCTAAGCATCTCAATATATATAAGGAGGAAAAAAATGTTTCTGCATCAAACTGAATACGTAGAGATAGTGCTTGACATTGGTCACAGCCATCTTGGCGAAGATGGTGACGTGTACCACGATTTAAAAATTTACTGCATTTCCAGAGATGCTGTCTGTGATGGGCAGACAGCTTACACTAAGAGGAGGAGGAAGGCTAATGGGTAACAGTGCAGTCTATCCTATAGTGCAAAATGCGCTCACCGTGCACAGTATTTACAACGACTACCTCAAATGGAAGCGATATTGGCTTATTTGTTGACCAAATTGCACTTGTAGAGTAAGATGTGCCATAGCGGCTCACAGAGCTAACACTTGGTGCATTGCTCATTGCTCTGCCTACAGGCTTACCATCTTTTAAAACTATCATTTCGTACTGGCCTCTTGCCGAATATGCTGTACCAATAGATACAACTACTGATTGATGTGCAACTCCTTTGTTTGGTGTCCTAAATGTAGCTTCTGCCAATTTTTTCTCCTGCTCCCATGTGCAATCATATGATTTGTAAATAAAATATTTTTCTATAGTATTAAGATATGCGGCTCTTGACACTTTCCCTCCGCATGTTTCTCCTAAATCCTCTATTTTTTTAAATTCATCAAGCTGCCGCATGGTTCTACTGTCAAGTCCCTTTTTATGAGAAGCACATAAAGTGTCGCTACGCTCCTCTACTTCTCTATGACACTGAACCCTATCATCTGGCAATTGACCAACATTCTTGCCTTTACAAGTAGGAAGCTTATGATTATTGCAAAATACATCACCTTTGGCTATATCTACATTACAAGTTGATACACTATCATATGTATATATACACTTTGATTTTGGCGGCACTGGTGGGGTTTTCGGTATAAATACTCTATCATTAGTGGCACTAGGTGTTTTCCCAGGACATCTTTCAAGTCCCATACGTTTAGCCTCGCTCGCAGTCATCCAAGCCGGCGCGCATTCTTGGGCACTTGACATTGAGTATAATGACAAAACAATTAAAAGATATTTGCTAATGTTCATGCTTACTCCTTATTGATGTTTGGTTTAAGTTTTTTTTGGGATATATTATTTTCCCAAGAAATATTCAACATTTTGTCCTATTTTATAATGTCTACTAATTATACTATTTTCAAGATGCGAATCTATGCTTTACATTTCGTTAAAATAGTATTAATTTGAGTTGCATAATTTTTATCTATTTCATTTATAAACTTAATAAAGTTCTTATCCGCAGTCAGGATAAGATAATTTGGATAATATCCTAATAACTGCGAGTCGATAATGTCATTTTTTTCAAGTTTCTTAGCTTCTAATGTAAGAATTTTTTTAAATAAAATTGTATAATAGTTTATAGTCGTAGGACAATTTGAAACAGCACTTACTTTTTCATTATAATGTTTCAACTGTTTATCCAATTCTTGAATAAATTCTTTACAAATTAGTCCTTTTTTTTGCGATTTTCTGTCTTTAATATATTTCAAAGATTTGTCATTTGAGATTTTTTTAAAAATATCACGTTTTAGTTCCTCTGGATGACTTTCAAATTTTTCAAAAAACTCAAATAAATCTAATCCTTTATCTGAAACATGATACATATAAACGTAGATCTCGCATAAATCCAATATATATTCTACAACACTATCTTTAAACTTTCGCGTGTCATCATCATTATAAAAATCATGTAGTATTACCCGTAACTTATCACTTCTATGGGACGATGCTTTTTCCAAATTATTAGCAAAACTGATGATATTGTTGGAATCCTTATTGTGATTTACAGTGAGATTTACTGTTGCAATGTTTTTCGATAAAAAATCTAAAATCATTGATTCAAATTCTATCTTTTTTTCAAATGAATCGTTTACGATAAAGTTTAAAAAAACATCATCTTTTAATGCCGAAATCAAATTACTTCTTGTGATTTTATGTCCATTTTTCAGACAAGGTATTACAGGGTAATTTAAATCTATTAACGATTTAATAATTTCTTTCAGAGTCGCAAGATTTGTGCGATAACGTGTACATATTTCTAACATTGACAGGTCAGTAATAAATACATTATTTCCAGAAATTTCTTGCATGATTTTTGTCACGTCTAAATCACTATTGTTACTTGTACCAGAGATGTAGTATATCATATTCGTATCTAAGATTAAGTTCATTTTGTTCCCCCTATATCAATTGCAGATCAACCCATGTAAACCGCAGACAACCGCTCATACTGTGTTGGTTGATCTTTAATTTTCTGCAAAAACAGCCGCATCTCTTCTTCAATTACTTTTGGTAAAACAATACGGTCTGCCGGAGATAGCAATCCGGCCAGTTTCAATACATCAGTCATGTGCTTTTTGATATTACGGTTGTCTATCTGTTCGCCGTTGTCCCTGCGCTTTGTGAGGTCAAGCCATGCTTTTGCCTTAAACGGAATCAAATGTGACGCTCCCAGAACAGAAACTTCCTCAACAAGCCTTACACCGGATTTCAAAAAATTATAATACTTATCATCAAGTAATATGGCGGATAAGCTTGATACATCTTCTTCAACAGGCAGCGGTGTAAGAACTGCATCTGCCGGAAGCGCTATTCCCTTAATTCTTCGTGAAAACAGTTCTATCATTACAGGATATTCCGGCGAACTTGGCGTGGTAAAACGATAATATTCTGGCTTGCCTGAACTTTTGCGGCGGTGTTCATAGCCCGCTGTTTTGAT
>JAIRVB010000017.1 GCA_031254105.1 Chitinispirillales bacterium
CTTCCGGATTCGACCCATCTGTAAATCTGGAGCCGTTCGTGGTAAGGCTCAACGTTTTTAGAATTAGCAACGCCGGTAGAATCAAAAATATCGCCAAGAGTAATATCGAAACGGTAAGGCAGCATAAAATCTACCCACTGTCTTGGAAGCAGCCTGACCTCAAACAACGTATCCGCCATAGGATAGCTGTATCCAGGGCCCATATTAATTGTCGGGGAGCCCTTTTCGGTCTTTAACCAAAGCAAACGTCCCGGCTCTAATGAGAATACACTATCCGCAGCGTTTCCATATTCAACCCATCCGTTATTATGGTAACGGAAAAGACGGAACATGGTATTATCATATTCAAAATTAGAACTGTCAGCAGCAAACCTTTTCAAAATATCTTTAGTGGACTGGGCCGCGGAATCAAGAAGCGCCTGAGCGGCTATTGGAGTCCATTTTCTGGGTTCAGACACGACATGGTTAAGGTAGCCGTTATTCTGGTTATTCTGAATCTGTACCTGACGGGAAACATCTACCCTGGTAGTGTGACTGCCATCCTCTATAACTAAAAACACCCTCAGTCCAAAACTTGACATTTGCTCCTGGTCATTAAGGGTTTGCAGCAAACCGGCGCCAATTGTAAACTCGTAGCTCGAAGGACGGCTGTTTGCTGATAAAGCGCGTCCGGGGACTGAAAACTTCGGCAATTCGTTGTTTGCCGTTCCGTATTCAAGTGTGGCCTTAACATTGCCCACATTGCGCTTGTCTATAAAAAAGGTATCTGCAAAACCAGGGTAGATATCGTCTCCGGTCAGTTTGGAAAGAAGCTTGCCGGACAAGGGTACAGTATCTGTCTGACCGCCGTTCCGACGAATGAGTTTCTTCGCGAGAGGCTTCTGCGTATCAACCATAAGACGGTATATCGGGGTAGAAATAGAACCTGCGCTTATAGGCAAACCAGACGCGGTAAGCCATCCGCTCTCCGGATTATTGTGCGCGTAACCGTCGCCTGCTACCTCCCACCAACCCCTCTGGGAATTCCAATAATACAATCTAACATGCTCCATGGAATATCCATCGGGTATTGAATCCGTCTTTATGCTGACAGAAAAAATGTTACGTCCGGAAAGAAGCTCCGGAGTACTGGCGGGTATTTTAGTATCAAACCGGTATCCGGGACTTACATATATAAACCCGTCAACCGCAGCTCCGATAGTGTCAATTCTTCTGATTTCAGCGCCGTCGATAGGAGATGAAATCTCCCATTTGTCAGCCGCAATTATGATCCTGTTATTGTTGGCTCTCGCGGTGTCGTTTCTGCTCACCGTAACCACTTGACGGCTGAACTCACCGACAGCCGCCGCTTTTGTAGCCTCAGGAGTTTTGCCCGACCAGTAGTCATCCCTGTAAGTATACATTATTACGTAATAGCTGGTGTCATACATAAGATCGGCTTTATTCATGTCTACATAAAACGAATCCTTTTCACCTGCTAAACTTTTTTCTATCTTAACAACATCTTTAACCGGAGGCTTAGTCATGTCATCCGAATTCAGCGAAACTACATAGCCGTAACTGTACTCATTGCCGATATTGTTTCTGACAAGAGAGTAACGCACCCAAAAGCCCATTTCATCATGATCGTCATCATGGAAAATAACGGTATCGATTTTTACAATGTTTTCGACCACGACATTAGCGCCGGGGTCTACGGTTAAGGTACAGAGCTGCGTCTGGGCGCCTGAGGCAAGACTCCAATTTTGATGAGGATCAGCTTTGAAAGCTGAATCTCTGACTACCCCCTGAAACCAATACTTGGTTGTGGTTATATCTGTGGAACTTTTCATAATAATGTTAATAGAAGTATCGGATTCCCGCAGCGCGCCAAGCCCGCCCGAACTACTGCCGCCGGTGATAACAGCGCCGTCAGACACTCTTACCGCTATTGAAAACTTAGCAGTATCCGCCTGCGCCCCTGTCAATGAGGAGAGCGGGGCGTCACTATGCCTGATAAAAATATAACCGTCTTTAAGTCTTTCCTCTGTCTGATTTACTCTGTCCCATCTCAGACGTACATCCCTGCTGCTGCTGCCCGGTTCCACCCTTAAATTTGCGAGAGGAGCGGGGCGGGGGCGGCCCGCTGCAAAGGAACCGGTTACAGACGGCAGGTGTCTTCTCTCAGAATCCTCAACTTTTATGCTGTAGTGTACGGTACACAGTTCACCGGCAAATCTGTCATTAATTAAATTAAAAATATTGTTTGCCGTAAATTGCGAAACGCTTCTTCTGATCTCCGGTACGATCCAGCCGCTAGGAGATCCTGACAAAGCTGCTAATGTAAACGCCAGAGAGATGGAAACAGTATCTTCATACTCAACAGTACTACGAGGCGGCTCCAAACCCACTACTGTTACAGTTACGGTATCAGTGCGCGGGTCTTCTATGCGGTTAACTCCGGTTCCAACAAACTGCTGTCCTGTAAGCGACACGGCATTTGGGGGCGGCTCTACACCTGGCGGATATAAAATAACTTTTTTAACACTACCAGCTAACTCACTTATCGGGCCGGGAATGGAATCATGCACCCAACGGGGCGCTACTGTAACTGTGAGCGTGTCCTCTCCTGCGGCAGGCAAAGGCACATTTACAGTACACCTGAACCCGGCCGCTCCTGTTCCCATCGAACCGCGGGCAAAGGTTAATACGCTATCCGCTCCATGCAACCCGACCGCTCTGTTACCAGGACGCGGAAATGCCACAGCCGGAAGCGAAGGTGTTTTTGCATTTGAAAAACTTAACCACACTCCCACGGAATCAACATATGGTTTATATTCTGCAACCGTACCGGGAAGAGCACTATGTCCGGTGATTACAAGCTCTATCTTCTGAAAACTATCCGCTGTATCCAGCTTATTCGTGGTGATCTGAAGATTGTTGGGCAGAATTACATTTTTGGGATCCCGCATGAACGCGGAGGCGCCGTGATTCTGCCCCATATTCTGCGTGGAATTAACGAACGGTGAGACATTTGAGACACTCCAAAACAAGTTTGCGTTAAAATAGTAAAACGGATCCGCGGCGCCAACTCCGGAGCCTGCGGGTATTGAGGGATGCTTAGGCACAAGAATACGAACAGTAGCGATATCGCCAGCAGCCGGTAAAAAACCCGGATAATTCAACGCTATCGGAATAACGCCCGTATCAGTGGTTGAAGCGGAAGCGGCGAATTGGTTGGAACGGTACCATATTCCTGCCGACATTATATGAGCGGAGGAATCGGCAGAGATATTGGCGCGCACCGAATTCATCCCGCTTATAACCAGTTCAACCATACTTGAGTCTGCCGTTTGGTTGGCGTTCTCTGCAATAAGAGACGCGCTTACAACGCTCAGATAGTTTTTGACTTTTCCGGCGGCATTTTCGCCTTCAATTACCAGAGCGATGTATTTAAAACCGTCATTATCTCTCGATTCCACTTTAAAGTGAAGCCCATCCGGACGCGGAGCGCCAACGGTCTGCGATATGCCATTCACTTTAATGGTATCAAATGCGCCGTCTAAACTACCAGTATAGGCAGCGATATAATACTCTAATCCTAATTCTACCCCGTCCACTATACTTTCCTCGGACATAGTAACATCTAAAGTTCCATTTAAAACAAGTATTTCCAGACGCAAATCATAAGTTCCGCTGCCGCGATTATTCAAATCCCGATAATTCATAGTCGCGCGCGGACCCATTCTAAAATCCTGTATTGTATCTGTACCCCCACGACCACCGCCCAGATAAATCGTTCCCCCATCGAGATTAACACGGCCGGTTACACTTATATTTGTTACGGGAGAGATACTTGCGTCAGTAGCTGTGGAAGGTACAGTTATTGCGTTGCTGATAAAATATCTCCTGCCTGTCAGGGTAGTATTGTTGTTTAAAACAATATCTCCCGCAGATACCAATGAAGTTCCTCCAAGCGTTGTCCGGGCAGTAGGTGTACCAGCCGCCAGCACAATTGAATCGGTAGCGTAGAATGCGCCGCTGCCTGTACTCTCCACAAGCACTGTACCCCCGCCGCCGATATTTAAACTCCCCATTGCCGGATGCTGGCCGGTAAAACTAAGCGTTCCCGTTCCGGTTTTGCTCACTGTTCCGCTGCCGTCCAAAATACCGGTATAACTCATTGGATTATTTCCGGTGCTGAATAACAGCGCACCGCCGGGATTATTAGTAATTCTACCACCGTACGCCAAAGAAACCACGGATGATGTGGTTACATCCAATGTACCGCCGTTGTTAATAGTTACAGCTGATGCATCGGAGATACTAAAGCGATTTGAATTATTTTCAATCCTGAGCGTCCCGCCATTAATTACCGTTGTCCCTCCGTAAGTGTTTGCGCCTGTAAGGGTAACCATACCGGCTCCGCGTTTGATCAGGCCTCCCGTACTGGATATAATCCCGTTATAAGTAAAATCATTACTCCGGTCGAAAATGATTCTCGTACCTGTACCGGAAGCAGCTATGCCGCCGGTAACCGCTCCGGTCGTACCGCCGCTTCCAATCCTTAAACCTCCGCCGTTGACTGAGGTCGCACCAGTATAAGTGTTATTAGCGGTAAGGGTAAGGGTGTCGGTTCCGGTTTTAGTAATGGTTCCGGCTCCGCTTATAATGCCGCCTATTGTCAACGCAGAATTTGTTTCGATGGTATTTGCTCCGGTCAATGCCACCGTACTGTCCCAGATGTTTCCTGTGCCGACAGCAGAAACAAGCGAAGGTGAGGTTCCGCCATTAAGCGAAAGAGCCCTGTTGCTCACTGTGCGTCCGCCGGACAGATGCAAAGACGCCCCGCTGCTGACATTTACGGTAGCTCCGGCGGTATTGCCCAAAGCTCTGTTGTTCGATACGATTAAATTGCCAGCGGTAATGTTTGTCGCACCCGTATAGGTGTTGGTTCCGGAGAGAGTAAGCGTACCGGGGCCAGCTTTTGTAACGCCGCCCCCTGCGCTGTTAGTAATAACAGAGCTTATTGTTGCGGATTTTAAGTTATCTACAGTTACTGTTCTGACAGCGCTGCCAAAATTCAATGGGGCGCTTATAACATAGCCGGCAGACCTGAAATCCATATTGCCAACCGTCTGGGACTCAGTACCGGCTATTGTGTATGCCGTTGTACCGGTTGCGTCAGCACCGGCGAAAAGAGCGTTGCTGCCGGCAACCCAAGACCCAAGAGGTAATGATGAATTACCGGAAGACCAAGTTATATCTGTCCAGTCACCTGAACCGGGAGTGATAACAACTCCAGCGGTTTTATTCCAAGCCATGTAACCGACGGGGATAGTTACCGGGGGTTTGATTTTGTCTTCCCAAGAGGATGAGACGAAACCAATAAAGAGGGTAGTCGCGTTCCAAGTGGCGCGAGCCATATAACCTACTTTTCCGGATGTGATCGACTCTGCGGTATTATCTGTAAAAGTGGCAAGTACTTTGTCATTTGAGTTAGCATTTTTTACTGTGAAAGTATTACCGTCTATATCTATTTTAATTTTATACTCTGTGGACATGGGTAGATCATTATCTGGGATAAGAGCGCCATCAATATATCCTGCAAGAGTACTCATTGTTTCAAGTGTTTTGTTGCTGCTATTAGGAATAGGTGTATTATTTCTATATAGCGCAATGACCCCGCCAGGTCCCCATCCATCACTCTGTAACGCTAAATAATAATATTGACTCGGACTGTTATAACGGAAAACAATCCCTCCGCCTAAAGCCGGGGATTGACCTTCTGTGTGAATTCTTCTGAATGTGACGGTATATACACCATCATCTTGAGAGTTATAGTTATTTATGAGGAAACTCGGAGTCATTGCACTACCGCCTGTAACGATGGTTGCGTTTCCATTGGCATTTACTTCCCAATTGTTACCACTTCCGAACCGAGTCCACTCCGTAGCTCCCGTCCCAATAGGAAGCCCATCAGTGGAATGATCATAACTCCATTCTGGTACCTGAGCACTCACTCCAGTCCAAGCACCCAAAGCCATAACTCCCAGAACAGCAACAACCGCCATTTTGCTTCTCGTCATCATCCGCGCAACATTCATTTTCATATTCGCCTCGCCTTTATAATTCTGTGTTGCATGATTTATCCGTTTTAATATTTTATAAAAGCATACAACCTAAACCCCGCAAAACCGTTTAACAGGGTCTTGCGTAGTTTAGACAATAAACCAGTATAATTATAATACTAAATTAAAGAAAAAGGAACAAAAATTTTTGAGATGCGATAAAAAGCATGCGATCCAAGTCAAACTATTTCCTGATAATAACTAATGTCAGTTAATTAAATTTTCTCTTCTTTTCACGTTTGACAACATTTTGTAACTATTTGCCGTTATTATAGCAGCCTATATGAGGTTAAAGCCTGCGGTTTCGGTACAAAGCGTAGATGGTATTATAGAAAGCAACGTGTCAGATGATAGATTCATCATCTTCGCCCAAAAACAACTTTTTTGAATTGTTTACCATGTCATTGCTGATTCCGAGCGGATCGTTTTTAATAGCAGTAAAAAATTCAACAATTGAAATTTGCGCACTCCCCGACAGGTCATCTCCCAATTCTTTTTCGTGGTGAGTCCATTCAGGATAACAGTGTGTTAATTCTACCAAATCCCGAGAGTTGACTTTTCCAAGTTTCCCGCAAATTAAAGCTAAAATGTCCTTGTCGGATTTGGAAAGCTGCTCATCGTCCGGTGGATCAGACTTGCATTTATATACATAAGGAATATCTGTTCTTTGAAGATACCGGTCTATATATTGGAGTTGTTCAGAGTCAAAATGTTCCGCATTATAGTTTATTACATCAAGAACCATGCTCCCTGCAGGGCCGTGTCTCATGGCTACGTAATTGTCGCCGGTAATTGTTCGTCCATAGTTAATTAAATGTAGTTTATCGGCAAAATAGATAAGTTTTACCATCTTGAGCTTATCTAATTCACCGAGATTTTTCAGTAGAAAATAAATTGCCTGTGTACAAACTTTATAATCTGCCATAGCAGTAATATAGATAGGCATCAAAGCATACTGCAAGATTTTTTGCAATCCAATTAAAAATCGGGAATGCACGCTTTACGGCCTTATATACCTCGTACTCCTCGCGTTTCTTGACTTTTCCGCTGTGTACTACGGCAAAACGCTTGTCAATTTCCTTATAACACATGAGCAGCGTGACAACAAAATTTTCGATGAAAGGGAAATAGCTGCTGCGCCCCTCATGCCATCCCGCTGAACTTTCCTTTAACGCCCGATAATGCCTGTCTTTCCCACGGCTGATCCGCTCTTCAAACGAGACGTAGCGTCCGGCGTCAAATCCGTTCTTATAAAGCAGCAGCAGGGAGAGCAGACGCGATATCCCGCCATTGCCATCGGTAAACGGATGAACACACAGAAAATCAAGGCTGTCTTATTATTTGTTGATCCGCTTGAAAAGCTGATATTATTACACGATGCTTTTCCACGCCTTGAAGATATTATGTTATGCTTAAATATTATCAACGCAAGTAATTTACCCGCTTTGGCATAACATTAATATATTAAGGGCGTGGAGGAATGCGGGTTCAGCTATACCGCAATTTTTATAATCTCACCTGCGCATTGCGCCGCACCGTCATTCTCAAACGGCGGGAGCTTATCTTTTTGCCGCATTTTTTCAAGCGGGGAGCCCCACTCTGCGTTCAGGAATTTGCCGGTATCAATACATATTCCGTTTCCAAGACGCACCGCCTCCGCGTGCAAAACACCAAACTCCGAAAAGTTATCTCTTGGAAGATACAGAATCGGAATACCGTTAAGTAGCGATTCACTGAAAACTCCATAGCCCATTTTACTTATGATTACATCCGCGGATGCGCTGAGATCTTGATAGCGAAATTGATCTTTGGTAACGAGATGAAAATTCAGAGGATTTTGAGGAAGCGGATACACACCGGCAAACTCCCAATCCTTAAGCTCTTCAAGCTTGCTCCAGTTCACACTGTCAAGACCAAAATTTCCTGTGTAAATCAACCCCAAATGTTTACGCTGATCAATATCAAATTTACTAAAAATCTCATCCTTGCGGTTACGCCCTTTCCGCCCGACTATCGGCATTTGTTTTACACGGGGGAACACAGGCATGGGCGAAGCGGGATACAGGGTCAGAGCAATCGTTGCTTTCGCGTACTGTTCAGCCATTTTTGACAGCATGGAATCATACTGAGGATAAAGCCTGACATAATCGGAATAAATATCATGCCATGTGAAATTGCCTATGGCGACGGAGGGAATACCCGCCTTGTGCGCGACTTCAAAAGCAAACGGGGCGATATCGCTGACAATACAATCGACACGGGTTTCTTTACACCATTTAACCTCATCATCAAGCAGTGATTCATTGCGTAAAGAGACCTCTTTATATGCTTGAAGCGTCTCCTTCACGCGCACAGTAACCCCATCACATTGTAAACAGCCTGTATCAAATGTTCCATTGATCACGGTATGAGAAATGTTTATCTCTTCATCAAAAAAACTTGTTGGGATATTACTTTTTATCGTAAGCTGAACATCACGCGGCAGGCAATTACAGATAGCCGCGCTGCGCACCGCGTGACCGTATCCGTGAGCGGTAATATAATAGAGGATATGCACAACATTCTCCTTACCTCAATATGCCCGGTAAGCTCATTGGGGTGATATAAAATGATCTCGTTTTTCATCAATATAAAATAATATATACCATAACCATACAAACGCCCCCTGCGGGCTGTACTAAGTAAATACCTACTTCCATTTATGCGTTTTTGCTGTGCCCATCAGTTATTTTATAAGTAACATAAGCAAAGGTTATCTTATGAATACGCAAATTGCTGAAAAGTGGTTTGAACTTACTGATAGAGATGTAAAAGGCGCACGCAACCTGCTAAAATCGCAAGATTATATTTTAGCGTGTTACCATTGCTCACAAGCGGTTGAGAAAGCTCTAAAAGCGTATATATTTTCGGTTTTAGGAAAATCGGAAAGGGACAAAAAATACAGAATCCATGATTTAATTGATTTGGCTGAATTTTCAGAATTGGAAATACCGGAAAAAACGTTGGGATTTTTGGATAATTTGAACCCGCTTGGTATTGTAGCGAGATATGAAGTTAAGCAATCTAAAATACTTTCACAATTGGTGCCTGAAATATGTAGTCAATACGTATTAAATACAGAGGAGTTCGTATTATGGATAAAGAACAAGCTATACACACAGCCGAGCGATTTGCCGAAAGAGTAGCAAAAGAGTTTAATCCAAGGCAGATACTGCTTTTTGGCTCTTATCTGGATGGAACATTTCGCGAAAACAGCGATATCGATGTTGCTGTTGTTTTTGATAAAGACTCTGAACCTGAAAACTGGCTTAAAGCGGCTTCACGCATGCAAACAATACGAAGAGAAATTAAAGCTTCTAAGATAGAACCGCACCTTATGGAATTAGACAACGGTTCCGACAGCTTTGCGCACCATGTGCAGGAAGTCGGGAAAGTGTTGTACGAAAGATGAAACTACCTATCGCGGCTCCTGCTCAGAGGAGTTTGTATCATGGATAAAGAGCAAGCTATACGAACAGCAGAACGATTTGCCGAAAGAGTAGCAAAAGAGTTTAATCCAAGGCAGATACTGCTTTTTGGTTCATATTTGGATGGAACATATCGTGAAAACAGCGATATCGATGTTGCTGTTGTTTTTGATAAAGATTCTGAACCTGAAAACTGGCTCAAAGCGGCTTCACGCATGCAAATGATACGCTGGGAAATTAAAGCTTCTAAGATAGAACCGCACCTTATGGAATTAGACAACGGCTCCGACAGCTTTGCGCACCATGTGCAGGAAGTCGGGAAAGTGTTGTACGAAAGATGACACTACCCGCGATTAATGTTATTGAAAGTTAGTCCTTATGAGTATCAGCGTGTAACAAGGCTACGGGGGGTTAGAAAGATACTGCTTGCGGCGGTCGGGTTCTTACCCGTCCGCGGGTTGGGTGGCGGATCGGAGACGGTCTTGTGTTCTGTATTTTCTTTTTTCGCCTCGTTACCTGCAAGCATTTATATTTTTCTTTTCTTGTTATGATATAGGTTAGAACTAATGATTTTTTTTATTGTAGATTCGTGCATTGCCGACCCTAAATTTTCATTGGTTCTGTAGTCAATGAAATTTCCTTCACAATTTATAAAAACTCTTTTTGTATCTTCATTAGAATAAGCGTATGATAAAACAGGTACCTTGATTATTGATTTTAATTCTAAAATTTTATCTTCAAATTCTTTTTTTGAAATTTCAAATTGAGATTTATACAATTCGCCTAATCCATTTGGGATAAATTGCTGAACCATCCACCCTTTAACATTAGTAGTATTTATAAAATTAACATTTTTAAATATATCATTTATATTTATCGCACTGCATAAAGAAATAACAAATACATTAATTTCGGTTTTTGATAGTGTTCTAATGTTCTCTTTAACATTGTTAAAAAATAAATCATTTCTTATTTGAAGATTGATTGCCCTATCATGTGAATCATATGAAACTACAATATCATTTAATATTTTAGAAAGAGTTAAGATTCTTTCGTATGTTAATAAAATGCCATTTGTATATAATCTGGTTTCAATACTTTTTTCTTGACAAAATTTTAATACGTTAGTTAACTGCTCCCATCTTAAAAGAGGCTCGCCTCCAGTAAAAGAAATGCTTTTAACACCATGGACTGTTAAGATTGATATAATATCGTATAAGTTCTGTTCAGATAGATGTTTTATAGGTCTTTTGGTGATATTTGCCTCACATATCGGACATTTTCGATTACAATCATTTGTAATCTCAATCATTATATTTTCTATTACCATTTTTGTTCTTGAATGTTCCGTTCTATTATAAGTTTTTCTTCAGCAGAAAAGAATAATCTTGATGAATCCAAATTATTACTTACAAACAATGTTTCCGCATGTAATCCTATTGCATCTTTAAAATCAATGCCAAAAAATTTACAGCCGTTATATATATCAATTTCATCAATTGCCACAACCTCCAAATATGTGGGCAACCCAGGCCATGTGTCAATATTAAAAGTTGTACCGAAATGAGAATATGATTCTCTAAACTTTTCTTGTTCTCTGATTTTTTCCATTCCTAATAAGTCCATGATCTTTTTGCCCTCATCGGCGTTCTTTAATGGGTAGAAATATTCCGCCTCAAATTTTAAGTGCTCGGTAAAAACCTCTGGGCTTTTTAATATTAGACATGAAACTCCGTTCTCTTGCCTTATCCTCAAAAATGTTTTTGAATCTCTTAATGTGTTTTTTTCTTCAATAGTTCTTTTTATGATTAAAAGCATTTCGTAGTATTTTCTCAGTTCAGGCGCATTTGTATTTATAATTTGTAATATATTTTCTCTTTTGCTTTCATCAAGAGGAATATCGTAAACTGACAATTTGGTAATGCCTACAAAATTTAACTTGATATTTTTGTCCTTGAATTTTTGTAGAAGCAATTCTCTATCAACATTTAAAACTTTTGCTTCAATTTCAACATTCTTCTTTGTTCTTACATTTCCGACATAATTTCTAACAATAAAAACAGCACCTAAATTAGTAACTATTTTTTCAGTATTATTTATGTCATCATTTGTTAGAGTACCAAGATTTACAAGAGTGCATTTCGTCTCAAATTGATATTCTGTACATTTTTCAATGAATTTTAAGGTGTCGACAAATGCTTCTGTGTCAACATCATATACGCCCGGTCTTGTTATTCTGTCATATAATTCTTTATTTGGGGCATTTATACTTATCGAAAATGAAGAAATACCTGCGGCTTTATAGTCTGCCAAACTAACACCGTGATAACGATAATATGGCCAACCCGATGTGTTAATTTGAATTTTCACATCGGGAATAAATGTTTTTATAAATGTGGCAATCTCAATTATCACTTCAGCTCTTAACAAAGGTTCGCCATATCCGCAAAATTTTACTAATGTAATATTGTTTGCCCCCCTATTTGATATTTCTTTAACAATTGCATCTTTTATTTCTTCAACAGGTGGCTCTTCGGACAAATACAAATTATTATCATTTTTCCACCCTGCACTAAAATCCCTTACACAAAAAACACAAGCATTGGGGCAATTATTCGTGAAATTAATGGAAAATTCAGGTCCTTCTCGTTTTTGATAAATAATATTTTGTTCTGTTGTTATTTTGCCCGACAAGCGTCCTTCATTATTGTGATGTTCACATAATGTTTTCAATAAAGCCAAAAGGTTGCTTGGCGGTGAACTTAAAAAAACATTCAAATCATTTATAGATTCTTCTTTGGTTGTTTTATAATATGTACTAATATCCGCATTTTTGTCATTAAAGATAAAAATCAAAAACTCCATTAAAGCAGTCATAAATGGAACGATGTGGATAGAATCTATATTTTTTACAAGGACTTTGGTAAGATTGTTCGATTTGTGCCAATTCCCATCGCAATAAATAATTAAACGAGCAATAAACTCAACATAAATATTTAATATATCGTTCTTAGAATAGTATGATATTTGTATTTCATTATAAACTATTTTGTCAAGACTATATGATTTTGAAACAACAAAGTCGTTGTATGACAAAAGTTGATTAGAAAATAGGGACGAAAATTGCTCGCATATAGAATAATCAATTTTCTTATTCTTAAAAAATTGGTCGTATGTTATTTTTGACATCTGCTTATCTCAATCAAATTATCAACTACAATAGCTTCAGGAATAACATTAAAAATATTAAAAGAGGAACAAAATTTCCTATCATTTTCAACTAAGATACCTTGAGGACTTCTTGGGTCTAATTTGATTTCCTCTATCCTCTCCATTATCACATTATTAATTTCCTCGTGATTTATTGATTCATTTGTGAGGTATTTCTGCAAAATCTCTGCACACAAATTATCCTCCAATGCCTCTTCAGGAACTCGGATATTTCCTATAGCAATTATATTAACCTCTTCAAATGTATTTCTTTTGATATATTCAGCTACATATTTTACATTTAGAAATGAGGCGAAAAGAAACTCATCCGCATTTTTTATCAACTCCGAAATTTGTGTGCCATTTTTTGAAATGATATACGCCCGCTCTACATTGTCAAAATCGGTATTCAATGCAGATATAGGAGAATTATCTTTGTCTCGAAACTGATGATTGTCGTCCATAAAAAAACAATCTCCTTTTAATTTTTCCGCAGGAGGTTCTTGTCCTACAACTATTTTTTTTATAGGCATCATACACAATGCTGTAATAGTGGAACTTGCCCTAAAAACGTCAATCATTATGACTAATCCCTTTACTACATGGGTAGGTTTTCCTTTTATAATATTTATTTTCATACTAATATCCCTTTTTTTATTAAACTTTTAAGATATGTTTTTGATGTATCATGACACATAATGTTAAGTGCTTCATTTACACTCATAAAACGCAATTCATCTATTTCATCGAAGTCTGGTCTTATATCCGTTTTGTCCGTATCTACTAAAACTTTAAAAACGTATGTAACTTGATTGTCATATTTTATTATGCTTTTCAATTCATCTGAAAATTCAAATGTAAATTCAGGTAATTCTTCAACAGGAATATACTCATTTATGTTTGCTTCTTCTAAGAGTTCTCTTTTGAGGGCTGTATTCGTATCTTCACCCTCTTTCATTCCTCCTTTTATGAAATCCCACTCGCTTATTGTTTTAGGACTATCACCGTCCATAATTTTAACTTTATGGGCGAGAAGCACATCATTTTTTTTGTTAACGATTATTGCACCAACTGCTTTTCTCGTTCGCATAAATAAAATCTCCTTTATTCTATATGCTTTTTACAATATTAATTTATTTCAAACTACAAAGATAGTGTTTTTTAACATTTATTATTTTTGATACGTTCATAAAATTATTGTATCTTTTCTGTTTTTGATTTTCGCACTGTCGCCCCACTTGCAGGTAACACCTAAATATACGCACCCAGTATCTTCCTGCCTTTCTCAAAATAATAAAATATTCACCATTAACGTTACTATTTCCACAAAAATTCCAATTCAGACATGTACGCATTTTCTATAATCCATTCCTGCGTATATCCAACTGACAACACAAAATACAAATATCACACGAAAAGAGCTTATTAATAGCGTTTAACGGCGTTCAGACTAAACCGGGAACTACTATAGTTGTATAAGGATATGCACAACAATTTCTTAGTTTTGTTGTATACGCAGTGTCGTGTATTCTTTTACCGCTTCTAAAAAAGCACGCGTGTTTTCTATTTGATCGAATACTTCGTTTTTTGAGATTACGTAAAAATCTTCGTAATCACAATCATTGCGGATTATAAAAGCGGATTCAATAACATCAGAATACTTCACAAGTCTTTTGATGTTATATCATCAGGCATACAATACCACACCCTCTTTTTGTACATCCTTAGATATGATACGAATTTTTGTAGAAACGTTAAAGAATACACAACAAATCCCCCCCTGCACCCGTAATAAAAAAGCAAACGAAATCCAAAAAAACACATACCGCAGCAATTCACTAATCGGAATAAAATGGTATTTCTATTTTTTTCGCACACTTATTTACCGCATATATTATTTTAGACGGCTATTAATATAAATATAATAGTAGATAGTCTTTAGGTTTTGCCGGATCTCCCGCGCGCGGTTTTAACCGGATTGCGGGTTATCCGGAAATTTTACAAGTTTTAACTTTTGCTAAATAAGCGAAAGGGAAGGTTCAGGTATGGCGTACAATATTGAAAAAATGCGCAACATCGGGATCAGCGCCCACATTGACTCGGGCAAAACTACCCTGACGGAACGCATCCTGTTTTACAGTAACAAAATTCACGCGCTTCACGAGGTTAAAGGCAAAGACGGCGTAGGCGCGACAATGGACTCTATGGAACTGGAGCGCGAACGCGGTATCACTATCGCCTCAGCCGCCACAAACGTCACATGGAAAAACCACGCGATTAACGTAATTGATACCCCGGGACACGTTGATTTCACCATTGAGGTGGAGCGCGCTCTCAGAGTTCTTGACGGAGCGATTCTCGTGCTCTGCTCTGTGGGCGGCGTGCAGTCTCAGTCGATTACAGTTGACAGACAATTAAGAAGATATAATGTACCCAGGCTTGCCTTTGTTAACAAATGCGACCGTTCCGGCGCGAACCCTTACCGCGTCTGTCAGCAATTGCGCGATAAACTCGGCCATAACTCTGTTCTGATGCAGATCCCTATCGGGCTTGAAGACAAGCTTGAGGGCGTTATTGATCTTGTCACAATGAAAGCGGCATATTTTGAAGGCAAGAACGGCGAGATTATCCGCGAGGAGGAGATTCCCGCTGAACTTCTGGATGAAGCGAAGGCAAAACGCGAAATCATGCTTGACGCGGTATCACTGTATTCCGATGAACTCGCCGAGAGCATCCTTGAAGACACTGTAACTGTTGAGCAGATCAGAGCCGCCATCAGAAAAGGTACGCTGTCACTTGATCTTACTCCAGTGTTTATGGGATCAGCTTATAAAAACAAGGGCATTCAGCTGCTGCTTGACTCGGTTTTGAACTATCTGCCGAATCCAAGCGAGATTAAAAACGAGGCTCTTGACTTAGACAATAACGAAGCGCCGATAGTTGTAGAAACCAACTCAAGCAAGCCGATGATCGCGCTTGCGTTCAAGCTTGAGGAGAGCCAGTACGGTCAGCTTACTTATATAAGAGTGTATCAGGGTTCAATCAAAAAAGGGATTGAGCTGACGAATACCCGCAACGGCAAGCGGTTCAAGGTCGGGCGCCTTATCCGAATGCACTCAAACTCTATGGAAGATATAACCGAAGCGGGGGCCGGAGACATTGTAGCTCTTTTCGGTATCGACTGCGCTTCAGGCGATACGTTTACAGAGGGCGGCCTCAACTACGCTATGACCTCCATATTCGTGCCTGAGCCTGTTATATCGCTCGCGATTTCGACTAAAGATAAAAAGTCTGCCGATAACCTGTCAAAAGCTCTTAACAGGTTTACAAAAGAAGACCCGACGTTTAAGACTTTCGTTGACCCTGAGTCAAACGAGACTATTATCCGCGGGATGGGTGAACTGCATCTTGACGTTTACATTGAGCGTATGAAGCGTGAGTACAAGGTTGAGCTTGAGACCGGTATGCCGCAGGTAGCTTACCGTGAAACTGTCACAATGGCAGCCAAGTTTGACTATACGCATAAGAAGCAGACTGGCGGAAGCGGTCAGTATGGCCGTGTTGCCGGTATTATGGAGCCTAACGCCGAAAAAGATTACGAATTTGTTGACAGTATCAAGGGCGGAGTTATCCCGAATGAGTTTATTCCCTCCTGCGATAAGGGCTTTAAGGCGTGTCTGGGCAGGGGTAAGATCATCGGATTCCCTATTGTTGGCGTAAAGCTCACTATAGACGATGGTTCTTTCCATCCGGTTGACTCTTCGGATATCGCGTTCCAGCAGGCTGCTATCGGCGGTTTCTGGCAGGCGTTTGAGAAGGCAAAGCCTGAGATTCTGGAACCTATTATGAAAGTATCCGTAGAGGGGCCTACAGAGTTCCAGGGAAATATTCTCGGCAGCATTAACCAGCGCCGCGGAATTATCATTTCTACAACGGAAGAGGCTAACTTTTCCAATGTAGAGGCGGAAGTTCCTCTAAGTGAGATGTTTGGATACTCAACAGTATTGCGTTCGCTCACACAGGGAAAAGCTGAGTTTACAATGGAATTCCTTAAGTATAGCAAAGTTCCGAACAATATCGCGGAACAGCTCAAAAAAGAGCATCAGGAAGAGAAAAACAAAGAAGCGGCTAAAAAGAAATAAGGGGTAGATGATGATCAATAAAGAATTAACATCAAGAAGTCCGCTGAGGATTTTAGAAAAATCTACTCAGGGCGGCGTTGGAAAAGGCAACATCTGCGTTATTGGCGCGCGTAAAGGGACAGGCAAAACCGCCTGTCTGGTTCACATCGCCACAGACCAGCTTATTCAGGGGAAGAATATTATTCATGTCTCTTTTGCGGCAAATACCACTCATATTATCTCATGGTATGAGACTATTTTTAAAGAGATAGCAAGACGCGGCAAAGTTGACAACGCGACAGAGATTCATGATCAGGTGACAAAAAACCGGGTGATCATGAACTTCAAGCAGGATGGCGTAACTGTCACTAAAATGCTTGCCAGTATTAAATCCATGATCAAAGACGGCAACTTTGACGCTGATGTTGTCATAATCGATGGTTATGATTTTAAGCGTGGAGACAAAGAGGAGTTTGCGGCCTTTAAGAGTTTCGCGCGGGATCTTGGCATTCAGCTTTGGTTCAGCGCAACCACTCACAGGGATGATCCCTCAAAAGACGCAAACGGCGTTCCGTCTATCTTGTCGCCTTTTATGGACAATACTGCGATTCTTATACTTATGGAATCACACGAAAACTTCGTACATCTGAATTTAGTCAAAGATCATGATACATACCCTGCCCAGAATTCAATGCATTTGAAGCTCGACCCACAGGTCTTGCTGATCGCGGAAGAAAATTAACGGGCGTATACGCTTACCGTCACCCTCGCGAAAGCGGGGGTGACGCACCAGCAAAGTCCTCTGTACACCCATTTTTTTGCAGCTTTTCGCCAAGGTATTTATTATCTTCATAGATAGAGGGTGAAAACACAGGTTCGCCCTTACAATGCGGTATCTTCTAATAACCTTGCACTACCAAACACGAAAGGGCGCCATGAAGCTGCTTGCCGTGGGCCTTATACTTACATTTTACGCTGCCTTGTCTTATGGTGATGATCCGCCGCCGGAGAAATTAGAACGGCGTACCCCTTTCAGAATACACCTCGCGAAAATATCCGTTGCTTTTGATGAGCAGACTCGCGGGCATAACCAAGTTCACATAACTTTTGATGAATCGCAATCTTATGCTGTTATAGCTCCCGGGGATGATATGTTTGTCAGAAAAAACAGATACGGAAACCAGACAACAGTTTACAGCGAAATTCCTGAAAAAGCTTATCAACTTTCCGATTTTGAGGCAAAACAGATAAGCCGGGTTAGCAAGGGTTTTATATCCACACTTGAGGAATTTGAAAAATCTATTAAAAACGGGGACTGGGGTAAATGTCTCTACCTTGACGCTTATTTTCCCCGGTTTCTGAGGGGTTTTCACGTCATGATATGCGCGGCCAAAGGCTCCAGAGAAGCGCTTCCGCGCAACGCGCTTGTGATGGAGGGTGATTACGACGTATCTCTTAACTCAAAAAAATCCGATACCCGCGTTAATATGTGGCGCGAAAGCAGTGATAAAACGATGAAGCTCCGTATCGCCGCCAGAGAACTTGCCCATCATGCCAGAGAGTGGCAGAAAAAGGAGCTCGATAACTCAAAACGCAACACAGAGTACTCATACAGCAGCGACTTTGACCGCGCCTTTACCTCTTTTGTTAAGAATTATTTTGGCTATAATCAATAACTGATGTTACGCAGCCCCGACGGGGCGTCATATCTTAATGATGGGTGCAGCCCATTGTTAGGGAGTAAGAGAGCCGTAACGCAGGCGCAGGGAGTCATCTGCCTCTCCATCCTGCTTACGCTTCTCCATCTTCTGCAGGTATGGGTGTACACGTTATGTATCGGAAGAGAGACGTAAAGCAACCAACTGGAGTCATCTGCC
>JAIRVB010000056.1 GCA_031254105.1 Chitinispirillales bacterium
TATGTAAAACTCTGTATCACCATAGGATAGAATCATCATAATTATGAGCCAGGAAATAATATTTTTAGTTGATGATAATTTAACAAATCTGATAATGGGGCAGAACGCTCTTGAGGATCATTATGATGTCCTTACGCTGAATTCAGGCGAACGGCTTCTCAAGGTGCTTGAGAAAAAGAAACCATCGCTTATTCTGCTTGATGTCGAAATGCCTGGGATTAGCGGGTATGACGCAATCAAAATTATCAAAGCCAATCCGGATACCGCGGATATTCCGGTCATCTTCCTTACGGCAAAAACCGATATCGACAATGAACTTGACGGGTTGTCTCTTGGCGCGGTGGACTACATAACAAAGCCTTTCTCGCCGCTTCGCCTAATTAAGCACATTGAAGTGCATTTGTTAATCCAGTCTCAAAAAAGAGAGCTTGTAGCGCAGAAGCAGGAACTTATCAATTTCAGCGAAAATCTTCAGGAGATGGTGACGGCTAAGACAAGATCTGTTTTGGAGCTGCAAAGCGTGCTGTTAAAATCTATGGCGGAGCTTGTCGATTGCCGGGATGATATTACGGGCGGACATATTGAAAGAACGACAAACTATCTTAGGATACTGTTAAACGCCTTGATAGAGAATAATTTACATAAAGAAGCGATGGCGTCATGGAATATGGAGCTTCTTCTGCAATCGGCGCAGCTGCACGACGTGGGTAAGATCGCTGTCAGCGACAGTATTCTGATGAAACCCGACAAGCTTACGGCTGAGGAGTTTGAAGAGATCAAGAAGCATACTGTTTACGGTGAGAAAGTCATTGAAAAAATAAAAAAAAACACAACGGAGCATCTTTTTCTGGAGCACGCGAAAATTTTTGCGGCTACTCACCACGAAAAATGGGATGGAAGCGGTTACCCAAGGGGACTTCGCGGCGAAGAGATTCCGCTTCAGGGTCGGCTTATGGCAATAGTTGATGTTTACGACGCGCTGATTTCGGACAGACCGTACAAAAAGGGATTTCCTCATGAGACAACAGTCAAAATCATTGTAGAGGGCAGAGGCGCGCACTTTGATCCGGAGCTTGTAGATGTGTTTGTCGGAGTAGCGGAAGAGTTCAATAGAGTACGCCTGGAAGCGGGAGAGGCTTGTAAGGCGGAGCCGGTTCCCGCGGTTTAAGAATAATAACCCCGGCTTTTCCGGGGATAATTGGAGGCAGCGCCTTTTATTATTACACCCATTATCAAACACAGGTGGCGTAAATGACTATATTCCCCCGAATCTTAATAGTTTGCATATTGCCGCTTATCGCTGTATTTTCTTTGGTTGTCGTCTCTCTCGACAGAATCGTATCCAACAAAGCCATCGCATACGCGGATGAAAAGGCAAAAATATTCGCAACCGAAATCGCCAAACAAATTGATGATGGATTTAAAAACGCCCAGGATATGATACAGGTTGTAGAGACATATTTTTGTCAGATAGACTCCAGTGCGCTTCCGGCAGTCTCTGACTGGATACAGTCAATTCTAAAAGCCACGCATTACACTCACTGTATATGGGTTTCCTTTGAAAAAGATGCGCTTATACCCAATGAGAGGTTTTCCAGAGATTTTGTAAAGACCGGCGATTCAATTGTCATAATTCATGACTTGGACGATGACATTTTGGATGATCCTGAAGTTGCGCCCTGGTATTATTATCCATTTACAACAGGTAAAATGTGGTTTGAAAGCGCGGACTATTACGACTATCAGCTTGGTTTTGGAGGCAAGTATACCGGAACTGTGAGCATGCCCATAACCCGGCGCGGCGATGGTCAAATTATAGGCGTAGTAGGCGTAGACATGCTTTACGAAAAAACATTCAAATTTATAGATGACAGGCAGATAAAAAACAAACAGATACTTATGCTCTTAACGCCGGACGGCGAAATCGTGTACTCTGCCGATAGCAGCTTAGTGACCAAATCGGTATTTGACCTGCCTTTTAAAAACAGAGATCTTGTGCGGGAGCGCTTAACGAAAGACGGCGTATCCAAAATCAGAGTTATCTCGCCTTTTTTTGGCGTTAAGTCAAATATCTATCTTTATCCCGTTAGCAGTATTGGGGATAAAAGCAGCCAGCTCTATCTGTATGTCGATTTACATCCCGGAGGATTTTTCAGCGACGCGGAAAATACCACGCGCCTCGTTATCTTAATAAGCGTTATTGGCTTGCTTCTGTTTGCTTTTTTACTCTTTTTTATGGTGAAGCATATCCTTAAACCGATTAAAAGGCTGACTGAAAGCGCCAATACTATAATAGACGGAAAAAACGATTTAACCATTGATTCGGTATTGAACGCGGAGCTTGCAAAACATAAAAACGGGACAAAAAATGAAGTTCATATTTTATTGACGGCTATGAAAAATATGAATGAGCACCTGCGTCAGACCAAAAAAATTGAAGCGGTGTCAAAAGCTAAAAGCGACTTTTTAGCGAAGATGAGCCATGAGATCAGAACGCCCATGAACGCAATAGCAGGCATGACTGAACTTGCTTTACGGGAAGAGATGCCGGCGGCCGCAAAGGAGCATCTCTTTACCATTAAGCAGGCAACATCAAATCTTTTATCTATAATCAACGATATCCTGGATCTGGCGAAAATCGAGAGCGGAAAACTGAAAATTGTTCCTTCCGCTTATCATCTTTCATCTTTAGTAAACGATGTTATCAGCATTATCAGAATGAAAACTCTGGATTCAAAAGTGCGGCTTACGGTGAATCTTGACTGCAAAATACCAAACGCCCTTTTAGGTGATGAAATAAGAGTGCGGCAGATACTGCTTAACATTTTGGGCAACGCGGTAAAATATACCGCAAAAGGATACATCTCTTTTACGGTAAACGGAAATGTGACGGATGAAGATACGGTTTTGCTTACTATAGATGTTTCCGACACTGGAAAAGGCATAAGGCAGGAAGATATGGGAAAGCTGTTCGGTGATTTTATTCAGGTAGATACGTTAAGTAACAGAGGTATTGAAGGGACAGGTCTCGGCCTTGCCATAACGAAAAATTTAGTCGCAGCAATGGGGGGGAAGATAGGCGTTGTAAGCGAATACGGTAAAGGCAGCACATTTACCGTAACGCTTCCGCAAAAAATACTTATGCCCGATACTTTGGCCTCAGTTGATAATCCGGAGGGAAAAAGCGTACTTGTTTATGAACGGCGGGAAGTGTATTCCGATTCCATAATCCGCACCATAGATAATTTGGGTGTAGCTTGCGCTTACGCTCGAAATGATGAGGAATTCCGCGGAAAACTGCAAAGTAAAGATTACGCGTTTGTATTCATAGAATCCAACATGTATGAGAGAGCTCGCAGAATATTATCGGAAATTAACTCAAAAGCTCAGGTTGTGCTGCTGACAAATTTCGGCGACACGGCCGCCGATAGAGGATTTCGCGTTATTGCCATGCCCGCGCATTCAGTATCTGTAGCAAATGTTATAAATAATGTGTCCGGCAACTTTTCATATGACGCAAATGATGACGCGTTAGTAAGGTTTAGCGCGCCTGAGGCAAAAGTCCTTATTGTTGATGACATTAAAACAAATTTAAAAGTCGCGGAAGGATTATTGCTGCCTTATAAAATGCAAATTGATTTATGCCGGAGCGGCATCCTGGCTTTGGACATGGTAGAAAACAACCATTATGACCTGATACTTATGGATCACATGATGCCTGAAATGGACGGTATAGAAGCGGCGAAGCTTATACGCGTCTCAGGCGGCGACAACGCGGGGGTTCCCATTATCGCGTTGACAGCAAATGCTGTTTCCGGCATGAGAGAGATGTTTTTGGAAAATGGGTTTAATGACTTTTTGTCAAAACCCATTGATACTGTAAAACTAAACGCTATTTTGGAAAAATGGATACCAAAAGAGAAAAAAGTGGCCGCTGTCATAAAAACAAATACTGACAGAAAAGCGGTATCCGGCATTATGTTAGATGGTGTAGATGTAAACATCGGCATAACCAGAACCGGGGGAAACTCAGCGGGGTATCTACGCGCGCTCGCTGCATTTTGCAAGGACGGATGGGAAAAAATAGATGAGATCAGAAAATGTTCTGAAACAGGCGATAACAACCTGTACGCTACCCTTGCGCACGGACTGAAATCGGCAGCCGCCAATATTGGAGCGGTAGGGTTATCAGAAGCCGCAAAGGAACTCGAAATGGCCGCCAGCCGCTCAGACAAAACATTTATTGAGACGCATACCGACAGTCTGTTAAAAGAACTGGAAGCGCTTTTACTGAACATTGGTAAAGTAATTTCGGAGAGGAAAAAGAGATTGTCAGGTGAAACAACTGTTGATACACGGCTTCTCACAGCCACCCTGGCCAGTCTGCGCGCGGCACTTGATGAGTTAAACCCCAAGGCGATTAAAACCGCCGTAGAAGCGCTCAGACAGTTTGAAAACACAGCGGAGGAGACCGGCGGCATTGTGGAAGAGATCCTGCAAAACGTCCTGATCGGCGAATATGAGGAGGCCGTCTCTTTAATAGATTCGATGCAAAAGTAAACTAACTACTTCATCAGTTTTTTAATCTTTTTCGCGACATCGGTGTTATCGGTTTTTCCGCCAAATGTCTTACTGCCTGCTCCTATAGCGAATAACGGGACTGCGACTCCGGTATGATCGTCTGTGCTCCATCCGAATCCGGTTTTTTTAGTGAGTTCCTTAACTTCCTGAACGCTGAATTCCCCCCCTTTTAGCGCCCTTATCAGCTGCGGATTCAGCTCAGATGGGGTATCATAACTTCCAAGAGACAGTCCCCCTGTTTCATGATCCGCCGTCACTATAATAAGCGTCTCCGCAGGATGTTTTCTGTAGAATTCAAGAGCAGTCTGAACAGCCTGCGAAAAGTCAATCATTTCGTATATCATCGCCGCCGCGTCGTTAGCGTGCGATGTCCAGTCAATCTGACCGCCCTCGACCATAAAGAAGAAACCTTTGGGATTGTTAAGCCTCTCAATACCTATTCTCGTAAAATCGGTAAGCGTCCATCCATCATTTCCACTCCGGTCAATCGCCCTGATAAGCGCGCTCCGCTCACGCTTCTCCTCCTGTACCATCACAATTTTTTTAGAGAGGGGGGTTTGTATTAACTGTGACGGCGCGCGGATAACGGCATAGTCCGCTCGTTCAATCAGTATGTATACATTTTCGCCGCCCGCGCTCTCATCTTCAGGATTTAAAAAACCAGATCCCGCAAAGAAATCAAAACCTGAGGACGCTAATTGACGTGCGATATTATAATAGTTGTTACGGATGGTGTCGTTCGCGAAAAACGCGGCAGGCGTGGCATGGTCTATGCTTACGCTTGTAGCGATCCCGATTTTATATCCCGCGGCTTTCAAATCATAGGTAATGCTTTTAATAACGTTGCCTTCCGGGTCTATGCCAAGCATTCCGTTGTTAGTCTTAACACCTGTGGAGAGCGCTGTGCCGGCAGCTGATGAACATGTTATATATGAGTTAGCTGAATGCGTAGTTATCATCCCCATAACCGGAAAACCTGTAAAGGAAAGAGTTGGGTTTTCGGCACTGAGATCTGTTTGCGAAGCTAAATAGGATTCCGCCGCTGTAATGTGCGCAAAGCCCATCCCATCGCCTATAAACAGGAATACATATTTTGGTATTTGAGTTTGAACTTCTTGCTTAACGCAGGATATTGAAAAGAGAAGAACGGCTATAAACGCAAATGTAATTTTTTGATAGAAAAATTTTCTCATTGTCTGTATGCTTTCCATGTAAAACATTATCAGCGGCGGCAGAGTCTCGGCATCGACCTCTCTTCACGGATACCTTTGCTGATAATGAATATACAAAATTGGAGGTTTTATCGCGCGGCGCCGGTCAACCGCGTTTCCCCGTATCAGACGCGCACGAAAACTCAAATCACTTTTTTGTACGCCGGGACGTAATTAATAGCTATTTTTATATGATACTTTCATGTTCGTTATTTATCATAAGAGTTTCTATTTAACCAGAAAAGGTTGACCCTATGCATCCGGTAATGTTTAATATCTCCGGTTTTCCGGTTCCTTCATACGGATTGATGCTTGCGCTCTCATTTCTTGCCGGAATCTGGATCGCCTCGTACCGCGCAAAAAAGGCCGGGCTTAATCCTGATGTTGTATCCGACATGGGTTTATACGTTATAATCGCCGCGGTCTTGGGATCGCGGCTCTATTATGTGTTTCTGCATTTTGATGAGTTCAGGGGCAATCTGCTCTCTATTATAAATCCATTTCAAAACGGTTCCATAGGGATTGGCGGTCTTGTGATGTACGGCGGATTTTTAGGGGCGATCGGCGCGGCTGCCATTTTTTTTAAAGTAAAAAAGATCCCGCACCTGCCTTACTTAGATATATGCGCTCCAAGCGTTGGCGTTGGTATCGCGCTAACCAGAATAGGTTGCTTTCTTAACGGGTGCTGTTACGGCGCGGCCGCGAAAGCGCACAACGCTCTTTGCGTACATTACCCAGACATTAGTCCCGCGGGACATTATCAGCATCTCATCAGCGCTCACGGACTTCAGCCCTCTCAGCTCTACGAAGCGGCCGGGGGACTTATGATCGCCTTAATTGTCTGGCTTGTCGGTAAGAAAAATCTTTTTACAGGGCTGCAGTTCTACCTTATGGTTGTGTCTTACTCCGTACTGCGTTTCTTTGTTGACTTTACACGCGTTTACAACGCTTCCGAAAGGATCGGACCGTTCTCGCATAATCAGACTCTCTGCATAGCGCTGTTCGTCATCTTTGGCGGACTCATTCTCAGAAAATTTCTCACCGGTGAAAACAAAACAAAGGTACCGGGCGCCGCTTCTCCCGTGGGAAAAATAGATGAAAAGCCAAAAGTCACAGCGGATCAAAAGTAGATTTCTTGGATTAGCTAAACGCGCGGAGGACTTTCTCATTCCTCCGCTGTGCGTTATCTGTAACGGCGCGCTTGAACATGACCGGTGGCTTTGCCGTTCCTGCCTCAACTCGCTTTGTGTCAATCACAACACACGTAATGCATGTCCGCGGTGCTCTCAAAACCGCGGCAGGAGAGACTGCGCCTGTGAGTTTGCGTGGGATTATCCTTTCCAGAAAGCGTTTTCAATTTACGATTATGATGATACGCTGCGGCTGATAGCGCGCCACATAAAATACAAAGGAAAAAAACGCCTGGCGTATCATATGGGACAAATCAGCGCGTCTCTTATACCTCAAGATTTTTTTGACAACATCGATATAATCATTCCGGTGCCTCTGCACAAGTCAAGAATGCGCGCCAGAGGCTATAATCAGGCGGAATGGTTTGCCAGAGGCGTGTTTAAGGGGATGAATAGCTGTTTGCGGTTACACATCGATCTCCTAAGGCGCACGAAAAATACAGGCACTCAGACTAAGCTTGACAAAGAAAGCCGTCTCAGCAATCTTGCCTGCGCGTTTGCCGTTAATCCTCATAAAATCTGCGAACTCAAGGGTAAGAAACTTGTTCTTGTTGATGACATTCTCACAACCGGAGCTACTGTTGAAGCATGTACGGAAGAGCTTATCAGAGGAGGCTGCGCCTCTGTTAGAGTGCTTTCTATGGGCAGAGACTGAAAGGCTGTAACCGCAGCAACCCCTGGCAATTTGTCTCATATGTACTGTACCGCAATCATCGCCTAATCATAATTTTCGCCATTTAGTATTACAAGAAAAATAATTCAAAATTGTATTGTAAAAAGATACTTAGTTATTTATAGCTTTCTATTAAACTTCGGAGTTGTCGTTAATTATATTAATGGACGTTGCCGAATAAGTTCGAATCCTGTTTTATTGTGATGTTGCGGAAAACAGTTTACCAAACAGAAGGGGGTTATAGTGAAGCCGAATCTTACCAAAATGTTTTCAGTTTTTTTGTTTTCTGTTGTTTTCTGTTTAAGCGTTGCAACTGCTCAGGAGCAGTGGAACTGGGTCAGACAGGATCCCGGCACGACTAAAAATTTGCATGCGGTA
>JAIRVB010000001.1 GCA_031254105.1 Chitinispirillales bacterium
TAGAAGCCACTAAAAAGATACTGGCAAAACAAGGCATTGCCAATGCAGAAGAAATTTTGAAAGAACTTCGTAAAAGTCTTGGTGAAGACTAACTCCAGGCAACCACGGAAGTGAGGTTACAAACATGCTGCTTACAGAATGGAAATTTGAGGATGCGTTGAAAGTAAGGGAAGAGGAAGCGTGGGAAGCGGCCCGAAAAGCGACTCGGGAAGAAACAGAAAAAAAAGCAATAGAAGCCACTAAAAAATTACTGGCAGAACAAGGCATTCCTAACGCGGAAGAATTTTTGAAGAAACTTCGTAAAAGTCTTGGTGAAGATTAACCCCCCAAAGGCGGTTTTACTTCGTTGACCGCCTTCTTTCTACACCACTGTCTGTACGCAGGGGCGGACAACAGCCGCGCCCGCCAATCATTTTTTCATTTTCCCGCCGGACAAATTTTTAACCGTATCTGACAGCGTTTTAATTGTTTCCTGTTGCGATTTTACAACCTCTAAAAGCTCGGTTTGCTCTATTTGTTTTTGCAGATATGGTTTGCCGAGAAATAAATAATTCAAATCAAGCTCTAAGAAATCTGCGATTATCACAATATTATTATAGGATGGATTTTTGACTCTTCCTTTTTTCCATTCAGTAAAGAAACTTGTATTAATGTTTACCATAAGTAAACAATCTTTTTCAGTCATTCCTTTTTTATGAATGCTGTCCAATAGTATTTCAAGTACTTGTTGACTATCACGCATTGTTCATCCTCGAAATTAGAAATTTTGTATTTTTATCTTGTATAATACAGAATTTTGTATTATATTTATATTAGCGGTCCCGATATCTTAACATACAATATAAAACAATCCACCCGCAAAGGAGCAAAACAATGTCTGCAACACCCGACAAGCCAATTTACGAAATCATCGCCTACAGAGGTTCGCTAATCGCTTCAAAAGTATGCGATGATATAATCTGCGCATCAAAAATTGTTATCTCATGTTATAACGGCAAACTTATAATAATGCTTGACCCGCCGTCTGATTTTATAGAAAAACCTATAAAAGCCCTTGCGGCGCTTCTATACATGATAACATCGGGATAGAATTAAGAATAAGATATTGAATTTTTCCGGAAAAAAGTATATATTTTATTTAAAGGGACAGGGACGCGGTTAACCGCGTCCGTATACATGGGTTAATAGAAGATCACCAATAAATATCATATCAAAACCGTATTATCTTGAAATATTTATATTTAGCGGTTAATTAAGCAGCGTCAGATATGAAAAAAAGTATAAAAAACACCGTAATTTTTGGTCTCCTGTCCGCAGCCGCGCTATTTGCTCAGTCCGAAGGAGCATTTGAAAGAGAGGGGTCCGCAAGCGCGTCCGCGCCTGCGGGGCTGCTTGATCCGTCAAGAATCACTGTCAATCACTCAATGAGTTTTGCCGCGGGCGGCTCGCGTATGTCTGACATAAAATCACAAAGCGTCTACTCCACTATGTTTCAATACAAGTTTGACGCGCCTGTGGTGCTTCGGCTTAATTTTGACATGCCCTTGCACTCAACATTCAACAGCGCGCAGAATTTCACCGGAGACAATCTCGCTTCAATGGATTACTTCAGAAACATGCCTGTCGATGCGTCAATCTCATGGCAGCCCAGCCGCAATTTTATGTTAAGTCTCGCTGTTATCAAACAGCCGGAATCATATTCTTATTTCTCTAACAGATCATTCTTCATGAATTCTTTCAGAAGCGACCGCTACAGAACATCATTCCAAAACCATTAATTTTGTTGACAAACAATGAACTTGATTTGTAACTTGTAACCTGTAATTTGCTTACACTGTCTGCCCTGTCATTCTGAAATACTTATCAAGAACTAAAAGCGAAATCAACTTTTCTCTTTTTTTATCAAAAAATTGAGCCGCGTATTCATTTGCGTTGCGGATGATATCTTCGGCTTTTTGCGGGTGTTCGATATAATAAGTCAGTTTTTCTTCCAGACCGGAAAAATCCTTTTTGATCTCTATGTAATGGTAATCTGGGATAAGTTTACCTTCCATAAACCATGTTTCATATGTTGGCCGCGGCATGACCGCGAGAGAGTTTGATGACATCACCCACTTGAGGTTGCTTGCTACATCGTTGCCTTCGAGGCAAAAAATAAATTTGTACGGGAGATGGTCGTAAAGCCTGATAGGTTTTTTCTTCCACTCAGCGGGAATCTGATTATTTTTGGAGATGGTTCCAAGATCGCACAGGGGATTATTGAAGTACATTTGCATGAATTTTTCACGGTGCGGTTTGCCTGTAACAGCTCCTCTGAAGATTGCCTTGTTCATTTTATTGCAAAAGGGACGCTTATCAGTCAAAAATGTAAAGTGCCGGAATTTCGCGAGTTTCAAAACTACGGAGTTTGCGTTATCGCCGGCGATAGGGCGGCTCTTTACGATGGAAGGTTCATCTGGAATATGCGTTACGTCGCCGAAAGCAAACCCGAATTTAAGGCGGCCGTCAAACCACCTCAAAAACTCATTCGAGTCAAAAAAGTAAACATTACTGTTATGACAATTTTTGAGCTTGAAGTCAGATATTTTTTGATTGCCCGCAGCGGCTCCGGGTTTTAACTTGCAGTAATAGTCTACTCTGCCGAGTATGTAGCCTCTGTCATCCCTTTTATCAAACGCGGAGAGCGTGTGTTTAAGCCGTGTTCTGAAAATAATCTTAGGTGTAAACAGTTGAGAATAGCACCGTAAATGATAAGTAAGCTTAAAATTTTTTCCCCCGCACAGGATCTGAAATAATTTATCCATATCATCCTCTCCAATATATCTGTCTTTTTTTGAAAGCGTAAACGTTTGCGGTGTCAATCCTTAACAAAAACGTCCTGTTCCTCAAAAGTAAGAAATTCTGTTCTTCGGTCGCGCTTTGCGACGGTAAAGGAAACGGCTTTCCCGTTATCGCCTAAAATATTTTTCACCTGTTTAAGCGCGAGGGAAGGGGAGTTGTGATCTTTGCTTAGGTGGCATAGCACAACAACGCGCGGACGCGTAATGGAAACGTTAATGATTTCTAAAATCGCCTGGGCAGCCTGCTCGTTGGAAAGATGGCCCTTTGCGCCGCCAACCCTCGCCTTATGCGTGTACGGCCTGTTAGGGTTGCTCCATAAAAGAGATAAATCGTGATTCGCCTCAATGAGAAGCGCCGAACAGTTTTTTAAGGCGTTAATGACTTTGGGCGGCGCATGCCCAAGGTCGGCAGCGTAACCTGTGGCCGGGGCGTCTTCATTTAACGCGCAGCGGAAAACAAAGCCGCTGCACACGCCGGCAGCGTCATGAGAGAGCTCAAAAGGGGTAAAACATATCTCCCCGATTGAGAAAGAATCTTCAAACCGAAAATTCTTTATCTCTACCTCTCTGCGGCATTTTTCGTCGAATATATTTTCAAGGCTGCCACGGTTCTCTTCATGAATAAAAAGCGGCAGATTATAGGAACGGCAGAAATTGAATGTGGACTTATTGATATGATCGGTGTGAAGGTGCGATATGAGCACCCCGTCTATCTGTAACGGATCAGCGCCGATTTCATCAAATAATCTATCGAGCCCTATCTTGCTCATTCCGCCGGCATCGAGTATTACACGGGTATCGCAATGTTCGATATAAGTGCAGTTGCCGCTTGAGCCGCTGCGCAAAACGCAAAATTTCATACAACAAATATAATTTAAAGGCTGAACGCATGTTGAGTACAGAAAGAATATCTTTTAACCGCATATGCAGATTTTTATCGTGAAAGCTCTCGCAATAAATGATATTATAATATTATATATGATGAAAACATGCTCAACGGCGGTCAATAATAAAGGGGGAGTTATGTGCGGTATCAGGAGAACTGTATTTTTGATTACGGCATTCGCGTTTGCAATGAGCGCTCAGGCGCAGTGGCGGAATTTGTTTCCGGCTTTTACCGGTTTGACTTCCGGAGGCGGTAAGTTTATAGCGGTGAGCTCTGACGGGATTATCATGAGTTCCGGTAACGGACAGGAGTGGTCGCAGTATTTTGCTTCCGGATCCTTGCATTCGGCGGCTTATGGAAATGATATGTTTATTGTAACTCAGAACAACAACAGCGCTTTGACCTCCTCAAACGGTACAGACTGGGAGCCTGAGCTTATCGGCAGCGCTACAGCCTGCAGGCATCTCTCTTTTGGAGGAGACCTGTTTGTGGGGGTAGGCGATAATGGCCGGACATTTCGGTTTGATGATGATGGATGGTCAAACTTTTCAAGTTCATACGATCTGTCCCGCGTTGCTTTTGGCGGCAACCGTTTTGTTGCTGTTGGGGATGCCATTGTGTCGTCCTCAGATGGAAAAGGCTGGGGCAATCGTTTTGATACACAAAAAAGCGCAATTGTATATGGTGACGGCAAGTTTATAGCTTACAATTCAGACAATGGTTCTTTGCACACATCTACAAATGGAACGAGTTGGACAAGCCTAACATCAAATATCCCTGTTGGTATGGCAAGTTTAACATATGGCGGTGGAAAATTTGTAGCGGTAGGAGTGGGCGGGTCAGCGGCAGTGTCGGCGGATGGAGTTTCCTGGACTGCCTCAACGATGAATTCCGCAGACAAATTCATAGAGGTAAAATTTGATAATGGAGTTTTTGTTGCGCTTGGAGCGGGCGGTTCGGTTTACACTTCCGGCAATGGGGAAAGCTGGAGCCTGAGAGCTGAGGGCAGCCGTTTATCATACAGGCAGATAGCTTACGGCGGCGGAAGGTTTATGGCAGTGGGAGACAGCGGGGCAATGGTCTCTTCAGATGGTAAGAACTGGGTAAGAAAAGATCCCCCTGATGGGATAGGATTGGAAAGTGTCGCGTTTGGAGATGGTAAGTTTGTAACTGTCAGCAACAAGGGATTAATTTTCACGACCGCAGATAATGGAGAAAGTTGGAGAGAAAAAACTGCCGGCGACACTCTTGCTGCTGTGGCATACGGCGGCGGCAGGTTCGTTGCTATAGGAAAGGCCATGGGCTTTCCCTTTGGTGTTACATCTTCTGACGGAATAACATGGACAACATTGGGGATGACGGGATGGAATCATTCTGGGGTATTTCCCATTTCATTATGTTTTGGCGATGGTAAATTTTGGGCGGGCGGCAGCGCTAACCGAAGGTTTTACTCATCAACGGAGGGTTCATTCTGGTCAAGCGTGGAATTGCCCGGAGAGACGGAGAGGGTTGCGTCAATAACATATGCGGGGGGTAAATTTGTTGCCGCTTTGGCAGACGCTACGGGCGCGAAAAATAAAATAATTGCATCGGATAATGGGGTACAGTGGAATCAGTTCACAATACCTCAAGGCACGGTTAAGTCTGCTGTCTACGCGAAAGGACATTATATCGCGGTTGGAGACAGCGGCAGAATTTTTACCTCATCAACCGGACAAGACTGGGGCCAGCAGGGCATGGTAACTAACAGAAATCTTCAAACGGTTTTTGCTGAGGATACCATATTCCTGGCTGCGGGCGCGTCAGGAACAATGCTCTATCTGACAGGAAACACAATCTCTGTTCGTCATACCTCATCCCGTAACGCGAAACCCATGACTGCCGGAAGTATGAGCGTTGATATACGTCAAAAAGCTCCCATGCTCAGTCTCTCGTTTGTTCCGGAAAAGCCCGGAACAATCGCATTCTATTCACTGAGCGGAAGGCAGCTTTATACAAAACGTCTTAAGGCCGGAGAAAAGAGCGTAACCCTTCCGTGGAGAGTGGTATCAAACGGTATGGTTATAGCCAGATATACCGGCGGTGGCCATACAATTGTTCAGAGGTTTCAATTTACGAAATAATATAAAAAAATAATGCAGAATGCAGAAATTAAGACTCCATGCATTCTGCATTTTGCGTTATCTACATTCTTGCCTTTGCCGCTACGCAAATAAGGTGTTTGCTCTGCGGTGTGTAGATCTCACCTTTAAATGAACCGTATGAGTGCAGTACGTACATGCCTGCCTGCATAATTGATCCGAGGAAATCAGTTAATCCATATGGGTATTGAAAGTGGATTTCTTTTGTTTCACCTGTGAATTCAAAATGGGTTTGTGCGGTGCGCATTCGGGTATCGTATATTTTTTTCTCCGTGAATCTGTCATTTTCACAAGTATGTATGGTTGTGCCCCGATGTTCCTTTTTAAGCAGATGTTCGGTACAGGAGTCAAAATAAAAAAGAGATCCGGGCTCAAGAGCCATGGAGACCGATAAAAAGAAATCATCAAGCTGCTTTGGCTTTAGATAGTTTACAGTAAAAAAGGTGCTGGTTATAAAATTGTATTTGTGTTCGCAGTAAAAACGGCTCATATCCTGTTTAATTAAATGTCCGGCCGGAATAGAACGGCTTGCGGCTGCCGCAATCATATTTGCGGATATGTCCATTCCGAAAGCTTTGTAACCCATTGCGCAAAAACGCTCTACCAAAGCGCCCGTACCGCATCCCAGATCCAGAAACTTTGAATCCTGGGGATATTTTTTTAAAAGCGGTTCTAAAAGAGGCAGATGCTGCGTATGCCATTTACCCCACAAGTTTTCATAGTGACGGCTTAAGTTACTGTAATTTTGCACAGTTTTCATATATATCGATTTCTATTTCAGGTTTTACATATTTGCGGATGTGTTATTATTTAGAGAAGATCAAAGGGTATACCATTTTTTAGATAGTATACCGCATTCTTAACAGGATGGGTTGTTTTATAACACGCGTATTTATGGTCACAACCAAAAATGGCATGGAATTAGCTGGTTGTAATGGTGTATGCGAATCGGTTTTATATCCGTCGCGTAGAATAATTCAAACAGGAGGTAACTTTTATGTTGCGTAACATTTTTCTTATTACCCTGAGCGCCTTTGTGATAGCTTCGGCTGCTGGCGGCAACAAGAATAATCCTAAAGAGCATGGTCGGGATGGTAGCGGTATAGTAGAGATGGTAGGAACAGTCTCTTCTCATGATGAAAACAGGCATTTTTTTGTTCTTGATAATAAAGATACTATCTATTATAACGATCATACGATTTTTACTCCTCGCGATGAGAAAAAAATGCTTCTTAAGACCGGCTCAAATGTAAAGGTCTTATGCATTATTCGTGAAGGTGACAAAATCGCTGAACGGATAGAAAAGGCGCCTGCCAATAACAAACGTACCAGCGGTGAAAAGGGAAAGGACACTACTAAAAATAAAGCTGCTGATGATGATAAATATAGTGATGACTATAAAACAGAAGAAAGAGATCAGGACACAGCTAAGGGTAAATCCAAGAGTGGAACTAACGACAGGGAAAACGATAAAAATAGCAAAAAACATGAAAAAGGGAAAGATAGGGGTAACAACGAAGGAAAAGATAATAACGAAAAAGGTAAAGACCGCGGTGCTGAGCCTGACTCCGCTCCTAATCCGGAGAATGATGGTAGAGGCGAAGGTTGGTAACATCTGCCACCTTTAAGTTAATTCTCAAAACCGGGGCTGTCCTTTGGGATATCCCCGGTTCTCTTTTAACAGGTACGACATAAGGGGGTAAAAAGTTTATGGAGCTTAGAAAAAAACATTGCGGTTCCGGCCAGCCTGCAAGCCTGAGTATTAATGATGAAGAGCAGCTTGCGGGAAATTTAGTGAATTGGGAGATAGACAGGCGTTCAAAAGAACATAAGTTGATAAAAACTGTTAGTACAAATTCCTACACAGAAGCGCTCAATTGTCTGAATGAGATCGCGTCTCTCGCTCAAAAAGAAAATCACCACCCCGAAATTCTGCTGCGCTACAGCGGTCTGCGGATAGAGCTTTACACTCACAAAAGCGGTGGTCTCACTGAGAATGATTTCATTTTGGCCGCCAGAATTGATGAAATTTTAGAGGCTATGAAACTTCTTTGAACAGATCATCAATGCTTCCTGAGCGCCCGGCTGGCGTTTGCAACCGCAATTAACGTTGTTCCAACGTCAGCGAATACCGCTTCCCACATCGACGCTAAACCCATAGCGCCAAGGATCACAAATAAAAGTTTTACCGAGAGCGCGAGGATTATGTTTTGCCATACAATTGCTTGTGTTGACCTGCCGATTTTTACAGCCTCCGCAACTTTAAGGGGATTATCCCCCGATATTATTACATCTGCGGTTTCTATGGCAGCTTCTGATCCGAGCGTGCCCATTGCGATCCCCACATCCGATCTGGCTAAAACAGGAGCGTCGTTTATACCATCGCCCACAAAAGCAAGTTGACTTTTTTGGCTTGCCAGCATGATTTTTTCCAGCTGCTCTACTTTTTGGTGCGGCAGCAGAGACGCTTCAACATTGTCAATTCCAAGTTTTTCAGCTACCGCCTGCGCTGTGTCCCAGCTGTCGCCGGTCAGCATAAATATATTTTTTATTCCTATTTCTTTTAATGCTGAGATTGCTTTGTAAGAATCTTCCTTGAGCGCGTCACCTACCTCAATGCGGCCGCAAAGCACACCGTCTTGCGCTATGTAAACTACAGCCGCGTCTTTTATATACTCCTGAGGAACCTTAATCTTCTCTCTTTGCATTAACTTAAAGTTGCCGGCAAGTATTCTGCTGTTTTTGTATATTGTAGCTACACCCATTCCCGCAATATCAGTATGCCCGCCAAAATGAGTTTCATCCGGTGTAAATTTTTCCAGGGCAGCTCTCTTTTTTATTGATTCCGCGATTGGGTGAGCGGAGTAGTGCTCCGCTGCCGCCGCAAGCTTTAAAAGCTGTTCTGAGCTTATATCTCTATGGGCGGAAACGATTTCCCGTACCGCGAAAATACCTTTTGTTAAAGTACCTGTTTTGTCAAATACTACAGTTTGTACAGCGGCGAGACGCTCAAGAAAATGAGATCCTTTGATAAGTATTCCTCTTTTTGACGCGCCTCCTATGCCGCCGAAAAATCCAAGCGGAATACTTATGACAAGCGCGCAGGGGCAGGAGATCACGAGCAGTACAAGGCTTCGGTACAGCCAAACGCTGAATTGCTCCTCAGGCCATACAAGCGGCGGCAATAACGCCAGACCAGCCGCTGCCGCTACAACTATTGGTGTGTAAACGCGGGCTATGCGGCTTATGAATTTTTCTGTTTTAGCTTTGCGTGAGGAAGCGTTCTCCACCTCTTCGAGAAGCTTTACAATTGATGATTGCGAAAAGGGGCGGCTTACCTGAACCTTAAGCAATCCGCTCAGACAAATTTCGCCCGCGAGCACCGAATCTCCGGCTTTCACCGCGGATGGTCTGGATTCGCCGGTAAGAGCTGATGTGTCAATGTTGGAATTTCCGGAAATTATTATTCCGTCAAGCGGTATTTTTTCCCCGGGAAGTACGTTTACAATTTCATCCTTTTCTACTTCCTCAGGGGGCAAGTCAAATACGGCTCCGTTTCTTAACACATGCGCTACGGATGGTCGTACCGCGAGAAGTGAACGTATGGAGTTTCGCGATCTGTGCAGCGCGAGGTTTTGCAGAAATTCGCCCACTTTATAAAAGATCATCACAGCCGCCGCTTCTGCCGGAGCGTGTATCAGAAAAGCTCCAACCGTAGCGATAGTCATAAGTACATTTTCATCAAACAGCGTCCCCCGGTGTATCGTGCGAAATGCGGCAAGCAGAACTTTCCATCCGGCAGTAAGCCAGGCGCTTACAGCGATCCCGTATTCAAAAAAATGGCCGTAAGAAAATTTGTGAAAATGGTTTTTAAAAATAAGCACAACAAGAAAAAGCGTTCCAGCCGCGAATATCGAAAGCAAGTTACTCTTTATGTGAAAATCCGCTTTGTCATATTTAACTTTACCGGCAGCATCGCGGGAGAGAGCAGTCAATTCTACATCAGGCTCAACGCTTTTTACTTCAGGTCTGATAAGTTCAGGAATATCGGAATCGACCGTTAATATAAGGGAAGCAAAATTCAGATTGGCGCTGCGTACTCCGTTTACACTGTGAAGATGCTTCTCAATTTTGAGCGCGCAATCCGCGCAGTCCAGATTTCTGATTTGGTATTTTGTGACCATTTTTACCGGTTCCTCTCGCATATATGCTCAATCCCATATGACAGGATTTTCTCTGTGTCTGAAATTATTCTGACTCAATGCAGATTATGTTTATCGAGGCGTAAGTCAAATATTAAAAGCACTTAATAATACAATAAAAACTCTATCGTATCTTAATTTTTATTTCCGCGTTCTTCCATATTATTTTTTCTTAACCACAATTCTATTGCCATCAGCGGCGGATACCACAACTTCCGTATCTTTGAGGATAAAATCACCTTTACTGACTACATCTACGCGGCGGCCATTTATAAGAGCGATTCCTGCCGGGCGTAAATCTGTAACAGTAATTCCATCCTTCCCTAAAAGAACGTGTGAATTATCTATCGCGCCGTCACCTTTGCCAAGAGATGTATGCAAAGAAACTTTGGACCTGGCAAGCATTTTTATCCCTGCAAGAACTAAAACCGGAATAATAATAAGATCAGCCAGAAGAAAAATGAGACCTGCTGTCGCAGAAATTTCGCTGAATACAAGAAAAAGCGAATACCCAAATACAATCAACGCAATAATGCCAAGTATACCGGAAGTGGGCAGGATAAATTCAGCAATAATTATTGCGACACCAAGCAATTGCAGCAAAATCGGCACTATCAATTTTGACATCTGAGATTACCTTTTTAATTTATAATTACTATGGAACAACAGACCTTCGGCTTCGTGAGAGTGAAGTGAACAGAGGCCGCTTTCCCCATTAGTCATCTACGTACCGGCGGGGATCCAATGTTCTTCTCCCCTTCAGCCCTCTGACTCACCTGAGCCGCGGTCACCACAATTCTGTTTCCATTAATCTGAGAAACAACAACCTCAGCTCCGCTCTCTATGAACTGACCATCCGTAACTACATCGCAGCTCTCGGCGCCTATATAAATTCTACCGGACGGCCGAAGCGGAGTCGCCGCTTTGCCCCTGTCTCCTACATGAGGTACAAAACCCATATCGCAGTCAGCCTGCGCGCCCGCAAGCGTAGCGGACAGATAAGGGCCTTTTACTACAGTGCTCAACCGGACAAAAAAGTATTTAAAGAATATAAAAATTATCAAAACGGATCCTAAAATACTAAGGGAGACTCTTAGGATATTTTTCATAAAAATATCATACTGCCATGGAAGCTCAGGCGCGGGGATAACAAAGCTTTGAAAAGAAAGCACCATTCCGAACATTATAAGTATTATCCCAGCAGCTCCCATAAACCCGAAACCCGGCAATACAAAAATCTCAACAGCCAAAAGCACCGCTCCCGCGACAAGCAGGAGAAGTTCCGTATGGCTCGCGAGGCCCACCATGTACTGCCCGAAAAATACTAACGCGAGACATATAACTCCCAAAATTCCCGGAACGCCAAAACCAGGGGAACGTGTTTCAATGTACAGAGCGGCGAATCCAAGCATCATTAGTAAAGGTGACAAAGCGGCGATGAGTCTGACCAATCCCTCCGACCAATTTTGATCAACCCTGATTATTTCCGCGTTTTCGTACCCCATTTTTTCCAGCATCTCATCCAGGTCAGAAACCGTCATTTTTGAGAAACCGTACTGTTTAGCCTCCGATTCAGTCATTGTAAGCAGCTCCCCCGAGCGCACTACAAGCCGTGTTGATTGTATCTGCTTTTTTACTGAAGGGCTAAGATCTGCAAGCCTTGCGGAATCAAGGTATAAGACAGTGTCGCTCAGGCGGACTTCGTACACTGCGATATCTTCAGTTACCATCGCTTCGGCCAGAGTTTCGGGGTATCCGTTTTTAGCTGCCAATGTTCTGAATTTTGCCCTTAATGGAGACTGAAACTTTTCTCCCAGCATCTTTGGTCCCTCATTGGTATTAATTAGCGGAGCGACATCGCCGATAGTGGTATTTTCGCACATAACAAGCTGATCTGCGGCAAGCGCGATAAGCGCGCCGGCGCTTATCGCTTTTGAGGTCACAAAAGCTACTGTAGGCGCTTTGCACGTTACTATGGAGTCCACAATATTAAACGCGGCGTCAACCTGACCGCCAAAAGTGTTTATCTCAAGGACAATCAACGGATTATCATGCCGCTGCGCGTCCCGCACAGCTCGTCCGATAAATGCTGTCATACCATGATCCACAGTACCTGAGACAGGTACGATCACGACTTTTTTATTCAGGCTTTCCGGTACCTGCGCACTGTTATTATCATCCAGAGCAAACACAACAGCGGCAAGCAGCAGAAATATAAGGAGTGGTTTTTTCATCATACTTTAAAAATAGAAAATTGTAAGAGCCAGATACCACAATGCAAAAATAATAATGCAGACCTTGTTTATCGAGTCAAAGCCAATGCGGAAATAAAAAAGATAACGAAGCGGTTACGCTGTAACTTTGTTTTTAATCTGTTTCCGCGGTTGACCTAATAAGTTCGGCAAGTAATACGTAATAAGATGAGCTACCCTTGAGTACACTTTTATTTTAACACAGAATTACACGCTTGCCCCCGGCTCCGGATAATAATTATAATAAAAGAAATGGCGGCTGCGTATAAACATACCGGAACAATATGAACTTAAAAACAGAATCTCTATATTTCCGAGACATCCAACGTTACAGCGTACTCACCGGCGAGCAGGAACGGGAACTTATAAAACGTGTTCAGATTAAAGATCAGGACGCGTTAAATAAGCTCATTACCTCTAATTTACGCTTCGTAGTTGTTATTGCCCAACGTTACAGAGGGAGGGGACTCTCTTTTCTTGAGCTGATTAACGAAGGTAATATCGGGCTTCTTAAAGCCGCGCGGCGCTTTGATTTGGATAAAAATGTCAAGTTTATCTCCTATGCGGTATGGTGGATCCGCCAGTCTATTCAAAGAGCCCTTTTTGAACAGTCGGGAACTGTTCGCATTCCTCACAATAAAATTGCTCTTGTTAGTAAATTCCGGCAGGCGCTTGACCGTAACAGCGGCGAATACCTCGCTACAATTGAGATGGATGAATTCAGAGATTGGGAAGCTGAGATTGTTGAAGTGATGGAGAGAATGCACGGAGTATCGTTGGATGCCCCTATAAGTTCCAGCGGTCAGGACGAAGACAGTGTAATAACGCTCCAGGATGCTCTGGGAGAAGATCCTGATCAGGACGGCGAAAGTGAACGCAAGCAGCTTGCGGCCGTGCTTGACAGTGTTTTGCAGTTGGTTTCAAGCAGGGAGGAACGGATTCTTAGAATGTATTTCGGACTCAACATGTCAAAGCAATTTACATTGGAAGAGATAGCCCGCGAACTCAATCTTACCCGTGAACGCGTACGGCTCATAAGAGACCGTACTTTGCGTAAACTGATGGCAAATCCGGCGTCAAAGGAGAAGCTTGCGCCGTTCTTTAATGATATGAAACAATAGGGCAGGGTATGAAAGTCCTCCCCTGCTCTTATCTGCTGCATGGGCGGTAATTTGCCGTCCGCATATCATGCGCCCAAACATATGCGGGCTGTAATGAAAGCGGGCAGCAAGATTGCAACCCTTGCAGCAGATAGAGATAAAGATATCAATCTCCCGTACCCGCCATCTTGTTCTCAAGCGTACATCCCACTTTCTGCCATAACTCCTGCGTGCGGATCGCCTCGCCTTTTCGCAACGCGAACTCTTTCCGCGCTTTTTCGATCTCTTCGTCTATCTGTTCTTTGCCAATATTGTATTTATCCTTAAAATACTCATACAACTCTTCGCGGGAATCCCATTTAAATTTTAGAGTCCTGTTTACAGGCAAACGTTCCATGTTATATCTCCAGTCAATTATAATAATGTTTCTGTAATTATTGTCCGGCAGTCAATAGAAGCGGCAACTTTTTGGGCTTGAGCTTTATCAGACGCAATACCATAAAGTGTTGATCCCGAGCCGCTCATGCCGGCAGCAGCGCATCCTGCTTTAATAAGAGAACTGCGAATCTCTTCTAATTTTGGAAAGCGCTTAAATACCGACTTTTCAAAATCATTATGCACATAACGTGCCGCCTCCGCGGAATCGCCGCGCGAAAGTGCTTCTCTTAGAGAGGTTGTTAAAAAAATATCTTTTCCGACACCGCTATAGTCAAGACTACCATAAGCTTCTTTTGTACTTACCCCAAAATCAGGAAGCGCCAGCACAAAGTAAAATTTTAAACTCGCAGCCACAGGTTCAAGCACACCGGTCGCCTCGCTGTCAAACGCGGTTTTACCTGTAAAGAAGAACGGCACATCCATACCAAGCTGACGTCCCAGGCCGCAGAATTGTTCATGAGTCAAATTCAATTCCCATAGTTCATCGAGTATGCGAAGCATAGCCGCGGCGTTTGCGGATCCTCCCGCCATGCCTCCCATTACTGGGATGCGTTTGTCAATAATTATTCTAAGCGGTTGTTCGATGCCAAACTGTTTTCTGACAAGCTCACACGCTTTAAGGCAGATATTCCTTCCATCAATCGGAACTAACGGATTGTCGCATTCTACAAAGTCACAGCTCCACGGTTCAACGTGCAACGTATCAGCCAGAGATATCTGATGTTTAATAATTCCAAGCTCATGATATCCGCTTAGCGGCCCTGATTCAAGCTGGCGAATAATATCAAGTGCGAGTGTAAGACGGGTGGGTGAATCTTTAGTGATCATAGCAGAATCAAAATTATTTTAAAAGTAAAGTATATTTAAATATGTCATGACTGATCTAAATATAATTCAAGGATATTGTTGCGATTATACTTTATGGGATCGTATATTAATAATTGCGTTTTGATATAGCATACAATTATATTCTCTTTCCAAGCGGTTCCTCTCTACAATATCTCTTATTCTCAATTTTTCAATCTCATAATACTCTCATTTAATATTGTTCGCGACATCTCTCATTCTCATTAATAAATTTTCATATCTCAACTTTTCCAGTTTTTACATTTCATTTGTCAGGCCTGATTATTTTTTACAACAAAACAGGCAGTACTCTTTTATGATCAATAATCTGAGAAGTTTTATTTGAATATTGCTCACTTTATATTGACGAAAATGTTTTCTTTAAGTATATTTACTTCCAAAAGGAGACTTTTATGCAATGCTCTCACTGCGGAAGTTTAAAATCTGTAAAAAATGGCAGCTACAACGGTTCGCAGCGCTTTATTTGTAAGAATTGTAATCGTGCTTTTAGCGACAAGGTTCGCAAATTTTCCTATGCGGATAAGGAACGCTTTATCCAGATGTATCTGAACAATGTCGGCATTAGAAGAGCGGCCGGGTTTATGGGCTGCTCCTCTTCGCTGCTTGTTCGCTGGGTGAGAGAATTTGCGCAAAATTTAAGACGGCAATTGCAAAAAGCTCAAAATGAGTTAGAGAATGATAAGGTTCCAGACATTATAGGAATGGATGAGATCTACACACATGTAAAAAACGGAACGCGAAAGTACCAATACGGACTGCTTATCCTCGGAGAAGAAGTAAAATTGTTACGTATGTGGTAAAACAAGTCCGGCCGGTGTGTAATATGGATTTATTATTCTAATAGTGCTAAGCCTTAATATCGAAAAAATGTACACAAATGATGATAGTTGTTACTCTGAAAAATTCACAGAAGTTAATTTACCTCACTTACGTATAGTAACACCAGGCAAAGTTATAAACGCTCTCAGTGGAGAGCGCTAACAACAGTATAAGAGAAACTGTACAAGTTTTATAAGCATAGAAGAGATGTAGTAAAGCTGTTATTGTTTTTAATCAAAACAAATTGCATCAATATAAAGTAAGCAAAGCTTCTGTTTTTAAGAGTAATCTCAAAAGCGGCTGCTTATCTTGTATTTGAAAGGAAGAGGGTATGCGCCGATGGGCAGTTCTTACCGCTCTATGCCGATCTCTTTTTATGGAGATATTTCCGAGTCAAATAAAGATGGTGAAATTTTGTCATCGGTTGGCAGAGAAATACTTACTGATATAGCAAGAGACGCCATCGAATTACTTGACATGTCAGTCTCAATATTTGAAAAAGACGGCAGCTATGCGTTGCTTGCGGTTAGCTCTTCGTGGTGTCGTTTCCTTGATCACCACTCTCGTGAAGCATGTGGAGCCGTTTCTAATATTGAAGCTATGAACAGCGGCAAATGGCTATGTCATGAGTTCAGGCGTAAAGCGGCGTTAAAGTGTATCAGCGCCGGTTGCCCCAATGAATCGGTTTGTTCTGGCGGACTTCCCTATTTTTCTATCCCTGTCAGAGCGGGTCTGGAGATAATTGGGGCGATGGTAATCGGAATTGGAAATATCTCCACTGATCCACGTCAAATTATGAAAATTGCCGAATGTTACGGGGTGGATTATTCAAAACTGCTTAATCTTTCAAAAAACAGTACCTCACATCCGGCATCATTTTTTGATATAAATAAAAACAGGCTTTTCCTAAGCAGCCGCATGATTGGCAGCATAGTAGAACGTAAACGCGCCGAGAGAGCGTTCCGTCAAGCGTTTTCAGAAGTTGAGAGAAGAGTTGAACTGCGTACCGCGGAACTGGAACGTTCAAAAGAGATGCTTAGAGCCAATGAGGAGATGAACTTGCTGGGTCAGTTTGTTTCCGGTGTGGCTCATGAAGTTCGCAACCCTTTAAATGGAATACTTGCTATTACCGAGGCTCTCAATGCCGAACTTAATGATAATCCGGAGTATGGGGTTTACATAAATCATATCCGTGATCAAGTCGGCCGTCTTTCCGATCTTATGCGGGATCTGCTAAACTTCGGCAAGCCGATTGAAAAATCCAATCTTCAGCCTGTTTCTATTTCTAATGTTGTTTCAGACGCTCTGCAAACTTGGAAAAATTCTTCCAAATACAGAGAACGAAAAGTCATTTTTAACAATATGATCGATAACGCCCGCGGCGTAGTTAACGCAGACATAAACAGACTGCAACAGGTGTTTATCAATCTACTTGAAAACGCGTGCAACCACAGCAGCGATTCTTCTAAGGTAACTATTTCTTTAGAGAGCGGGCCTGTTATGCGGGTTACGGATGAGGGCAGCGGGGTCAAGGATGAACATCTTGATAAGCTGTTCAAACCATTTTTTACCACCCGTAAAGGCGGTACCGGACTTGGTCTTGGAATAGTAAAACAGATCATACAAAATCACGGCGGTACGGTGCGGTTATATAACAATTCCCCGCATCCCGGTTGTACAGCGGAAATCTGCCTGCCTGAGTACAGAAACTGGGACTGCGGTCTTGAAATAGAAAGTGACATGCCCAGTAAAAATTAACCGGATACTATGTTTTGGCGAATCGTATTTTCATAAAGTTGTGTAATTTAACGCAGAAATAAAATATCCGAATGCAGAAATATTAAAACCTGTTTTACAGTACAAAAAGAAACTGTTTCATATATTTATTATTTTATTTCTGCGTTACTTCAGTATATTATTGAGAAAAATAGATAAATTAATAATTCTTAAGGGGTAGTACACAATGGCCAAAAAAACCGTGCAAACGCAGTCGGCAAATGAACAGAATAATAAACAGCGCAACGCGGCTGTTGAACAGGCGTTAAGCCAAATAGAGAAACAGCATGGCAAAGGCTCTATCATGCGGCTTGGTACCGGCAGCTTGCAAAGCGACATTCCTGTTATTCCATCCGGATCAATTTCGCTCGACAGCGCTCTTGGAGTAGGGGGATTTCCAAAGGGGCGTATTGTAGAGATTTACGGCCCTGAATCTTCAGGAAAAACAACAGTCGCTCTGCACGCTATCGCAAACGCCCAGCGTCAGGGCGGTATTGCGGTTCTCATTGACGCGGAATACGCTTTTGACGCAGCTTATGCGAAAAGCCTTGGCGTTGACATAGATAATTTGCTTGTGTCTCAACCGGATACCGGAGAACAGGCGCTTGAAATAGCAGATACTCTTGTACGCAGCGGCGCGATAGATCTTATTGTTGTAGACAGTGTGGCCGCGCTCGTGCCCGCCGCGGAAATTGAAGGCGAGATGGGAGACAGTCATGTAGGACTTCAGGCGCGCCTCATGTCTCAGGCTCTGCGTAAACTAACCGGAATACTGTCCAAATCCAAAACATGCCTGATATTCATCAACCAGCTGCGCATGAAAATAGGCGTCATGTTTGGAAATCCCGAAACAACCACAGGCGGCAACGCTCTCAAATTCTACTCATCCGTACGTATTGACATCCGCCGTATCGCGGCTATTAAAGACGGCGAAAATGTTATAGGAAACCGCACCCGCGCTAAAGTTGTCAAGAACAAAGTAGCTCCCCCGTTTCAGGAAGCGGAATTTGATATTATGTATGGAAAAGGGATCTCTTTTGAAGGAGATGTTCTTGACGTAGCGGTAGAGATGAACATTGTAGACAAAAGCGGAACCTGGTTTTCCTACGAAGGAGAAAGATTAGGTCAGGGAAGAGAAAAAGCGCGCGAATTTCTCAAGGAAAACAGAGATATCCTCAACAAAATAGAAACAAAAATAAGAGAACAAACGGCAGCAAAAAAACGCGGCGGCGATGTTGTGGTATCCGCTGAGGCGGAAGAACCAGAAGAAGAAACAGTGTAGCAGGGATGTTGCGCGCAGCGCCAGTATATGCGTATGCATATAGCGTGGATGCATAAAACGCGTGTAAAACAGATAATTTCCCCATAGGGGCGGCCTTGGCGGCCGCCTTTATCTTGTACCCGTATACAGTATGAATGTACAGAATGTGTGCGGGCAAAAATGGTGACACAGCTGCGCGAAGATGGAGCGAACACGCAGGTTCCGCCCGCACGGGGAATGAGCAATAAATGAGTGGGGCAGATGCGCATGAAAAGGGCAGCCGTTAGGGTTGCCGTACAAGAAATATGGGATATGAAAAATGGAAGATGGGATCAGGAATCAAAAAGCAGAATCAAAAAATATAAATTTCCCAATAAAAAATTTTCTCACAGGTACAATACATTAAAATGAAAACAGCAAATGTTATCAGAAATGAATTTCTTCAATTTTTCGCGGAGCGTTGCCACACAATAGTACCAAGCGCTCCAGTGATCCCCCAGGATGATCCCACACTGCTTTTTACCAATGCTGGTATGAATCAGTTTAAGTCAATATTTTTGGGCGATAACCCAAAGGGGCTGAAACGCGCCGCTGATACTCAGAAGTGTATGCGCGTATCCGGTAAGCATAACGATTTGGAAGAGGTCGGCAGAGATCATTACCACCATACTTTTTTTGAGATGCTTGGTAACTGGTCATTCGGCGATTATTACAAAAGAGAGGCGATAAAATGGGCGTGGGAACTGTTTACGGAAGTGTGGAAACTCCCCAAAGACCGCCTCTTCGCCACTATTCACGACAGCGATGACGAAGCGGAACAGATTTGGAAAACAGAGACTGATATTCCTCATCACCGCATCATGCGTTTTGGTGACAAAAGCAATTTTTGGGAGATGGGCGAGACTGGCCCATGCGGCCCCTGTTCTGAAATCCATTTTGACATTGGGGATGAGGCGACAAGGGAAAGCACCTATAATGATCCTGTTGAGGGTGTCAACGGAGAAAATGCAAGATACAGAGAACTTTGGAATTTGGTGTTCATCCAGTACAACCGTGAAAAGGACAGGTCGCTAACACCGCTTCCGGCAAAACATGTTGACACCGGTATGGGATTTGAACGCATAGTTTCGGTGATCCAGGGTGTGGAGTCAAACTACGATACCGACCTTTTTCAACCCATCATACGATCACTTGTCAAGATGAGCGGGATACCTTATGACAATGGCGAGGCTGGTACCCCTTTTCGGGTGATAGCTGATCATATAAGAGCTCTTGTTTTTGCGATAACAGACGGCGCGGTTCCTTCAAATGATGGGCGCGGTTATGTGCTGCGCAGGCTTTTGCGCCGCGCTTACCGATTTGGCAGGGAGATTGGATTCAGAGAACCATTTCTTTACAAATTAGTATCGGCTGTTATTGAAAATATGGGCGGCGCTTTCCCGGAAATCGCTCAGAGACGTACGTTTCTCGAAGAGGTAATACATTCCGAAGAGGAGAGGTTTGGAGCGACTCTTGAGCAGGGGCTGGAAAAGTTTACAACCATGGTGGAATCCGCGGGTAAACAGAAGAGAACTATGCTTACAGGTGCCGATGTGTTTACGCTCTATGATACGTATGGTTTCCCTATGGATTTGACACGTCTCATGGCTTCGGAGAAGGGTCTTAGCGTTGATGAAAAAGGCTATGGCATACTCATGGATCAACAAAAGGAACGCGCCCGCGAGGCGCGCAAAGGCAGTGAGGATGGATTGACGCCTGAGGGTTGGACATCGTTGCGTGAAGTTAACGGAACGGAATTTTTGGGTTATGATCAAGAAAGCGTAAATGTCAATGTGTGCCGTTACAAGATCGTAAATGATGAAAGCGGCGCTCCGGTTTACCTTCTTATTCTTGATAAAACTCCGTTCTACGCGGAATCGGGCGGACAGATGGGCGATAAGGGGATTTTAGTTACCTCTACGGGAAAAGAAGCTGTTGTTGAAAATACTTTTAAATGGAATGATTCAGTTGTTCACAGTGTCAAGTCAAACAGTGTGCTTACGGGAGATGATTTAAAAGGCGTTTTCACAGCCGATGTTGATAATGCGTTACGTTTGGCTACACGGAGAAACCATACCGCCACTCATCTTTTACAGGCTGCTTTACGCAACGTTTTAGGTGAGTATGTGCAGCAGTCAGGATCACGGGTTGATCACGCCGGTCTGCGTTTTGACTTTACCTGTATTAACAGACCAGGCGTCGAAGAGATTAATGAGATAGAAATACTTGTTAACAAATGGATAATGGATAATTTCGCTGTAGAAACCGAGCTTAAAGATACCGCGGCAGCTAAAGCTGAAGGCGCGATCGCTCTTTTTGGGGAAAAGTATGGAGACAAGGTTAGAGTGGTAACAATAAATTCCGTCTCAAAAGAGCTGTGCGGAGGAACACATGTGTCAAATACCGGACAGATTGGCTTGCTCCATATTACAGGAGAAGAGAGTGTTTCCGCGGGCGTCCGCCGCGTGACCGCTGTAACCGGAATGACCGCTGTCCAATATCTTATTGACAAAGAAAGAGCAGCCTCCTCGCTTTCAATTATGTTAAAAACCGGGCAGGAAAATCTGCCGCAGCGCATTCAGGGGCTTCTTGACACAATAAAAGAACTTGAAAGTAAAGTAAAGAATTTATCAACAGCAAAGGCAGCCGGCGTTATTGAAACATTGTTTGAAGACGCGCTTCAAAACGGAATGGCCCTCCCCTTTGCCGTAAAAGATATGGGTGAGCTTGACAAAGAATCGTTCGCCCGCGTAGCTGACGCAGTTTCGGATAAAATACGCGGTCAGAAAGATTTGATTGATGTTGTTATTGTAATAGGCGCAAAAGTTGACGACAAGGTAATGTTCGCCGCGGGAGCGGGTGAGCAGGCTGTGTCGGAATTCGGTGTGAACAGCGGAGAACTTGTTAAGGCCGCCGCCAAGCGTACCGGAGGCGGCGGAGGCGGCACACCAACACGCGCTCAAGCAGGCGGTAAAGACCCTTCTAAAATTGAAGAAGCTCTTAATGACGTAAGAAAAATTCTCTCTGAGAAAGCGGTGCGCGGATGAAAATCGGTTCTGTTCTCAGTGAAATTCTTGCGGTTAAACAAAAAGGGAAACGCTCTCACTGGGTTTTACTTGATCCGGATGATTTTACCATAGAGCAAGCTGCCGCTGCCGCGCGTTCATCGCAGGAAAATGGGGTAAGCGCGCTTCTTGTGGGCGGGAGTCTTTTGCAAACAAATCATTTTGATGAGTTTGTTAAATCGTTGAGAGCAACCGTAACTATTCCGGTTATTCTTTTTCCCGGGGATGCTGCCCAGCTTTCAAGACACGCAAACGCGCTTTTATATTTGTCGCTTATTTCAGGCCGCAATCCGGTTAATCTTATCGGTGAACATGTAAAGGCCGCTCCTATTATACGTCAATATGGTATAGAGCCGATAGCAACAGGGTATATGCTTGTTGAATCCGGCACAGTAACATCTGTAGAGTTTATGAGTGATACCCGTCCTCTGCCCCGCGCAAAACCGGGGATTGCTGCTGCGCACGCTTTGGCGGCTCAATATCTTGGGATGCACATGGTATACCTTGAAGCGGGAAGCGGAGCCGCGCTCACCGTACCGTCAGAATTAATAAGAGCGGTGCGCTCCTGTGTTGATATTCCTGTTATTGTTGGCGGCGGTATCAGAGATAAGGCGGCGGCAATTGAGAAACTTGAGGCTGGCGCGGATATAATTGTTACGGGTAATCTGTTGCAAAAAGAGAATGGGTTAGAGGTTATGAAAGAGATTGCGGAGAGTGTGAGAAAGTATTCATGATGTCTGATACAAAAATGTTTGATATTCCCTTTAGAACATTTTGTTGGAGAATAACAGCGGTACATAGAATTATGAGAAACATCTTTCGATTGTGTTTATTATTTTGATAGTTTTGATGAGCTTTTTGGGGTATTTGGATTCGATAGGTGTTTTGCCTGAGCGATAAGCAGATTAGTCGCAATTAAAAGTCAACATAGTGGTAATAAAACTTCTATAATTATACCAAGCGACTACCATTAAAACTATAATTTGCCATTGCCCCCTCTCCGCTGATCGTCAGCGTTCCGCCGCTAAGCGCAGCTGTTACGCTTGCCGCTCCGCCAACGTTTGTATTGGCTCCGCAGTTCCACGTCTGCGCGTTTACCGTCCCTGCCAGCAATCCTGCCACAACTACCACTGCACCTGCAAACTTTGAAAGGTTGATCTTTCTCACATTTCACCGTTTCTTTAAAAAAGGTTATTACAAGTTACAAGATTAAAGTCAAAATTTGAATATTTGCCAATTACTAAAATAGTCGAAGGATTTTAGAAAGATAACAACGCGCAAAAAATAATTTGGTCGGTTTGACCATAGCGAAAATCAATACCAAAAATAAAACGGTACTCGATTTGCTCCCCAAAAACGTATTTTAATTATATTGTGATAAGCAGTAAGCAGATTTTTACGAAGAAGGCTTTTATGTGCGACAAAGCCGTATTGGATGAGATTACAAAAAGGGTTTGTGCCTCAGCTAAAGAGGTGTTGGGTGAAAAGTTGGAAAAAGTGGTTCTCTTCGGTTCCCGCGCGAGAGGAGATTATGATAATGAATCGGATATTGATATAATGGTGCTTGCGGATATTAAGCCGCAGGACACTAACAACACGCGCAGAAAAATACGCGCTCTTACAGGTGACTTGGGATTGGAATATGATGTACTTGTCAGTTTGCATATGATATGCAGTACAAATTTTCACGAATATATAGATGTTTTGCCGTATTATATGAACATTGTAAAAGACGGGATAGAGTTGCATGCTTGACAACAAAAATCTCCTTCAAAAAAATGTTGATAGAAAGATTAAGCTTACGCGGACACGGGGAGCGTTTGCTGGCAGGCGTGTTTGTTAGGCAGAAAAATCCCCAAAAATACCATCCCATTCATTATATTATATATCTTTACCAAAAATTTCCAATTTATCAACAACCCTTCTCTGAGAGGATTGCATGAATCAAACTAACAAAACAAATTCAAAAGCAGTTAAGACAGAAAATACTTCTACTTCCAATTACAAGTGGAGAATCAATCATAAGGGCACGGACGAAACGGACGTGCGGCACAGCTTTCTCAGCAATTTAGAATATAATATCTCTAAAGATCCTTCAAATCCCGCTTTGATCAAATTGTATGATCAATTTTTGAGTTTATCTTACGCGGTGCGCGAACGTGTTATAGAGCGCTGGATATCCACAAGCCAGCAATACTATTCTGATAACGTAAAGCGGGTATATTATCTCTCAATGGAATTTCTGATGGGCAGGCTTTTGGGCGATACCATGATGAATCTTCAGTTGACAAAAATGAGTGATGAAGCGATGCGTGAGCTTGGCCTTGACATGGAAGAGATCATCGATCAGGAAGTTGACGCGGGGTTAGGCAATGGAGGTTTAGGACGTCTTGCCGCCTGTTATTTAGATTCTATGGCAACTCTCAAACTGCCTGCTATGGGTTACGGTATCCGTTATGATTTTGGTATCTTTAACCAGAAAATCGTAAACGGTTATCAGCATGAAACACCGGAACAGTGGCTGCAGAACCGTAATCCCTGGGAGGTTGAAAGACCCGAATATAAAGTTAAAATTAAGTTTTACGGCCGCACGATGCAATATCAGGATAAAGACGGCCATAACGTAGTATCCTGGATAGATACCGAAAACGTTATCGCTATGCCTTACGATATTCCTATTCCCGGATACGGAGTGGGTAATGTTAACACTCTGCGGTTGTGGTCCGCGCGTTCAGCTGATGAGTTTAAGTTTGATTTTTTTAACAGCGGTGATTATATCGGCGCGTGTCAGGATAAGTTCGTAAGCGAAAATATATCCAAAGTGCTTTATCCTAATGATAATAATATTTCCGGCCGTGAACTTCGCCTCAAGCAGCAGTTTTTCTTCTCTTCCGCTTCACTTCAGGATATTATCCGCCGCTATCTGCTGACTAATAAAAATTTTAAAACATTCCCTGAAAAGGTTTCTATTCAGCTCAATGATACTCATCCGGCAATAGCTACCGTAGAACTCATGCGCCTTCTCATAGATGAACACAAGCTATTATGGGATGAGGCGTGGGATATTGTGCGGAAGACTTTTGCCTATACAAACCATACTCTTATGCCTGAAGCTCTTGAAAAGTGGTCAGTGGGTTTGATGCAGCATCTTCTGCCCCGTCATATGGAAATTATATTTGAGATTAATCACCATTTTATGCGTGAGGTTTCTTTCAAATTTCCTAACGACTTAGACAGACTGCGCCGTATGTCTTTGATTGAAGAAGGGGACGATAAACAGGTACGCATGGCGTATTTAGCTTTGGTAGCAAGCCATTCTGTAAATGGTGTAAGCGCGCTTCACTCAGATCTTCTCAGTCAGGGTCTGCTTAAAGATTTTTATGATTTGTGGCCTAAGAAGTTTAACAATAAGACAAATGGTATCACTCAGCGCCGCTGGCTCTATAAGGCTAATCCACCGCTGCGCGATCTTATTAACAGCAGCATTGGCGATGGCTGGATAACAGATCTCTATCAACTCAAAAAGCTAGAAAAATTTGTTGATGATAAAGAGTTCCGCAAAAAGTGGATGGAAGCCAAACACAGCGCAAAAGTTGCGTTTGCGGACAAGATCAAAAAGTGGGATGGGATAGTAATCAGCCCCGACACCATGTTTGATGTGCAGGTAAAGAGAATACATGAATACAAGCGCCAGCTTATGAACGCGCTGCACTGCATAGCTCTTTACAATCAGATAAAAAGCGGGGATACTAAAAACTTCGTACCCCGTACGGTGATGTTTGCCGGTAAGGCGGCTCCGGGCTATTACTTCGCAAAACTCATAATTAAGTTTATTAACAGTGTCGCAAGCGTGATCAACAAAGACCCCGCTACAGAAGGACTTCTGAGAGTAAATTTCCTTCCCAACTACAGAGTGTCTTTGGCTGAATATGTAATTCCAGCCGCGGACCTTTCAGAGCAAATTTCGACTGCGGGCACAGAGGCCAGCGGTACAGGTAATATGAAATTCGCTCTCAATGGCGCCTTAACTATAGGAACAATGGACGGCGCAAACGTGGAAATGCATGAAGAGTTCGGCGATGATAACATTTTCATTTTCGGTCTCCGCACAAAAGAGGTTGATGACCTTCGCGCCTCGGGGTACAACCCCTGGGACTACTATCACAAAAGCCCTGTGCTGCGTCAGGTGATTGATCTCATCTCAAGCGGTTACTTTTGTCAGGAAGATCCAGCCATGTTCGCTCCCATTTACGACGCTCTGCTAAACCATGGAGACCGCTACATGATCATGGCGGACTTTGATTCTTTTGTAAACTGTCAGGCGGATGTTGCGAAATGCTACAGCAATGTCGATGAGTGGACAAAGAAATCTATTCTCAATGTTGCGAGAATGGGTAAGTTCTCCTCAGACAGATCTATTGATGAATACGCGAAGGGGATATGGAACGTTAAGCCTGCCAATGTTTCATTGGATAAGTAACTTTATCTCGAACTAAATATACGGGCGGCCCCGGTCCGCCCGTATATTATGAAGTTTTTAGGAATTTGGACTTTCCTAAGCCCTGTTTCTCCTCATAGGAATAGTAAACCTCACTCCAATTCCTCCGCCCATGCGAAGGGCGGTAGACGGCGCGATTCCTATAATGGGAACAACTTCCATAAGAAGGCTTAAAGGGGCTTCATCAAATAGATAGGTAATGCCTATTGGAATACGTACTCCTACAAATGTATCATCCGTAAAATATACCGCGCCGCCTAAGCCAAAGTACACAGGCATGAGCCCGCTGTTCATGTTAAGATAAAATAAATTATACAGCAAGTCGCTGTGAACCTCAAAACTACCTTCATCTTCAAAAGCCCACGCTCCCGCCACATCAACCGCGAGGCGGTTATTAATCCAATATTTAGCGTTTATACCTGTGGGAAAACCTAATATCGCGCCGAATTCAAAACGGGGAAATTCGGACCGCGTTGGCTCATCACGCACTTCAGACCCGCGAGCGGGAAGCAATACCGCGATCAGACACAATAAAATTAATGGTAACTTTTTCATGTCAATACCATGGTTTAGTGTAAAGTGAATAATCGCAATATGATAAAACCGCAAAACCGCTGCCATAAAAAATGGGAATCTGTGGTGGTTGATTTTTGGCATAATTTTTGATCTATTTCTGCGTTATACATTGTTATTTCTTCATTGATTTTGAGAATGGAGAGAGCTGACTAAAAAAGATGGATCTTATTAACAGACACCACTTCAATGAAGCGCCTGTTATGCTCGCTGCCTGGACAGGGGCTGGAAATGTTGGTATTCTCTCGGTCGATTATCTCAGGCGTAAATTAAACGCGCATCTTTTCGCCCAAATCGACATGAGGCAGTTTATCACACCTGAATCGATAATAGTCACAGGCGGGGTTGCGCATTTTCCTGAGACTCCTCAGAGTGTGTTTTATCACCATCATAATCCTGATCTTGTGATTTTTGAGAGCAACGCTCACGCGGGCGGTAAAAATGACGTTGAAGTCATGAAAGCGATTTTAGAGCTTGCAAAGCAGCTTGAGACTCCCCGTATCTACACTGCTGCCGCTCTGCCGCAGTCGATGAGCCATACTGACCCTTCTAAAATGTTATTTGCGACAAACAACCCAAATCTTATTCCGGAGCTTCGAAGCTTTGGGCTTGAGCCTATGCCTGATGGCGCAATAAGCGGACTTAACGGGCTTATGCTTGGATTTGCGGCAAACCGCAACATAGACGCGGTTTGCCTGCTTGCGACAATACCCGCTTACGCGGGGGGGCTTACGTATCCGCGCGGAGCTATGGCTGTGGTGAGGGCGATAGGAAAACTTGCTAAAGTTGAAGTTGATATGGGTGACCTTGATACCGATGCTTCTAACGCGGATACCATGTTTGACGATATAGAGGGTAAGATCCGCAGCTTCTTCACTTCCGGTCAGATGGACATTGAAGAGGGAAGCCCTGAGGTTGACCATCAGGAAGTGCCGCGATATGTAATGGACCGTATAGAGAAGCTCTTTAAGGTAGCGGCCGGTGACCGCTCAAAGGCGCAGGAACTCAAGAGTGAGCTTGACAAATGGAATTTATATGAACTTTATGAAAATCGCTTTCTCGACCTATTTGAATAAGTTTGAGAAAAAAATTTGGGTACGGCAGCATTTTTGCAGTATTTTGTATAAAGGTTTTTGGGCGGACTCGGAAGCTTGCCAGGTAAACAAGGTCTGCCTTTTGCAGCAAAAAATAGTTCTACGGAGGATCTCATGAACAAACTGTATGTCGGTAACCTCGCCTGGGCAGCGTCGGAAGACAAACTCAAGGAACTCTTTTCCCAGTATGGAAAAGTTCACAGCGCATCAATCATCACAGACAGAGAAACCGGACGGTCTCGTGGTTACGGCTTTGTCGAAATGGACAACGCGGAGGAAGCTCTGGGCGCCCTCAACGGCCAGGATTTTGAAGGACGCCCCCTGAAGATAAGCGAGGCTACAGGCAGAAAAGAAAGAAAATAACAATATTTTTGTGCAGGCATGTACGGGCGGGGCGTTGCGCGCAACGCCCGTATATTGCGTATGCAAATAGCAGAGGAGAAGCGCGCGCGAAAAGATAGAGAGTGTCTGTAAAAATAAAGGCAGCGGTCTGTCAGTTTTTGGCGGTGTGTGTGTAAATGGTTTTCTGTGATTTTGCTTATCAACGCAGGAATAAAATGGCGGAACGCGGAAATAAAAAATTAAGATATGTGTTATAGGTTTTTGTTTTATTATCGGGCTTTTTCTATTTCTGTATTTGTTTTCGGGGTTGATTGAAAGATAGATTAAAAAACTTTACTGGTTAATTTAGCGGCTGCCGCCGCGCCTCCTGAATTTTCCCGCATACTGTGAGTAGTACTTCGAAAATTTGTCTTACAAAGAGTTAGCTTAAAATCGTAACAAATCGGGCAGTGTTAATACGATTTAATTATTCGGTTAAGGAGACTCTGTTTACGGTATTGCGTTAGGTGGTGTGGACACAAGTATGAGACGCCTGTCTTTTGATATATTTTACGTTATACAGCGTTAAATTTTCTTGAAATACTGCAAGTATTCCTGCAGAAATTTTCCTTGTCTAACATAAAATCTTTTCAAAATCCAAACATTTCAGACTTGTGTCCGCACCGCCTGGTTGGCCTGAAGCTTGCGCTAAGTAGACCAGAAGAGTGACAAATAGAAACACGCACAAACCGGAGGTAAAAATGATAAAGGTTGAGTTGACAGATAATCAGAGTCAACTGCTGGCGGAAATACTTGATAGAACCTTATCGGATCTGCGTATGGAGATCGCCGATACAGACAGTCCTTTTTATAAGGATAAACTCAGAGAACGTAAAGAGGAGCTTATCGCGATAGCCGCGCTTCTTAAAGAAAATTCTTAATACGGGAGAATGCCGCTTCATTGTTTGGGCGCGGTTAACCGCGCCCCGCCGCTCTATAATCATTCCGCACTAAGCGTTTGAAGGTGGATTTTCATTTTCCGGCGTGCAAAATGTATCTTATTTATATGGAACAGGCGATGTAAAAGGCCAAATCCTTATATTTAATGGCTCCGGAAAAACTTAAATGAAAATATGTATTAATATCATTCAAATAATACTGCTTGCCGTAGCGTTCTGTTTCGCTCAACCTCAGCAGCAGACTCAAACCCAAAGCTCCTCTCCCGATGGGTTTAATGGAGCGGCATGGGGGAGTACCCCTGCCCAGGTCCAACAGGCTGTTGGAATAACCTCCTGGCAGCCTGACAGGGTAGCAGCCGATTTCCCGCCTGAAATGAGGGTCACAGCATTCAGAGCGGCATCCACTATTGTGGGCTACAGGGCGTTTGTTACCTATTATTTCTGGCAGGATCGTTTTTTTCAGGTTACGGTACGTTTCGATTTTGATGATCTTGCTTCATTTGATTTCAATTACAACGTTTACCGCAGCGTCAACGAGTATTATACAGTGATACGGAGCAGGACGCTTAATTTTGTGAATGAGATATATGATCTGCTCGGCAAAAAGTACGGTAAAAAGCAGCCGGTCTTTAAAGGGCTTGATCCGCGCTTTGCTTTTACAAGGCTTGACGCTTATCTAAAACAGGAGCGGTGGAACCTGCGCTACCATCCCTACGAATATTATCAGCGCATAGTTACAGCCGCTTACGCCAGATGGGATTTCCCCAAAACCCGCGTGATTTTTGCCATAAATATCTCCGCGCCAAACAAACGGTTCGATTACTCTCTTTCGGCGGTATCGCTTGATTTGGAGAGGGAGGTTAATAGGGAGTTGGACAGGTTGAAGATGCGTGGGCTTTGAGGCAGTATCAAAAAAGTCCAATTTTACAAAAAGTTCCTGTATAAGTTCAAATTATGTAAATTCAACATATTATGGATTCAGATTTATATGTAACTGTAAAAGTCGGGCAATTGACAGTGAATTTGTATTATATTAAGAATCTTATAATCAAATAAACGGAAAGTTAAAAACGCGCTAACCCATTAAATATTAATGAGTCAGGCCGCTTTTGTTTACTTACCGCTATAAAAAATCGACCCTTGGCCAGGTGGTTTTGCTACCATCCTTACATCTGATATTCGCGTTTTTCAAAAGGAAATGAAATGCGTTCTAAATCCCGTACCCATTCAATCCCAATAGTAGAAGTAAACAGCGCCGAAGGCAAAAAAATTCTCAAGCTTATAAAAAATGGGCGGGAAAAACGAAGCGATGAAGTTACCCGTATAGTAAGTTCGGTGCTTGAGAATGTGCGCGCCAGGGGTGATAAGGCGCTTTTTGAGTATACTGAAAAATTTGACAAAGTGCGTCTTACTTCTTCTACAGCGCGTATACCCGAATCTTTACTAAAAGCAAGAGCGAAACTCGCGCCTCCAGCGCTCAAAAAAGCGATACAGGAAACAGCGAAGCGGATTGAGGCTTATCACAAAAAACAGGGTCTGAAAAGCTTCAGCATAAAAACATCCGATGGCATACTAAAACAGCTTGTAAAGCCGCTCAGGCGTGTAGGCGTTTACATTCCGGGAGGACATACGGTTTATTCATCAAGCGTTCTCATGGATATTATTCCCGCCCGTATTGCGGGTGTCAAAGAGATCGTGGCGGTAACTCCTCCAAGAGATGAGCTTGACACCGGCGTTGCTTATGCGCTCAATTATCTGAAAGTAGAGGAAATTTACCGCGTGGGCGGAGCGCAGGCTGTGGGCGCGCTTGCTTACGGTACGCAAACTATCGCTCCTGTTGATAAAATTGTCGGGCCTGGTAACTCCTACGTCGCAACTGCCAAACGTCTTGTTTACGGAAACGTTGATATAGACTCTGTAGCAGGCCCAAGTGAGGTAGTTATTATTGCCGATGCGTCCGCTCCGCCGCGTCTTGTCGCTCTTGACCTGCTTGCTCAGGCGGAGCATGGTTCCGGCGATGAAATTGCGGTGTGTATCGTTGAGAGTAAATCAGTTGCCTCAAAAATCGCGGCTGCTGTCTCAAAAGAGATCGAAATCTCTCCTGTAAAAGAAACTTTATTAAAACTTCCGCCGCACGCCATAACTATTTTAGTTACCGCATCGCGTAAAGAAAGCATGGAGCTGTCCGACTCAATTGCGCCTGAACATTTGCAAATAATGACAAAAACCGCTGATGAAGATCTATTGTTTGTAAATAATGCGGCTGCTGTTTTTGTGGGAATTGATACGCCTGTCGCTTTGGGTGATTACTACATAGGCACCAATCATGTTTTGCCTACCGGAGGCGCGGCCCGTTTTGCTTCTCCGCTTGGGGTAGAGAGTTTTCAAAAACGTATATCGGTTGCCAAAGCTTCACCAAAAGGCATTCTGACAGCTGCCGGATATGTGTCTGTCTTTGCCCGTTCGGAGGCGTTTGAGCATCATGCGTTAAGTGTGGAAGTCAGAGCAAAGAACAGGAGCAAGTGACAATATGATGAAAGATGCGGAACAAACAATTGGAACTCTTCAGTTCGGAGGCGTTTGAGGTTAAAGTATAAAAAATTTATTTATGAGAGTGATATTTTTTAAAGAGCTGTACCATTTTCAGGAGCAAATAATCCGGACATATCAACACCCTCCAATTCAAGCAGTTTTATTTTTTTGTTGATACCTCCGGCATAACCTGTCAAACTGCCGTTTGACCCTACAACGCGGTGGCAGGGGATGATAATAGATATGGGGTTATGTCCAACCGCTCCGCCTGCCGCCTGGCTTGACATGCTTTTTTTGCCAGTTATCACCGCCAGTTTTTTCGCGATTTTTTTATAGGTAATGATTTCACCATAAGGTATTTCACATAAAATGTTCCATACTTGTTGACGAAATTTACTGCCGTCAGGAGATAATGGTAAATCTGAAATTGCGGGGTTTTTACCCGCAAAATATCTGTCAAGCCATTTTTTTGCTGTGTTGAAAATCGGCAAGTCGTTTTTCACGGTCATCTTTTTGTGTATGGTATTTCCGTGATACTTTTGTCCTTCTATCCATAAGCCAGCAAGATTGCCATTATCATCACACCCAAGCGTAATTTCGCCTATGGGTGATGAGACTGCTGTCAAATAATATATTTTTTTTTCCATATAGTATATTTTAACACAATGGTGCAATAATTGCCAATATCCAATATTATGGTAAAAAGTAAGGCTGCATTATTCCAATTTTTTTACCCACATGCCGCTCCCAAAACGTTTTTGGCGGCTTTTTTCTCAATAAATTTCAAGAAAAATGTCGCTTAACATATGTCGGCTTTGCGTTGGTCGCAACAATTTGAGTGGGTGATACACACACGTTAGTATAAAAACGTATGCGGGTGTATATTGCGCCTAACGCAAAGCCGCTCTGTTATGTGCCGTATATCTTATTTCTTAATCTTACTTAATTTGGCGTTATTATGGCGTTATTACAGTGCCACTGGCGTTATTATGGCGTTTTTAGTTTA
>JAIRVB010000041.1 GCA_031254105.1 Chitinispirillales bacterium
TAAACTAAAAACGCCATAATAACGCCAGTGGCACTGTAATAACGCCATAATAACGCCAAATTAAGTAAGATTAAGAAATAAGATATACGGCACATAACAGAGCGGCTTTGCGTTAGGCGTAATATACACCCGCATACGTTTTTATACTAACGTGTGTGTATTACCCACTCAAATTGTTGCGCCCAACGCAAAGCAGCCATATGTTAAGCGAAATTGGTTTTGAACAGTCTGGATAAAATAAACGGTAAAAAATTATCTCAATTCGCAATCTTGACAATATTTGCAAAGGAATATAATATTAGCAATGAGATTGATATGAATATTGTTAAAAATTATGTAGACGGACTCAAGAAAGCATATTATGATGAAAATGGGAAAGAAGTTTGGAACCATTTTGAAAAAATCAAACATGGTGTAAGTAAAGAAAACATTACAAAACTAAAAGAAACATTTCCCAATATTCCAAATTCATTAATTAACTTGCTTGAATATGTAGACGGAACTTACTACCGAGAGTATGAAGGGGAAGAAATTATTTTTTATTTTCTTGGTTCTGATGTTGGAGAATATGGTTATCCATATTATCTATTATCAGCAAAAGAAATCATAGAAAACATAAAGCATACCAAAAATTTGGCAAAAATGGTTGAAGAAATTCGTGATTACGATGATAGTGCTGTTGATGATAAAATTTCTGTTAAGCCGAGTGATTTTAAATGGCTTCATTTTTCTGATTGCATGAATAATGGCGGTACATCTAGGTTATATGTTGATTTCAGCCCATCTACTAAAGGCAAGGTGGGACAAATAATAAGGTTTTTACATGATTCGGATGAGCTTAAGGTCATAGCAGATAGTTTTGATGATTACTTGAAAATGTTAATAAACAATGACTATGCTTTTATTAATGAAGACACAATGGAAGAATAAATTAACATAAAGTTGGAATAATAAAAGCAAAATCAACTTCGCATAACAGGCCTGTTTATGTACGCCGCTGAAGCGGCTAGGCTACGAAAACCCGCAGTCGGGCTACGCACTTTGTTAATATACCGCATTTTGTGAGCCGGCAGCAAGAAGAAGTAAATTACAAATTTTAAGCCGCATTCGACGCGTTATTGCCATATATTGATTTGAGCATATACGGTTTAAAAAAATACGGGAGGCTTTTTAATTCGTTTCGGGGGTTAGAGCAAATAATTTTTCATTATGCAGGGAACGATCAGTGATCGTTCCGTCATACAAATTTTATGTGCAAAACCAGCGGGAAAAGCGTATTTTATATAGCAGTGAGTATCACCTGAAGGAGTAAATTTCACTATTCTCTGAAATAACGCAAAAAAACTACAATTAAGACCAGAAACGGCTTAGACCCATTACATGAAAAAATCTTTAAAAATCCTGATAACCGCCTCCGAGATGTCGCCTTACGCAAAGGTGGGCGGGCTGGGAGACGTGAGCGCGTCTCTGAGCGCCGCGCTGCAAAAGCTTGGACATGATGTACGGGTAGTAATTCCCCGTTACAGGTGTATAGATCTGCAGAAATGTACCGCACGCATAGCTTTAAAATCCATGGGCGTGTGGATGGGCGACCGCCAGGAGTGGTGCATGGTTTACCAGACAATGTCCGGCGGAAAAGTGCCTGTTTACTTTGTAGAGCATTCGCTGTTTTTTGACAGAGATGGGCTTTATCACGATCAGAACATGCATGATTACGATGATAACCCTTTACGCTTTGCTTTTTTCTCACGGGCAGCGCTGCAGTTATGTAAGGATATCGGATTCAAGCCCGATGTAGTGCATTGCAATGACTGGCAGACCGCGCTTGTAAGCGCTTATCTTAAAGTATGGCACTGGAATGATCCTCTTCTTGGCAGCGCCGCGTCGCTGCTTACTATACATAACGCCGCTTATCAGGGCATATATCCTAAGTCAAACTATGACTATATAGGGCTGGGGTGGCAGAATTTTACTGAGAATATTTTTGAATCTTACGACAAAGTCAATTTTTTAAAAGGGGGTATTCACTTTGCCGATATGGTGACCGCGGTCAGCCCCGCGTTTGCAAATGAAATCCGCGGGCCGGGCGGCGGATTTGGCCTTGCCCCATATCTCAATGATAAAGGTGAGAAGGTGAGGGGGATTCTTAACGGGATTGATTATGAAGAGTGGAATCCTCAAACAGATACGTTCCTTCCTGTTAATTACAGCGCTAACGAACTTGAAGGCAAAAAAAAGTGCAAGCGGCATCTGCAAAAGCTTTTCTGCCTGAAAAAAGACCCTAAAGTCGCGTTGATAGGAACAGTGGGCAGGTTTGTGCATCAGAAAGGTTTTCATCTTGTCAGGAATATTATAGAGGGCGTTTTGGACAATATGCATGTCCAATTTGTAATTCTCGGCAGCGGCGAAAGTGATCTGCAGGAATTTTTCCATCATCTGCCCGCGCGCTACAGCGGTAAAGCCGGTTCATACATCGGTTTTGACAACGAACGCGCCCACCTCATAGAAGCGGGCTGCGATTTTTTCCTTATGCCTTCGCTCTTTGAACCTTGCGGCCTTAATCAAATGTACTCCTTACGCTACGGCACACTCCCCATTGTAAGAGCTACGGGAGGGCTTGACGATACGGTAGAAAACTACAATGAATACACGGGAAGCGGCAATGGGTTTAAATTTGGAGAATCTTCGGAATCAGCCCTTTATTATACAATCGGCTGGGCGGTAAGTACATACTATGACAGGCCGGAGCATATCAAAAAAATGATACTCGATGGGATGAAGCGGGATTTCTCCTGGGAGACAAGCGCGAAAAAATACGTTGATGCCTACAGAGCCGCGATTGAAAATAAGAAAGAGATTGATAGTTATAAGCCTTATTACCGGTAAATAATGTAGAACAATATATAGAAATAATAACCCCCAAATGTCCATTAGAGGATTATTTTAAGAATAAAAGTATTATCCCTAATGAATGCCAATAGAATAGCATGTTAACATTTAATAAACTGTGCTGATTTATCTTTTTTACAAATGCAATTAAAACGGAGTTCATTGATGGTGAGAACATGGACTGATAACAATCAATTGATCTAATGGACAATTTGGGATAAATTGCAAATCATTTGTTCCCGATGCAACGGGCAAAAAATTTTAGCGTGTAATCTCTTTGTAAATTTTCCTATCAACGTTTATCAATTCATTAATAATAATAAGGCATGATTGGAGTTTTGGCGATGTCAATACTTTTGCATTTGTTTTTGGGTTGATTGAAAGATAAATTTGCAGAAAAATTTTACAGGATCAAAAAAGGATACCGCCGCGTAAGGTATTTAAAGGCTACGCGGCAGTTTGCTGCTATTGGTTGACACTTTCCTCAATTTCCCTCTCTCTGCCCAGATACCCGCGCAGTTTCTCAAATACCATGTCGATGTCGAACGGTTTGCCAAGGTGATCATCCATGCCCGCTTTCAGACAGGCTTCTATGTCGTTCTTGAAGACGTTTGCGGTCAGCGCTATGATTGGCAGTTTAGCTCCCAGTAAATTCGGCAGGGCCCGTATACGCCGCGTCGCCTCGTATCCGTCCATTTTGGGCATTTGTATATCCATGAATACAACATCGTATTTGTAAGGGTGCGCAGATATAATATCCAGCGCTTCCTTGCCGTTCTCGGCGCAGTCAATCAGAAGCCCGGTATCTTCCAAAAGCGAAATAAGTATCTCACGGTTGATCTCTATGTCCTCTACAAGCAAAAGTCTCTTGCCTGTAAACTCGCCGTCGGTATTGCTGCCGGTATCGCTCTGATCAAGCGCTTTTCCCAGACACTCATTTACGCAATCAATTATCGTAGAGGAGAGGAGCGGCTTTAATATGTGCTTATCCACGCCTACTTTATCCGCTTCGCTTTTTACCTGATCCCAGTCCATCGCTGTTATCATAATTACTACAGACTGGCGCGCTCCCTCGCGCGATTTGATTTGTTTAGTCAACTCAATGCCGTTCATGCCGGGCATACGCCAGTCAATAAAATATATGTCGTATTCGCCGCGTTTTTCAATGAACTTAAGCGCCTCAAAGCCGTCCGCCGCCGCGTCGCATTTTATATCCAACTGTTCAAACAAATCATTAAATTGATCGCGGGTTTCGGCGATATCGTCTACAACTAAAATCCGCATATTTTCCCAATTTACACCCGGGGCTAAAAGCGAGCGGCTATTTTTTTCGCCGCACCGCAATTTTACCGTGAAAATAAACTTAGCGCCTTTTCCAAACTCAGATTCAATCCATATTCTGCCGCCCATAAGTTCAACGATGCTCTTTGAGATCGCAAGTCCCAGGCCTGTGCCGCCGTATTCGCGGTTTGTTCCGCTTTCCGCCTGCTCGAATGCCTGGAACAGTTTTTCCTGATGTTCGGGCGATATGCCTATGCCGCTGTCGGTAACCGCGATACGCAGTTCGCAAACCCCGTCCTCACGCATACTTTTTTCCGTAAGGGACGCTTCAAGATCTATTCTGCCGCTTTCGGGTGTAAACTTTACAGCGTTTGACATAAGGTTAGTAATAACCTGTGAGAGCCGTTGCGCGTCGCCTATTAAAAAGCGGGGGATCTCATCGTCTACATTTACAATTAGCGACTGCTCCTTTTCATCAACGCGGAAATTTATAACGGTTATTACTTTTTGCAGCATCCTGTCAAAATCAAACTCAATGGGCGACAGTTCCAATTTATTCGCCTCGATTTTCGCCATGTCAAGCACATCGTTTATCACGCCTAACAGATGAGAGGAAGCGTCGCCTATCTTGTTTAAGGCGGTATTTTTATCCTCTAATTTTTCCGTTTTTTTGGCGATGGTAGTCATACCTATAATAGCGTTCATGGGCGTGCGCATCTCGTGGCTCATTGTGGAGAGGAAATCACCCTTGGCCTTGCTTGCCATGTTCGCCCGGTCAAGCGCGGATTCAAGCTCCTCTATCATTTTATTATGTTCCCGCAAGTCACGCGTATAGCCGGCTACCATAAACTCTCCCTTATGTATGATCCTTACAAGAACTACCTCCGCCGGCATTATCGAACCGTCAAGCATCTTATATGTCCATTCAAAAGCGCAGCGTCCCTCATCAAACGCTTTTTTAACGTACATGACGGCTTTCTCTTCGGAGCGTTGTCCGCAGGGCTGGAACTCCGGATAAAGTTTGAAGAAGTTTTCTAAAAAGTCATTTTTATCCTTAAAGCCAAAGAGCCTTATCGCTTCATCATTGCAGTCAATTTTTTTGAAGTTTACGTCCCATAACTGGCAGCAAAGAGGCGTCGAGTTCAGCATCAGCGCCGCGCGCTCGTCCGCTTCGCGTATGTCTGCGGCCTGCGTGCTGCGGATTATGGCGTTTGCCATCATAAGGCTCACGGAACGCAGGATGTTGATCTCATCATCGGTAAAAATACGCATCGTTTTGCAGTCGTCAATACTGAAAAAGCCCCAGAACGTATCATTCAGAACCAGAGGTATTATAACGATGGTATTGATTTCGTACTTACTCAAAATCTTAAACGCTGCGCTGTCGGAAGGCATCTCCGAGAGCGGTTGATTTATGTATTCGCCGCGCGAAAACCTTTCTTCCCATTCGGGTACGGCCGAGTATGGAATACACAAACCTATAGGCACCGGCTCCTTTTGTCGGCCAGTCTCGCTTAGCCATTCGTGGGTATGGGTAAAGTGCAGCTGGCCGTCTCTCATCTCGTTGCGCCAGATTTGAACGCGGTCGGTATCGGTTGACCTGCCGATAAATTCCATGCTTTTTGTAAGCGTGTCTTCTATATTCTCGTTAGAGAGCAGCACGGACGCGGCGTGATTGACAGCGTGCAGCAGTTTGCCGCTGTTTTCGATATCCCGCATCATCTCCTTATATTTACGCAGATCGCGCGTATAGCCCATAACTACGTGATCATCCCCGTACTTGACTCTTACAAGCGTCACCTCTACCGGCATGGGAGAGAACCCGCTGCCGTTTGGGATCTGCTGCATCCATTCAAAAGTGCAGTTGCCTTCGTTAAATGCTTTGTTTATATATATCACCGCTTTATCATTTGACAACTGCCCGTCGGGCTGGTGCTGCGGAGAGAGTTCGAAAAATCTCTCCAAATATTCCTGTTTGTCCCTTAAGCCGTACAGCTTGACAGCCGCCTCATTGCAGTCTATGATATTTAAATTTTTGTCCCATATCTGGCTGCACAGCGGCGAAGTGTCAAGCATAAGCATGGCGCGCTCCCGCGCCGCGCTTATCTGCGCGGCCTGCGCGTTGCGTATTATCGCGTTTATGAGCATCAAAGCTCCGGAACGCAGTATTTCGATCTCCTCCTCCGTAAGCATAAGCTCATGGCGGCAGTCGTCTATGCAGCACATCCCCCAAAACCGGTTGTTTATGATTATTGGTATTGACAATATGGATTTAACGTTAAAGGGGGCTAAAAAATTCCGGTCAGCCTCCGAAAGTTTGCTTACAGGGCCTTTTATCAGTTCGCCTTTTGACAATCTGATATCCCATCCCGGCGTATCGCTGTAGGGGAAGCTTGAAACCGAAGGGGATTTAGCCTGCCGTCCCGCTTCGCTGTACCAATTGTTAATAAGTACGGCGTGAAGCTCTCCGTTGATTGTTTCGTTGCGCCATATCTCAATACAGTCTATATCCATGATGTGGCATATTTTTTCCATGCTTGAAAGAATAGTATCCTCAAATGATCTGTCGTCCTGCGCGGTAAGCAGCGCGGCTGCGGCGCGGTTTATGGAAAAGAGCAGCTTGTGCGTTCTTTTAAGTTCTACGGTGCGAAGCCGCAGCGCCTCTTCCGTCTGTTTCTTTTCGGTAATGTCCTGAACCGCGCCGGCCACTCTCAGCGGCTTGCCGGAGTTATCTCTGAGGGTGGTCCCAAAGGCGTGAAAAATCCGGTAGTCGCCGTTCTTAAGCATGAGGCGGTATTCGATATCGTAAGGGGTATCTCCCGTGCGGTCGCTCATGTGCGCCTCAAAAGCTTTAAGCGCAAATTCCTTATCTTCCGGATGCAGCCTGTCGCTCCAGCTTGAGAGTACGTTTGGGAAATCGTTTTCATCTGTAAATCCAAGCATGGTGCGGAACTCCCGCGACCAGGTAAATTTGTTGTTCGGGTTTACAGGATCGGAGCTCATGACCTGCATATCCCACAGCGCGATATTAAGGGCGTCGCTTGTGAGTTTGTATTTTTGTATGTCGTATTCGGTATCTAATCTTTCAGCCTCCGCCAGCTCATACGCAGCCTTGAGGCTAAGGCTCTGCCCCGCTATTATTTTTTTCTTTTGAATGATATTGATTGTCAAGATGATTATGAGCGCCAATATAAGCAGGAGCGCGGCAGCGAACACCGACAAATGCACTAAACGCTGATGCTCGATTTTCTTTGAGTAGTCGTAAACGCGGCCTGTCCAGTCTTTTGAGATTTTATCCGTGTCTATGTGGCGCAGGGTTTTATCTATTATAGAACATAAAACGCTCTCATTTATGTTGAACCCAAAATAGGAACCTTTATAAACCTGAAAAGCGTAGTTGATTTTGTATCCCGGTCTCTCGCGGAAATTCATTTGGTATTGAATGCTGTATTCGGATGCCAGAACAAGGTCGGCCTCGCCGTTTTCAAGAGCGTCGAACGCCTCGCTCTGAAAATTGTACAGCTTAATATTTGTACTGCCGGGAAACCACGTATTGTACAACTCTTCGTAAGAGGTTCCCTTTATGGTGGCTACGGTTGCCTGACCGATCTGATAGAGTTCAAGATCCGGATAATCTGTTTTGGAGATAAACACGTGGGGCGATAACAGGTAAGGCGTCTCGTGCCACAGGAAACGCCCCTTTCTCTTTTCCGTGATGGACAGCGTTGTGATAAGCGACGCCCCGCCGTTTTCAAGCGTTTCCAATATATTGGCCCACGGCGCGTATTTTTCATTTACGGTCTCAAACTGTATATCTGTCAATCTGCTTATTTGAGCCAGAATATCTATCGCTATTCCCTGAAACTCCCTCTCCTGTTTGTTGTAGAAACTGGCGGGGTAGTTATCTGACTCCAAAACCACGGGAACTTTCGCGTTAAGGCCGGCTATATACGCTCTTTCCGTATCGGACAGCGATTGACTGACTGTATACTTCGCGTATTCGGAATTTCCTTCAATGTAAAGATCATGCAGTTTGCTAAAGCCGCCCGCGGATATGTATTTATTTACAACAGATATTACGGGCTCAAGCTCAGGATTTGCGGTAGTCAACGATACCGGTATGAAAACCAGCGGCAGAACATCCCAGGCGCGTATTGACGGGCGGTCAAGGAAATACATCTTGTCAACCGATTCTGTGATAAACGCGTCGATAGCTCCGGAATGCAGCATCTCAACGGCTTCGGAGTTGTTTCGCGCGTCAACCTTCTCGAACCTGAGCGAGGGGTAGGCGTTCATAACAAAACTGTGGATTATGGTGTTCTTTAAAAAACCGGCTTTAAACCCCTCAAGATCAAGTTCCGATCTCATTTGAATCGGTTTGTTACTGTTTGTAAATACAGTCAGCGAGCGCTGCGCGATTGGAGCCGTCATCTTATAAACGGAATGGCGTTCATCCGTTGGGAGCAGCTCACCGGTGAAATCGGTAAGTCCGCTGCCAACCCTGTTCGGCAAAACGTCCCATTCGTAAAAGGATGTTTCGAATGGTATTGAAAACAGATCTGAGAGCAGCCTGCAAAATCCTGCTGTAAAACCCGCGTTGGCGCCGTTTGGCAAAGTGAATAATTCTACCGATTTCACGCCGCCGTATGAAAAGTTCCGCCTTGATGACTTAAGCGCTTCTACCGCATCTATCTCCTGCGCGGTAACGCCAGGTATGTCGCGGTAGGAGGAGATGGCGCTTATATCAAAAGCGCCCTTCGGTTTGGCGAAACCTCCTGATAAAATGCCGGCAATAACAAAGACCGTCAAAAATAACATTCGTTTCAGGAGTATCTTACTCATACTTTCAACTTCCTTTTATATAAATCTGATTTTTAGCCGTTTTTAATGTGAAAGGCGCTTTTTAACTTCCTGCCGCTCAAAAAGCTGGGTCGTTATCGTAAAGATTATCTAATCTAAAATATAAGTAATGCACCATGGACTTTAAAAGAACGGATTTGCGCGGCCGCATTCCTGCCTTTTTGGTTTGCCAGGCGCTGTTTTTTTGCGCATAAAGCGGTTTCTTATTTCTTTAATAATTTATAAATTATTACTTTATCATAAGGCTGACAGGTGCCGCCTGGAGGGATTTACCTTCGCGGTATGGGAAATTCAATGCGGTTCATCGCCGGTTTAAACATGGAAGTATATCATCTTTTGCTTTGCTCCCCCTTACGGTCAAAACATATTTTGTTGATACAATCAACACTCGACACTCGAAACTGACTTGGTCAAAATCATGCCTGACAATAATATGCACCCCTTTGAGGAACAAAACGGAGCGTTTGCCAGATTGCGCCAGGCTTACAGCGCCCTTGAGCAAACCAGGCCGCTTCGGGATTTGGGTCTCTCCACGATCATGGTGAACCACGATGTAAAAAATTATATGGCGGTTATCTCCGGTTACGCGGCTCTTTTGCTGAGATCAAAAACTCTTGAGGACAAGAGCCGCAGAATGATTGAAAATATGCTGCAGGCAGTGATCAAGCTGCAGGATTTTAATACCAGAGTTTTTGAAATATCTGGAGTAAACCAGCAGCGCGCAGCGCAGGTACTCGATCTTGGTTTGATTATAAGTTCCTGCGTTGATACTCACTTTAGAGAGCAAAAACCGCGGTTCTCTCTGCAAAGCGTATCTCCGGAAAAATCTATTTTGATAGATGGCGATCATGAAAAATTGGAGCTCGCGTTCATAAATGCTTTTAATAATTCTTTGGAAGCAGACGCTAAAAATATTAATGTTAAGATTGCCGCTTATAATTCAACGGCTCTTATAGTTATAGAAGATGATGGAGTTGGATGCTGCAGCCGGCAGTTCTCAAATCTGTTTAAGACGTTTTATACTACAAAACACAATGCAGGCGCGGGTCTTGGGCTATGTATAATGCGCTCGGTTATAGAAGCGCACGGCGGCGGCGTCAGTATTTATTCCAAAAATTTTCCGGATCAAAAACAGCATGGTTTATCTGTGCAGATCGTACTCCCTGTTAATAAGAAGAGCGCTGTCACAGCGGTCAGGCCTGAAATCTTTCTGGCAAGAAAGGAACTGAATAACACTGCCGCTCTGCTCAAAAAATTTAAGAACTTGAGGATCATTCCTCGCATAGTTGACAGCGCCGAAAATATCGAACTGTCAACGCAAAGTTCATCCGCCGGCACACTGGTAATTGCTTCAAACGTACTTGTTCCCGATCTTGAGCGAGAATTTCGTGATAATCCCGCGGTAAAGTTTTTAATTGTAGAAGAACCATATGAGGAAGTTTTATTTGCCAAAGGTCATGGCAGTAACCGCGCCGAACATCTTTCCGAAGATTTTATTATACGCTATCTTTGCAATGAAGAACCTCCTTCCGTCGGCGGCGCGTGAGGCGCTTTCACGGGTAAAACGGCATAAGGGCGTTAAAGCTGTCTTTGTCTGCGGAATTCCGCGTCTCTTATCTCTTATGAGTATATTGTATCATTTGAAATCATCTTAAATTCTTGGAGGCATATAATTTTATGAAAAACAATGGAACAGAGACAGTAAGAATAATGCCCTGCCTTGATATGCAAAACGGGCGTGTGGTTAAAGGTATCCGGTTCGAAAATTTACGCGACGCGGGCGACCCGGCTGAGTGCGCCGCCGCTTACTGCGAGGCAGGCGCGGATGAGATCGCGCTGCTTGACATAACAGCAACATTGGAGAAGCGCGCTACCATGCTTGAGGTGGTAAAGAGCGTGGCGGCTGTGGTCACCGTACCGTTTTCGGTCGGCGGCGGGATAAGCGATGTTTCTTCCGCGGAGGCGGTGCTTGAAGCGGGAGCGGATAAAATTTCTGTAAGCAGCGCCGCGTTTCGTAAACCTGAAGTAATCGCCGAAATGGTGAAAAAATTCGGTTCACAAAAGGTAATTGTCGCTGTTGACGCCGCTGTAAACGCCGGCATGAAGAGCGGCTACGAGGTGTACATTGACGGGGGCAAAACCGCCACCGGAAGCGACGCGGGAGAGTGGTTTAAAAAAATAGATGGATTCGGGGCGGGCGCGATACTTCCGACAAGTAAAACCGCGGACGGAGCTAAATGCGGTTACGCGCTGCCTTTGATACAGGCGGCGCGAAACGCGTCAAGCGCGGATATAATAGCTTCCGGAGGGGCGGGAACCCTCGAACATTTCAGAGAAGCCGCGGAAGCGGGGGCGTCGGCGCTTCTCGCGGCATCGGTTTTTCATTTTAAAATTATTGGTATACGCGAGGTTAAAGAGTATCTCAGGAACAATGGGATTAATGTGAGCGGGCGCTGATCGCAAATAGAATTTCTTGCGCTTTGCGCGGCGGAGATATAGTTTATTTGATATGGGGTTAACCGATTATATAAGTTATCATTAACCCGCGGTATACGGAACCGTAAACAGCGCTTTTTTATAGTAAATATGCGGTACGGGTTATGTTTATTGGTTTTAAAACGCCCAAGCCTTACTCCCTGAGGCTTGATATAGGTAAAATAGGGGAAAAAGGAGAATACTATGTCCCTGTTTATTAACAAATCCAAGCTCTCGGTTGTTATCGCCGCTGCGGTGGCAGCGTCACTTCTGTCTTTAAATTCCTGCGGCTCCAAACCCACTAAAACCCAGGCTGCCTCAGCTCGCGGCTTTGAGACAATTACCACTCCCGCTTCCGAGCTGGAGAAGGTAAAGAAGCACATGGAAGATAAATACAATATTCCCTGCGGTATCGGCATAGGCGAGTCCTCCGATGAGATGGTTGCGCGCAGTATCTCCGCCGATGAAGCCAGAACAGATCTTGCAAAATCGATAGGCACGCAGGTTCAGCGCCTCAGCGAGTCTTATGCTCAAAATGTTGACAGTGAAGCGAAAAAAATATGGGAAGAGGTCGTGAGGCAGGTGTCAAATGAGCATGTGCGCGGTTCGGCTGTTAAAGAATCTGTCGTTCAGTTTAATCCGCAGAACAACCGTTATAAAATATACTCTCTTGTTATTCTGAATCCTGAAATTTTCAAAAACGCTGTTCTTGACGCTGCAAGCAGTCAGGAAGAGTTTGAGCTGAGAGTCAAAAAGGATGAAATGCTTAAGAAGCTTGATACGGGCATTTCCGAATATGACGCAAAGTACAGGAGGTGAGTTTTCTGTGCCTAAAACAGGAACTGCTTTTTTAAGCTTTTTAATTGCGGTGACAGTTCTATCACCGCAATTGTCTTTTGGTCAAAAGCTTGCGCCTGATTGGGTAAATGATTCATGGCGCTCAATGAATTATCCTCAGGCGCAGTGGTATGTCGGGTTTTCGCAGGATAATTTGAGAACCGGATCGAGCATGGCGGAAGCGATAAGACGAGTTGAACACGACGCGAAAAAAAAGATGTCGGAAAGCATAACCGTCCGCATATCCGCCGCCTCTCAAACAAAAACAACAAGCAGCCAGACGCGCCAGGATGAAAAAGTCGCCGAAACTATCGGCAGGGACTATGAGCAGATAGTGCAGGCGTCTACAAACGCCGAGGTTGCCAGGGCGGAAACTTACTCCTGGCATGATAAGAAAAATAACAAAATATACGCGTTCGCGGCAGTCAAAAAATCACACCTCGCCTCCTACTACGTTTCAATGATAGAATCCGGTTTGAACGAAGCGCAGGCTGGTTTCGATATTGCTAAAGAGCTGGCCGAAAAGGGTAACAACAGAGAAGCGGCGGAGAGGATAGCCGAGAGCAAAAAGCGTATAGAGCCGCTTTTTTATTACAGAGACCTGCTTTTAGCGGTAGATACTAAAGACGGCCTCAAACGCTCTCAGTCTGAACGCATTAACCGGCTTTTGAGGCAGATTGACGAAGCGCAAGCCGGAGTTCGCGATGAGATGTTTGTATATGTAAGCGCCGCCGCGGGATGCGGGGGCGAAGAGTGCGGTTCTGTTGTTCCCGCGTTGGAGACTCTTCTCACTGAAAATAACTGCCGTATCGCTCAGAATGAGGAAGAGGCTGGTTTTATTCTGAGAATAGACGCAAAAATTGTAAATGTCCGCGCTGCCGGCGCTTTTCACTATTGTAACGCGCAGGTGAGAGTGGAGTTGATCAATACAAAAACCGGTAAAAACGAAACCTTAATCACCATAAACGGGCCAAAAGAGGGTGGTGTTAACGCACAGGCTGCCGCTCAGCTTGCGCTTAGAACCGCGGTTCCGGATGTTTGGGCTAAAATTAAAGATAAGATTGTGGTGAATTAACGGTATAAGGTGAAGAAGATGGAGAGGCGGATACGCGGGGCCCGCCTATATAATTATTGAGAAACAGGGCGCGGACAGGCTTGTGTGTTTGCCAAAATACGTACGTATCTGGAGAATATGGAGAAAAAATGAAAAAACTAATGTTAACGGTGCTTGCATTTTGCTGTTTAGCGTTTAGCCAGGATAAACAGAAAGTGGCCGTTTATATAGTAAACAAGGAGCCGAAAGGTTCCAAGATAAACTACAGAGTTTTAACTTCTAAACTTGTAGAATCAATCTCCCAGGGAAGCGCCTGTTTGGCGGTTGACCATACCGTGGAGATACTTAATGAACTAAAAAAGGATAACCGCGGCGATATTCCCGATGAACATCAGATAAAGTTTATCGGCAGGATGCTTAAGGCGCATTATTTCTGCATGTTGGAGGTAACTCCTATAAATCCAAAGGCAAAAAAAGGCGATGCTTACAGTTTCAGCGTACGTTTAGTTGATGCCGCGACCGGAAGCGTTGTAAACTCAGCCTCAGCCGCGGCGACAAGAGATCAAAAAGATATTAATGAAAGTGTTATGCGTCTTGGACGGCAGGTGACACGTTATATTGAGGTGACAAAACTTGCCGCCGAAGCTCAGCAGCTGTCAAAACCGGAAGTTTCCGCTGCCAAAGTGGCGGATAAACCTAAAATTGCCGTTTACGTTGCCGGAGGTATGGAAGAGAACGCAAAGAGGATTGTGGCGGCAAATATAATTGACGGACTTGTCAACAGCGGCTCTTACCGTATGATAGAACGTTCTGATGACTTTCTTGACGAGTTAACTAAAGAGCAGCAGAAACAGCGCGATGGTTCTGTGGATGAAAAGCAGATAGTAAGCCTTGGCAGGCAGGCAGGCGCTCAGTTTATCTGTATAACGGATGTAACGAGCGCGTTTGGCAAAAGTCAGGTATCTGCCCGTATAGTTGACGTTATGACCGCTGATGTTGTAGCGTCCGGCGTGTCTAACGTATCTGTGGATTCTATGGATGACCTTATAAAGGCTTCCGCGGAAGTTGTTGACAGGTTACTTGGCAAAAGGCCAAGGTCTAAGTAACTTTCAGGAATGGATGTTTGCGCGCAAGTAGTCTGAAAAGAGCTTTGTTAATACATAAATAATAATGCGGAATGCAGAAATGTTAAACCCCGGTGTTTTATTTCTGCATTTCGCGTTCTGTATTATTATTTTAAAGTTAAATTCTGTACATACAATGAGCCAGTACATCTGACTGTTGCAGGGCCGATGGAATAAGCGTCCCGGTAATCACAGTTAAAAAAGGAGAAGTGATGAAGAAATATGACGCGAGTTCCATTCGCAATGTTTGTTTAATTTCTCACGGCGGCGTAGGTAAGACCACTCTTCTCGAAGCGGCCTGTTTTACAGCCGGGGCCACCTCAAAAATGGGTAAAGTAACTGCCGGTTCAAGTAACTTTGACACCCGGGCGGATGAAAAAGAGCGCAAAATGACTATAACTACTCATATTGGGTTTTGTGAGTGGATGGGTAATAAAATAAACTTCCTTGACACACCGGGATTTCTTGACTATCTCGGAGAAGCGCGCTCCGCTTTGAAAGTAACGGAAACCGCGATAGTTCTTATAGACGCGGTTGACGGAATTCAGGTAGGTACCGAGCTTGTATCGCGCTACGTTGATGAAGTAGAGATTGATAAACTATTCTTTGTAAACAGCATGGATAAAGAATCGGCTGACTTTGACCGCATACTTTCCATAATAAGGGATACTTACGGATCATCGGCTGCCGCGCTTACCATTCCCATCGGCGCGGGCGCTGACTTCAAAGGCGTTATTGATTTAGTCGCCAAAGAGGCGTTTGAGTATACAAGAGAAGGGAATGGTTCTCCAAAGAAGATCGATGTTCCGGCGGATATGAAAGACAAGGTAGAAACGTTCCGCCTCGCTCTTATGGAATCGGTTGCCGAAACTGATGAAGAGTTGATGAACAGGTATTTTGAGAACGGAGAACTCACTGACGAAGAGCTGCGTTTGGGGCTTGCCAAAAGCGTACTTGCCGGATCGGTTTTTCCGGTGCTTGCGGGAAGCGCTGTCTTGAATATGGGCGTTGACCAGCTTCTTACTAAAATTGTCAACCTTTGCCCTGCCGCCTCCTCACGCGCCGAAATTGAGGTGATTGAGAATGATGAGCAAAAAAAAATTCCCTGTAAAGAGGATGGGCCCGCGCTGTCTTTTGTTTTCAAGACAATCTCCGAGGAGCATCTGGGCGAACTCAACCTTGTAAGAGTTTTCAGCGGCAAAATCGCAACCGGAAATGAACTTCAAAATATTGGCCGGCAGAGTATCGAACGGATCGGCAACATGTATTTCATACGCGGAAAAGAGAGAAGGGATACCACTGAGGTTGGCGCCGGAGATATCGCCGGTCTTCTTAAACTCAAAGACACTCATACAAACGACTCGCTTGTCGATAAATCCGTTAAATACAAAATCGCTCCTGTCATCTTTCCCGAACCTCTTGTCCGTGTCGCTGTCAGCGCTAAAGTAAAAGGTGACGAAGACAAAATCGCTGTTGGTATCGCAAAGCTTAACGAAGAGGATAAAGGCTTTACCTATAAGTATCATACCGATATCCATCAGTCAATACTCAGCGCTATGGGAGATATTCAGCTTGAGGTGATACTTGACAATTTGAAGAACCGTTTTAAAGTTGAGGTAGAGCGTAAATCTCCCAAAATTTCCTATAGGGAAACTATCACAAAGCCTGTAAAATATGTTGAGTACACTCATAAAAAACAGAGCGGGGGAGCGGGACAGTATGCCCGCGTGTTTATTGATCTTGAACCGGTGGCGCGAGGGAGCGGTTATGAGTTCTGGGATAAAATCGTTGGCGGCGTAATTGATCAGCCGCTGCGGCCGAGCGTTGACAAAGGAATAAGAGCGAAGCTTGAGGAAGGTATTATTGCCGGTTACCCGATAGTTGATATAAAAGTATCTCTTGTTGATGGAAAAACACATCCGGTAGATTCAAAGGATGTAGCGTTTCAAATTGCCGGCCGCGAAGTTTTTAAGAAAGCGTTTGAAATGGCCGCTCCGGTTTTGCTTGAGCCTGTGGTAGAGCTCAAGGTATCCGTTCCGCCGGAGTATACGGGTGATATAATGGGTGACCTCTCTTCACGGCGCGGAAAAATCGGCGGCATGGAGCAGACCGGAAAACTTGAAAACATAACAGCAAAAGTGCCGGAGGTGGAGGTGCAGAACTACTCAAGTTCTTTGCGTTCGCTAACTCAGGGAAGAGGTTTTTACTCAAAAGCATTCTCCCATTATGAACAGGTTCCGGCGGAACAGGCTAAGAAAATTATTGAAAGCTATAAAGCGGAAGCTGCGGGGGATTGATGAGAGTGGGGATTGGGATAGATATAAGGGGGGAAGTCTCCCCCTGACTGCGACTTTTAATAAGTTGAACAAAAAGACGTTCAACTTATTAAAATTCTCCGTCACCCCCTCTGCGGGGACACCCCGCAACGCCCCGTCACCTTATCCCCCCAACCCCCCAAGGGGGCTAAAGAAGGATAAGAGCAAGATTAAGATATAAGCCCTGTAAAAATGAGCGGCGGTAATGATTTGGCTGGCTAAAGAAGGATAAAAGCAAGATTAAGGTATAAGAGCAGGAACAAGATTCTTGTAAGGGCGGCAGCCTGCCGCCCGCATACGCATCATGTGCGGATATGCGGGGATGATCCGGTATAAGAGCAGCCTGCGGCTGTCCTCTTTATTAAAGAAGGAGAAAGTGAATATGACCCGGCTAAAAACAATTGAATGGAACAGCGGCAGCGGCTGCGTCCGTATGATAGACCAGACGCTTCTGCCTGAGCGGATTCTCTATCTTGACATAACAACAATAGAGCAGATGCATGAAGCTATAAAAATACTCAGAGTCAGAGGCGCTCCCGCCATAGGCATTGCCGCCGCGTTTGGGCTTTATCTTGGAGTGCGTGTTTTTCCGGACAGCGCTGGCAGAGGTGAATTCCTGGCTCACATGGAAAACCGCGCTGATTATCTGGCAGGTGCCAGGCCTACAGCTGTTAATCTCTTTTGGGCTCTTGACCGTATGAAAAAAGCAGCCCATGAGTATACAGGCGCGCAAGACGCGGCTGCGGTCAAAAAACGTCTTTTCGATGAAGCCTGTCTTATTCTTGAAGAAGATAGAAAAATGTGCCGCGCTATAGGAGAGGCGGGTTTTGAGCTGCTTGGAGATAAACGCCGCGTACTTACTCACTGCAACGCGGGCGGACTTGCCGCAAGTGAGTTCGGAACCGCTCTGGCGCCTGTTTACGTAGGGCAGGAGAAGGGCGCAAAGTTTAAAGTCTTTGCCGATGAGACAAGACCGCTTCTTCAGGGAGCGCGTATTACAGCTTTAGAGCTCAGTGAGGCTGGAATTGACGTAACTGTAATCTGCGACAATATGGCCGCGACTGTCATGGTTTCCGGTTCTGTTGAAGCATGTATTGTCGGCGCTGACCGCATTGCCGCAAACGGCGATACCGCAAACAAAATCGGTACCTATGGAGTTGCGCTTATTGCCGCCGCGCACGGAATACCGTTTTATGTCGCCGCGCCCTCCTCTACATTCGACCTTACAATACCTGACGGCTCTCACATACCCATAGAGGAACGGGGCAGGGAAGAGGTGGCTGTTTGGGGTTCAAAAAAAACCGTTCCTGATGGCGTCTCCGTATTTAACCCCTCTTTTGATGTAACGCCAAACATATTAATATCAGCTATTATTACTGAAAAAGGGGTTATTGAGCCGCCGTTTACAGAGAATATTAACAGTATACTAAGTTCAACAAAATAAACTTTACCGAAAGGATAATCTCATGTCTCAAAATTTAAGCGCCGCCGTAAGCGCGCCGCCAACCGCGTCAGGAGAATCTAAATTTGACGGAAAAGTACTCTCTTATCTCGGCTGGAGTATTTTGGCGGGCTTGATAACAATATGTACTTTTGGAATTTGTTTCCCGTGGGCGTTTTGCTTATTTTACAGCTGGAAAACAAGCAGTACGGTTATTAATGGAAAACGGTTAAAGTTTAATGGTTCCGGCGGTAGTTTATTTGTAAATTGGATAAAGTGGTGGCTGCTGTGCATAGTAACTTTAGGTATCTATAGTTTTTGGTTATTTGTCGCTTTCGAAAAGTGGAAAGTAAAGAATACAACTTTTGTTGATGAATAATAATATAATTGATCTGTTTGGAAAAAGTTTACTGTTGGGCCGCGGCGTGCCGCGGCCTTACAAATCAGATCATTTTATGCGTATTTGCCATAGCGTGTAAAAATGCGGTACGGAACAGTACTTTGGTTTAATGATATCAGCGGAACAGGCCGGATAAGGGCTGATGAAGACGGCGCGTATATCGGTGTTTCGCATAAGTCGATATTAGGCCAGGGGTATAAAATTCTTGATGAAGGACAGAGAGTAAGTTTTGATGCTGTGAAATGCGCCTCGGGGTTTGAGGCGCGGTCGGTGGTTGTTTTGGATTGAGATTTATAGCGGGCCGTTTGATTTTTTCCAATCGGCGTATTTTTTAAGAAATAGCATTCAAACATAAGTCCTATTACCTCCAATAATACCTCCCAAAAAACCACCAACAGCTTGCTTGAACCTCCCCCAGTTTTCATATCTTGAATTTAAAGTCAGCCCAAGCCCCTGTTTTTGTATTATGTAAATAATGAATTGAAACGTCATTCACTTTTTCTTCCATCTTTATCCATCCTTCAGAAGCTGGCCATCTTGTGTCTTTCATTTCGATGCTTGTGATTTACTTATTTGCCGCTCCAATAACTATTTTTATATTCTACTCTTTTTAATAAGAGAACCGTATGCGCGCCCTGAGGCGCGGTATGTTTAAACGGGAGCGGCTTCTGGAGATAATATTTTTAGGTACAGGGACTTCACATGGGGTTCCGCCTCTTGACTGCGTGATAAATGATTACGCGCTTTGCCCTAAAGACGTGTGCCGCAAGTCTCTTAACGATCCGCGTCACAGGAGAACACGTACCTCCATTTTAGTTAAAAAAAACGGGAAAACCTTGCTTGCGGATGTTTCGTCTGATTTCCGGGAGCAGGCGCTGCGTCACGGCATTAAGGAAATTGACGCTGTGATTATCTCTCACGGACATATTGACCATTTTGGCGGATTACCGGATATCAGGTCTTATACCTGGCGTAAACCGCTTACCGTTTACGCTTCTTCGGAAACGCTTGCTAATGTCAGATGCGTTTTTTCGTATATGTTTGATTCCGGCGTAGAGTGCGGAGGCGGTATTCCTCATTTGCGGATGAAAGAACTTAAGGATACGAGTGAGATTGCCGGGTTTACCGTAAAGCCTATACCTGTTACTCATGGGAAACTGAAAGGCTGCTTAGGTTTTAGAATTGATGATACCGCTTATGTGCCTGATGTTAAGCACATCGATCCTGAGAATGAAAAATTGCTTGAAGGGCTTGACTGTCTGGTACTTAACTGTCTAAGAGAGAACCCGGGGCACAGTACGCATCTGTTTTTATCTGAGAGCGTCTCGCTTGCGCGCCGGCTTGCCCCTAAGCGCTGTTATTTTATTCATATGAATCATGAGATAGATTATATTGCTGATGGGAAAGAGTTGGATTCGTGGATGGAATTTTCATATGATGGACTTATAATTAAAGTATAATGCAGAAATAATAATGCGGAAATTTGGAAAACAACGCGGAAATAATAATTCAGACCGTGTTTATTGAGTCGCGCAGATGTTTTGAGCTTTTATTTCTGCATTCTGCATTATCATTTCTGCATTAAAATAAAGGGGGTGGGAGATGGAGCGGTTTAAGGAAGAGTTTATTGAGTTTATGGTTCGTTCCAGGGTGCTTACCTTTGGAGATTTTGTTACCAAGAGCGGACGGAAGACGCCTTTTTTTATTAACACCGGTAATTACAGCACCGGTGAGCAGCTTTTTGAGCTTGGGCGGTTTTATGCTGAGGCGTTAAGCTGCAAATTGGGTAAGGGTTTTAACGTGCTTTTTGGCCCCGCGTACAAGGGGATTCCTCTTGCTGTCACCGCTTCTATAGCGCTCCATACAAGTTTTGGTCATGATGTTTCTTTCTGCTTTAACCGCAAGGAAGCCAAGGATCATGGTGAGGGCGGCGTGATGGTAGGGGCTAAACTTAAGGTCGGCGATAAAATAGTGATTATCGAAGATGTGACGACCGCGGGCACATCGGTGCGGGAGTCTGTACCGCTTCTTAAGCTTAATCCCGGAGTTGAGGTGGCGGGACTTGTAGTTTCAGTTGACAGAATGGAGCGCGGTACGGGAACTAAAAGCGCGCTTGACGAACTTAGAGATGAGTTCGGTTTCTCAGCTTTTTCAATTGTTAATCTTAATGAGATCATAGAATATCTCCACAATAAAGAAGTTGACGGTAAAGTAGTATTGAATGATGGGATTATGGACAGGATCAGGGAATACAGGGCGCAGTATGGGGTGTAGGAAGGGCGTTGCTCGCAACGCCCGTACTTTGCCCCATCCTGGCTAAGATTGCTGTGATGAGTTTAAAATATGAAAGGCAGCGCCCGTGCAATAGATCAGGGGCGTTGCGCGCAATGCCCATACAGGTGATCAGGTGTGTGTAAAGAATGGGCGGCAGGCTGCCATCCTTACGTCAGATATTGAGGTTTCATGCTTTTTATCCTTTCAAAACTTCTCGCTATTCCGTTTAATCCTGTAGGATTAATACTTGTTCTTCTTTTGGCAAGTTTTTTGACTGCTGTTATCTGGCGCAGAGTCAAATTGACGCTTATATTTTTTTCTGGCGCGTTTTTTGTACTTTTACTTCTCAGTACCCCTTTACTTTCACGGCCATTAATGCGAGGTCTTGAAAAACAATATATGCCGTCCGAAAATTATAGCCCCGCTTCCGCTGTAGTGCTTTTGGGAGGAGCAACCGTAGGAAAGATTTCGCCGCGTATTTATGCTGAAACCAATCATAACGCAAACCGTATTTTTCACGCGGTACGGGTATTCAGGCAGAGCGGTTCGCCAAAGCTCGTACTTTCCGGAGGGGTGATAGAGTTTACCAGCAATGAGATGGTTTCTGAAGCGCAGTCTATGTATACTCTTTTAAATGAATTTTTTGGTATGGATACATCGGATGTGCTTCTTGAAGATGAATCAAAAAATACCAGAGAAAATGCCCTGTACACAAAAAAAGTAATGGAAGAAGCGGGAATGGGCAATGATATTATTCTTGTGACAAGCGCGTACCATATGCCTCGCAGCGCTGCTGTTTTCCGCAAGGCTGGTTTTTCGGTAACGCCCGCTCCCACAGGCTACTACGAGGAGGAGTCTTTTGCTTTTAAACTGTATCAGTGGCTGCCCAAGACAAGTACGCTTTTTAAATCTTCCATAGCGCTTCATGAATACTATGGCAGTGTTGTATACAAAATATTAGGTTGGATGTAAGATGCGCAACGATTTCCACGTTCATTCCAATGAGTCCGACGGGCAGCTCAGCCCGGAGCTGCTTATTGATCTGGCGATTGGAAAAGGTATCTCGGTTATCGCTTTGTGCGATCATGATACGACCGCGGGAGTAGAGCGTTTTGTAAAGTACGGCGAGAGCCGCGGCATAAGGGCGTTTTCGGGAATAGAACTCTCCGCGCAGTGGAAGGGCGGCAACTGTCATCTGCTTGGCATTTCGGTAAGTGATGTTTACGAACCGCTTGAGTCTGTTCTTAAAAAAACGCGTGAAAGCCGCGACAGACGTAATAAGTTGATTTTAGACAAACTTTCCGATTTCGGGATAGATTTAACTATTGGCCAGCTGCATAATGAAGCGGGCGGGGAGGTGGTTGCGCGTCCACATATCGCCTCCGCGTTGTTAAAGATGGGTTATGTGACCTCTTTTCAGGAGGCGTTTGATAAATATCTTTCGCGGGAAGGATTAGCCTATGTTGACCGCTTCAGACTTGCTCCTGTGGAAGCGGTAAAGCTTTTGCGCGAGGCGGGCGCTTTTGCCGCGCTGGCTCATCCCGCCCAGCTTAACTTGAGCAACTCCGGCTTGTTTGATTTTGTTGTACAACTTAAAGATGCGGGATTGCAGGGGATTGAAGTTTATGCTCCCAATACTTCAGATAAGCAGATCTCTTTTTACAAAGAGATGGCCGATGGTCTTAAACTCATCCACACCGGCGGCTCGGATTTTCATGGGCCCGCTCAGGGCGGACGTGATATAGGATACTACCAGCCTGATAAGTTAATCCCCCCGATCAGCATTCCGGCGCTTGGGATTTAAAAGATAATGCAGAATGCGGAAGTATAAAAAACATTTATATTTCAAAAAAAACCTATTTAATATATTTTTTGTTTTATTCAGGCATTCTGCATTTTTAGACAATCGGCAATAAGCTCTTCCTGATTTACCGACGCGGTTCCAAGCTGGCCGACCGTAATGCCTGCCGCGCGGTTTGCCAGAAACGCGGCTTCAAGAGGTGTGGCTCCGCTCACAACCGCCGCGCTGAACACGCTGATAACTGTGTCTCCCGCTCCGGTAACATCAAAAACTTTACGGGCCGCTGTCGGCAGATGTGAATAGACTTTGCCCTCTCTCTGGAAAAGTCCCATTCCCCGTTCGCTTAATGTTATAAGGAGATATGGCAGCGACAGCTGTTCGACAAGCTTCCAGCCTATTGCTTGTATATCTTCATCACTGCTGTTATGTGATGATGAAAGTCCGAGCATAGTGTGAGCTTCCTTAAGATTAGGGGTTATGACAGAAACACCTTTGTAAAGATCGAAATGGCGTTCTTTGGGGTCTATGGCTATGAACATGTTTTTTGAGACGCATGTCTCTATAATTTTGCCTATAACAGGCTGTGAGATAACCCCTTTACCGTAATCTGAAATTATAACACCCCTTACACTGTCTACGTTTTTAATAAAAAGATTCCACACTCCTTCATATTCTTTGGCGCTAAGGTTTGTTGTTACTTCGCGGTCGGCGCGGACAACTTGCTGGTTGCGCGCTATAATTCTTGTTTTTATTGTTGTGGGGCGTTCGGCGGATTCAAGCAAGCCGTCTGAGGAACAGTCAAGTTCATCTATCATTTTGCGCAAAAGTCTGCCGTTGTCATCGCTGCCGTATATCGATATGAGGAATGGCTTTACATTTAGTTTACGAAGATTTTGAATGACGTTTGCCGCGCCCCCAAGTTTCCTTGATACCGATTCTACATCAACTACCGGTACCGGAGCTTCAGGAGAGATCCGCTTTACCTCTCCCCACATATATTCATCTATCATCACATCGCCTATTACCATGACGGATGAAGAGGAAAAATTACCGACAATTTCGCTTATGCGCCGCTCTGCTGTTTGAGTTGTCATCAGGTTGCCCAGACTGCCTTTCCAAATGTTATAAACTGGATCAGGTTAAGAAATGGTTTATAAAACGGATTCAGGATCATTGACAGAATATGATTTCCTGTCATATATCCAAAAACTAAAAGACCGATAAGAACTAAAAGCGCGTGACGCGTAGCGTTCATATAACCTTGGATATGTTTGCTTGGCAAAACACCCATTAAAATTTTTGATCCGTCAAGCGGCGGAATCGGAAGCAGATTGAAAAACGCAATTCCGGCGTTGATGAAAAATCCAAGCTGCAGAAACAGCAGCAGATGTCCTGTGAGCGCCTGCGGGTTAAAGATGATCAAAAGCCGGATAATAAATCCAAAACAAACCGCTTGTATAATGTTTGAAACCGGTCCCGCAAGACTTACAAGCAGAAGATCACGCTTGATGTTAGTAAGGTTGTATCCGTTTACCGGAACCGGCTTTGCCCACCCAAATACTCCGGTCATCAGCATTATCCCTCCAAGCGGGTCAAGGTGGGAGAATGGGTTGAGCGTCAGGCGCCCCTCATCGCGCGCGGTGGGATCACCAAGTTTTAGCGCAGCCCAGCCATGAGCGACTTCGTGTATTGTAAGAGCAAGAAGGATTACAGGTATACGCAGAATGAAAGCTTCGTAACTCATGCCAAGAATCATATTTTATATTCCTAATGTTGAAGTTTTTTTTGTAAAGCGAGACCGTTTATGTCAATTTCTGATTGATGAAGCAGCTCCGAAACCGTAACCGGTTCATAACCCATTTCTCTAAGGGCGTCTATAAGTTTACCCAAAATAAGATGTACCTGGAGTTCGCGCTGCTTGCGTTCGGTTCCAAGATGCATCAATACTATGCCGCCGTTTACCCCCTGGGGCAGACCTGCCATGTTTATGATTTTGTCAAATACCTGCTCCGGGGTTTTAAACGCGTGGTGATTAACATCGGGAACCCAGTCGTTTGAATCAAGATTTTCTCTCCATGTTCCGCCCTGTTTCCATCCTACATGTAAGTATCCGGCTTCCATAGCCCACTGACAGATCTCTCTGTTATATTCCCCATAAGGGCTTCGCCATAGAGGCGCAAAGCGAAGGCCGGTGCGCTCCATTAGTATCTTTTCGGCGCCGCTCAGTTCGTTGATTACGCTTTGGCGGGAGATTTCTGGCCGCGTAGTTTGCGTTTTTGTTTCGCCGAAGGTGGTCATGCGAGGGTGGGTCATTGTGTGATTGCCTAACTCATGACCGTAACTTGCGATATTTGTCACAATACCGGGAAAATTTTTAATAAAAGAACCTGTCAGGAACATTGTGCTCTTAACGCCTCTTGAGGCGAGAGTGTCAAGAATATCAAGCGCCGCGTTTGCGTTTGATCCGCCGTCAAATGTCAGAGCGACTAATTTCTTATTTGTAGAGCCGTTGTTCACCGTGTATGGGAATACGGATTTTTCAGATTGTGTATTTACATGCTTTCGGGACGGTGCTTCTGTTCGCACACCGTTGAATATTTCAACAGGCGTTTCACCCTCAATAATATCCTCCGGTTTTATCCTTGTCCCTGGTGTTATCTGTGGTTCCGGTATATCCATATCCCCATGTGGTATTATTATCACTGCGTCTGGCGTTATCTGAGGAATGACATATTGTGTGATCTGCTGTGGAAGTAAAACGGCAGCTTCGTTTTCATATTGTTTTTGCCGCTTGCGTTGTGATAAGCTTTGATCAATATCGTTAATAAGCATGAACGCAAAAACAGCTGCGCACGCAGAGAGCAGTACTGCTGCCGTGGAGATGAGTTTTTTTGCCGTATCAGGGGTCTTATTTTGATCTTGCGCCATAGGCTAAAAATAAAATCCGCGCACTTGCATTTTCACAGTAACGTTATTGTAATTTTATTTGTATGGATATTAATGTTTTAAGTGTCGAGAAAATAACCAAAATATACCGCCGCGGATTCAAAGGAACGCCTTTCACCGCGGTAAAGGATGTCTCTTTCTCTCTGGCGCGTAACCGCGTTGCCGGTTTTGTCGGTCCTAACGGCGCGGGGAAAACAACAACTATCAAGATGGCGATGGGGCTTGTAAAGCCGACAGCGGGACAGATTTCCATGATGGATATCAGCTCCAAAATGCCCGCTTCAAGAGATGGCGTGGCGTATGTCTCTGAGCAGCCTTATTTTTATAAACATCTCACAGTTTGTGAAACGGTAGATTTTTCCGCCAGTCTCATTGGTATTAAACCCGGTTCTGTTTCTTTGGAACGCAAGCGGGTTCTTGAGGCGGTGGAGCTTTCCGGGCGGGAAAAAACCAAAGTGCGCAGTTTGTCAAAAGGGCTTCAACAGCGGCTCAATATGGCCTGCGGACTTTTGGGAGATCCGGAGCTTCTTATTTTTGATGAACCGATGAGCGGGCTTGATCCTCCTTCAAGGCGGCTTTTCAGAAAACTTTTCAGAAAACTTGGGCAGGAGGGCAGAACGGTTTTTTTCAGCACCCATGTGCTTGAAGATATTGAGGCCGTTTGTCAGGACGTAGTCGTGCTTGACAATGGGGCTCTGCGCTTTACCGGCAGCGTAGCTTCTCTTTTGGATAAGGGAACGCTTGGTACGGAACTTATTGTTCCGTCAATTCCGGACAGTCTTGCCGGCGACTTAACCGCTGAAGGTTTAAAGTTGTCAAGACCCGCCGGCGATAATGTTTTTGTTCTGATACCCGCGCAAAAAGATGTGGCTGAGTATCAGCGCAGGCTTTACGAACAGGGTGTTTACTGTCTCTCCATGCAAAAGCGTACCATGCCTCTTGAGGCGCTTCTTTATGGAAACAGCACAGAGGGAGGAGTCGCTTCGTGAGAGTGATCCGGCTTGTCGCGCTCAATACATTTAAAGAGACTATCCGCAACAAGGTTCTCTACAATATTCTTCTTGCGGCGGCTGTAGCGCTTCTGATTGCGCTTTCATTCGGCGATCTTTCGGTTATGTCGAGGGTGCAGGTTATGGCTGATTTCGGGCTTGCGACCATGTCTCTTACAGGGCTCCTTTTGGCGGTATTTATCGGAGTTGGTGTTTTGGGGACAGAGATCAACGACAAAACTGTTTATGGCGTACTCTGTAAACCTGTAGGCAGAACGCAGTTTATCATCGGTAAATTTTTAGGTTTGTTTGTAACTCTTGTATTGAATTTCTTACTTATAGCTTTAATATTTGTCACAGCTATAACGGTTCTTGCGGGACAGATGCCGCATACGGATATTTTTGCGGCGGTGTTTCTTCTTATGATGGAGATGTCTGTTATTATAGCTGCCGCAATACTGGCGTCTTGCTTTACAACGCCAACTTTGGCCGCCATTTTTACCCTGGCGTTTTATGCCGCGGGTCACCTCAATGATCTTATCTCACTAAGCGCGGATGCTCAGATCAACTCCGCCATGAAAACGGTTCTTGTCATTCTCCATTACGCGCTTCCTAATCTTGAGCACTTTAATATCCGCACACAGGTAGTGTTTGATCTGCCTGTCGCAAACGGTTTTATCTGGCTTGCCTGTCTGTACGGCCTCTTTTACACAGCGCTGCTTCTTCTGTTATCCTCACTTCTTTTCGCGAGAAAGGATTTGTAGTGAAAAACAAACTTCTTAGTTGTGTTTTAGCGGCTGCGCTTTTTAGCGGTATAGTGTTTGTAAATAAGCGGCTGACCGCCTCCCGCGCTGTCCATTCCACGTTTGAGAACATGACGTTTTTACCCGGCAGCGAAAGGATAAAGCCGTTTATGCTTGGGTTTAACACAACTTACGCTCATTATTTATGGATCAGAACAGTGCTTTACAGCGGCGAGAAATTTATGGGAGACAGGCAGTTTGACTGGCTTGTGCAGATGATCGACATGATAACACGTCTCCATCCTCACTTTCATGAAGCCTATGAATTTGCCGGGCTTATGATACCTGATTTGTGCGATAATCCTGACGCCGCGAGGATAATCCTTGAAAGAGGAATGAACGTTCTGGGCAACCGCAGATGGAATATACCTTTCTATTTAGGCATGCTTTATTACAGGTACTATGATGACCCGCAGCGCGCCGGCGCCTATATATCAATGGCGGCTTCCATACCCAGTCCTCACAGCGGAAAACTTGCCTCTTTGGCCGCAACATTTTACAATAACGCCGGCATGGGAGCGCAGGGGTTGGCGATGCTTTATTTTTTATACGAAACAAGCGAAAATCCGGATGTAAAGAGGCATATTGAATCAAAGATTTTAGAATTTTCTAATAATAATTGATGTTTTTTAGAAGTGATTATCAGGGCGCGCGGGGTATGCGGCGTCATTGTTGGGGCAAATGAATTTGCCCGTATTTGCTGATGTATATGACGGGCAGGTACACATGATATGCGGGCGGCGGGTTGCCGGCCTAACGGATGGCGCTCTTATTCATGATTACCGTCTTGATTTTTATCATGTTCGCTGCGCCATTTTTCAGCATTTTGTTCAATCCATATAAGCGCGGCGTTATTTTCATCAATATCTTTACCTTGACGGGCAAGGTCGCTGTGAAACCTTTTTATCTCGTTAATTTGTTTTTCGTTGTCCATATACAAAAAAGTCCCTATTATTTAATATACCGGCGCGTTAGTGTCGAAAATTGAGGAGAGGCCGAAAACAAGCATGCAAAATCAGAATTGCGAACAGTCAAGAGCGTTAAAATTTATACCTCAGGTAAGGGATTTGCGTCACGAAGCCGGATCGCTTGATCTCTCTTTATTGGAACTGATCAACATCCCTTATGCTGATGATCATTACTATAAATCCGCTTCTTATATACAAGAAAATATATTAAGCATCTGCGGAATCAAAATACCTGTTGTGTGTAACGCGAAATCGGGCGTTTTTATTAATCTGTATTTTGAGAAAGACGCGCAGAATGTTGATAATGAAAAGTATTTTTTAAGCGTTTCCGGCAGCGGTATTACCCTTAAAGGAGTTTCCGCGCAGGGTCTTTTTCGGGCTGCCGCAACTTTTGTCCAACTGATTTTGAACAGCGTCTCCTCAATCCCGTATCTTGAAGTTCAGGATGAACCGGATTTTAAGGTAAGGGGGTTCTATCATGATGTGACGCGGGGCAGAGTGCCTTCTCTTGACACGCTTAAACGTTTGGCTGACAATCTCGCGTTTTACAAAATAAATCATTTACAGCTTTACATTGAGCATACGTTCGCCTTCCAGGCGCTGCCGGAGCTTTGGGCGGATAAAGATCCGCTTAGATCTGAGGATATCTTATCGCTTGACCGGTATTGCCGGGAGCGTTATATCGATCTTGTTCCGTCGCTCTCTACTTTCGGCCATCTCTATGAACTTTTGAGGCTGCCGCGTTTTGAACATCTTAACGAATTGGAAATAAAGGCGTCTCAAACTCCGCGTAACCTGTGGGACCGCATGGCTCACTATACTCTTGACGTAAGCAACCCTCAAAGTTTTGATTTGGTAAAAGGGATGATTGAGGAGTTTTCACCGCTTTTTTCTTCTCCGTATTTTAATATCTGCTGTGATGAGACATTTGATTTGGGTAAGGGTAGAAACGCGAGGCGGGCGGAAAGCGAAGGGACCGGAAGGCTCTATGTGGAATTTGTAAATAAGATAATAGGGGTAGTGCGGTCTCTTGGAAAAAAGCCGATGCTTTGGGGCGATATTGTCCTCAAACATCCGGAGTTAATCTCACAGATTCCTTCCGAAGCGGTATTTTTAAACTGGGACTATACCCCTGAGGTAGACGAATCATCAGTAAAAACTTTTAAAAACGCGCGCGTAAAGCAATATGTATGTCCCGGCGTCAATGGATGGAGCAGATTTGCGGCTGATGTAAACCGCGCGTGTACAAACATATCAAAGATGGTGCGCTTTGGTAAAGATGAGGGAGCGCTTGGGGTTTTAAATACCGACTGGGGTGACTGCGGGCATGTCAATCTTTTGTCAAGTTCATTTCACGGACTCGCTTTTGGAGCCGCCCTTTCATGGAATGCTGGTGACGGCGATGACAGCGGCTGGTTTGACAGAAGGTTTTCATTTTTACAATGGGGATCAGATGAGCGGCGGTTAGGTGAAATACTAAGAGAACTTGGCGAGTTAAGCTCATATCATTTCGGAAATCTTTACGCGTGGATTACAGATAAACAGAGCTTGTGGTTCAAAGAGGATGATGTGAAGGCTGCTGACCCAATTGAGCTTGGCCGCAGGGCTGCCCGCGCTCTGGAATTAAAAAATTCACTTGAATCTCTTTTCTCTGAAGTCTGTACCGGCTTTAGCAAAAGGGATGAATTCAATGAATATATCTGGAGCGCCTCAGCAACCGCATGGCTGCTTTCAATGCAGCTTTTCAAAAAGAAATACGAATACAAACAGGATATGGCTCAACTCCTCCTGTCACCTGATAAAATTATAAAAGAGGGTTACAAGCTTGTGGAACAATTTAAGAGCTTGTGGCGGTCACGCAATCGTGAATCTGAGCTGCGGGACGTTGTGGATACGTTTTCGGATATCTTGCGCAGGGTTCAAAACCTGTTATAAGGCGCCCGTAAATCATGCGTATTGATTTTGCGCGGATTTGATATATACTATGCGCAGGTATAATCATTACCAAAGAATGGAACAACAGTTGCGTTCATATTTTTTATGAGCTGTATCTCGTATGGGAGGCAATATAAATGATTCTCGATCAGCTTGAGAGCATGCACAAGTATCTCAAAATTCATCCTGCTATGACCGCGGCTCTTGAATTCCTTGAAACTGTTGACCTTGATGGTTTTACCTCAGGCCGCAGAGAGATAAGCGGCGATAGAATATTCGCGCTTGCCACAACCGGACAGGGCAAGGGGCTTGCCGAAGCGAAACTTGAAGCTCACAGAAAATATATAGACATTCAATACGCCGTCTCAGGCATCGACAATATCGGATGGAAACCGCTCGCCCGCTGCTGCTGCCCTCAGGGAGAGTACAACAGCGAATCAGATATCATCTTCTTTACAGACGCGCCTGACACATGGTTTGGACTTGTTCCCCAAACTTTCGCGGTGTTCTTTCCTGAAGACGCGCACGCGCCGCTTGCCGTCAACGGACTTCTGCATAAGATAGTGATTAAGTTGTTGATTAATTAAAACTCCTCAATTCCGCTTTCCTGATGTATTTTATTCTTCTTAATCTCAAGATTGTTATACTTTTTATTTGAAAGTTGTTAATGTATGGACGACTCAAACACACCGCCTGTCATAGAGCAGGCCGGAGCGGTGATGTACCGCCGCGAAACCGGCGAAATTCAAATACTGACAGTGCGCGCCAAGAGAGATCCCTCGGTACGAATTTTTCCAAAAGGGCATATTGAGGATGGAGAGAACGATATAGAAGCCTCCGCTCGCGAGTGTTTTGAGGAAGCTGGCATGAGTGGTATAGTTATTGGATTTTGCGGGGAGAGGAAATTTACTTATGAAGGAAAACTGTACCGTGTAAGATATCATGTCATACGTTACGAGTCTACGGAACACGATGGCGAGCCGGGCCGGGAACCTCAGTGGAACAGCGTCTCTAAAACCCGTGAATTGCTGCCATTCCCCGGTCTCAAGGAGATTTTAGATAAGAGTTTTGAGATGATAAAATCAAAAGAAAATCATAAATAGATTTTTTCCGAAAAGAAGACAGCTCAGGGGCTGTCAGTACATGAATAGAGTGTTGGGGGCGCAAAATATAGTCATTCAACTTGAAAAAAGTTTTATTAATGCAGAAATAATAATGCAGAATGCAGAAATGTTTAAAAATTTTAGTAAAAATAGAACTATCCTATAGTATTAGTTGCTTTATTTCTGCATTAAACAAACTAAATTACAGAAAATAATTTACACTCTCAAAAAAGGGCTGGGTGTTGCCCGGCCCCATATTGAGACTTTGAATTTTCAATCAAGCAGCGCAGCGATAACCGGTCGTTTCCCGCTAAAATGTTCTCAACTCATCATCACTAAGCATCACAATCTCTTCGGGCTTTATAGATTTCGGGATAGATCTTGCGGCGGATAATCCCCGGCCGCGGCTGCTTCTTTTATCCGCGATAACAAGAGAGTTAGAATGTCTCTGTCTTGATGGAGGCATACAAGGCCCGCCCTTATTAGAGGGGTATATGCTGTTTGAATTAAAGCTAAGAGTGAAAGAGTGTACCATATTGGAAAGTTCCGCTGCCTGACTGCTGAGCTCTTCCGCCGCGCTTGCGGATTCCTGAGAGTTGGCCGCGTTTTCCTGAGTAACCTGATTCGTTTGAGTTACAGCTGTGTTTACCTGCTCAATACCCAGAGCCTGTTCATGAGAGGAGGCTGCGATCTCCGCGATCAGGTCACCCACTTTGCCCGCTCTGTTTACGATCTGGTTTAGAGCCTGTGCTACCTCTTCTGTAATTTTGACTCCGCTTTCAGCGTTGCGTATCGCTTCTTCTATCATGTCCGCAGTGTTTTTGGCTGCTTCGGCGCTGCGCATGGCAAGGTTGCGCACCTCTTCCGCGACGACCGCAAATCCTTTTCCCGCTTCACCGGCGCGCGCGGCTTCAACAGCTGCGTTAAGGGCAAGCAGATTAGTTTGAAACGCGATGTCATCAATTGTTTTAAGGATTTTGGCTGTATTGTCAGATGAGAGTTTAATTTGCAAAATAGCTTCTGTCATGCGTTTCATGGCTGCGTCGCCTTCGTTTGCCGCGGCGCGGGCTTCGGAAGCTAATAATTTTGCCTGATTGGAGTTGTCCGCGTTCTGCTTTGTTATAGATGACATCTCTTCAAGGTTTGAGGAAACCTCTTCCAGAGAACTCGCCTGAACATTTGAACCTGCTGCAAGCTGCTGGCTTCCGGTTGAAATCTGACTGCTTGCGGTTGCTACCTGTTCTACAGCTTCCGCTACCATATTCAGAGCCTCGTCAAGGTTTTGCATAACTGTGTTTATATTATTTTTCATTACCGCGAATTCACCTTTGTATTCTCCATTAAGCCGCGTTGACAGGTTTTTTTCCGCCGCGGCGTTAAGAACCATGCCGCCATCTTCGATAATAAGGCTGCGCAAAGATTCGATTGTTTGTTTGAGGGCAAGAGAGATCTCATCCCGTTCATTATCTAAAGAGATTTTGGCGCTCAGATCACCATCTGAAATCTTTTTCAGGGTACCTACAAAAATATGTTCCATGTCATCTGCGAAACAGTCCATCGCTTTAGCCATGATTCCTATCTCATCTGTCCGGTTCATATTTAACCTCATGTCAAGATGACCCTGACTAAGCTCACCGATCATCTTTACGGCGGCTTCAAGCGGTTTACTTATGCTGCGGGAGAGAAATATTCCAAGCAGCACCCCCCCGGCCGCGATAACAATAAGTAAACAGGCCAGTGTACTTTTGATACTGTTGTATGTTTTCGCGCTTGCCTTCCATGCTTCCGCGGCCATACTCTCATTTAAATCTCCGATTGCTGCTGAACTGTTTTCTATTGTGCTCACAAAAGCGGCAACGTTACTATACGCTTTAGCAAGCTCCTGAGGCATTTTCAGATTAGCTTTTTTTGCGGCTTCTATAAGATCATCGCATTCCGCCATATATTTGTCCCAGTTATTTTCTATGGATTTTATCTGCTCCTTCTCTTTATCGGTGTACGAAACTGCTTTTATGGAATTTAGTGTGGTTATAAACTGGGTTTTATATTCATGAAACCTTTTTATATACTCATTCCGTTCCTTATCATTAACAGCCAGCGCTAAAGAACGGCTTGTAATCCGCATTTTTCCCAGTAAAATATCAAGTTCCTTGGCGTTGCTTATACAGGTAAGATCATGAGTATACATCTCTTTCACAATATTGTTTACTTTACTTACGCTTGTAATCCCCATAATCCCGATAAAAGCGGCCATAACTGCTGTAACCATAAAACCCGCAACCAGTTTGGTTTCTACTTTGACATTATTCAACATCCTGGCTCCTGTTAATTTAAGTGATTAAAATTTCTGCAATAAACCCATACGGAAAAATATTCTCAGCGCTGAGAGGTACCTTTTCAGTAGAGAGGAGCAAAATGTTTGCCACGGGGAAGGAGGGTAGAGGAGAAAAATTATCTATCTAATTACGGGAAATAAAGAAATGCAGAAATAATAATGCGGAATGCAGAAATTGAAATAAAGATAGGTAGATTCTTTTTGTTGTATTATTAAGTGTGAATCCGCCTCCATTTTGTAGACAATAAGTTAAGCCTTATTGTAAGATTTAAATGTGTTAAGCACAGGGGGTTAATGTTATGGGTAAGAAATCTGTTGTAAAGCGAGTTTACACTAAGGAATTAAAAGAGGAAGCGGCTGCGCTTGCTGCGATGGGAGAAAAACCTGCACGCCAGATTGCAGCAGATCTTGGCATCAGCGCAAATGTGTTGTTTTAATGTTTGGTATATATCTCAATACATGCGGCCTGTATTTGTCTATTTTATTTCCGCATTCTGCATTATTAATTCTGCATTGATTTCAATCGTTTCCTAAAGAAAACATATTTTCCAGATCATGCTGAGAGTGAACCCTGAAAGCTATCTGGGTTTCGGAGTCGAGAATCCCGTCAAATTTAAGCACCTTATTCGTAACTACATCCGCCAACTCCTCGCAGTCCCTTACACGTATTATGACGGTGAGATCAAATCTGCCCGCGACTGAGTACACCTCGCTCACCCTGTTTATCATCGCAAGTTCAGAGGCTATCTCGTTTACGCTGTTACGCTGTACTTTGAGGAATACGAATGCGGTTAGCATGTTCTCTCTCCTTAAAAAACAGGGGCACCCGTGGAGGGATGCTCCCTGCGAAATTATCAATATGTACGGGCATCCATTATGGATATATCGCAGTGGCGGAACGGTCAATGACCGTTCCCTACCGCGAATTGAATTGTACGGGCACCCCCTCATCCCTTGCGGGTGCCCTTTTCTTACAATCATTAATTAGCCAATGCTGCCCGCGTTCTGTAAATCTCTTTGCCGGAACCATTTCTTACAACCAAAATATAATTACCAGCTGGAGCAACTTTGGAATTCAATACCAACGGCTGTCCGCTTTTTGCGTTAACGCTTTTTACAAGCTTGCCGCGGGTGTCATAAAGCGTAAGCGTTGCGCCATGCTCTGCGGGACCGCGGAGGGTCAATCCGCCGCCCACCCGCACAAGTGACCAAACCTGCGAACGTGCCGGCGATACCGTACTCGTAACGTTAGAATTACAAATTCCAGCTCCAACTTGACCAATATCCTCCAAAAGGATGTCGTCTATGATCCAATCGCCGGATTCGTTGCCGTAGTAGAACGAAACAACAGCGTCATCTACGGAAGCGCCGCACATATTGAACTCACTGGAAAACATCTGCATTGAGGACGTGAGCGTGACCGATGCCGTGTCATTGTATCTCGTACTCCTTTGATACACTACAGGAGTTATTGTTCGTGTTCCGGACACGGCGCGGGCCTTGAACGACAAACGGTACTTACGGTTCTGAACAAGGGATATGCCTGTTTGCTCAAGACGAACCGAGTTCCGCGCCGTGCCGAAGTTGGCTGCGGTCACGCGGCACTCCCCGTTCGTAACTGTGCGGGACGCGCCGCTGCCGGCGCCGGAGTTCTGAGTATTCCATCCGGTCGCGTCCGTGTCAAACGTACCGTTGCGCAAAAGCAATATTTCGCCGAATGCCGCGGTCACAGTTACAGGGCTTGCCGACGTGAGCTGTATCCTTACCGGATTGCTGTTGAGGGTGGCGTTGGACAGCACAAACTTGTATGGGCCGTTTATAGTCCAACTCCTAAACGTAGAGCCCGCGTTCGGTGTAGCCGTAAGCGTCAGCACCTGACCTGGAAAATACCTGCCGCCCTGATTCAGGTTGGGCGTTTCGGTCGTAATTGCCGCAGTGCCGCCGCCGCCCGGCGCGCTCACCGTTACGCCGGTAATTTGGGTGGCATAGTAACTGAGTTTGTTTTTGATCCAATACCCGCCGCCGCCAGGATTCATATTGTTCAGCGCGCCGGACGTTCCGCCCATGTTACTGTACGACCAATTAGCCCAGCCTATGAAATTCCTGTCACTGAATTCAAACCACTTTTCCGTTTCTTCAAAATCATAGGCCCCTGCTCCATCAGAATTGGTCATACCGAATTCCGTTATGAATATCGGATATCCCCTGCCAAGCGCAGTAGAGGCTCTGCCGCGCAAAACATCCCTGTGGGTTGGATCCGCTCCCGCGTAGAAGTGCAGCACATAAGCCAAATTTGTGCCGGTCAGTGGGTTCGCTGTTGCAACTTCCACATATTGGCTGAACATTGGCGTACCTACGAGTATAACGTTGTTTTTATCGTACTTCCTTATGGTGTCGACAGCCGCCTGTAAATACGGTCTTATATCTTGTGGTGTTCCGGTACCCCACTCGTCTCCGGTACATTGATTGCGGAAACCCCCGTTATTCGGACACGGTTCATTGTATATTTCATACATGACGTGCTTCTCGTCTTTGTATCTATTCGCCATTTCCGCGAAAAAGGCAAGCGCCTTGCTTCTTTCATCGTTTCTGCCGTTGTGAGCGGAGTGGGAGTGCCAATCGATGATGGCGTATATCCCATTAACCTTGGCCGCGTCTACGACCGTTATGGTTCTGTTCCTGTCTCCGCCTGCCCCGCAATCCGGTTCGTTACCCGACCCGCTGTGCGCCGAGCGAACTATACCCACTTTCCACTCGCTGGCTAGCGTCCTAACATGATCGGCGGTATAATAACTGCCGGCCCAGCAATCCCAAAACAAACTCATGCCGCGCAGTACCGCCGGCTCGCCGTGCTGATTAACAATCTTATTGCCGTTAACGCTCAATTGCCCGTGATACGCAAGCGGTGTGGTTCCACTGGGGGTCCACGCCCACGCAGCAGCTGTCATTATGGCAGTTATCACCAAAGAAACGACTGTTTTGTTCATTAGTAAAACCCTCCTTAAATATTTTCTTGACAAGGGGGACATGCCCCCTTGTCCGAATTAATGTCTATTTAGGATATTAGGATAATAAGTTACACTCCGGTTCCATACACATTTTTGCGCTACCGCTCAAGCATCACTCTTTCGTGACCGAACGCCTTACCATCCAACTTATAGCGCACGGTGTAAATACCGGCGGGCAGTCTGTCAAGCGATACTTTTGCGCTGCCGCCGCTAAGCGTAACGTTTTTCGTAAATCTAACCCTGCCGGCCATGTCGAACACCTGCACTTCCGCGCGTTGGCCCATGCTGCCCGCAAGTACAAAAGCTTTGCCGTTAAATACGGCCCTAAACGGAACCGCGCGCGCCGCGGCGTGAGACACGGAAACCGGATCGCGGTAGTTGCCGGTTGTGCCCTGGCTGGTGGCCGCGCCTATGCTCCTGAGATTGATATCATCTATAACCCAGCTGCCCTGTTCGTTGCCATAGTAAAACGACAGGAATGCGTTGGTGGTAACCGTAGCGGCGGTCATGTCGAACTCCATCCAATAGTCACGCATCTCGGTTATAAGCTGTACGGACGCGGTATCATTGAGCCTGTTGTTCCTTTCCAACACGACCGGAGTAATTTTCCTGTCGGCGCCTATCGACTTGGCGCGGAACTCAAGGCGGTACCGCTGTCCCTGAGTGAGCGTAAGGGACTGGCCGGAAGAGGTGGGATACTCCAAACGGACGCTGTTCCTCGCGGTACCGTAATTTGTGGCGGAGATTGCAGCTTCCATGTTGTTGATGATGACGCTTCCCGCGCCGCCGCTTGCTGTTTTTACGCTCCACTGCCCCAAGCTTCCGGTTGTAAACGTGCTGAATCCGGCGGCAATCATGTTTGTGGGGAAAAACACCGCCGTAGCGCTCATTTCAGAACAAGCCTCGCCGTTAAGCGGGTTGGTGGAGCCGCCGGGGCCGCCGTTTACAATCCACCCTTCGAGCCTCATACCCGAACCGGGAGTTGCCGACAGGGTGTATGTCTGACAGAACGTTTTTGCCCCGCCGCCGGATACCGCGCCGTCGCCGATTTTATCAAGAGTAATAGTGAACGTACGGTCGGGCCTGGTGTTCGCCCTCCGCAGCTTGTCGCGTATAAATGTACCGCCGGAGGAGAGGTCGTTAGCTGTCCAATTGCCATTTGTCAAACGCGCCTGGTCGGTAGATTGCGCTGTAACGGATTTGAGAAGCGCCGAGCTCTCGTTCCTGGTGGATACCTGCCAAATCGCCCAGCTGCGATTGTTGCTCTCCATGGCGTCAAACCAACTGCTCATGTAGCTACCGCCAACAGTCGGAGCGCTGCCGCACCAATTGTTACCATCTGCATTGCTGAGACCAAACTCCGTGACAAAAATAGGCAAGTTCGCGCTCAACCTGTCCGAAAAGTTATGGTTGCAGTAAAAATGCAACGTATACATGATATTTGTACCGCTAATCTGGTTGTTCATTGCGTCACCCGTGCATTGGCTGTAATATGGAGTTCCCACTACAATGATATTGTTGGGGTCGTTCTGCCTTATTGTGGATATCACTCTATTGGCATACGTCCTGATGGTATTCCAGCAAGCGCCGCCGTCGCTGCAGCCCCAACTGGAACACAGCGGCTCGTTATATATTTCATATATGATGTTCGGGTAACCTTTGTATTTACCTGATATATATCTAAAAAATTCTGAGGCGCCATTTGTGCCGTCTAACTCCGAATGTGCGTTATGGGAGTGCCAGTCTACGATGACGTATATGCCCTGCTCAATCGCGGCTTCTATGACCCTCTCGACCGCTTGCGCGTTTCCATCGTTAGTCCCGCTGTACATGGTTCCGGGACCTTGATGCGCTCCATGCGGCGGTTTGTCACTCACGCCCAACGCCGCGCGCACAAGCGTTACCTTCCAGTCGTAAGCCAGCCAGCCGACCACGCGCTTGGTGTAGTACGGCCGTTCGTGGTCTGTGTTTGAAGACCACCCAAAACTCACGCCTCTAAGCGTTACGGGCTGGTTTGTTTTCTCGGATACGATGTTCCTCCCAACCACCTTCAGCTGGCCGTAATCAGCGACCGGGGAACCTGTCGGCGCCCATCCCGGCGCAGGCAACTGCGCCAAAAGAACTCCGGCAAACATAAAAACCAACAGCATGGTTAACGGCAGAAAATGTTTCGTCCTTCTCATAGCAGGGGCCTCCTTATCAGAGAACAGGCAACAAACGGCTGCCTGCCCACTAAAATTATGTATTTTTAGACATGTAGTTAACCGCTTTAATACAATATAAATATTTCAGAGACGAAGATGTCTATATATTATACATTAATACCGCGCCAGGCGCAATAATTTTTTTAGTAACGCGCATCTTCAGAACCTATGCCGGCGATCTCCAGCCCCGAAGGGGCGTCATACATTACCATAGGGTATAGCCCTATGTATAATGGGGCGTATTACGCCCCTGCCCTTCGGGGCTGGGGGGATGCCGCTCTAATCCCAAACATATCTCTCATCATACTCTACATTATACTTCTTAAGAAACATCCTGTATTCATCCTGAAATATCTTCTTATTATGATGTCTGCGCTGATTCGCGATGTAAGCTATAACCGTATCTATTTCAGAAGGGTAAACAGAAAACGCTCCATAGCCGGTTTGCCAATAAAAGTTTTCGTATTCCCTGCCCTTAGTTTTAATCCATTTAGAGGAATTGGATTTTAATTCCTCTATAAGTTTCATCAGGGCTATCTTTTTTGATAACATGCAGAGTATGTGAATATGGTCTGTATGGCCTCCCACTTTTATTACATGACAGCCGAGTTTGTTGCAGATGCCGCCAAGGTAGCTGTGCAGCTCTGTTTCTACAGGCGGATGTATGTGCGGGATTCTGTACTTGGTACTGAATACGATATGTATGTAATTTTTTACGAGAGACTGGCCCATATTGTGCCTCTTTCGTGAGGTGGGGATGTTTCTTATATTATGAGAGGTTATGCCGTGATAGTGAGAGACTGCCAGATGGGACGGGACGAAAGCGATGGGCTGCGCCCATCGTTAACGTATGACGCCCCTTCGGGGCTATGTCGGCGAACCCCTCAGCCCCGAAGGGGCGCCATACGTTACCATAGGGTATAGCCCTATGTATAATGGGGCGTATTACGCCCCTGCTCTTCGGGGCTATGTCGGCGAACCCCTCAGCCCCGAAGGGGCGTCATACGTTACCATAGGGTATAGCCCTATGTATAATGGGGCGTATTACGCCTCTGCTCTTCGGGGCTATGTCGGCGAACCCCTCAGCCCCGAAGGGGCGGCAGACGTTACCATATGGTATAGCCCTATGTATAATGGGGCGTATTACGCCTCTGCTCTTCGGGGCTATGCCGGCGAACCTCCAGCCCCGAAGGGGCGCCATACGTTACCATAGGGTATAGCCCTATGTATAATGGGGCGTATTACGCCCCTGCTCTTCGGGGCTATGCCGGCGGTCGGCGGCGAACCCCTCAGCCCCGAAGGGGCGTCATAAGTTACCATATGGTATAGCCCTATGTATAATGGGGCGTATTACGCCCCTGCTCTTCGGGGCTATGGCCCCGCGAACCCCATAAAAAAAGGCCCCCGTCGAAACGAGAGCCTCTCTTTTAATCTTAATGTACGGGCACTCCTGCAGGCGCCCATCCGCGTTATAACATTATTTCACAACATTCACAGGAACCTGCTGAACGATTCTCTTGCCGTTCACATCACGCGCGTTGATACGTACAAAGTACATACCTGCGGGGAGTGCGCCTTTGTTACCAAGTCTGGCAGTGATTTTGTTACTGTTAGGCTTGATAGCGGTTGAAGAAACCGTTATACCTCTTACGTTTACCAGAGAAACTGTTCCGCTGGCGATCCTGGAAGAAGGAGTCCAGTTCACACCGATAGTACCTCTGTTGAAAGAGGCGCGGATACCGGTTGTTTTCGCAGCCGTGCCTATGTGTCTGACAGGCACGGACGTTCCAACGAGATATACGTTCCTGAGAAACATCTCGCCGCTTTCACCGCCCTGATACTTAAACTGGAACTTCGCGAGTTGGGTGAGGTCCAACTTCGGACCGGGATTAGCCGCGACAGTCTCCCACTCAAGGTGCTGCCTCAATTTTGCAAACGGCACAGCGACCGCTCTCCAGCTGCCGCCGGTAGCGCCCGGAACATCAATGTAGAATGTAGCCGACTCAATGCGATTCTTCTTGACATCATGGACATCATGAACCTCAAATGTGATTTGAGACGCGTCCGTCCTGTACTCAAAATAAAGACCGTGAAAGCCGCCCGCAGTCGCGTTAAAGAAGTCAGCCGCCGTTAGAGTACTGGGGTCTTTCGGAGTATCCAGACCGCCATCATCATACAAGTTGGTACCGAGGCCAACAAACGGCTGTACCATCTCTCCGCCGATCGTCAACTGGGGACCCATCCAATATTCAATGCCGATATGCGCATTGTCGCCCGAACCGATAACCTTTAAACCGCAGCCACTGTAGTATTGATTGTTGCAGTCAACGCCTTCTCCAGAGAAAGAACTATTACCCTGAGTAGTGCCGGGATCAACAACAGTCTTTGTGTCATCGTAGCCATACCAATAGTGACCGAGCCAGTTGATAGGATCCGATGTGAGATTGTCGACACGCGGATCGGCATCGTGGGGCTTTGTGGTAACAACGCACTCTTCACACATGTCCGCCGCTACGAAACGGAAGCCGTGGATTATAACGTCATCAAGATAGAATGTTCCGCCTTGGCTCTCAGCATCCTTAGTACTCGGGTTCGGGGCCAAAAGATCGGTAACAGGCTCGTATGTGTAATCATTCGGACCGGTCTGTATCTGCCACGCCAATTTAACGATGTTTTTCTTAATAAAGTTCTTGTTGGTGCCAATAAGGTCGTAGCTGCTTGCGTTTTGATACCAGAGCGCGCCCTGTCCCAAAGCCCACGCGGGCTGCGCAAGACCGGCGTTCGTTGTCGCACCGGTAATGGGCGCAAGCTCACCGTGTATGTAATCGGCTTTGGCTTGATGTGACGTTGGGTCGACTTTTAAATGTATAGTGTATGTCTGCTCCGTGGTGCCGACCTGGATGACTCTGCCGAAGTGGGCATTCATCTCTATATGCGACATTTCAACGGCGAATCTCACCGCCATCGGGACGCTCGCTTTAGCCTTGAATGTGATATGCGTAGCGTTTTCGATGCCTTTCGGACCTTCCTTGCTGCCATCGGGCGCAAGGTTAGTGCCTATGCCGACAAACTGCTGCACCTCATAACACCCTCTGGCATAGCCGCCCGGCCCCGTGGCGCTTTCAGGATACCACGTAAGATCCAATGGCCCATTCGTACAATTGCTGTGGTTCGGATTACGCGCTTTTTCTATTGATGTGTTATCATAACCGGTTTGAAACGTTCTCCCCCACGTAAATTCCAATTTCGCGGAGTTTCCGTTAATACCATCTGAAGTAATTGACCTATCCGGCGTGAAGAGGAGTTCTCTGCCACTGCTGCCAACGCGCTCGCCTGCGCTGAGGACCTTAGAATTGCCGGTTTTACCGGCATCGGCGTGAGGTGCAGTAAGAGACGACTTGACCTCGCTGTCATCGTAGAAGTACCAGTAGTCCTTGAACAGGTTCTGGTTTGAGTTGTTCTCGAAGTCTGCCAATAAAGAAGACTCCTGCGCAAAAGCTCCGCCCGCCATCATAAGAGCCGCGGCAAGCCCTGCAGTTAACCGCTTAGTAAATTTTCCCATAAAACCCTTCCTTTTTGGTTATAGTTTAGTGGAAAGAAAGTAAATTACAATGTATAATATACAAATAAAAACATTATAATAATAGAGAGATCATATCAGCGTCATATAACGTACATCCTTTTCAATATAATTAACAGAATAACAAGATATGGTAAAAAAACACAAAAAGTCCGTTTGCGATCTGCCTCAGTTTATATTATAATAAAAAACTGTGGAAAGGGCAAGTGTTATTTTGACGCGGCTTATGAACAGTGTACTCAAGAGTGTATCACTAAATCTTTCCGCCGCGCGGTTTTGGCGCGGTATACATTGGCCCAAGCGGATACGGTATCGTTTGGAACGACTATATAGATCTTGCCTGCAACGAGCTGCGGGAAAACGGTTATTCCGAATAATACGCGGGAAAGATGAGTCCCGCGCTTTTTATTTCCCGCGTTCAGCCATTTATATTTCTACATTGGTTCTCTTCCCGCTATTATATTAATAGAAGGATTTCTATAATTTAGATAAAAACGTTTTCTGAAAACAGGGTAACCCCAGGATGATTACAGTTATTATTTCGGCCAAAAATCCCATTCCCGAATCCACCCTTGAGAGAAACATTAAAAAGACAATCGGATCTCCCCTTGAGCTGTTTATGATAAATAACGCGGGAGGAGAAAACAGTTTAGCGGCTGTTTATAATTTCGGAGCCAGCCGTTCACGCGGCGATATATTAGTGTTCATGCACGATGACGCGTTTTTTATGAATGAGAACTGGGGGCCGGTTCTTGAGTCGCTCTTTGCTCAGGATCCGTCTCTTGGAATAATAGGGGTTGCGGGGTCTCAGTATCTTTTTAATGATCACTGTTCATGGACTGCGCCGGGCCGTCCCTTTATAAAGGGGCGCATGATTCACGATTTGCAGAACGGAGATTTTTTCGCTACGATGTACTCCCCGCATAAAGAGACCGCGCAGGTAGTCGTATGCAGCGGGGTATTTTTCGCGGTAAGAAGAGAGCTGCTTACACAGTTTGGTTTCGATGAAAAAACATTCGATTCCTTTTACTTTCATGATCTTGACTTCTGCATGCATGCGAGAAGACGATGGAAGATAATCGTTACCGGCGATATTGTTGTAAAACACAGATCAACCGGCACTTACGGTAAAGAATGGCAGCGTTACGGTCAGCTGTTTCTCCAAAAATGGGCACGCGAACTGCCCGCGGCCTGCGCCGGCGGCGTACCGGACCTGTCCAACTGCGTTAACGCCGCGAGTGTACATCTTAAGGGAAAAATTGAACAGCGAACCATCGCGTAGGGACGCCCGTGCGCTGTCCATACCTCAAACATCATTACACAGTACGGATTTCTCGCGGATCCTGCGTAGCCGCAATCCTCTTGGCGGGGGGGGCGCTGAGCCGTCCGTATCTCATACGCCTCTGATCCTTGCTCCCATGGCAGGTATTACGGATACTGTTTTCCGGCGGCTTTGCAAACAGCATGGTGCGGATATTACAGTATCCGAAATGGTAAGCGCTGACGGACTGCATTATAAATCAGCCGACACTGCGGAATTAATGAGTTTTGACGATTCGGAACGCCCCTTTGGAGTACAGCTTTTCGGCTCAGACCCGCGGAGGCTCGCTCAAGCCGCTCAAATTGCTTTTGACACTGTAAAGCCGGATTTTATTGACCTTAACTCAGGCTGCCCAGTGGCCAAAGTTGTAAAACGCAACGGCGGATCAGCGCTGCTTAGAGAGCCAAAGTTATTCGGTAATATTATCAAAGCGATGTCAGACGCAGTTCCAATCCCGGTAACTGTAAAAATCCGTTCCGGCTGGAACAAGTACGAATGGGTTGACGAAGAGTTAGCGCGTATCGCGCAGGACAACGGCGCCGCCGCGCTAACTCTCCACCCGCGCTCTCAAACCATGATGTTTACAGGCCACTCATTCTGGGAACGAATCGCGGTTGTAAAAAAAGCGGTCTCTATCCCTTTAATCGGAAATGGAGATATAACAGATGGCCCCAAGGCTTTAAAAATGCTTTTTGAAACCGGGTGTGACGCAATTATGATCGGGAGAGGGACTTATGGGAATCCCTGGATTTTCGCGGAGATTAAGGCCGCGCTAGGCGGTAAAACCTTCGCTCCGCCATCCGCGCGGGAACGCGTCAATGTGATTATTGAACATATCCGCGCTTTTCGTAATATTCACGGAGAGCGGCGTGCCTGCGGCGAGATGAAAAAACATGCCTCGTGGTATCTGAAGGGTACCGCCGGAGCAAGCGCGGCAAGAAGCAGGATATTTTCGGCCAACTCTACTATTGAACTTGAGGATGTTATCGGAGACTTTTTTGAAATCAATGCAGAAATAATAATGCAGAATGCAGAAATAAAAAACCACTTATAATACAAAGAGAAACTGTTCCGTACCTTTTTGTTTTATTTCTGCATTCTATAACGAAGGAATCCGTACGATAAAAATATTCCTCCACTTCTTTCCTGTCAAATACCATTCATCCTTTTTCTTACAGTAAGCGATACCATTGAAAACATACTCTCTTGAGAGCGGACGTTCAATATTTTTAAGTTCCGAGCAGTCAATAATTCTTGTTACTTTTCCATCAATCGGAGAAATTTCAACAATATAGTCTCTATACCATACATTTGCGTAAACCTGTCCGTGTACATATTCGAGTTCGTTGATATGCTTTAACGGCTTTCCGTCAAGTGTGACAGGTAATACACGGGTGATCTCAAATTTATCATTACGAAAATAAAGCGTATCCGAGCCGTTGCTCATTATAAAATTTGTGCTGTCATTAGTTAATCCCCATCCTTCTCCTTTGTATTTATACATTCCCTTTGGCCGCAGGGAAGGGAGATCGTAGCGGATCGCGAATTGATCCTGCCATGTAAGCTGAACCAACTCTCCGTTGTGTATAGCTATACCTTCAGCGAAAGCATCCGGTACAGGTATTTTTGTCATAACAGCGCCGTTTGAGGCATTAACGCGGCGCAAAGTAGAATGACCGACAAGACCGGTACTTTCGTAAAGAAGCGTATCAACACAAATGAGCCCTTGAGTAAACGCGGCGGTGTCGTGCGGGATGGTGCGTAAAATAGACGGCTTAACAACAGGGGTACCGCGCCCCGGCTGCGCGTGCAGACTGCAGGCGAGAGAAAATACAATTGCCGTTATAATACAAATATAAGATTTTTTCAAAGGCTCTTCTTAAATTCCGCCGCGTGGCGATAGAAAACCAGCGTCCTGTAATCACTGCCAAAAACTTCAGCAGCTACATTTGTCATCGTCACAATTGCATGTCAATTTTGTATAAAGGTAAGCCCCTGCGGCTGCTACGATTCCCAGTATTACCAATACCTTGATAAGTTTACCCATAAAAACACTCCGTTATGAAAAATGTGCGCTTATTATCAAAATATAAGATAAATAATGACCTTAAAGAATACAATTTTGGGGTTATTATTATTATCCATAATTTTCCATTAGCCTTTCTCCGCACCTTGGAGGGGTACACAACCCGCAGACTGTCTCTATAACTCCACGCCTTAGCGTGGGGATGGGAACCATGCATAAAACAACCCTCTTCTCCACCGATAAACTGTACGGGCGTTGCGCGCAACGCCCTTCACCGCCCCCTTCCGACCGCGTCCGCGCGTCCCCATAATCACAATTAAAAAAGGAAGCTTTACGTTTAGACCGTAAAGCTTCCTTTTTTGGCGCGTCATATTTTCATATAATGCGCATCTATATAAAAACTGCTAAGCCGCTTTCAGGTACTCAAGCACCTTTTGCGTGTCGTGAACCGGCGGCTTGCAGGAACGGTCTGTGCATACGTAGGCGGTTACTCTGCCCTCGTGCGCCTGGTAGTCTTTAAGAAAGTCTACATACTTTACAATTTCAGGGTTTTCGGTATCAGTCGGTTTGAACACCAAAACGGTGTCCGGTAAAAACTGATGCCCCAGTTCCTTCAGCATCTCCTGAGTTTCCGGATCATCCATTCTGCCGGCTATTATCACCTCCGCTCCGTTGGTCAACATGTAGTTCATGATAAAAGCTGAAAACAGTGACGGCGCCCGTACAATCTCTCCGGAAAACGCGCGTTTCATCATAGATATTCTTTCGTCAAAATCAGGCGAAGTCATAATTCTGCCCAAAACTATCTGATTAAGCAGTCCGATAGAGTTTGCGGACGGATACGCGTCGTCGAATATCTCTTTTCTGCGTAAAAGCATCTCTTCACCGTAATCGGCGACAGTGAAAAAACCGCCGTTAATATGATCCCAAAAGTGATCAACAAGGTGTTTGTTAAGCGAAATGGCCTCGCCAAGATAACGCGTATCGAATCTTGATTCGTAAAGTTCAAGAAGACCCCAGGTTAAAAACACATAGTCATCGGCATAACCGGCGATAGCCGCTTCGCCGTCTTTCCAGCGGTGTTTTAACGAGTGACCGGTTTTGTCATAAACATTGTCAAGTAAAAAGTCTACCGCCTGACGCGCCGCGTTATAGTATTCATCGTTTTCAAAAACTCTGGAGGCGCGCGCCAGAGCCGCAATCATAAGACCGTTCCAGTCTGTCAATATTTTTTCATCACGCATAGGATGAATCCTGTGTTTGCGTGCGGTGAGCAGTCTGGATCTTACCGCCTCTATTCTCTTTTCAAACTCTTCGCTTGAAATGCCGAACTCTGCCGACAGCTTATTAACAGATTCATCTCTGTAAAGAATATTCATTCCGTCAAAACGCCCCATGATCTCTTCAACGTTGCCGCCGTGGCGGATGTTAAAGGTGCGGAAAGCAAGCTCCTTGTACTCTTTGCCAAGAAGTTTTTCAGATTCTTCCGCGGACCAGGTGTAGTATTTACCCTCTATGCCTTCACTGTCAGAGTCCTCCGCGCAGAAAAACGCTCCTTGTTCATTTCTTAAGTCCCTCAATACATATGAGATTATCTCCTGTGCGGTCTTTGCGTACTCTTCTTTTTCAGTCGCCTGATAAGCTTCCGTATATGTAAGCGCCATCATCGCCTGGTCATAGAGCATCTTTTCAAAGTGCGGAACACGCCACTCCTTATCCGTAGCGTAACGGTGAAAACCAAAACCTATATGGTCGTAAAGCCCGCCGTCGCGCATTGCTTTAAGAGTATGCTCCGAAATGTCAAGAGCTTTCTGTTCGCCTGTTTTTTTCCAATACCGCAAAAGAAAAAGAATCGTATGCGGTGACGGAAATTTTGGTGTGTCGCCGAATCCGCCGCTTGTGCTGTCGTATTGTTCTACGATCTGCGTATAAGTTTCCTTAAGCAGAGCCTCGTCGTTAGTCTCTACGGAAGGGACAACAGAGAACATACGCAGTGAATTTGTAAATTGAAGCGCGGACCCTTTTATCTCCTCCTGACGCATCTTCCAAAGCTCCTCAACCTGCGGAATGAGGTCAAGCATTCCAATAAGATTTCCCGATGTTTCCCGCGGAATATAAGTCGCGGCAAAAAACGGCAGTTTTTCCGGAGTCATAATCATTGTAAGCGGCCAGCCGCCGCCGCCTGTTATCACCTGACAAAAGTACATGTAAACGTCATCTATGTCGGGTCTCTCTTCCCTGTCAACTTTGACGCATACAAATGCTTTATTTAACAACGCCGCTATCTGTTCGTCGTTAAAACATTCACGTTCCATAACGTGGCACCAGTGACAGGTTGAATAACCGATAGATAAAAATACCGGTTTATTTTCACGTTTCGCGCGCTCAAACGCCTCTTCTCCCCAAGGATACCAGTCTACGGGGTTGCGGCTATGCTGCAAAAGGTAGGGGCTCTTTTCATTAATAAGCCGGTTCGGTTCGCGATTCTTACGATTGTTTCTGTGGAAATTGAACAATTTCATGCTCGCCTCCTTGTCGCAGCCCAAAAAATTGGGGCTCTTATAAAAATGCGGGGGGCGAGGGGGGGATATTGTGATAATTGCAATATATTATGACAAACCATAATCCATTTCTTTTAATTTTGTCAGCGTAAACTCCCGTATCTCAATAGTATGTTCTAACGCTTGTTCCACGCGTTTACGTCAAGCTCACCTTTATCCATACAACAGTACTCCATTTGCAATTTCGTGTTGAAATGAAGTCGGCCTGTCGGCATTTGCGAAAAACTCATCTTGGTTAAACGCCAATAAATCTAACAGCATCGTCTTGACTCCCCATAGCTTTCTTCTGTAATCCGCCGTAAGCTCAATAGGGTGTTTATCTTTTATGGGCGTTAGAACACATAAGTCAATATCGCTGTACGGAGTTTCTTCTCCCTTTGCGTAGGAACCAAAAAGGAAAATCTGCGATACAGTGCCGGTATCAACCAAGGTGCGCACGATATTATCAAGTTCGGTTTTAACTTTTTCGTTCACAGAGTTCCTCTGCTAAGGACAATAAAAACGTACCATAATATACCGCATTTTTTAAGCCAAAGGCAAGGTTGGTGATTATTAGACAGCGGGCAATATGTTTGTTCGCAAGGCTCCTGCATTTGACTTTTGTTAAATTAGTGTTTTTTGTGGAAATAGCGATGTTACAGGCGATTTTTTTATTATATTAAGGAAATGCAGGGGATGTTTTGTTGGGGAGTGTAAATTAGTTCGTTTAATGTAGAAGTAAAATGGCAGAATGCAGAAATAAAACAAGTAAGATAGTTGAATAGTTTATCTATGTATTTTAAGAGTTTCTAATATTTCTGCATTATCGTTGTATGACTCAAAGATTAATTTTTACAGAAAAAAATTTACACACTCTTTTCTTTGTGTATATTTTGAACAGTGTTCAATACGAGCAGAGCGGAAAAAGTGTTTTTACCAAAACTTTAGACAACGATGCAAAGTTCTAACTTTCTTTCAATAAAAAATTGTAACTTTAAAACCTTATTTTGTATTTAAGTGATATGAGTAAGATAAAAATTAAAAATTTTGGACCTGTTAAATGCGGTTTCCAAAGCGGTGATGGATGGCTTGATATAAACAAAGTTACAGTATTTGTCGGTAATCAAGGCTCAGGAAAAAGTACGGTAGCAAAACTTATTTCTACTTTTACCTGGATAGAAAAAGCGTTGGTGCGCAAAGATTATGATTTGAAATGGCTTGAGAAAAAAAACAGGTTTAAAAATCAATTTTTAGCTTATCACCGTATAGAAAACTATCTTTGTTCTGATACGATTATTGAGTATGCAGGAGACGCTTATTCTATAAAATACGCAAATGGCCTAATGTCCATAACTGAAACAAAAAATGAAATATACCCTTTACCACAAATTATGTATGTTCCGGCAGAACGCAATTTTTTGACATATATAAAGGGGGCAAAAGAATTAAAACTATCTTCGGAAGCGCTGCAGGAATTTAATACAGAATATTATAATGCTCAACAGGATATGAAAAGTGTGGTAGAATTACCAATTAATGATACCGTTATTGAATATGACAAATTGAATGATACGCTTAATCTGAAAGGAGAAAGCTACAAAGTTAAACTTACAGATGCTTCAAGTGGTTTTCAATCATTTGTCCCATTATATTTGGTTTCAAGTTATTTGGCAAATTCTGTAAAAAGTGACAGTGAGTGCAAAGAACCTATGAGCAGCGAAGAAAAAATTAGATTTCAAAAGGAATTTCAGGAAATCAGGGATAACAGCAACTTTACAGAAGAACAAAAACGACTTGCCATTTCGGTACTTTCTGAACGTTATAAAAAACAGCTTTTATTAATATAATAGAGGAACCCGAACAAAACCTTTTTCCATCTTCACAATGGCAAATGTTGCAAAGTTTGCTGGCTCTCAACAATATGAATGGCGGCAACAAATTAATAACGACCACGCACAGTCCTTATTTGATAAATTATTTGACTTTAGTAGTAAAGGCAGAAGAATTAAGAGAGAAAGTCAAGACCGAGGATCAAAAGAATGACTTGAAGCAAATTGTACCATTAAATACAATGATTGGCGCAAACAGTTTATCAATTTATGAATTAGATGAAATGGAAGGCAATATAAAATCTCTTGAAACATACGAAGGACTTCCTTCCGATGATAACAGGCTCAATATGATGTTGGACGAAGGCAATGAATTATTTGCTAAATTTTTAGAAATTCAACAACAATTATGAAAACGCATTTCGCATTTATTTTTTAGGAGGACATAATCATAATCCTGAATTTAATTCATTGTATGATATAAATATTATTGTAAATGATACTCAATATTTTGGTATTAAAAGTACTGCATCCAATATATTTTCGAGGAGATTATTACTGTAATAAGCTGAAAAAAAATTTAAAAGATGGTGATAAAATCAGAGTAACCGGTTCGAAATCTTATGTTTACGGCGATATTACTATTTATTTCCATAAAACGGATTAATAAGTATTGCATTTAGACGCCTGTTCCTGCATTGACCGACAAAATTACAGAAAAGGTTTACACGCCCGTAAACGCTATCGGGTTATCTCTTTATTTTAACGGAAAACAAGTCCGGTATTTGTGACTTACTCTCTCCTGTGCCCAATCGAAGAAAAATACTCTTCATCCGCTCTTTCACTTTCCATGAAATATGATACAATCCTGTCGGCTTTACGTTTGGCAAGCGTTGCGGTAGTGCGCGCTATTCCCTCTTCAGCGCACAGTTTTTCATTTATGCTGTTAAGCACATCTCTAAGCGCGCCCAAATCATCGAATTTTGATGTATCTAATTTATGGACTCCATTTATAAAAATATCAAGCCCGTTGATCTCATTTTCCAGGAGCGCCCGGTTTTCTCTAAATACATAGTTTGTTATGGAACCCTTATCATGATCTTCAATGTACTGCGCTACCTTTTCGCGCAAATGAACCTTAAGGTTTTCAAGCTCCAAAGTATAAATAACGATAAATGCGTTAACTTTACTTTTCATCTACGCCCTTCCGCTAAATAATTGATGGCTGGTTCATCATCAATAAGAAAAGCAAATTAAAAACCGTTTTCATTTCAGGCGTGGTTGAAAAACTAGTCTATAGTTATTTTAAGATATATCTCTTTTGCACAAAAGCAAATTTCTTTTGTATATGCCATGCCACTGAAGCGGGTATATTAAGGTGTTGGAGTTTATCGGCTTAAAGCGGGGAGGGAACTGTTTATTACGAAAATGACCTGAAAATGCGATTATTCATTGTCTAATTGCGCGAGTTGCTCCTTAAGCCAGGTTTCAAATTCTGATGATGGTTTACCTGATGAGGCATAGGTTGTTTTCATATTTTGTTTATATGTTTTTGAATTTGGATGGTCTTCGTTGAATTTATTAATGAGTATCCGGTAAGATTTTACATATAGCTCCAATGCCTTATCATAATCACCCTGATCACTATAAACCCTCGCCATGTTGTTATAGGTGGTGGCGGTAGAGGGGTGATCTTTACCAAGAACTTTTTCGTCAATAGCCAAAGCCTTACCGTAGAAATCCAATGCCTTATCATAATCACCCTGATCACTATAAACCACCGCCATGTTGTTATAGGTGGTGGCGGTAGAGGGGTGATCTTTACCATGAACTTTTTCGTCAATAGCCAAAGCCTTACCGAAAAAACCCAAGGCATGATCATAATCTCCATGAGCCCTATAAACCCCCGCTATGTTATTATAGGTGGTGGCGGTAGAGGGGTGATCTTTACCATGAACTTTTTCTGCAATAACCAAAGCCTTATCGTAGAAATCCAAGGCTTTATTATAATAACCCTGATCCTCATAAACCCCCGCCATGTTGTTATAGGTGGTGGCGGTAGAGGGGTGATCTTTACCATGAACTTTTTCTTTAATAACCAAAGCTTTATCGTAGAATTCTAAGGCCTTATTATAATCACCCTGAGCCCTATAAACCACCGCCATGTTGTCATAGGTGGTGGCGGTATCAGGGTGATCTTTACCAAGAACCTTTTCTCTAATAGCCAAAGCTTTACCGTAGAAATCCAAGGCCTTATCATAATCTCCCTGATAGCTATAGACCACCGCTATGTTGTTATAGGTGGTGGCGGTAGAGGGATGATATTTACCAAAAACTTTTTCGTAAATAGCCAAAGCTTTACCGTAGAAATCCAAGGCCTGATCATAATCTCCCTGATCATTATAAACCAACGCCATGTTGTTATAGGTGGCGGCGGTAGAGGGGTTATCTTTACCAAGAACTTTTTCGTAAATAGCCAAAGCCTTACCGTAGAAATCCAAGGCCTGATCATAATTTCCTTGACTGAAATAGACGAAAGCTATATCAGAATAATAGTTGTCAAATTCGTTCCGATATAATGGTACCATATCATTAAACGACTTATAGAAACGATTAAGCTCAATTGCGGGCAAGGTATGTACAGAACTATTTAATTTTAAAATTTCAAGCAGCGTTTCAAAAGCCTGCTTCTTTTCATGATTCGATAGGTTATTGTACTTTTCCAGATAATATTCAAGTAATTCTTTGTTAGCTTCGCTATATTGATTCAAAGTATCAGGTTCACGTTCACGTTCAATTTTTCCATGTCTCTCATTCACAAAATTAGCGTAATAAACAAAAAACGAGTTGAAATCCGGCGCGTTACGCGCAATATTTATCCGAAAATACATCGGCATCATAAAAACCAGCACACAAGGTAATTCCGCCAAATCATCCCGCATTACATTAAGTATCTGAAAAAACTCCGCGTCATTTAAATCACCGCAAGCTAATTGGAAATTAGCGAGAAATACAATTTTCGCGTTCTCTTTTATCAAAGAGCTCAAAGCGGCGTACGAGAATCGCGCGTTCTTTCCGATCTCGTTACAATTGATTATTTGAAATACGTCAGGGGGGAAACGCTCACGCATTTTTTCGGCAAATTCGATTTGAGGGAGCATTGCATCGGCAACCACACAGAAAAAAGCGTTTCCCTCTTGAATAAGAATTCTCTTATAAAGACGTTCAAATTCTGATTGGTCATATTGAACTAATGATTTCAATCCAGCACATCCGGATGATTATCTATATAGTCCCGAACAAGAGGATGCAGATTTACCCAACGATCCCCATTATTGTACTCTAAAATTGCCCCACAATAGAGTAATTCGAACGATTCGGCGTCTGGCCGCGGTATGTGATCTCCTTTATATATCTCTTCTATTCTTTTATAATGTTTTCCTTTTACCATAAAAAATACATCTGTGGTAAATTTATTAATTGTAAAATTTACAGATTCCATATCAATTACCTTTTTGTTACGCATATAAGCTTCAAACGCGCAATTTGACAGTAATTTACAGGTATGACGCAAATATCCGCCTGTCTTGATGATTATAGTTTTCAAGACATCCTTATCAAATAAAGATTCATCCGCTCTTTTCAGTATCAATTCACGAATTACATCAATTCCTTCCTGATAAGCGGAGCCATCCTTATTGTGTGTTTTGATCATTGGGATTACGGTGGGTACAAAAAAATAGTTTAACGCCGCAACGGCATCGGGCGAACGGTATATTGACAGTGGGCAGGTCATAACCAAATGAGCCTTGATATCGGAAATAGCTGAGATGTCTTCACAAAATAGCTTTCTGGCATATTCATATCTGCCTTTTTCGAGTCCATCTATTATGATGACTATTGATTTTTTAGTTTGCTCATTCAAATGATTAATAAAAGCATTTAATGACGCAACTATACTGCCTATATTCGGTTGAATTTCCAATCGCAATTCTTTGCTGAATCCTGAAGCCATTTTCAACGATGCGGTAATTCCGACAGTAGCTGTAATCAATGAAAGAACCGATGCTGGCGCTTCAACGCCAACCTTCGCGTCTTTAACCCAATATTTCTTTATATTTGTAGTTGATAAAGAATCATAAAAAGCATTTACAATGCGTTTGTCAACTGTTAGCTCGTTATTTTTTGCGTATTCCGCCGTCCGTTCAATTATCCGCATGAGAACATCAATATAATCGAAATTTTGTAAATCTAAATCTTGTGTGGCATTAACAGTTATACATGGGATTTCGTAATCAGCCAGTTCTTTCATCAACATCCGCAATTCGGTTGACTTTCCGCAACCCATATGCCCGACAACTAACAAACGGGTAGGTTCATCCGCTATCGTAATATGCTCGAACAAGGTATCATAAAATTCGCGCTGCGAACAATCTCTTACCGCGGCGGTTTTTTGATAAAACTTAAGCTGATCGCTTTTTAATGGTTCCGGCTTAAATATATTCACAACATCCTTAACAGACTTAGCAAGTTGGTTCATATATAATTTTTCTCCTAATCTGCGTAATTCACCAAAATATAAAAATAGTATCCGGATTATTAATATCAATAAAATTGGGGAGTTATCGAAGTAATCACTTTGTGCCGCTTAACAGCCAAACTTACTAAAAACAGAAACTTTGGGAGTTTCATAATAAAATGGTTATCAAATCCATGCCTGCCATAACTTATTTTTTGTACCTCAAACAAATACAACCAATCACAAAAACAGGAGCCGCCGCCCAATGTCCGACACACTCGACAACGCCAGAATAAAAGAGCTGAAAAAAAGGGTAGATAATCTTCGGGGGTATCTTTGACATAGACAACCGGAAGAATCAGATAAGCCAGCTTGAATCCCAATCCGCTCAGAATGGTTTTTGGGATAACGCGGACAGCGCGAATAAAACACTTAAAAACATAAAAGACTTGAAGCGGATAGTTGAGCCCTGGGAAAAAGCTAATTCTGAAATTGATGATCTGGCGGAGTTTTTCACCCTCGCCGTGGAAGAAGATGACAAAGATACGCTGCTTGCGCTTGTTGAACAGGCCAACGCTCTCGAAAAAGAGATCGCGCATATAGAGTTCATCCGTAAACTAAGCGGTGAAGACGATATTGCCGACGCCATTCTCACAATACACAGCGGAGCGGGCGGTACGGAATCATGTGACTGGACTGATATGCTTTTTCGTATGTATGTACGCTATATGGAGCGTACAGGGTATTCTTACACTGTCCATGAAATTTCCCCGGGAGATGAGGCGGGGATTAAAAGCGTTACCATAGAGGTAAAAGGCGAATACGCTTACGGTCACCTTAAAGCTGAAACCGGAGTACACCGTCTTGTACGCATCTCACCTTTTGATTCAAACGCACGCAGGCATACGTCGTTTTCTTCTGTATACGCGTATCCGATTATGGATGAAATTGAGGATTATGAAATTGAGGAAAAAGATATAAGGGTAGATACATACAGGGCAAGCGGAGCGGGGGGGCAGCATATTAACAAAACAGACAGCGCCGTACGCATGACTCACATTCCTACGGGGATAGTTGTCGCCGTCCAGAATGAACGTTCTCAGATGAAAAACCGCGCGACAGCGCTTAAACTTCTGAAGGCAAGGGTACGCCAGCACTACAGAGAAATTGAGGAGCGGGAGCGCGAATCAAAACTTACGGAAAAGAAGAAAATCGAGTGGGGAAGCCAGATTCGTTCTTATGTGCTTCACCCGTATAACATGGTTAAAGATCACCGCACAGAAGCTGAGACAAGCAACACTCAGGCGGTGCTTGATGGGGATATAGATATGTTCATAGAAGCGTATCTGTTAAGTTTATGAAAAAGCGTGAAAAAAAGTCTTACGTAAAATGCGTCCGCTGCGGCGGATGCTGCCGGGTTCCTGTTGTACCCGTAACTCACAGGGATCTTGAGAGACTTGTAAAGTTCACAGGTACAGCGCCGAATGCGATTGTGCGGTTCTGTCCATTTTCAGAGATGGAGTATGACTCGGATTCCGGTTTGTGGATAAAATTCCGATATGGTAAGCACGCAATGGTTCTTCGCAAGAGATCTGAAAAATGTATCTTTCAGACCCCTATGCGCAGCTGCTCAGCCTACGAAGCAAGACCCCAAACCTGCCGCACATTTCCCTACAGCGTAGACACGGATGACAGTGAGAACGTTGAGATTAACCTTAATGAAGTATTTGACTGTAACGCCGCCCCATGTGAAGAAAGTGATGTTGACATCGACACACTTCTCAGCGACAGTCTGAATGAAACATGTGAGGACGCGGAGTATCATAATTTAGTCAAGCGATGGAACAAATCCGAAAATAAGGGCGGAACAGCGGATTTTCTTAAGTTTATCGGGTTTTGATCAAGCGTTTACAAACAATATAGAGGGTAAAACCGTAGATGGCAGGAATACTGACTGTTTTGCAAAAAGAGCTGGCTAGCTTTACAGGCAGCGACAAAGGGGTATTTTTTGTCTATGCGATAATTGTAACGGTATGGAGCTTCATGCTTCTCACCGGTGAAGAGGGAATGGGCGGTCAGCTGTGGTTTGTATTTTTTTCGGTAATTGTGGCGGCTAATTTTTCCAGTACTGTTTTTATCTCTGAAAGAATAAGCGGCAACCTTGAGGTTTTTATTACATCAGGACTTTCCAGAGATGCTATACTGTTTGGAAAGATGATTTTTGTTATCATTATGACTGCGGTAGTCGGTCTAAGCTGCGCGGTTCTTGCCGCGGTTTTGGGAGCTGTATTACCTGAAATTGGAGATGGCCGGACTTTCGGAGTCTATGATGCTTCTCTTTATTTGTCCGCCACATTCCTTAATGTAGCCTCAAGCGCGTATCTCTCGGTTCGCCTGAGTAACCCAAGACTTTTGCATTTTATAAATATCTTCATGTTAGGAGCGGTTGTAATCGCATACAGCTTGCTGTCTGCCTTGTATAATCTTCATGATATTTTTCTGCTTCTGGGATTTCTCTTACTTGGCATATTGTTCACACTTCTGGCGAAGCGGGAATTTGCCGGAGAACGTATTATCCAGCCTGTGATATTTTGAACACTATTGATTCTGTGTTACTGTCAGCCATCTGTCCATAAGTTCGTCAAGCTCCGCCTTTAACTGTGTAAGTAAAGTTGATGATGACTGAAGAAGCTCATGGTTAAGCGCGTTTGCGGGATCATTGAGGATCGATTCCTGAAGAACGATTTTTGTTTCCTGGCGCTCTATCTCCTGTTCAAGTTTTAACGCTTCCCGCTCAAGTTTTTTGCGCTGCTCTCTCCCTTTTACCCTGTCTTCCTTCCCGCCGTTTACACGAAGATCGGCTCCGTCATTCCCGTGAAGGCGGGAATCCGTTGTTCTTTCTTTTTTATTCCCGGTTTCTTCTTCCGGTTGGCCGAAAAGCGTCTCCAGATAATATCTGTAATCAGTCAAACTTCCGGGAAAATCGCGGACAAGTCCCGGCCTGACCTCAATAATGCGTGTGGCCAAGCGCGAGATGAAGTACTCATCATGAGAGACAAACAGTATGGTTCCACTGTAAGCGGCCATTGATTCGGACAGCGCTTCAATGGATGAGATGTCAAGATGGTTTGTGGGTTCATCAAGCAGAAGAACGTTTCCGGGACTTGCCATAATTGAAGCAAGCACGAGCCTTGATTTCTCACCTCCGGAAAGAACCTTTACCTGTTTTTCAACACTATCGCCGCTGAACAAAAAAGCGCCTAGCGCATTTCGAATATAATTTTTTTCGCGGTTTGCTGAAGCCGCGGCTACGGTATCATACAGTGTATTCTCACCATTAAGCTGCTCCAGCTGATGCTGGCCAAAATAGCGCAGTACTGTGTTATGTCCAAGCTGCATTATGCCGCTTGACGGTTGTAACATCCCCGCAAAAAGTTTTAATAGTGTGGATTTACCCGCGCCGTTTGGGCCAATGATCGCAACTTTTTCGCCCCTGCGAATCTCAAGTGTAAGATTGTCAAGCACGGTCTTATCGCCGTAACCAGTTGAACAGTTTTTTAGGCGCAGCGGAACAGCTCCCGATTCGCCGGAACATGTAAAAGTAAAGTGAATTGTTTTTTGCTGAGCTTCGGAAACCGGCATTTCAGCTTTTAGGTTTTCCAGTAGTTTGGCTCTTGACTGCGCCTGAGTGGCCTTGCTTGCTTTGGCTTTGAACCGCTCGATAAAACGTTCGTTTTGAGCGATTTTCAGTTCCAGATTTTTCGTTCTGTTGCGGTCGGCTGTCTCTTGTTCGGTTTTGGCTTTCATGCATTGATCATAGTTGCCGCTATAGATGCGAACAGAGTGGCTTTTGATATCCGCGGTGTGAGTGCTTAATCTGTTGAGGAAGTCGCGGTCGTGACTGACGATGAGCATTCCGCCTTTGTATCTGTAAAGAAATTTTTCAAGCCAGATTAAAGAGTCCATATCAAGATGGTTTGTGGGTTCGTCAAGGAGCATAAAATCCGGGCTTTGCAAAAGAAGCCGTCCCAGCACCGCTCTCATGCGGTATCCTCCGGAAAGATTACTCAGCGGCTTTTCCCAAAAATCCTGCGGAACCCCCAGGCCGCACAAAATCATCTCCGCCCTGGCTTTCAAAGCAAAGCCGTTATGGTGAGCCATATTTTTTTCAAGTTCATCAAGCCGGCTAAAAGCGTTTGTATCCCCACGGCTGATGCTGTCAGCGACTTCGCCGAGTGTTTGCTCATATTGCAGAAGGTGCTTAAAAGGTTCAAGCACCACGTCAAGCGGTGTCTGTTCGTCAAGAGTTTCGACCTCCTGAGGGAGCCATCCTGTTGTCATACCGCTTGGGAACTGTATTGATCCTTTGTCCGGCTGTTCAATGTTTTGTATTAACTTTAACAACGTTGTCTTGCCCGATCCGTTAGGCCCTATGAGAGAGGTACGGTGTTTCTCATTGATGCTGAAAGTCACGTTTTCAAACAGTATTTTTTCGCCGTATTGTTTGGAGATATTGTCGAATGTTATCATAGATTACTTTACGGTCCGGTAAAATTTATATTAGTATTATTTATTTTGGAAATAAACTCATTCAATCTGCTTTTATCCTCGTTCTCTTTATCCGCTTTGAAATATATCTCTACGAAAGTAACACTTTCTTTATCCTGCCGGTATACGTATATTACGCGCAATCCCGACTGTTTGCCTCTTCCCGGCAGCGATTTACATGCGAATTTTCTGATTTTATATGATTTAAAATTTTTACCGCACGCATACTGTATTTCAACTGGGTCGCCGCCTTTAATGTTCATGCAGTGAAAGGTTTCAACGTGATACTGTTTAAGCGTTTCGAAGTCTTCGTTAAGTGTCTTGAACCGTTTTAGCAGTTTCTTAAAATCTCTGTCAAATGACGGCAGGGTTTCATACTTCATTTTTGTAAACCCTCACCGAAGTTTCCAGCGTGCGGTAAAATACCGATTCGTATGGTATGACCTCCCTGTCTTTTGTCGCTGCCCACGGAACATCTTTGTGTGAGTATTCTGATAGTTCGAAAGCGCTTTTGTCTGAATATTTTTCTAAACACGCGTCGATATGTTTAATCTCAAGCGCTGACAGCATGCTTATGTCCGCATGGCGTACAGGTATGTATTTTGTCTGTTCATGCGAAAAGTGCGTAGTTTTTATCTCTTCAAGTTCGTCATCATTTTGCATTTGTTTCACAATTTTTGCAAAATCTACAGGTGTAGGGCCATAATGGTTTTTTATATATTTTGCGCCTATAAGCTGTTTCTCATAGAGTTCATAGAAATCAAAATCTATGAAATAGAGAAGCTTATAGATAACCGTCTGTCCGACATTCGGTTTCGCGCCTACCTTTTCGAGTATATATAGCAGAACTTCCTTAAATTTGTTGATGTTTTCTTCCGGAATATCAATGCGTATTTCTGGATTGATGTGATATCTCTTTGCCGGAATAACTTTATAATGCGGTTCCCGCGGTAATTTGTCCGCTAAAATATCGTCAATGCTTATATCAAACTTTTCTGATAATTTCTTTAGTATTATGGGAGGAATACTCTCAGGTGAATTTTCGTATTTAATAAGTGTTTGACGCGTAATGCCGAGATATTCGGCAAAACTCGCCTGTGAATAACCGGCTTTTTCGCGTAAAATTTTTATTGCAGACATTTATCTTACTCTCCCCTCATTGCTTAAGCTACACCATAAATATACGCAATCTTTCAACCAATGTCAAAACAATTTTACATCAAATTGTAAAAAACATTACTCTCTGACATGGCACTTGTTTTGCGTTTCTATTAATTGCCGGTATCACTCATTTTTCTGTACCTGAAAGTGCGCAAGGAGGCTTGTTTGCCTTATGGAACGGTTATCCTATGATTATATAATTGTTGGCGCGGGTCTGGCAGGCGCGTCGGCTGTTGCGGGTATCAGGGAGATTGACAGTAACGGCAGCATTCTGCTTTTAGGCAGCGAAAACCGTCTTCCTTATGACAGACCCCCGCTTACAAAAAGCCTTTGGAGCGGCAGGAAAGGCTTGCCGGATATCTTTATTTACAATTCAAAATTTTACGAAAAAAACGGAGTGGAACTGCGTTTAAACTCACCTGCCGCGAGGCTTGATCTGAGCGCGAAGCTGATTTACACCGAAGAGGGAAAAATTTTCTCTTTTGGTAAACTGCTCTTAGCGGCAGGCGGGCAGCCTAGGCGTTTTATTTTTTCGGGCAACGCCTCAAGTGAGGTTATCTGGTACCGTTACCTCAGCGATTTTGAAAAGCTCAGAGAAAAAATTGGTATTCAGGGCAGGGTTGCGGTAATAGGAGGCGGATTTATCGGCTCTGAACTTGCGGCCTCGCTTTGCGGCTATGGGGCGCAAGTGGCGCTTCTGTTTACGGAGAATCATCTCTGCGCCAGAGTTTTCCCTAAAGAGCTTGGCGCCGCGGTTACTGAGGAATATATTCGCCGGGGCGTTTACATAATGAACAATCAGAGGGTAAACGCTATTTCACGGGATGGTAATGATATAATGATTGAGACGTCTATGGGTATTGTAAGGGCGGATGCGGTAGTGGCTGGGTTTGGGATAGAACCAGAAGTCAATATGGCTCTTTACGCAGGGCTAAAGATAGATGGCGGTATTTTGGTTGACAATCATCTAAAAACTTCTCATCCTGATATTTATGCCGCGGGAGATTGCGCCAATTTTCCCTATGATGTTCTTGGAAAACGCGTGCGTATGGAGCATTGGGATAATGCTCTGAATCAGGGGACTACCGCTGGCAGAAACATGGCCGGAGCAAATGAAACGTATTTACACATGCCGTATTTCTTTTCTGATCTTTTTGAGTTTGGATATGAAGCTGTGGGAGATATAAATTCAGCCAATGTTACAGTTGCCGATTGGAAAGAGAGATACAGGGCGGGTATCATCTATTACCTTGATAGTTTTTCCAGGGTGACGGGTGTTATGGCCTGCGGGATTTATGGCAGGATGGAGGAGGGGCGGGAACTTATCCGCAGCGGGATGAGGCTTGATCCGCAGAGCGCTGTTTTTCCTTTAAACTTAAATTAAATAATAATGCAGAGCGCGGAATGCGGAAATAAAGTCAAAAGCCTTTTCTTACAATATATTTCTGCGTTCCGCATTATTATTTCTGCGTTAAAAAAGAGGTCGTTATGCAGAAACCGCTTGAGGTTACGTTCAGGGATGTGCCGCACTATGAGGAGGCGCGGGAGCTTATAGAGTCGCGTGCGGAAAAATTAGACGAGATCTGTGACCATATCATAAGCTGCAATGTAATGGTAGAGAGGGGGCAGAAGCATCGAAGCAGCGCCCAGCCCTATAAGGTGCGTATTGGTTTAAGAATGCCTCCCGGTCATGAAATTGTGGTAAGCCGCGATCCCAATAAGGCAGACCTTCATCTTGACCTTGAGGCGGAAATCAGGTGGGCTTTTGACGCCGCAGAGCGCCAGATTAAAGAATTAATGGAGAAGCAGCGCCGCGATGTGAAAAAACACCCCTTTTCCGAAGCTGATGGAATAGTAGAAAAAATCTTCAGAAACGACGGCGTAGGGTTTATCAGGACATTTGATGATCGTCAAGTGTTTTTTCACCGCCATGCTCTTGTCAATGATAATTTTGATACGCTGCGTGAAGGCGCGGCTGTACGTTTTGTAGAAACTATGGGTGAAAAAGGCCCGCAAGCCTCTACTGTGCAAGTAGTAGAGGCTCCGCCCAAATATTAGCTCCGCCGCCATGTAAGGGTGCTGTTTATCGCGCCCTTTTATCACCGGTTACTCCGCCTGGCCCCTAAAATCACCGATCTTTTGCCGCATTTTGCTTTCTGCTTTCGATAATGGTTGCTTTCAATATGCATGAACATTGACTGCTTTAATTTATATTTTCAGCCGCGTAAAAGGTGAGTTCGAAAAAATCTCCTTGGAAGACGCGGAGATGTGTTCCGTCCCGGAAGCATATATCCAACCTCCGTTATCCCTGCGAAGGCGGGGATGCGTTGTTCTTATCTCTCAATTCCGGATTCCGCATTTTCATCTGCGTTCCCTTACGGATACAATTCTTGCCAAACCGCTCTATCACTTTATCCACAGCCTTTTCACTCGCCTCAAGCGCCTGTGTTTGTGGAAACGCGCTAAACAGGTCGGTTTGTACATCCGCGTCAAAATCTGTAATCCCAATGCCGATAAGCCTCAGGCTGCTCTCCTCAATTCCGGAGAGTATTTTAACGCCATGTTCATATATGACTTTTGACAAATCGGATGGATATGGAAGTTTTAGCCTTTTGGAGTGGCGGCTGAAGTCAGGCCGCCTGTAACAGAGTACCACGGTATCTCCCTTCACTCCTTTCCGGCGCGCCCTCTGCGCTACATCCTGAGAGAGCGCGAGAAGCGTAGATTTCCATTCCTCTTTGTCGCTGCAGTCACTTGGAAAAGTAAATTCTCGCGAAATTGATTTGGCGCTTTCATCTTCACCTACAGGCCGTTCATCTATGCCGCGGCAGAGGTAGTAAAGACTTTCTCCCTGCTTTCCAAAACGGGATACAAGAAAGTCGAGTTCTATCTGCTGAAGATCATAGACAGTTCGTATGTTAATGCAATGCAGAGCGTACTGAGTTTTCTCTCCCACTCCCCACAGCTTTCCAACCGCGAGAGGCGCGAGCCATTTTTCTATCTCCTGTTGATCAAAAGGAGTGGCGGTTATCCCGTCTGGTTTGTTGAAGTCGGAGGCGATTTTGGATAAGAACTTATTTGGAGCGATGCCTATGGAGGCGGTGAGCTCCAGTTTCTCATTTATGGCGCGTGAGATTTTTTGCGCGGTTTCAAGCGGCGGCCCAAAAAGCCGCTGTGTTCCGCTCATGTCAATAAAAGCTTCATCAATGGAAACTTTTTCTATGACAGGGGAAAAACTAACCAAAATTTCCATAACGAGCTTGGACACGCCCGAATAAACCCCGCCTCTTGGCGGAACAAAAATTCCTTGCGGACAGCGCCGGAAAGCCTCTTTTACAGGCATGGCGGAGCGCACCCCAAAGCGGCGCGCCTCGTAACTTGCAGCGCATACAACCCCTCTGGTTCCCGGCTTTGCTCCCACAATGACAGGTTTGTCCCTGTACTGTGGAAAATCCCGCTGCTCAATGGAAGCGAAGAACGCGTCCATGTCGATGTGAAAGATCGTACGCTTTAAATTAGAAGTTGTTTTGTTAGTCTTACTTGTCATGCTTTGTGAATTAATAATTTTAAAGATACGTAATTCTATTTCGATTACGCTCTCTAATTATTAACTGATGTTACGCACGGGATGGTATCTCCAGCCCCGGTGGGGCATCATATATTTAACGATGAGTGCAGCCCATCGTATGGGAGTAAGATGACCCATGACGCAGACGCAGGAAGTCATCTGCATTCACATTCACATCTCCTAAGATATGGGACATGAGCTCGCTCGTAAACATAGGGCTGCACCCTATGTTCGCATATTACGCCCCTTCGGGGCTTAGAGTATTCTGCGTAACATCAGTTATTAATTCTTAATTATTTTTAAAGGCTGTCCCCAAAATCCTTCCTGAACTGCGCCACAACCTTATCCTGCCAATCAGAAACAGGCTCAAGACGGCCAAAGAAAAATCTCAAGATTTTAGGTTCCTCCACAAATCTTAACCCTTCCACAAGCTTACGGTTTTTGTAGAGCCACAGCATACGATCAATCGCGTAGTTGACTTGTGAAAGAGTAAAAACGCGGCGCGGCAGCGCTAATCTTAGAAGTTCCATGTTGGAAAGCGGCTCATTACCGTTTTCATCGCGCTGTTCGCTCAGTGTGCCGCGTTCCATTCCGCGGATACCGCTTGCTATAAAGTAGGAGGCCGCAAGCGCGCCCGCCGGATATTGATTTTGAGGAATGTGGTCGAGAAAAGCTTTAGCATCGACATGGCAGCCAAGCCCTCCAGCCGGAGTGATCACGGGTACGCCTTTTTTGTCAAGTTCTCTTACCATGTAGTCAATAAATATCGGGCCCTGGCTTATCATATCTTCGTCAAGCGTTTCGTCAAGACCTACGGCTATCGCTTCCATCTCACGTACAGACATCCCGCCATAGGTGAGGAACCCTTCAAAAAGCGGAACCATTTCTCGTATTTTTAAAAAATATTCTTCATTATTCGTACAGATGCCGCCGCCGCGTCCAAACCCAAGTTTTCTGGCGGAGAAGTAGATAATGTCTGAAGCTTCCGCGAATTTTCTGGTTATCTCACGCAGTTCCATGTTTTTACATGATTCTTCTCTTGTTTTTACAAAATACAGATTATCCGCTAAAAGGCTCGCGTCAAGTACTAAAGGGATATTTGCGCTGCGGCATATTTTGCTTACATCATTAAGGTTTTCAAGTGAGAAAGGCTGACCCCCCACAAGGTTTGTACCCGCTTCCATGCGCACGTAAGCAACGTTTTGCGCGCCGTGGTCTCTAATGATTGCGTTAAGTTTGTTAATATCAATATTACCCTTAAACGGACAGGAGCTTCTAATTTTAAGTCCCTCGTCAATAATTATTTCTTCGACTTTTCCGCCGTTTATAGTTATGTGAGCTTTAGCTGTTGTAAAGTGATAGTTCATCGGAACTATAGAACCCTCTTTAACAAATATCTTTGAGAGGATGTTTTCACAGGCGCGCCCCTGGTGAGCGGGAAGAAAATGTTTGACGCCAAAGAAATTCTTTACAGACTTTTCAAGCCTGCTGAACGTTTCGCTTCCCGCGTAACTGTCGTCAGCCTCCATCATGGAAGCGAGCTGACGGTCGCTCATCGCGTTTACGCCGCTGTCTGTGAGCATATCCATAAAAACGTCTCTGTTTTTTAGCAGAAACGTATTGTTGCCGGCCTCTTTAACCGCCCTGAGACGCTCTTCTATAGGGATAAGATTAAGTTTCTGGATGATGCGCACTTTATGCATCTCAAGAGGGAAAGACTCGCCTGCATGGAATTTAACGTTAGCCATTTATACTTCCTTTGCGTTGAGAATACGGAGCAAACGCTAAAAATACTTTAATGCAGATGGTACAGGAAACTTTTAATTTAGATACCTTAACAGCGGTAGTGATATTAAAAGTTACTATGCTGCCCGGCCGTACAGCGGCTTAAAATTTTTACTCCGACCCCGCGTATTCACCGTGCGGCGAGTCAAAATAAAATACGTGCACATAACCGTATAACAATGTATAATTTTAAAGATATATTTAAGAGCTTCGGCAACTTAACCACGGAGAATCTCATGGCTGTCGCAGACAAAATTTATTTTACCAAAGAACACATTGAACGCTGCCGTTTTAACGCTTCCTCCACGCTTGCGGAGCAGGCTCTGCACTGCCTTGAACTTGTAGCGGAGCTTTCGGAATGCGGCCTTAAGTATCAGTTTAAGGGCGGAAACTCCTTACTGCTCATCCTGAACGAGCCCAAGAGATTCTCCATTGACGTAGATATCGCTTCCGGTGAATCACGGGAAAGAATCGAAGAGGTTTTAAACTCGCTTGTCGCCAAATACGGCGTGTTTTTCAAATGGGAACGCCGTCAGCACAAGACAAAACCGTGGCTTCCGCTCTCAAGCTACAACATCTACTACTCAAGCCTGTTCGATTCTTCACCTGATACGTGCGTAATGCTTGACGTACAAATGAGAACAAGCCCCTACAAAACCGAATTTAAAAAAGTGTGCTGCGGCTCACTGTACAAATCTGGGGCTTCCGTAGAGCTTCCGCTCCCATCCTCCATAATCGCCGACAAATTATTGACTTTAGGCCCCTCAACTCTCGGTATTCCTGTGGGAAGGGGCAAAGAGGCTCAGCGTCTCAAACATGTTTATGATGTGTCAAGAATATCGGCAACATTGCCTGATGTTAACAATATAAGAGAAAGTTTTGTTCAGTGCCTTGAACAGGAAAACGATCTTCAGAATACCTCGCATTCGGTAATGGATATTGTAAAGGATACGCTTTCTTTTCTATGGACATCGGCAATGCATGAAAACCTGCCGCCGTTTTCGGGGAAAGCTGTTTTTGACGAAAACATAAGAGGTCTTGAACCATTCGCAAAGCATCTTTTTGACGCGGGCTACGATTGGCGCGCCTTACAGCGTGATATGGCGCGCGCGGCGTTATGTATAAGCGCCGCGGGAAATGAATCCATAACAAATGAGATGCTGCACGAACGCATCGCGGCGGTTGACGCTCCGGCGGGTTTTAAGTCTGATGTACTTAAAATAAACAGTCCGTATGCGGGATTTTGCTGGGAGACGGTTTATGGCTGGTGGGGTAATAAAGCGGTTTGGGGCAGCTGATATACTAATTCAATTTCAAAATAATAATGCAGAAATAAAAAAGAAGGTATGATAGATTTTTGTTGTATTACTGAATGTTTTTAAGATTTCTGCATTCTGCCATTTTATTTCTGCATTAACAAAGTTCTTTTTCTATAACTGTATAACCGCGGATTAATCTCTTTACATTGAAATTATTGATTTACAGGAAATCAATGAAAGTTGTAATGAGATTAATCCCCGGCAGCGTTGTTTTTTAATTAACTACCTCAAGCAGCTCTATCTCAAAAATCAGCATAGTGTTAGGACCGATGGGCGGGCGGGCGCCTCTTTCGCCGTAAGCAAGAGCTGAGGGGATAAAAACTTTGTACTTGCTGCCGGTCTTCATTAACTTAAGAACCTCTGTCCACCCTTTTATTACCCCTGTTACATCAAAAGTAACCGGCTCGCCGCGGTCTACGGAACTGTCAAACACAGTACCGTTTATAAGAGTGCCATGGTAGTGAACTTTTACCTTGTCATTTGCTGTAGGAACCGCGCCGCTTCCCTCTGTTATAATCTGATACTGCAGTCCGCTTTCGGTTTCTATCACACCGGGCTGCTGCTTGTTGGCCTTAAGAAAGTTTTCTCCCTCAAGTTTATTCTCCTCAAGCTGTTTTACCCGCTTCTGCTCACTCTTTTCACGAAGCTCCTGGTTGAGCCGCATATTGATTGCCGAAAGCGCGCTGTCCGAGAGCTGCGAGGGGATATCATTCATGGTTTCACGGATCGCCGCTAACACTATCTGTAAATCGAGATCAGCGTCTATACCCTTAAGACTTCTGCCGATATCGCGGCCTATCATGTAACTTACCTGATGCTTCTCGTCCGAAAGGTTAACCTTTGCCGGTACAGTCTGCCCATCTGAACTGCACGACACAAGCGGCAAAGAGATTGAGAGCGCAAGTGCGTGCACAACGAAATACTTTTTCATGAAAACTCCTCTTATTGTTTAATTTAGGATAGATTCTATTTAAATATAATAAAGTGGCATCTTTCTAAAACAAATGCGGAAGTAAAATAACGGTATTATCCTGAATTCCTCAGTTGACTTTTCATCCCTAATATAGTTATTCAACTTAGAAATAACTTTACTAAGAAATTTTAGAATAACATTTTTGTTTCATTTTTGCATTGATAAGCAAATTTACACGTTAAAAAAAGGCTGCCCGAAGGCAGCCCCTGATATGTGCTGTATCGATGCTGTTGTCATTACTTACGCATTATCACCTTCGACTGCTCAACTTTACCGCTGCTGTGCATTCTCACAATGTAGAATCCGTTGGAGATTTTTACGCCGCTGAATGTGTGGGAGTAGCTTTTGCCCGCAACGGTATTCAGCTCTGTTTTTGCCGCAAGTTCGCCCCTGAGTCCATAGAGGCGCAAACTTGTCGAACCGCTTGTTTTAGCCTTAAATTTCACGCTTATGCCTGATTTTTTGGCGCTGACGCGCAGGGACGTTCCTTTGGTTGCTGTCTGTGAAATGCTTTGAGGTTTGATTGAGGTACCCTGCTTCAACATAACCGATACGTTGCGTATGGTAACATTTTCAGTCGAGTGCCCGACGTTGAATCCCAATCTGGATACCAGATCGTCGTCTTCCGTCATTTCGAAGTCAAACGAGAATTCCTGCATTGCCGTTGTTAAATTTACATCTTCCGAGAAGTAACCGGTCCAGGGGTCGGTGGCTTTCTGACACATTACTTCCATTACCCTCGGCCCCGCTGCGGAAGCTTCGAAGGAAACGGTGTAAGTGTTTCCCTTCAGGAGCGGCAGGCTTGCCTGCACTAATTGCATATTATAGACTTCTCCGCTGCTTGGGAGCGTGTTGATGTTAATCGTGACCGCTCCGTTCAACACACTGGCCGTAGCCTGAGAGTTGTCCCATGTGTTCAGCGTCCAGTCCGTCATGCCGTCCGCAAAGTTGCCGTTCTTGACTAATTCCACACCGCCGGTCAACACAAACTTGGCCGTTACATTAATGTTCGCGCTGCCCGCTGTTATTTCAATAGAGGGGCTTTTACTGTCGGCGCTTCCAATGTCGCCGCTCCATCCGTCAAATGTCCAGCCGGTATTGGGTTCCGCGGTTAGTGTGATCTTTTCGCCGCTTTCGTAGCGCGTTTTGTTGGGGTTGCGTGAGACCGACCCGCCGCCATCTATGGCTGCCATAATAGTGAATCCCGTACCGCCTACCATAGATTCGTTCCACATGTTGCCGGTAAGGGTAAGCAGGTACATGTTTCCGGTATGCCTGTGATACCAGTATTCGTCATCCCTCGATGCAATCGCGTTCATAAACGCGCTGCGGACGGTTTCATTGTCATTAGCTAACGAGCCTGCCGCGAAAGAACCCAAGAAGGCCATTCCGGCGGCTGTCTGATTGAGAACAGTACCGTCTCTGGCGTGACCTTCGCGCAAGTTGCTTATCCCGTTGCTGTGCACCCAGCCTGTAACTTTTGTAAGCCACGCCTTTGCTCTTTCATTCCCATTCCAAAGGTAGTCAAGGGAGATGCGCCACGCAACGCGGGAAGCATCGTGTCTGTAAGTCGTATCATGGGAGTTGCCGCTTGGGCCTGCCATAGGGGCGCCGGTGTTAACATTCTGCCAGTCGGAAACAAGCCCTGTAGTTGCGTGAGCGTTTCTTTCAAGATGAATGTAAGCGTCATCGGCTAATTGATTCCAGATGTTTTTGCCCGAAACTTCCGCGAAAATCCTGAAAAATGCCGGGGTAAAGTATGACATGTCAGTATAGCTGTTGCATCCGCCGCCGTAAGGGCCGTTGCTGTATCCGCCCGCCAAAGACCTTATGGCAGTACCGTCAGGCCCGCCGTTGTTGCAGGTAACTATAAGCTGCTCACATCTTGTGATCACCTTTTTAGCCTCGTCCAAATAATTGCCGCCCCACTGCCAGCTTGCGACAACAAGAGCGAAAGCCACGTCCAGGTCGCCGTCTGTCGCGCTGCCCTCATTATCGGGAGTGTTCTGGCATGTTACAGTCCAAACCATCATGCCGCCCGCGCGCTGGTTGGTGTTGGCGTTATAGAACCGGTAAATCCCATCAAAAATTTCTTTGTCGCCCATGTACGCCGCGGCGATCATCGCCCAGCCAAGGCCCTCAACCTTTACGTTATTATTATCATCCGCTGTAGGCATGGTTCCCTTGTCAGGGCAATTATGGATGTGCGCTGTTTTGAACCTATTGTACCACTCCGTCACCCTGGTGCTGGTAATGGTTGACTGCGAATGCCCGTTAGGATACACAACGTTCTGTGGGAACGGGTAAGCAGCGGCGATGGTCTGCTGACCAAACGCAACACCAGCACAAGCGGCGCAAATAAGCGCCCCGCCGAAAATTTTTTTGACAGACATGAAGCCCCCTCTTGTTGTATACAATTTTTAAAGACCAATCCAATTAGGTATCAATATAATAATTATCTCTGTTTCTCATTATAACTTTTTCCGCGCCCTGAAGGGGCGCGCAGCTGTTTAGGTCATCTCTATAGCCTGTGCTTTAGCGCGGTGACAGGACGCAAGCGCAAGAATGCCATATTAATTATCGATCCCGCGCGCAGTTTCCGACAGGTACATCCGCCGAAACGCCCCGTGTTGAAACACGGGGCTGTAAAGACAGCCGAAACGGCTGCGCGCCCCTTCAGGGCGCGGGAGAGGGGAGAGTGCCGATTGTCTGATAGTGTGAAGTCATAAAGGACAATCGAAGATTATTAACTGACGACTAATTTCTTATCTCTGTACCATAACCCTCGACCGCTCAACTTTTCCGCCGCTGTTCAGCTTCACAATGTAGAATCCGTTCGAAAGTTTTTTCTGGTTGAAAGCGTAAGTGTAGTTTTTACCCGCAACGGTCTGCATTCTGGTTGTTGATACGCAATCGCCTTTCAGGCTGTAAAGCTTGAGTACCGCCTCTCCGCTGCCTGCGGCTGTGAAGTTTACGTTTACGGCAGAGCCTGACTGCGCCCTTACCCGCAGACCCGATATGCTTTTTGCGGCAGGGGCGAGGTTATTTTGATAGATGTTAGTTGTTAAGTTCAGAATGTAAATAAGCCTTACGTTGCTTATGGTAACATTGTCCGTTGATTGCCCCATGTTAAACGCGAACTGTGTGGCGGGGTCGCTGTCAGCTTCCATCTTGAATTCATGGGTATATGTCTGATCCGCAGTGGTCAGGCTGTGGTTTTTTTCGCTATACGTATCCCATGGATCAACGGATTGCCCGAACTGTGTTTGTATGGTTCTCGCCGCCGCGGCGCGGGCGGTAAAAGTGAGGCGGTAGTTCATTCCCTTAATGAGTTCGACGCCGGATTGGGTCAACTGCGGTTCCCACGGATTCGACCCGGTTGTTGTGATGTTTATCGTAGCGTTACCGCCGCTGACACTCGCTGTTGCCGCGGAGCCGCCCCAACCCGTACCTTGACCCAATGACCAATTCGAAGAGAGGCTTGTGCCTGGAAAATTCCCATCCTTAATCAAATTTGTCGTACCGTCTGCTGTCGGGACAAAATTCGCCGTGACTGTTTTGTCAGTAGTTCCCATGCTTACCGATACAGGACTTGCTGTGCTTGTTGAAGCGCCGCTCCACCCGGTAAATCTCCAGCCGCTTGCCGCAGTCGCGGAGACTTGAACGTTTGCGTTCTGGGCATGATTAGTAGTATTCGCCGGAGTTACGGTACCGCCAATACTCGGAGAGGCAACGGTCGTGAGATAGACTTGCCCCGGTTGTGTAGTTCCGCCGATAGTCAAAAGACTCTTCCTCACAGTCGCCGAACCCTGGCTGTTAGCGCTGCTGCCGGTATAGGATTCTACCTTCATCGCTACTTCGTATAACGGGCCGTCCATATACATACCGAGAGCGTGCCAGGCATTAAAGTGAGCGGTAACATTGATTGTACCGCTTGTTCTGTGACTTCCCGTGCTTGCCGGAACACTGAAGAACTGCTTGAAGTTGCCATTACCGGTAAGCATCGGCTGATTGATTCTGTCTGCAACCCAGAATTGATATGTAATACCGTCAATGGTACCTGTGCCGTATTGTTTGGCGTTAGTGCCTCCAGAAGCAGGGTTAAAACTGCCGCGCTCCTGAATAATGTAGTATTCAATCTGATTGGAGTAGGATCTGGACGTGCCGTTTTCGTCTCTTGTCGGTATCCTGCTCTGTGTGAAATACGCCCAACCATATACGCCGAGCATTTTCACATTGTCGTTGGAAGACCATGTAGCATCAAATTCCAAAGTCATATTACCGATTTGCGTATGATTTTGGGTGCTGTTAGCACCCCATTTTTTACCTGAACGGAAAAGTATGTTTTCCGTATTTCTCCACTCTGCGGTAAACGATCCGCCATTCGCCGATGTGCTGCTGCCCGTAATCCTCATGGAAACGGTACCCCTGTTGTTTTGATTCCAAAGCTCATAGTCGATGCCGTTGCAATTCCTTATTGTGCTGGTAGTCCATGTATCGCATTGCGCCATCACCACCGTCGGCATCACAAAACCTACCGCAAGCGCCGCCGCCCCCAAAACTTTTGTAAACTTTCCCATATTGCCTCCACTGGTTTGTATTTATAAAAAATATCCTTATCTATGAATAGACTAAATTCCCAATAAAAAGTCAAGAAAAAATGAAAATAGTTTGAGGAGCGGAACGTACGGTTTCTACCTCAACACCGCCCGCGTCCTCGTTATCAGGCAGCTCACCGCACCCGGTAATAATCAAAATCCACATACCCGCCCGCCTCTTTCATGGCGTAATTGAAAAGCCCGAAGCGCGCGCCGGTGAAATGGGTCATCGTCCAGCGCAGGTTGACGTTTACGCCTATGTTATGCCACGTTTGACCATCGAGGCTGTACGCGAAAGACGCCTGCTCCGGATTGGACGCGGGCCTGAACCGGCATACCGCCCTCAAATATACCCTGTCGCCGTTGAACGCTACGCGGGTTCCTTCCCTTCTGACCATCGCGTTCGACCCGCTGTAATCGTCCTCGTTGCTGCCGGAGTACATCACTATGTATTTCTGACTGCCGTCCTGCTCAATGCCCACGAAACCGGAGATGCCCTGCAATACCGCCAATCCCGCCTTGTCGCCGTCTTTCATATTAATGGGCGCAAGCGCTACCACCGCCGTGCAGGACGGCTCCCAGGTTCTCTGCGTGAGGGTGTTGCGGGCATGGTATATGGTTTTGCTCGTTCTGCCCGTTGTCAGCCGCAAATAGCCTGGGCGCGCTGAGAGCGACCAGTTATTATTGTCGGGATTGTGGTTCCATTGCCACGCGAGTTTCAGCTTCGTATCATCGAATTCGTCAGATACGTAGTAATTCTGCTCGTGGCTCGCAACCTGCTTGATTTGAAACTCCGCCGGAATATTGCCGTTCGCGTCGCCGAACACCGGCCAGTCGTCAACCCACCGCATGGGGACAAGCACAGGCACGCGCCCCACCGCGTCGCGATCCTGGAAGAAGAAACCCCGCCAGTCGCCATCGGGCGTTTGAACTATGCCGCCTTGCGCCACGCCGCCGCCCTTGCCGCCGGGGACGCTTTTTCTGTCAAGCACAAGCCGCTCCGTAAACGGGCCGTCGATATTCCGCGACCTGTAGCAGTAAACCGAACGCGCGCCCGGCTTCCACGAGATGGTGAAGATGTAATAGTACCCGTTCAACTTATAAATATGAACGCCCTCGCCCGCGTCCGTAAGTATCCGCCTGTTCACGCCTCCCTGCCTGGGGCGGCTCATGTTCGGTTCCATCTCAATAAGGGATATGTCAATATACCCGGTGAGAAGCCACGCCTTGCCGTCGTCGTCAAAGAACATCGACGGGTCGTGGTAGTAGTTCGGCATTTTTATCCGCTCCCAGGGGCCGTTTTCGGGATCGGCGGTGGTAAACAGGTAAGATCCTGAGGAGCGCGAGCCGAGCATCACCCAAAACTTGCCGTCATGATAACGGATGCTGGACGCCCATTGGCCGTTGGCGTATTCGCCGATCCTGTCCGCGCTCTCGGTTTCCAGCCTGTCGCTGGCGCGGTTCTCAAGTATTTCGCCGCAGTAGCTGATTATCCGCCAGTTGATAAGGTCGTAAGACTTCATTATCGGCGCAACCGGCATAAAGTACATCGTAGTGCTGACCATATAATACGCGTTGTCAACGCGGATGACCGACCAGTCCGGAAAGTCGCCCTTAAGCAGCGGGTTTGCCGCCGTCCGCGTTACTAATTCGTCCGGCGGCGGTATAACGCTGTTCGGCTTCCACCTTGCGGTGACCGTCATATTTCCGTGAACGCGCGTTGACGAAGTGAATTGCGACGTGTCGGAGTTTCCGTACCAGCCAACGAAGTCGTACTTGTCCGACGTCTGTCCCCCCTGTTGATCCGGTACGCTTTTCCGCTGAAGCTTCACGCCGCTGACGTGTACGTATCCGGCGGCCTGTCCGAAGTTTATGCCGAACCTCGAATCGGGATTCGTCCCTTTACCCATAGTGAACGCTATAGAGTGCGGCTGTCTCGCAGTCCCCAGCTTGACGTTTTCGGCGTAATACTTGTCCCACGGTTCGTCAGGCAGTTCGAATACAACGCCTATATCCCGCGGCGCCGCCGGAGCCCACGCGTCGAACGTCAGCAGATACTGCCCGCCCCACGCGAGAGGTATCTCGCGCTGGACAAGCTGCACGTCGTGGACAGCGTCGGGGAGCGATGTGATATTCACCGTGAACGTTCCGCCGGAAACGCTGTTGGCCGCTTCACCGCTCCACCTGTTCACGGTCCAGTTGTCCATACCGCCGAATCCGCCGTTTTGTATAAGGTTGACGCCGGAATCATCGAGATATTTTGCCGGTACGGGAGGAAAAGCGCCGCCTGTGGATGTGTTGCTGTCGGTCTCCACAGTTTTGACGATACGTCCGTCCGAGACGAACGTCACCGTGAACTTTTCGGATGGCAGCCATATGTACTCCGTCCCGTTGATCCCGCCCGCGGGTTCGATCGCGTATGATATGTTCCTGTATCCGGCCGCTGTCGCCGCAGCGGATATCGTCCAACCGCCTTCCGCGGCGGCTTTCGCCGATTTAATTGACGATGGCGGTATGCCGTCATTAGTATTGAATATGATATTGACGCTGAGTCTTCCGCCGGAGTGCGTCAGCTTAGTCGTAAAAGCGCTGCCCTCAGCGTCTTTGACCGATAGCAGATAAATGCCTGCCGCTGCGTTTTTGCGCGATATGTTGAGGCCGTCCGGGCGTGTCGCATCGGCCTTTGCGTGCAGGACGCGCTTTCCGTTGACGGAATACACCGAGACCGCGGCGCTGCCATATGAGCGCCGCGGTATCTTTAATGAAACGCGTCCTCTATTGTAAGTAAATGCGGGCGTAATGTCAGCCTGTGTCCGCGCGCTGTGTGATATTGATGTAGTCGGATTGACAGGAAAGACTAACGTGTCCGGCGTGTTCGCCGCTACAGCTTTGCTTACCGGCTTAAACCCCGCTGCGTTATCGGGCGGTGAAATCGTTACCGTGGCCGCCGCGTTTACCACAACAGGAACCCGAGCGGTGTCGGCGGAGGTCTGCGCGTAGGCTGGAATGACGGCGGTCAGCGCCGCTGTCAACGATATTATGACGGTTGCTCTGCGTGACATAAAAATCTCCCCAAAACATAAACGTTCAGTGTTACGTCTTAATTACCGGCGGACCTTGACGACGCTGTACGGATATTGCCTGTACGGGCGTTGCGCGCAACGCCCCTGCGATATCCACCCCTGCGATATTTTGCCTGTACGGGCGTTGCACGCAACGCCTCCCCACGACATACGCCTATTTCAACATTACAGAGGTCGTATTTTTTACCCCCGCGCCCTTTATATCCACGAAATACCTTCCCGCCGGCAATCTCGCCAACGAAAATTTGGCGCCGCCCGATGATTTGAAATCCGCCCGTACCCTGCCTCTGACGTCTATCACCCTTATTTTCATTTCAGCGTTGCCGGATGATGATACGTTCAATATCCTGCCATTTATGGTTATTAACGGACGGATGACCGCGGGCGCGGTTTGTCCGTGGCTGATTGACACAGACCCGGTCGCAAGAAGTACCACATCGCTTATTGTTACGTCATGTGTAGACGCGCCGAAGTTGAACGCGAGCTGGACGTTTTGATCGGTCGAGTCGGTCATGTCGAATTCCAGCTCGTGCGCGGTTTCGTTGGTTGTTAAATTGAATGTTTTTTGACCGTACGTATAACCCCAGTCCCAACCTTTATCCGCGTCGCCTCTTCTTTCAAGTTGAACGACTATTGATCTGTTTGTCGCCGCTGATGCTTTGAAGGTTAGCTTATAGCCTTTCCCCTGTTCGAGCGTTATGCCCTGCTGTATAAGCTGCGGTTGATAGATTGCCGTGCCTGTGCTTGAAATGGTGACAGTCACTTCGTTGCAGCCGAGGCTTGCCTCCGCAGCTGCGCCGCCGGTGGTATTTGCAAACGTCCAATGCGGACTCAGCCCATCGCCGGCAAATGTACCGTTTTCTACCAAGTTGCCCGCGGTGGGAGGTATCGCATTGCAAGGAACTGTAATATCCCCCGTTTCAACAAGCCTTACGTTGCGTATGGTAACGCTGCGGGCTGAACCGCCGAAGTTGAACGCTAATTGAGCATTTCCATCGGTCGGGTCATCCATTCCGAATTCAAGCTCGTGCGTACCGCCGGCGGCTGTTAAATTGAATGTTTTTTGACCGTACATGTGTCCCCACTCAACGCCGTCTCCGCCCAGCCTCTCAAGCTGAGCGACTATCGTTCTGTTGCCGCCCACGGACGACGCGTCAAAGGTAAGCTTGTAGGATTTCCTCCGCTCAAGCCTTATGCCCTGCTGTATCAGCTGCGGCTGATAAATTTCCGCGCCTGTGCTTGTGATGTCAATAGTCACTTCGTTGCATCTAACCGAGGCCGAAGCCGCCGCGCCGTCGTCCATATTCGCCAAACTCCAGCTTGAGCCAAGACCGGGGCCGGAGAAGATGCCGTCGCTTACTAAGTTATTTGGGGTAGGTGTGGGCGCGGGACCGTCGCACGCGACCGCCTCTTCCTCAAACTGATAACTTGCCAACCGAAACAGCTCTGATGCCGTTCCTTTGAATACCAGGTAGAGGAAATCCTTTACTCCCGCGCTGGCAGTCTTATTAATGTCGCACTCAAAATTACGCCACGCAGTCCATCCGCCCGTTGACGTGATGTTGCAGGTTCCTATCAAAGTCCCCGTTTCGCTGCCCGTTCTGAACTCAATGCTCCCGCCCGCTGAGTTGCTCGCCGCGCGCACGGTAACCTTGGACGCCCCTGACTTGAAGTCAACGCCCTTGAGGCGGATCCAGTCGTTGTTGGAGATGGAGGAGAGTATAGTACTGTCGTTGCCCGCCCACCTCTCTCCATTATTGGTAACCCTAATGCCCAACTGCCTGTTGATGGTCGCAGCCCTGACGGTCTCGTAAGGGTTAAGGTTCTTTATCTGCGCAACGCCGTTTGCGGTAACTACAACCTCTCTCATCGTACCGTCGGCATTGTACACCAAAGAGTCTACGCTGATATTTCTCTGATTGACGCTTGGAGCGCCGTTGGCGTCCGCGACTCTGCGGTCGTGATAGAGCATGTACCACTTGCCGTTATACTCTACAGGCGCGTGGTGATTGTTGTTGTGCCTGTTGATATTCTGGTTGCCGATAGCCGGATTGCGCAGTACAGGGCCTCTCAAAGTGAACGGCCCCATGGGGCTGCTGCCCGTCATATACATGATAGCCGCGCTTGGATGCCCGTCGCCGCCGGCCCAATTGTTGACGTATGAGAAATAATACGTATTTCCGCGCCTGTGCATATAAGCGGCCTCAAAGGAGCGGGGCGCCGCAACGGTTGTTGCGTTGGCGTCCCTTATGGAAACCATATCATCGTTAAGCCGCAGCACACGCATATTCTGACCGGCGCCGGGATTGTCGTTTTCGCCGCCGCCGCCGTAATAAAGATACCCCTGACCGTCGTCGTCAACAAACGTCATCGGATCAAACATCCACGGAACGTTGCAGTTTGTGCACGTTGTGGCTGTCGTGCCGCTCGCGCTGGTAATTATCCTGTTGTTCCTGTCAACGATTGCCGTTCCTCTGTGTACATCATTAAAAGGCCCTTCCGGACGCGGAGCGGATACAACCCCAACGGGCCCTCCAGCGCCGCAGGGATATACGTAAACAGTATTGTTACGCACCGCCGCGCCCGGAGCGTACGCGCGGGCGTTGCTGGCGTTCCCGCGATTCCAGTCACGCGGCACCCGAAACACCTCGCCGTGATCCGTCCAGTTCGCCATATCGTCGGTGGATACCAGCGTATACGCCTGGATCACGTATCCGTCACTTTCAACGACGCTCAGGTCATCGTTGGAGGCGTAAACATAAAGCCTGTTATTCCAGACTATGGGCTGAGGGTCGGCGGTGTATTTGTGGCTCAGAATCGGGTTAGCCCAAACCGGTACGGCAGTTGCTGCTATAGCCGCCGCGATAATTGACGCGATAATACGTTTGCTTTTTGTCATAAAAACTCCCCAGGCTTGTTAAAGGGTGTGTATATTATTTCTTATTTATTTAAGCGCCGTCGGAACCGTATTTTTTATCCCCGCGCCCCTTATCTCCACGAAATACCTTCCCGCCGGAAGTTTCGTCAACGAAAATCTGGCGCTGCCCATAGTGTTGAACCTTGCTACCGTCTTGCCCCGCATATCAACTACTCTTATTTTCATCTTTGAATCCGCCGGAGCGTTGACGTTAAGCGTTCTGCCTCTTACGGTCATCAGCGGCTTTTTGGCGGGAGCGGTTTGTTTGGGGTTTACGGATGTTGCTCCCGTGGAAACAAGCGCCGCGTCGCTTATCGTTACGTCATGCGTTGAGCCGCCGAAGTTGAACGCTAACTGAACGTTATCATCTGTCGGGTCGGTCATGTCGAATTCAAGTTCGTGAGTGGTTTCGCCGGTCGTGAGATTGAATGTTTTTTGACCGTACATATATCCCCACTCTATGCCCTCTCCTCCCAATCTTTCTAATTGAGCGGTTATTGTCCTGTTCGCCTCAGCTGATGCTTTAAAAGTGAGCTTGTATGATTTTCCCCGCTCAAGCGTTATACCCTGCTGTATAAGCTGCGGCTGGTAAATATGCTCGCCCACGCTTGTAATGACAACGTTTACCTTGTTACATCTGACCGAGGCCGCCGCCGCCGCGCCATCATTCATGTTTGCCAGATTCCAGTTATCGCCGAGACTTGCTCCGGGGAAAATGCCGTCTTTTACAAGATTGCCCTGAGTTGGGGCAGGTTCGGGGTCTTCGCAGGCTGCGCCGAATTGCCAGTCCTCAAAAGCGCAGCCTTGACCCTTGAAGACCAAATACAATTCCTGTATGCCCGTCACGTTATCCACACCGGCAGTTTGTTTAAGCCAGTTATTCGCGCCTCCGGTACTTGAAAGATTCAGAGTTCCAATCAATCTGCCGCTGACGCCGCCTGTGCGAAGCTCTATCCTCGCGTTAGAATTAGCCGCGCATGCTGCGGTTGCCGTAAAAGACGCGGCGCCGGAACCGAAGTCCACGGCTTTGAGCCTGATGTAACCATCGTTTTTAATATCATAAACGCGCATCCGCGGGTCACTTTTGTCATTTGGATTTATCCGTCCGGTTTTTACGCCGACGGCACGGTTGATCGTCGTCGCCGGAAATTTGACAAACGGGTCAAACGCCGCAATCGCGGCGGGGCCGGTCGCTGATGAGGCGACCCGCGGTATTGAGCCGTCAGAATTATACGTGAACTCCGCCGCCGCAACCGAACGGGTAAATCCCCCCGTATGCCCTTCAAGCCATGTCAGCCTCTGGTCGTGATAAAACAGATATGACCGCCCTTTGTAGTCCACAACCCCCGGATGGTTGGTGAAAGCCAAACCGCTTCCGGTTGGCATAATCACACCGCCGTAAGTCCATGGCCCCGAGGGAGACGGCGCGGTTGAATAAGCGAGGTGTTCGGAAATCGGGCCTCCCGCGTAAATTAAATAATAAGGGTTGCCAAGCCCCGCAGCATTGCGTTTGATAAGCCACGGCCCTTCCTCATAAGAAGCAGGGCGGTCCGCATCAGGCTCGCCGCTCCGCGCGCCGAAACTCGCTGCGGTCATAGGCACTTCCACAACGGAACCGTCAAGTTCAATCATATTTTCTTTCAGCCTTGCGTATTTCAATTTAGGATTGCCCCAGTATAAATACGCCTGCCCGTTGTCGTCAATGAATACCGTTGGGTCGATATCTCCGTTCCAATTCCCCGAAACCAACGGTTTATTAAGCGCATCGGCAAAAGGCCCGAACGGGCTGTCGGAAACCCCTACTCCAATTTGCGGGCCGCCGCCGGCGCCGCGTTCGATAGGGACGTATGCGTAAAACTTGCCGTTTCTGTCAATGACCTGCGAAGCCCAGAACGTTGAATCTTTCGCCCAGGAGAAATCAACATCAGACATAACCGCGCCATGATCGGTCCAGTTGACCATATCGGTTGTAGAATAACACATAAGATGCCGCATCTCAAACCAGCTTGCGTTCGGCTCATCGTGCGAGGTATATACGAACAGCCTGTCGCTGTAGCGGGGGTCTTTGAATACAACAGGGGCAGGGTCGGCGGTAAACGCCGTATGCACAAACGGATTATCGCCGTAAATATTTTCGGGAGCCTGTGAAAATACGGCTGCCGCCATTACGGATGATGCTAACAGCGCTTTTATGATCGTTTTGTTCATAACGTTTTACCTCAACACCGTCGGAACTGTATTCTTCACCCCGGCGCCCCGTATCTCCACAAAATACCTTCCCGCCGGAAGTTTCGCCAACGACAATCTGGCGCTGCCCATAGTGCGCGTAGTGTCGAACCTTGCCGCGGTTTTGCCCCGCATATCAACTACCCTTATCTTCATCTTCGAATCCGCCGGAGCGTTGACGCTAAGCGTTCTGCCCCTTACCGTCATCAACTGCCTGTTGGCGAACGCGGATACGGTTATAACCGCAGCTGCGATTGAAGATAAAAACCTGTTTTCGCTGCGCGTCATGCAAAGTCCTTTTGCTAAAGTTAAAAAATCACCGGCAAGGATCCCCGCGGCCGTTAATGTTACGCATCCCAAGCCCCGAAGGGGCGTCATATATTTAACGATGGGTGCAGCCCATCGTGTAGGAGTAAGATGACCCTGACGCAGACGTAGGAAGTCATCCGCGTCCCGTCTCCTGAGATATGGGACATGCGCCTGCTCGTACATCATGTGCACGCTCGTACATCATGTGCACGCTCGTAAACATAGGGCTGCACCCTATGTTCGCATATCACGCCCCTTCGGGGCTTAGAGCCGCGGGCTTTAGCCCGCGGTGTATCATCTCTGCCGCTCCCTGCTATCACACCTTCCTTTTATTTCTGCATTCTGCATTATTATTTATTATTTACTTCAACACCGTCGGGATCGTGTTCTTCACCCCCGCGCCTTTTATCTCCACGAAATACCTTCCCGCCGGAAGTTTCGTCAACGACAATTTGGCGCTGCCCATAGTGTTGAACCTCGCTGCGGTTTTGCCCCGCATATCAACCACCCTTACCTTCATCTTTGAATCCGGCGCGGCGTTGACGTTCAGCGTTCTGCCTCTTACCGTCATCAGCGGCTTTTTGGCGGGAGCGGTTTGTTTGGGGCTTACGGATGTTGTTCCCGTCTCAACGAGCCTTACATTGTTTATCGTAACGTTGTGGGTTGCGCCCAGCACAAGGCCGCCGAAGTTGAACGCTAACTGGACGTTATCGTCTGTCGGGTCGGTCATTTCAATTTGAAGTTTATATTGGCCGCTATCACTTGTCAGGTTGAATGTCTGACTGTTGTACATATATCCCCACTCCCAGCCCTTATCCGCGTCGCCCCTTCTTTCGAGCTGCACGTCTATAGTTCTGTCGCCCACTGCCGAGGCGGTGAAGGTGAGCTCATAGGCTTTCCCGTGCTCAAGCGTTATACCCTGCTGTATCAACTGCGGCTGATAGATTTCCGCGCCTGCGCTTGAAATGTGGATAGTTACACTGTTGCAGCCGAGGCTTGCCTCCGCGACCGCGCCGCCGGAAGCGTTCGCAAGCGACCACGGACTTAGTTCACCGCCGCTAAATACGCCGTTTGCTACCAAATTGCCAGCGGTGGGAGGGAGCGCGTTGCACGGAACTACAATATCCCCCGCCTCAACGAGCCTTACATTGCGTATTGTAACGTTGCGGGTTGCGTTTTGTCCAACGCCGAAATTGAACGCAAGCTGGACGTTGAGGTCGGTCGGGTCGGTCATGTCAAACTCAAACGTGTGCGTATTGCCGCCGGTTGTTAGAGTGAACGTTCTTTGACCATACATGTGCCCCCATTCAACGCCGTCGCCGCCTAATCTCTCAATCTGAGCGTCTATTGTTCTGGTGCCGCCCACAGACGACGCGTCAAAGGTAAGCCTGTAGGCTTTTCCCTGCTCAAGCCTTATACCCTGCTGTACAAGCTGCGGCTGATAGCCCTCCGCTCCCACGCTTGTAATGTCGATTGTTACTTCGTTACACCTGACTTCCGCCGACGCGGCAGCCCCGTCGCTGATATTTGTGAAAGCCCACTGACCAAGACTGGGGCCGGAGAAAATGCCGTCCGTGACCAAATTGCCGGTAGTAGCCGCTGGGGGAGGGTTGGGACATACTATGGGACACGCGTTTGTCGTACTGAAAGTTCCTGTACACTGCCCGTAGGTCGTTTCGCTGCAAGTGTTGCCAACCCTGCAATAACCCGGAGTGTTAGGGGCAATGCCGCCGCCGATGCAGCAGGGCGGATTGTTGCCGTCACCCCATTGGCTCTGCGGAACGAGACCCTTCACCGCCGTGTAAGCGAGTTTCTCCTGGTTTTGCGCGTTGTGCAGCGCCGGCGCGTTTTCGCTGCCTATCCAGGTATTCGCGTCGTTGGGCGTCCAGATGCAGATAGCCGTGACTCCGGGTCTTCCAGCATTCTTCGTGCGCTGGTTCAACCTGATCGCGTGCTCAAAAATATTCTTGTATCTGTCGGCCTGCTGTTGAAGCGACCACTTGGGCTGCCCGCTGCCCCTGTCAAGGCTTACTTCCAGTTCCGTTAGCTGCACTTCGATATCAAGCGCCGCGTACATATTCATTGCGGTTGTGCATGACGCAACGCTCGACCATCCGCCGAAATCCGCGTTAACGTGATGCTGCATGCCCATTCCGTCTAAAATGCCTTTCTCCCTGAGCGGCCTGAGAATATTGCTTATAATGTGGTCTCTCTTGGGCTGCTGCCATTCGTTATAGTCATTATAAAAAAGTTTCATGTTCGGGAAATACCTGTCGCGGGCAACCGCCGCCTTGGCAAAGGCGCTCTCGATAAAACTGTTGTCGCCGTATATCTGCACCCACGGCGAATTTCCGGAGTTCGACGACCCCACGCCGCCAGCCCCGCGGAAGTCATAGCCGGGACACCTCGCTCCCCATCTGCTGTTACACTCTCCAACCGCCTCGTTCACCACGTCGTAAGCGTAAAGGTTGACGTTTGGGAAGTCCTTCTTTATCAGGTCGAACAGGTTGTTGATGTAACTCTCCAGACGCGCCTCCATTTGAGCCCTTGAAGCCCAGTTTACGGAAGGCGTCAGGCCCGGGTCGGACGGAGTGGACATGTCGGCGGTAAAAAACCAGTGCGGCGTTTGGCCGTGCCAGACGAGAACGTGCCCCCTCACCGGAATATTGTTATCCTCGCAGAATCTAAGGATATTGCGGGCGCCGGTATTAAGCTGCGCCTGAACGTAGCCGGTTTGAGCATTCGACCCGTTCCGCGACATCGTAGCATCCGGCTTCATCTCGTTCTCCATCGAGATGCTGTTATACTCGCGGGCAACCAGCGTTCTTATACCGGAATTGTTGACCGTGCCGCTGTTAAGGATATTGCCAACACGAAAGTGGTTGGCGTAAACGTCTTTAAGCCCTTGCTGAGCGTAAGCGGCTCCGGCAGACAGCGCGGCTGTAAATGCGGCCGCGGATAAAATGCGTTTGATACGTGTCATACATACATCCTTTCGTTTATAGTTTGTCGTACATAATAATCAAACGGCTGCTACTCCAGATTGGCGCTTGTAATACCCATGTCATTGATGCTTTCGCCGCCGTAGTAGGCGAAGATCAGGTTCAAATCCGGCTGCGCGGTAAACCTCGCGTAATCGGCTAAAGCCTGGCTGAGATTGAGCGTCAGCGTATTTGTGTCCGCGTTCCATGTTACTCCGCTTTTTATCGGACTGCCGGTTTCTCCCAATATGTCGTTGTCCTGCCACCATATCTCGCTTGTCCTTCCCTGCCAGACAAACTGCGCGGCGCCGGCGGGGGCTTTTGACAGCCGCAGCACAAGTTTTGTCCCCGGCGCTTTCGCGAGAGCGGCGTTGGCGGCGGACAATTCCCATAGAGCCTGCGTGTAATTGGGGTCTATGCCATTCTCTTGCGAACCGAAAGCGTAGTTGCCCAGGTTCCCCGTAATGTTGGCAGGCGGAACAGGTTCGCCGGGAGGCGGGATAACGATACCGCCCGAACCGCCCGCGGCCTCTATGTAAGCGTTCCAAACCAGTGTCGCAAACGGCGTGTTCGGTTTACCGATGCTGCCGCCTGAGCGTTCAAGAATCTTGAAGTTGCCGCCGTCGTCCCAGATGATGGGCACTATGCCGTTTGCCGCGGCCGCGGCAGCCACGCGGCGGATGTAATCGACGTGGGTGTCCCTGATCGTTTGATCCATATTTCTGCGGCCGTTCGTTTGCGCGCCCCACTCGCCGTAATAGGCGGCGATACCCTTATCAATAAAATTAGTTTTGATATTCCCCGCCTGAGTGGCAATATTGTTTAATTCCGCTTGAGTTAGGGTGTGTTTTATATCACAATTATTGCCCTGACAGGTGATATTCGCAACCGTATATTGCCACGGAGCATAGAAGTGGACGGATACTATCAGCTTATCCGTGCCGTTGCCGGGATCATTGGGCAGGAGCTTTTGGCGGTTATGAGCGCTTATAACATAAGCGGGTTCCGTGCTGCCCAAAGCGGGCACTGCGACATAGCGTTTCGCGTTATTCCCGCCTGTAGCGCGTATCGCGCTGAGGGCGGTTTGGTTCCACTCAAAAAGCAAGTCCTGCTCAGCCTGATACGCGTCGCCGCTGCCGCTGCCCCAATTGCCCGAATGAACCTCGTTCATCGTTTCGAAAATAAGGTTGTCGCCGTAACTCTTAAAGTGATTGGCTATCTGAGTCCAGACTTTGCCGAGTTGATCTTTGACCTGATTGTTATCCGCTTCGCCCCTTCTGACTTCCGCAAACTTCAGGAATCCCCATGTGTTCGGCGGACTCGTGTAATTGCCGTCGTGGTGGATGTTGATTACCGCCTTCATGCCCGCGCCGAGGACCCAGTCCACGACTTCCTTGACACGAGTGAGCCTCGCCGCCGAAACCGTATAGTTGGGAGCGTCGCCGATATGCCCGTTCCATGAACAGCCTATGCGCACAATGTCAACGCCCTGGCCCGCAACAGCGTCTATAAGCGCCTTCGTAGCCGCGGGGGTTCCCCACGCGCCCTCTACCGCGACGTTGGTGGCGGTATTGACGGCATCCAAAGTATTACCCAGATTCCAGCCCACCTTTATATTTTCGTCTCTGAAATACTGAAGAGCGGATTTTGCGGAAGTCACAACCGGCAGCAGCGTTATGGTTTGTACCGGATTATCACCTTTTTGAGGATTGAGCGTGAGCGATTTTTCAACATACCCCTCGCTTGACGCGGTCAGCGTCCAGCCGCCGGAAAGCGCGTCCGACTGTTTGGCCAGACGGTTTTCAGCCGCGCCGCCAAACGCGACTTTAATATTCAGTTTCCCGCCGTCGTGAGTCAATTTCGACTTAAAGGAATTGCTGTCGGTTCCCTTAACGGAGAGGATATAAACGCCCCGCGCAACGTTGCGCCGCGATATGTTGGTTTCTCCGGCTTTTGAGGCGGAGGCCTTGCCGTGCAATATCCGTTTCCCGTTGACTGAAAACAGTTCTACCGCCGCGTTTCCAAATGTCTGAGCATGCAGGCTGAGAGCTGTGTTCCCGCGCCCAAGCTTGACTAACGCGGGAGCGTTCGGCTGTTTTTGCGCGCTGTGCGATATAGAGGTGAACCCCCCATCCGGCGATCTGAGAATCAGCGTATGCTGCTGATTAGCCGTCACGCTGGCGGAATCCCCGAATCCGTTCCCGCCGGCTGCGGGTACGATTTTGACCAGGGCGTTGGTGTTGGTCACGATTACCGGCACGCGCGCGGTGTCAACTTGGCTGAATGCGCTTGCCGCGAAAGCCGCCGCGAAAAACAATACTTTGATTGAGCGTTTCATAAAACCCCTCTTTTTAATTTGTAAAAATTAATCTTTCAATCATACAAAGATAATGCAGAAATAAAGCAACTAATATTATAGGATAAATCTATCACCTTTTACTAGGGTTTTTCTATTTCTGCATTAAACAAACTAAATTGCAGAAAATAATTTATACTCTCCTATTTAAGATATTTATCTAAAAAGTTATCGTAAATTACAGCCGCGCCGCTATATCCGCTCCCGTGCCCGCCGGTTTCATGATAATTCCCTGCCGCCCTGCCTGCGCCGCAAACTTCGTTGATCTTATCAACAAATATCTTCGAACTCTGCCAGGGAGTTATGTTATCCGGCTTACAGTGTTCCATAAGAACAGGCGGCAGAGACGCGCAGTTGGCCTGGGTAATCCAGGTCAGCGGGTTTGAACGCTCAACAATAGTTTGGTTAGCCCCTGTCGCGTTGCAGGGGTTGAATCCAAAAAAAGTCACGTTGTAATTGCAATGACTCCCAAACATGGAATTTATACCGCTGGCGGCATGCTGGGCATCCAATTGAGTAAGGTCGGTAAGTCCGCTGAGACTCACCGCTGCCTGTACCTTGCTCGAAACGCCTGAATTCCCCAAAGAGACATTGTCGAAGCCGTGGTCGGAAGCGCCGGAAAGCGCGGCGGCCATCGCGGTAAGATATCCGCCCGCCGAGAAACCTGCAACCCCTATTTTGCCGGGGTTAATGCAGTAGCCGGCCGCGTTGGCTCTCAAAAAGCGGATAGCCGCCAACGCGTCTTCTACCGCGCTTGGGAACCCTGTCTGGCTGCCCGACATCAAAGTGTATTGAATGCTGGCGAAAGCGTACCCTCTGCTGTTAGCGGTACTGGCGGTAAACGGCGCGGTTGTGGCATCTTTGTCTCCGCCGCTAAACCCGCCGCCGTGGATGAACACAATGAGCGGCCACGGCCCGCTGCCGCTGCCTGGCAGGGTAAGGTCAAGCTTATTTCTGGAGCGCGCCGTATTGTATTCAATATTATTGTACGTCCGCGCGGCCGGAGTGCATGTGCCGGTATCGGGGGTTACAGTACCGCCGCAATCCGCGCTCTTTGTCCCCGCCGCAACGCCCTGCCAGCCGTTATTTTGATAAGTGTTGACTGTTCCTGTTTTAACATAAACGTAATAGCCGCCGTCCACAGGCGCGGGCTTAGTGTTAAAAGGACACTTACCCTCCTCTTCGCCCCACTCGCTCCCGCAAGTATTCTCCACTCCGTTTATAGCTACGGTAGAGTTAAGGTTTGGCTGTATCGCCCCGAAATCGCTTATGAACACGCAGCCGCCGGTGGATGGTATGCTTGTGGAGTTATGCGTTACATCAGCCGCCGCCATACCGCCGCAAAAACTTGTCTGATAGCCGCAGCCGGAAATCTGAATCCGGCGCAGCGTTATATTCTGCGCAGTATTCATCCCTTTAACGGGAGCGAATGTATAAGACGTATCGGCGTATCCGCCCGCGGTAGGCGTTACGGATATTTTCCAGTAGCCGTAAGCGTCCGCCCGCTTATTCACTGACAGGTTTTGACCGCCGAACGCGACATTGATATTGAATCCGCCGCCGTTGTGAACCAGACGGGTCGAAAAAGAACTGCCGTCCGCACCCTTAACCGAGAGCAGATAAACGCCCCGCGCTACATTCGGCCGCGATATGTCCGTACCGCCCGTATTCGAGGATGACGCCTTGCCGCGCAAAACGCGCTTGCCGTTGACCGCGAGTAGCGAAACCTCCGCGTTATTGAAGACTTGCGGATTCAACCTGAGCGAAACATTTCCACGTCCGTAACTGACCGATGCCGGAACGGTCAAAACCTTCTGCGCCCTGTGCGATACTGTCGTAGATGCGCCCAAAATGAGGGTAAGCGTGTCAACCGTATTCGGCGTAACTACGCGCGAATCCCCGAGGGCAGCCTCCGCGCCCGCGGGAGACTGTATCAAAACAGCGGCATCCGCGTTTACGGTTACAGGTACATACGCCGTATCCATCTGTGAAAAGAGGTTTGCCGTAAGAACCGCTATGAATAATAATGCTTTGATTGCGCGTTTCATAATACCTTATCCTTAATGGTTAATATTTTTGAGCCTGTAAAATTTTTTCCGTAAAGATCTTTCAATCAACTAAAAAACAAATGCGGAAATAGAAAACACTTAGTAAAACAATAAAAACTCTGTACATCTTATTGATCAGCAAACTTACAGAGATCATTTACACGCCCTAATTTATATGTTATCATTACGCAGGTGTTGCGGGCGGCAGGCAGGCCGCCCCGTACTTATCATCTGACAATCCGTTCCGGTTCCCTTATGCCTGTACTGCCGGGATACGCCTCGTTCCACGCGGCTATCCTGTCTATTATGTTCTGCCTTATGGGGTTGGCGAAGAAAGTGGTTTCCCTGCCGTGGTAACCCCACGAACCCTGCGGCGTTGCGGTTGTGTTGACAATCAGCACGCCTTTTGTATAGTCCACCTGCGCTCCGGATACCCCGCTGCCGCAGTTTGCGCAAGTGCGGTACAGGGTGTCGGTCGTCCATGAGACCGGGTTCGTTACGGGATTATTGGTCGGGCTGCCGTTGCGGACCGCGAACGCCGCGCCTGCGCCGCTGATGTCGTCGCTTTCATGATATGGGGCAAAGCATATCACCTTGTTGAGATCGGTGGGGCTTTGCGAGAACATCGCGTTGCGGATGTTGGCCGCGTTCCCGCCGGTCGAGCCGACTGTCCCGCGGCCCGGAGAGCCGAGCGCGTAGGTAACAATGTGATACTTCTGAATGTCGGGATTTTTATCGATATATTGCAGTATCACGTTCCATAGAACATACGCCCCCTGTGAGAATCCGAAAAGGATAAAAGGGCGTTCTCCCCTGTTGTAGTTTTTCCAGTAATAGTCGAACGCCGCGATGAGGTCGCGCGTAGACAGCGCGTCCATACTTGCGCCTGCGCATCCCGATATGCACGCGTAACGGTATACGGGATGATAGATATTGGCCGCGTCCCTGAACAGCCCCGCGACTCCGCTCTGCCACTGGGTTGCGCTCGCTTTCGCGTCTTCAAAGCTGGCGTAGTTCGCGCCGCCGCTGATGTTTCCCGTGGGAGTGGCCAGGAAAATATCCACGCCCTTGCTCCTGTCCCCGCCTGCCGCTATCCAGCGCTCCGGTCTGGAGTAGTCGCCGACCTCCGACTCGTCGTTGAACGGAGCGGCGTCGATCACCTCCGCGCCGTCCGTAAACGGGATCAGCGGCACCGCGCTCCGGTCGTCTTCCGAAGTGGTTAGATTGGGTTGGCAGCCAGCCATAAACAGGGCTGCTGTCAGCGCTGCCGTGGATAATATGCGTTTGGCGCGTGTCATGCACACATCCTTTCGTTTATTGTAATTAGTCCATGATGTTTAACGCGCTTTTCATAAACGATTCGATTGATTATCTGAAAGCCAAATCGCGAGGGTATGGTAAGCGCGGACCGCTATACCCTAATAATTATATATTATATATAAAATAAAAAGTCAATAAAAAACGAAAATATTTTGAGGAGCGGTTCGTACAGGCGAAATTTATTTTGTCAAACCAGACTGCGCTACATCAGGATGAGCTTTTGGAAAATTGGGAGTTAGCCTCTAAGGGTGAGGAAACTTTTGCGATAAATCCTCTTGTATGAGTAAAGAAATTTATATGGAAATGCCATTGAGGTAAAAAAATATTTCGCGTACATGCGCCGTTTTGTAAAGAAGGTGGACGCTCGGAAAGATTTTTCTCTTAAAATCGAGTTTGATAATGGTGAAATCAAAATATATGATATGAGAGAAACATTGAAAGGCAAAGTTTTCGCTCCGATAAGGGAGTGGGACAGGTTTAAGTATGTATACATAGACAGCAGCGGTTGTATAGCATGGGACGCTGACAGGAGTGTTGGCGGTTCAAAAGTTTGGAATAACCATTTAGATATATCTGCTGACAACTGTTGTATTTACGGTAAATCATTATAAGTTTTTCACAATTAAGCGATTTTACGCCTTACAGCTAACCTGTACAGCGGCATAATTCCCCCTGTCAGCCTGATCATTGACATAAGCAGGCTTATTGTAACATAAGTGGCGGTTTGCTCGGCGCTCAGGCCAAGATGTACGAAAAGAGCGGCCATGAGCGCTTCGCGTATGCCGAGACCGCCGGGGGTAAGCGGCAGCGACAGGGCCATGATCTCAATTAATGGTACAAAAGCAAGACATTCGATAAAGTAAAATTGTCCGGTAACAGTGTAAATTGTAAATGATATGGTAAACATAATTAACAGCATGGACACGGTAGAAAACAGAAATGTTTGCAGAAGTGTAATGCGTTCATGCTTGAAGGCGTAGATTCCATTTCGCATTTTTTCAGCAAAAGTCACGATTTTGGGGCCTAATAAAGAAGCGGCGGCAGGTTTGAGCGGTTTGAACAAACGCGTGACTTTTTTTGAAAACGAGGCTGCAATTAAAACCGTCATTAAGGCCAGGGTTGTGAAAAGAGATTCGCCGAAACCTGCGGGAAGAAGGTCGCTTTGAAGGTAGATAACCCCAAAAACAGAAAACATTATAAGTACAAAACAGCCCATGAGCTTACCAAGCCACGATGCCGCCCAAACGATCTGGGGATTATGATTTCGGGAGAGTATCACCGATTTAACAACATCCTGCGCCGCGGCTGTGGGAAGCGCCATGGCGTAAAAAGTGCTCTCCATGTGTACAAATACCGCTTTAGACAGTTTAAGTTCGGGGATAAAGCGGCGGACAAGTATCCACCATTTTGCTCCCTGCGTCATTATACCTAAAAAATACAGCGCGGCTATGTAAAACAAAGATTGTATGTGTACGGCGGCAATAGCCTCTTTAAGAGCCGCTCCGTCGGTGCGGGTGTAAACCCATACAAGAGGCGCTGCTACCAGTATAACACGTAATAACCGCAGTAAAATTTTTTTAACAGGTGATTTTTTTTTTGTCTGTTCCATATTTTTTTGAGGCCGCTCCCCAACTCCCGTTAGAATTCTCTTCGCACCCTGAAGGGACGCGCGACCTCTGGCATCTCTATAACCCCACGTTTTAACGTTGGATGGGCCCCACACACAAAAACGCCCGCCCGCTCGCTCGATCAACTGTACGGGCGTTGCGTGCAACGCCCTCCGCCACACGCCACACGCCACACGCTTCCCCTGCGCAGCCCCGCGCAAAAGCGCAGGACTATAAAGACATCCCGCGGCTGTGCGCCCTTCAGGGCGGGGAGAGAGAAATTCCATCAATCAACAAACAGGTTTTTCAAGGAATCGACTCTATCTCTCTTGATTACGGACGAATCTTAACTTAAATTTAATATAAATGTACGCACTATTGGAATCTTTCATCTCACAAAATACTTAATTGTACATGTATTTATCTCCAATTCGCTTCTCAGCAGTGATTTTTGCCGCACTATTAAGAACAGGGAAAGCAAATGACATCTCTTGAGGTTCTCAAACGCTATTTCGGTTATGATAATTTCCGCAGCGGCCAGCAGACGCTCATTGACAGCATACTCGCGGGAAAGGATGTTTTGGGGGTAATGCCCACAGGGGCGGGAAAATCTATCTGTTTTCAGATTCCATCCCTTATGATGAGTGGCCTTACGATTGTTGTGTCGCCGCTTATTTCGCTTATGAAGGATCAGGTAAACAGCCTTACTCAGTCGGGCGTCTCCGCCGCTTTTATCAATTCATCACTTACCGAACGTCAAATATATAAAGCTTTGGAAAACGCTGAAAGCGGAATCTATAGATTGATTTATGCCGCTCCGGAGCGGCTTCTTACGCCTGATTTCTCAGAGTTCGCGAAGTCTGCCCCAATATCCATGCTGACAGTTGACGAAGCGCATTGCATATCGCAATGGGGGCAGGATTTTCGTCCAAGCTACGCAAAAATTCCCGAATTTATAGAAAAGTTACCGAACCGTCCTGTTTTATCAGCGTTTACGGCTACAGCGACTTCAAGAGTGCGTGAGGATATAATTGATTTACTCAGGTTAAATGATCCGGAAGTTTTGGTAACGGGATTTGACCGTCGGAATCTCTATTTTGAAGTACAGAAACCCAATGATAAATATGCCAGCCTTACCGCCTTTTTGAGCGACAAAAAAGACCGCTATGGGATAGTCTACTGTTCTACCCGCGCGGCGGTGGAAGAGGTCTGTGAAAATTTACAGTCTGATGGATACAGCGCTTCCCGCTATCACGCCGGACTGACTGACAGCGAACGGCGCGATAATCAGGATAACTTTCTCTACGACCGCGTGCAGATAATGGTTGCGACAAACGCTTTCGGCATGGGAATAGACAAATCAAATGTCTCCTTTGTCGCGCATTATAATATGCCTAAAGATATAGAGAGCTATTATCAGGAAGCGGGCCGCGCCGGACGTGACGGCGAGCCGGCGGATTGCTTATTGCTTTACAGCGGTCAGGATGTGCGAACCAATATGTGGATGATAGAAAACGACAGGGACGCGCAGTATCCTGACGAACAAACAGAAAAATTACTGAAAGAGCGAAGCCGCGAACGTCTTCGCGAAATGACTTTTTACTGTACGGTAAATGATTGCCTGCGCGGGTATATACTTAAATATTTCGGTGAACGCCCGCTGAATTTTTGCGGCAACTGCGGCAGCTGCGATACAAATTTTGAAACAGCGGATGTTACTGTTGACGCGCAAAAAATTCTCTCATGCGTTGCCCGTATGAATCAGCGCTTTGGGTTAAAAATGGTGATAGATGTGCTTAGAGGCGCAAAAAGTGAAAAAGTGCGGAATTTTGGTTTTGACAAACTGTCAACTTACGGTATAAGTGAAAAGCCTGAGCGCTTGCTTAGGGAGATAATGAATCAGCTGATTCTTACAGGCTATCTTCTAAAAACCAACGATGAATATCCTGTCATAAAACTTGGCGGTCGCGCGGATGAAGTTTTGCGCGGGGACGAATCTGTGATTATGAAACTTGTCAAAGAGAAAGAGCCGAAGGAAGCGGCAAAAAGTAAAAAGAAGCTTTCCGTAAAGCCTGTTGACAAACAGTTATTCGCCGTTTTGCGTGATCTTAGGCTTGCAATTGCAAAGGAACAAAATGTACCTGCGTTTGTCATTTTCCCCGACAGCGCTCTAACCGATATGTGCGTGAAAACTCCGGTGACAAAGGAAGGATTTCTTAAGGTCTCCGGCGTTGGCCGTGTAAAGCTTGAAAAGTTCGGGGACAGGTTTTTAAGCGTTATAGCGGAATTCCTGGATAACAATAAGGACAATAATTTAAACGAAGCCGCTCTTGCGGAGGTCAAAGAGTTTGACGCGTCATCTGTAGAGATTACCGAAGAGCCCGTACCTGTCAGTATAGTCGCGGACAGAATAAACTGCGTGCTTATGGAGAATGGTTTTGACAAAGTAAGCGCTTTACTGATAAACGAATGGCTTGTCTCCAAAGGCTTCATGAAAGTTATCGCGGTCGAAAATAACAGAACATTCAAAATCCCCACAGCCGCGGGCGCAAATCTCGGAATAACCAGCGAAGAACGTATCATCCGCGGCCAAAACGCAAAAGTCAACATGTACGGTAAAGCCGCTCAGGAATTTATCACGCAAAATATTTTAGAAATAATGAAATTCAAACATTTCCGGCCAAACAGAAATTCTGTATTACAGTTGTAGGGCGGCCATAGCCTTTTCGCTTTATATTTTAGAAGAGGGGCGATTGATTTTTGTGCAAGTTTGCTATATGTTAAACGCGCCAAAATCAAATTGCTTGCGGCCGCCATATATCTCACGCCCAAATATGTACGTATATACGATATTCATATATACAGAATAAAATGCATATATATTAAGGGAAGATTAAGAGGGCAGCCGTGAAGGCTGCCCGTACGGGGAGCGGGGTGATTCCTAATTATTAATTAATAATTGGAGAGTGTAATTTAGTTTGTTTAATGCAGAAATAAAACAAGTAAGATAGTTGAATCGTTTATCTATGTATTTTACGAGTTTTTAATATTTCTGCATTCTGCATTATCTTTGTATGGTTGAAAAATTAATTTTTACAGAAAAAAATTTACACGCTCATAATTGAATTAATATTCCGGCGGTTCAATGGTTTGATTTTTATAAGAAGTCTGCAGCCTGTGTATTGCTTTCTCCTTAATCTGCCGCACTCTCTCGCGTGTCAAATGTAATCTTCTTCCGATCTCATCAAGCGTATGCGGAATATCCTCTCCAACGCCAAAATAAAGCTTGAGTACGCTTTTTTCCCTGTCGGTAAGAGTGTCAAGAATTTTATTGACTCCCTGGAGCAGCGATAATTCTACGAGGTTGGTGTCCGGAAGTTCCTGTTCTTCATCGTGGAGCAGATCGATCATCTCTGAACTGTCATCGTTTTGTACCGGAGTGTCAAGTGACAAGTAGCGGTTTCCGATTCTTTGGATCGCCATGATTTCGCTCTCTTTGAGGTCAAGTTCCTCAGCAATCTCCTGCAGGGTGGGCATGCGCATGAATTTTTGTTCAAGCCTGCTCTGGGTTTTTCCCACTTTGTGGATTACCCCGATACGGTTAAGAGGTACGCGGGTAATTCGAGACCTGTCCGCAAGCGCCCTAAGTATGGCTTGACGGATCCACCATACCGCGTACGAAATAAATTTAAAGTTGCGCTTTTCGTCAAACCTCTTTGCTGCCTGGATAAGTCCCAGGTTACCCTCGCTTATCAACTCTCCAAGCGGCAGCCCCTGATTTTGATAATTGCGCGCTACGCTGACTACAAAACGCAGGTTTGCGTTAATGAGCTTCTCAAGCGCCTTTTTATCGCCCTTTTTTATAAGGACGGCCAACTTGCACTCTTCCTCTGCGGAGAGCGCCACTGTCTTGCTGATATCCTTGAGGTACAGCTCAAGGGATATCTCGTCAGGAACGATCATTCTCTTATCAGTCATGGTTATTACCTCCAAAGTACTTATACTTCGTCGGTGTGAAAAGGTTTATTGTGATGCTGAAATAAAATGGCTGACCTTGTTGATCAAGGCGAGATCTGCGCGGGAATTGCGGTAACTTCAACAGTCTTAAAAAGGCTCTTCTTATCGTGTTGATTCCCGAAAATTGTGGACAATTAATTATGCCTTGATTATAATATATTTAGAATACCTTATTGTAGGAGATAGATTGATGTCCGTTCGCGCCATTTCACATAATCCCCATAGGGAACGATCTTTGACCGTTTCGCTGTTTAGAATCATTCCAGTATCATCATTGCGCAAATCCGCATTGTCTTGCATTTTGTGCGCGGCAGCGGCTATGGCGCAAAACCAGAGCCTTGTAAGCAAAATAGGATGGGACAGGCCGAGTACAGGGACTATTGTTGCGGTAATTGCGGTTTTGGCGGCTGGGCTTGGGCTGCTTTCATTCTTACATGTTAATGCGCGCCTTAAGAATATTAAAGATAACCGGAATATTTCATTAGAACTTTTCAACCGCGCCTGCCGCAATGCGGGGCTTGTTGAGTACGAAAAGAGCGCTTTGCAAAAGCTTATCGCTTACATGCCGGAGTTCACAAGACCGCATCAGATTTTTGAGTCGGCTTCGCTGTTTGAGCGCTGCGTAGACGCGCGGGTGAATAAACTGTTATCTGAACAGCTGACTCCGGAACAGGAAAAATTTGAGGATGACGTCCTTCTATCCGCGCGTAAAAAACTTGGCTACAATGTTATCTTTGCCGAGCAGCCGCTCATCTCTACCCGTAACCTTAGCATAGGGCAAAAGGTGTCTGTTTTGGCTCCCGGCCAGAAAGTTACCCATGGCCAGGCCTTTATGGTGGTGGAAGTGAGTGAGTTTTATTTTACAGTACGCGTTGCCGGAGGAACCCATGGTTTTGACATTACTTCGGGGACGCAGCTTATAATTGCGTTCTCGCGCATGGGGGATGCGGTATACAGCATCGGAGCGAAAATAAAGGGGGCGAAAAGAGGTGGAGAGATTCAGTTTTTTCATACGCTGGATTTTTCACGTAACCAAAACAGGCGCTATGTAAGGCTTGACGTTAATCTGCCGATAAAGTTTCGTGTACTGGAAAAATCTGACAAGAAAGAGAAACCGCCGTCACAATACTTTGAAGTCCGTATATCCGAAATCAGCGGCGGCGGTTTAAGCTTCTTCGCGGATTCGCCTGTTGGGGCGCATGATACGGTTATGATCTCTATCCCGCTTCCCGACGGCGGCGGGGTGTTAAATGGAATAAAGGGGCAGGTGCTCAGAGTTGTCCGGATAGAGGGGAAAACAACCGATCATTTCAGGCATCATATTCAGTTTATAAACATTGAACCGCAGCACAGGGAGCGGATCGTGAAATTCGTTTTCACAAAACACCGCCAAATGCTGCAGATGCGGTAAAATTTTCATAGCAGGGGCGCGGGCCCTGCGTGTTCGCCCATTATCCCGCGCCCGAACAATGGCGATTATATATTTTATAGAATTTTTCGTGCTTGAAATGTTAATGTCCGAAAAGGATAATATAAAAATATAAGAGAGGGCGCCCGCGGGGGGCGTACAAATACAGGCGGCAGTATAAGGGATTAGGTTAATACGCAAGGCGCGCCCGTGCATGCGCAGATGGGAGTTTTCTCCGCTTTATGAATAATAAAAGTAAAATTTACGCCTGTTCAGGCTCAGTTGTAATAAGAGTGATTATCTGCGCGGTGTCGTTGCTTATAGCTGGCGGAGTGTTAGTTCTTAGTCTTAGAACCTTTGAACACCGCAAAGCTGACGACTTTCGCAAGGCGCTTGCGATAAGCGAATATGGGATTCAGGCAGCTTTGGAAAAGATAGGTGAGCAGCCTGACTGGAGTGAGGGTTTTTCAAAAGAGCCTTACGAAGACGGCAGTTACGATGTGGAGGTTAAACGAGAGGCAATAGACGGTGCGGTTTACCTTAAGTTAAAATCGACAGGGGTTATAAGATCGTCTGTTCATACGAAAGAGTTTACTATGAGGCTTGAGCCGCCTGAAAACGATTCGTCCGCAAACCAGCTTTTTTCAGCGGAGCGGGATTCATGAAATTTTTAAAAAAAATGCAGGGCCAGAACTCCACGGTGGGTCTTGATATAGGCAACCACTCGCTGAAGCTTGTGAAGCTGCGGCATCACAAGGATAATTATTTTCTTGAAGCCACCGGTATAAAGGAGCTGCCCAAAGGCACGATAGAAAACGGCGAAATCAAAAAAAGAGATCTGCTTATTGAATCTATAACTCACCTGATAAACCAGTGTGACCCTTCTATTGTAGAAGTAGTTTTTTCAATGAGCGGTCACGGGATTATTTCAGATAAGATTACATTTAAAATTGAGGATGATACTAACGCCGATGAGCTGATCCTGTGGGAAGCCAGCCAGAGAAGCCCTTTTGATGTTGATGACATTACGCTTGACTATAAAATACTGCGCCGCTTTCCGGATACAAATGAGGTCGAAGTACTTTTAGTCGCGGCTAAAAACCAGATAATGCAAAGCTACATCGATTTACTCTATGATGCGGGATTAAAACCGGTAATTGTTGATGTTTCCGCTTTTGCCATTACTAACGGCTATGCGCTTGAGTGCGGCGGGCTTCCTGATATGGGAACAGTCGCTCTTTTAAATGTAGGTCATTACATGACAAATGTTACATTTATCAAAGACGGCATTTATCATTCAACGCGCGATATTTCTACTGCCGGTGAGTTCTTTAACCGTACGTTGCAGCGAAATATGGGATTGAGCAGCGAAGAGGCTTTGCAGGCGATAAAAGGTAAAACCACAACGGCGCTTGATATGAATTTGCTGAAGCAGAGCGTGGGGTATGCGGCGGAGGAGCTCTCTTCGGGTATAGATCTTGCCTTTTCCTATTATAAAACTTCCGAGAAAAGCGATTCTATTGACAAAATAGTGCTTTCTGGGGGCGGAGCCTACATTCCAAGCCTTACTCAGTTTCTTGAAACCAGGCATCAGACAAAAGTTGTAATTTCAAACCCGCTTGCGTATGTCCAGTACAATCAGGATCTTTTCGGCGGCGTTAATATTCAGAACATAAGCGCTCTTCTCACTGTTGCTGTAGGGCTTGCCATGCGGAAAGCAGGGCAGTGATGATGGAAAGAATAGAGATAAACCTTCTCCCCGCCGAATACAGGATTTACAAACGCAATTTAAAGCTTCCCCGTTCCATTGTGTATCCGGTAGTCGCGGTTCTCATCCTTGCTTTTGCCGCCATATCAGTAAGTTTTTACACGCAGAATCTGGCGTCATCCATCGAAGATGAAATAGCCGCTATTGAAAGAGATATAGCGGCTAATAAGAACGTTCAGGCGGAAATTAACAAACTTCGTAAAGAAAAGAAAGAGGTGGAGGAGAAGATACTGGCTCTTGAGCGAATTAACGTTAATCGTGAGCTGTGGGTACGGCTAATGGAGGTTCTCAGCGGCGGGTTACCGCCGCATTCATGGCTTATGTCAATTAGGGAGGAGGCTGGTCCTCCCCCGGTGCTTAGCGTAGAGGCCAGAACTTATTCATTTCATGAAGTGGCTTCCTACATGAGCAGGCTTGGGGAGAGTGAATTTATTAACAAGGTAGAATTGCACGATATTGAGCGTGTGCAGCTCAACAACCGTAATATCTACAGGTTTTCTATCTCCTGCACTGTTAATCCTGATGCTAAGCTTGACATTTCGCGAGGAGAGGAACGGACTGATGGCTAAAGCAAAATTCAAGTTTAATATAAAAGATCCTAAGGTCAGGAATGTTCTCCTTATCGCGCTTGCGGCAGGTTGTCTGGGTTTTATCTGGTATGATTACAGTTTCAGACCTTTACAGGAGAGAGTTGCCGAACTTAACAGACAAAAAGAAAAGAAGGAGTCTGAGCTGCGTACTATCAACGCGCTCAAACCTCAGCTGAATAAGCTGCGTCGGGAGACTGTTGAGGCAACGGCTAAACTTGATTCACTAAGGAACATTTTCCCAGATCAAAAAGAGGTTCCGCGTCTTATCCGTGAACTTACTTCCGTAAATAGAAAAAGCAATATCACGACAACTCGTTTTAATCTCATGCCCGATGTGGAGAAAGAGTATTATATTGAAAACAAATATAACATCGGGGTTGCCGGTGATTATCATAATTTAGGAGAGTTTTTCAGTTACCTTGCCAATTTTCAGCTGATAATAAATTTGAGCAATGTTTCGATAAATGCAAACTCTTCCTTTACCAGAGCTAATCCGGATGATCCGGTACAGGAGGATTCGCCGTCGATACTGGCAACATTTGAGCTGACCACATTTTCATCGAGACGCTGATGCTTTTTAATAATTATTATACGGGTGTAAGGTTTTGTTTTGCGCTGATGCTTTTTTGTGCGGGTTTGGCGGGAACGGCCTATTCCCAGGATGCGCTCTCCTCGATAGATGAAATCGAGATAAAAGCGCAGGAAAGAGGGATTATTCTTATAATCAGCGGCAGCGGTCCTATAGCGGTGGGTGGTAACCCTGACCAGCTTGAGAAGGCTACATCCCAATACTCAGAGGTGCGTGTTAATATTAAAAACGCGGTCAGCAAGCTTGGGGCAAGCAGCTTCAGCGGACCTCAGGAGCTTGCGGTAAGGGAGATTTTCTTAAAGGAAAATCCCGGCAGCGTAGACTTGATTGTAAAGATGCGAAACGTAATGAATGGGCCGGTTCTGGTTCGCGGAAGCGGGAACCAGATCAGAATCCTTCTTACAAAAGACGCTCAGCCGGAAATAAACTGGCTAGCTTCAAAAACAACCGCTTCCGGCAGCCATTCGCAGAGACCTGTTAACGTTCCTGAGCCTGAAAAAGCGGTTTTGCAGACAAAACTGGTTGAAGCTGGCGCTGCTGGAATACCGGAGGTTTCAGTTCCTGGGGCTGCGGAGCGTACGCTTGGCAATATCCGGGTTGTGCAGAGAGATAAAACCGCTTCGCTCTATTTCGATCTGTCTGCGGCGTCAGACGCTTCTGTAAACAAGGGCGGTGATTCTCTGGTTATCAGGTTTTCCAATACATCCTCCAAACTTCCCCCCAGGGTTTACAATATTCCTGGAAGCACAGTTTACAATTCAGTAAGGATACGCAATGAGAGGGGCGCAGATAGAAGCAGCGCCGTGGTCGCGGTAGTCAAACTCAATCAAAGAGGCGGCGCGCTTTCTCCTGTTACTATGCCGCTTGATAATCAGTACGCTGTCTATACCTCAAGCTACGACTCCGCCAGAGTTTTTCTGTGGAACGCCATAGATGGGGTGCAGTCCTCTTTCTCTTTTACCCAGATTGGGGCCGAACCTGTTGATATGCAGAAAATGGAAAAACGCGCGGCGCAGGAGATTGAAAAGCCCATAGGCGCAGGCGCGTTGTTTCCAATAAGGGATGAACCGGAAAAAAGTTCCGGCGGAAAAGTTTCCGGTTCCGCTAATACCGCATTTACTCCAACACCTGAGAGGTTGCCGCGGATTGCGCCGCCAAAAACCGAAGTTCCTGTCGCAAACCTTGATGAGGTCGTTTCTGATAACAGTTCACTTCATGATGGTGAGGCAGTCAGGGAATCCGGTGATGGGGAGCAGTTGCGTTATAAAGTTTATGGCCGTGACCCGTTTGTCCCGCTTATGAGAGAAGAGAAAAGCTTTTCTGATCTTCCAAAAGTGGAAAATTTGAAGTTGGTTGGCATTTTGGAAGACTCAAGAGAGAGAATCGCGCTTCTGGAAGATTCCAAAAATCAAAACAGAGCTTTTGCCATGAGAGCGGACGATATGGTTGAATACGGAAAAGTATTGCGTGTGCATAGAGACAGAGTGATTTTCCTGATGAGTGATATCGGTGTATCGTATCCATATACCATACGCCTGGAATCGCCGGGGACTAAGAAGAGATAGAGAGTGAGGGATCTGTAATGACAAGTATTAAACGTAACCGCGGGAAACGAATAGCTTTCGTTCCGTATTTTTTTATGGCAGTTCTTTTAACAGTTTTTTCGGTTGCGTTTGCGCAGCCGGACGGCAATACGCGTTCCGCCTCAAACGCAGGACGTGTAACCGGGAGCGCCGATAGAACTATAGACTTTTTCGAAGTACACGCTCAGGATCTAAGATCCGTGTTACGTCAGTTAAGCGCTTTCAGCGGAGTGGATATTGTGGCCAGCGGCGATTTAGATGTCAGAGTGTCTCTTTCCGCCAGTAACAAGTCCTGGCGCGAAATTCTTGATATTATCTGTCTGGCGTACGATTTTTTGACTATAGAAAAAGAGTCATTTATAGTTGTAAAAAAGAAAAAAAAGGATGAGAAACAGGAAGACGAAGCTTTAGAACCGCTTGTCCAGGAAGTTATCTCTCTTCGTTTTGCCAGAGCGGCAGAGATAGCCGAAGCGGTGCGTACGCTTCTTTCTGATGGGAGCACAAAGAATGTTTTTTCTTCCAATGCGGAAGATGGTTTTGGCGTAACTGTCAGGGCGGCCGGGGTTGGTAAGCTGACTCCGATAGTGCATACGAATTCACTTCTCATAATTGATACAAAAGATAATGTCGCTCGTATTAAGGATATTATAAAGCAAATTGATATTCAAACCGCCCAGATATCCATATCCTGCAAAATAATCGAAGTTAGTTCAGGCGTTATACAAAGAATGGGTGTACAGTGGGGCTATTCAGATGCTGACAAAAATGTTACTCTGGCGCAAAGAGGAGATGGTATTCTTGATCCTATGCATGGGGTAACATATGGATTGCTGTCTCCGGAAAAATTAGGTATTACTCTGGAGTATCTCTTTGTGGATAACAAAGCGGAGATAGTCGCTCAGCCTCAGATTACTACCCTTGATAACAAAGAGGCAAAGGTTTTTATGGGACAGCAGATCCCGGTCACCAGTCGGGATGAGGGAGGCAACACAGTAATTCAAATGATTGATGCCGGAACACAACTGACAGTGACGCCTTCCGTTGCTGGCGATGGAAAAATCATGCTTACCCTCAATCCCAAAAGAGAGTCTTTCGAGTATACAGGTGCTGGTTTACCAATAATAAATGAGCAAAGCGCCCTGACCAACGTGTTTGTCAATAATGGAGAAACCGTAGTAATAGCCGGTTTAACATCTAACGAACAACGTACAGTAGAGAGCGGCATTCCCATACTCAAAAGCATCCCGATTATCGGAAACCTGTTTAAAAAGTCAAGTAAAACGCTAGACAAAAGAGATCTTATCATTTTTGTTACCCCTCATATTATACATCCGGGAATATAAATTGTCTGCCGGGACGGCCCCGCGCGGCCGTCATCCCATCATGATTCCGCAATAATCCAACAGAAAATCCGTATTGCGGGGAACCTCATTGATCGTTCCGTTATTTTGTGACCGTTCCATATTGTGACCTGCCATTTCCGTTATTTGCCGATGATGCCCCGCCAAAAATTCACAACAATATCTTTTTTGATTGCAGTTATAGTATATTTAAAAATATAAAATCTCCATTTTGACTATCGAGCTGATAATGAGAGTATTATATGTCAAAAATCATAAAAAAAATAAGATCCAAGTGGCATCTTTATGTTGAGCTTCTGTTTACCGCCGTCGCGTTTTCCGTAATGGTTGCTTTAAGTTATGGATTCATAAGAGGCATCATAAGTAATCATCTGATAAAGAACGCTGAATACCTGATAGCGTTTGAACTCGCGAATATTGAGACATACCTTGCCGAACCCAGAGGAACGCTCAGTATCTTTTCCGAAACAGTGAACGTGATGCTTGCGAACGGCAGCGGTAAAGATGAATTGAAAATCTATATTAACAGTTTTACCAGCAGCATATTTTCTTCTGAGGAGATCAAGACAAGGTATGGCGGTTTTTACGGATATTTCGAAACATTAGCTGAAGAACCGGTGTATCTTGACGGAGAGGACTGGATTCCGCCTGCCGATTATATTCCTGAAGAGCGGCCCTGGTACAAAGCCGCTGTTGAGGCAAACGGCGCAATTGCGGAATCTCAGCCTTATATGGACGCGATGACGGGGGAAACCGTACTTACCTATTCGCGCTCAATCAGAAATGCTCAGGGGGAAAATATTGCTGTTGTCGCGATTGATGTGTATGTAGACGTTATAGGCGCTCACGTTGTAAAAATCGCGTTAGCCAACAACAGTTACGGCTTTCTTTTTAATAAAGATCTTGTGGTGTTTGCGCATCCTTCGGATTATTATAAAAGCAAACATATAAGCAAATTGCATCCTACAATCGCGGTCTTAGAGAACGATTTGAAAAATGGAGCAGTTATATCACAGCGCAGCGTGTTGAGTTACAAAAATGAAAAGTCGCTTGCGTTTTTTAAGCAGGCTCCAAACGGCTGGTATCTGGGGATCATCACTCCCGAAAAACCATATTACGCAAGCATAACATATATGATGTGGGTACTCAGCGGTTTGGGTTTGACTATGGCGGCCGTTTTAGGTTATGTACTTGTACGTATGGATAAGGCCAAAGACAGGGCGGATCTTGAAAGTAAACATAAGAGCATGTTCCTCGCCAATATGAGCCACGAGATCCGTACACCCATGAACGCGATTGTCGGCATGACTCTTATTGGTAAATCAGCTCAAAATGTGGAACGTAAGGATTACTGTCTTACAAAAATTGAGGACGCTTCGCAGCATCTTCTTGGCGTTATCAATGACATTCTTGACATATCTAAAATTGAGTCAGGCGTCCTTGAGCTTTCCCCCGAAGAGTTTAATTTTGAGAAGATGCTTCAGAGGGTTGTAAATGTTATTAATTTCCGCGCTGATGAGAAGAAACAGAAATTCAGCGTATATATTGACAGAAATATTCCCAGATGCCTGACAGGAGACAAACAACGGCTTGCTCAGGTCATAACAAATCTTTTAGGCAACGCGGTAAAGTTTACACCTGAAAATGGTTCCGTAACTCTTGACGCGTCTTGTTTGGGTGAAGATGATGGAGTTTGTAAGCTTAAAATTTCCGTAACCGACACAGGTATCGGCATATCACCCGAAAAACAGGCGCAGCTATTTCAACCATTTTTTCAGGCTGAATCCGACACTGTGCGCAGGTTCGGCGGAACCGGTCTTGGGCTTTCAATATCAAAATCCATTGTTGAAATGATGGATGGTAAGATATGGCTTGAGTCCGAGATTGGCAAAGGTTCCACTTTTTCCTTTACAGTCAGGATGAAACGCGGAACGAGGATAACAGAGCGTATTCCTGTAGTGTTGGATAACGTCAGCATTCTTGTGGTTGATGATGACCCCGATATTTTAGAGTATTTTAAAGAGGTAACTAATGGAGCCGGTTTAAAATGCGATACGGCTTTATGCGGTGATGATGCGTTAAAGCTTGTTGACCTCAACGGTTCTTATAATGTTTATTTTGTTGATTGGAAAATGCCGGGTCTTGATGGTATAAGTTTGTCAAAGGTTCTTAAAGCAAAAGCTTCGTCCCCGGAAAATACAATAGTAATTATGATCTCTGCCGCCGTAGGATGGGCTGATATCGAAAATGAAGCGAAAGCCGCCGGTGTTGACAAATTCCTCTCAAAGCCTCTCTTCCCTTCCTCAATCATGGATACGATAAGCGAAGTCGTAAGCATAAAAAAGGAACAACTGCAATCAGTGGTAATTCCCGATAACAAAGGTATTTTTGAAAACCATCATATCCTTTTGGTAGAAGATGTGGAGATCAACCGTGAAATTGTGATTTCACTTCTTGAAGAAACGCTTGTTAAGATAGACTGCGCTGAAAACGGTATTGAGGCGGTGCGCATGTTCAAGGAGTCGCCCGATAAATACGATATGATCTTTATGGATATTCAGATGCCTTTTATGGATGGATATGAGGCAACCCGCCGTATAAGAGCGCTTGACACTGTCAGGGCCAAAACAATACCTGTAATAGCTCTTACAGCGAACGTGTTTCGTGAAGATATGGAGAAATGCGTGTCCAGCGGTATGAATGACTACCTTGGCAAGCCTATAGATTACGATGATACAATTGCACGTCTTCGTAAGTATCTTATATAACATTTTTTCACAATTTTTGTTTTTAAGTTTCGTGTATTATCAAGCATTCATTGCAGTCTTGAGTTCAACATTTGTTTGATTGTCATTGCAGGTATTGATTTTGTATGTATTCTATGATTCACTTTGAGAATTCAGCATTATTTATTTGTTTTTGAAGAGATTTGCTTTTCGCTCCTTTCCCTCTGTGCTAAGGCATGTGTATATGTATATATTTTTTTGTTTGTGCATTTCTTCGTGG
>JAIRVB010000027.1 GCA_031254105.1 Chitinispirillales bacterium
CAATGTCGAATCGGTAGCAATGGCAATAAAGGTGCAAACAAAGACTGAGCCGCAATCGGGTAAAAAACGTTCTTATCTGTTTTTAGCCGCTGTACACTTGTTTTGCGCTCAAATATGCCACTGCTTTTCCGATCTCAAAAATTTGACCAGAAAAATTACTTTCGCTTAAAAAAAAGAATTTGAGATTTAGAGCAAACAACTTTTGCGAAAAGGGAACGTAGACTCAGAGTTGTGCAACAGCTACGTGCTATGAAACAACTTTATTGTCACTACTTTGACAGCGAAGAGAGGGATCTGCATTTGACGGACGTTATCCCGTGTTCAAACTGCGGGGTTCCGGTTTGCTTCTCTTCCCGCGTCAATGGTCTTTGTGAGGAGTGCAATCCGATAAGGGATGATCCGCAGGCGCTGCTCATGAGAGCGCTTGGGATGAAGTCGTTTTATGACAAGTGCGGGACGTTTGGGGTGGAGTAGATTTCTGGCCGTTCTCCGTTACTTTTTGACGTTTATACTACAATTGCAGTTTATTGAAGCATAAGTGTCAATTTCTCTTTACAATAAAAAGTAAACTATTAGATGCAAGTATTTTTTGTTTTTACATTTCCTATCGCGTACAATGGTAAAACTCTAATATTATCATATTTCGTAAAGTTTTCAAGTGAAGTGCGAATACCGTATTCAGATTTTTTTTCGTCAAGATACAGGTGCATACTCTGCATTTTTCCTTTTTTACCGGATTTAACCTCAATAGGTATTATTTTACCATTGTTTTGTATAAGATAATCCACTTCGGCCTGACTTCTTTCCTTCTCTCTTGTCCAGAAATACAGGCCTTCCGACGTATACGGCGGAGAATTTTTGATGAATTCCAATCCGACAAACTGTTCGGCAATAGAGCCTTTATTTATCACGTCAAAGTCATTTGAAAGCAGAATATCTGAAAGCTCTAAATCCAACAAACGCTGAAAGATGCCTGTGTCAATCAGCAGCATTTTGCTTTTTTTATGGTTTACTTCCGCTCCAAGCGGTATTCCGTTTGCCGAACTGCTATAAACAGGAATAACCAATCCCGCCATTATTAACATATTAACCGCTCGTTTAATATTGTACAGACTCGTTTGCGCCGCTTTCGCGTAAACAAACCGTTCTCCCGCCTGGTTTACAATAGCGGCAAAAACCTCGCGCAGCAGTAAGGCAGGCAGTTTCTTTTTGTATTTCGCAAAATCATTTTGAAATGAGAGGATCAATCTGTCAAGCACTTTTTGGACTTGCAATATGTCATTGTTTTTCACAAAATTAGATACTGCTGCGGGCATTCCTCCAATAATTAAAAACTTTTTCAGAGCTTCCGAACATTTTTCGTGGAAAGCAGGAAAAAGAGGATTTTCTGGTGAAGATTTACAAACTTCACCCCACAAAAGTTCCTCTCCTAAAGCAAACATAAATTCCTGAAATGAAAATGGATACATAAATAAAGAATCAATGCGTCCGACACCAAAAGCAGGTAACTCTTCCAGCGCAAATTCTAACAGCGAACCCGCCGCAATTATGTGAAGTTCAGGATAATCTTCATAAAAATACCGCAAAGACATTATAGCGTTGGGGCAGGTTTGGATTTCATCAAAAAAAAGCAGCGTTTTTTCCGGTACGATCGGCTTTTTGAACTCCACAGAAAGTTTCAGGCAGATCTCCTTTACGTCCAAATTGCCGTCAAATAACGTTTGCAGGTTTTTATTTTTCTCAAAATTAACTGTTATAAAATGCTCAAAATTGGTACCAAATTGCTCTATTGACGAAGATTTACCGACCTGACGCGCCCCTCTTATAAGAAGCGGTTTCCTGTCGGGATCGGTTTTCCAAGATAAAAGTATATTATCTACGTTTCGTTTTATGTAGCTCATAAGTTTTTATAAATTTCAGGGCTTAAAAGTACTGTTTTTTTAAAATATACGTACCTAATATAGATCATTTTTTAAAAAATATCAAGGCTTAAGTTGCATTATTTTTTCAAAATTTCGTACCTTACATGATAATAACGTCTAATTCAGCAAAAAGGTTGACGTCCACTTTTATCGACACTTCCTTAATTGGCAGAGTTAAATATATTCGTTCCATGTTGGAAAGGCGCTCTTCAATGCTAAAATAAGGATAATTGAGGTTCCTTATTAGACTCTATTATATCTAAAACAGAGTCAATGCGGTCACTTGGTACAACCATTTCTTCCAAAATCACATAAAACTTTTTCTGTGCTTCCTGCATAGCTTTAATGTTGTTCAATGTGCCTTTGCTTTTTCCGTCCCAAATCATAAGCCCATAGTCGGTATCCGCAACCATAGCTTTATCTTTTTCTGTATAAAAAAGGCGGTTTTTTACAGCTATATTTGTTTGGATAGACTTCGTTTTCCAAGAGCCAACATTATTACGGATTTGCTTACCTGCAAAGTAGACTGTTACGTTAGGATAATTCTTTTTATGAAAATATTTTTGCACTTGCAAATCAATACCTTTTGCATCGCCAACAAGAACATTTATCTCTTTTCCTATAATACTGTCCAATTTAGCAATTGCCTCTTTTGGCAGCTCGCCAATACTAATCGAGCCTGAAATAAAAACGCTTTTTTTTATCATTCCAACTCCGATGTTCTTTTAATTGGTTAAAACAGTTATCACAAAATCCTACATATTAAGGCAATTTATATATCCTATTGCGATTACCGCCTTCAGAAACAAGCATGCCTTCGGCTACCATTTCGCGTAATAATATTCTTGCCCTTGTGCCACCAATGTTTAGTATCTCCAATAGATCAACACTTCTTATTTCACCATTTTCTTTTATTAGTTTAATAATTTCTTCCCGTTGTTTCAGAATTTTGGCGGACACTTTTTTATCGACACTTTTTATCGACACTTTTTTAATTGGCAGAGTTAAATATATTCGTTCTATGTTGTAAAGGCGCTCTTCAATTTGCGGGGCTTCCCATTTTTGCGCTTCCCAAACATGATAGATATTTGGTATACCGCTTCCTGCCCGCTCTCCAATATCAAGAAGGTTAAACATTTTCATTAACACTGAATTTCTTGGACTGGAAAACCCGCCGCTGATAGCTTCCTCAATTTTGATTCTTAGAGTACCGGGATTTTCAAATGTAACTTTATCGGTGAAGCTCTTTACAACTACACCGCCTTCGCCATAATAATCGGCGTTTATAAGACAATTTGCAAGCGCTTCCCGCAATGCTTCATGTACCGGAGTATCATCAACTCTGTGTCCCTTTTCGATTTTGAACGGAATCTTAATGTTAGGATTTTGAATCAGCTTATTATAAGCCTTGTAGTAAAATCCAAACAAATTCCCGCTCCACTCACCGGATGTTGATGTTATTCTATCAGTCCACCGCAAGCTTGAATCGAAATGCTCCTGATAGTCAAGGAAATAGTGTGGATACTCTCTGACAATCTCATGTTCAAATCCAAACATTAAAAGTCCTGCTGAGGTGGGATGTAATTTCTCATCCTCGCCGCGCCCGACCGCACCAAGTTTCAGCAGAAAATCGTCATCGTCAAGGTTTCCCCAAACGTGATTCGGGCGGGTGGTTCTCATAACATTTCGATAGCCTTTAACCGTATCATAATCAAACACCGAAAAAGGGGTCTTTTCTAAAATAAGCATATCCTGCGTTTGGTCTTGGGGTAAAACAAACAAAAAACAACGGAAGGAATTAATTTACAGAAAATTATTTACACGGCCACAACGAGACTTCCAAAGTATCCGGGACAAACTTTTCTGTGAGTTTGTCCCTTTTTGATGTTTTGGGAGCCCTATACTTCCCGCGGCGCGTCTTTATCCAAAGATAGCACATTGGAAGTCCCGCCCTCAATGAATGACTGCTCTGAGATACGGGTGAGCAGCGCGTTATCCGCGAATTCCTTGACAGTCAGCGAACCCATATTGCACATTGTTGCTTTTATCTTTGAAATGGTTACATCAAGCACCTCCTTGACGCTTCCCACAACAGGTACATATCCGTCTATGCCCTCTTCAAATTTGAATCCGGTCTCACTTGCGCCCTGATTATAGCGCTGCCAGTTTTTGGCTCTGTTGGAGCCCTCGCCCCAATACGGTTTATAGATGCGCCCGCCAATGGAAACACGCGGAGTAGGACTTTCGTTTGTCATGGCGAAATAACGGCCCATCATTACAAAATCGGCGCCCATCGCAAGCGCGATTATTATCTGCGTATCATTCGAAAGCCCGCCGTCCGAGCACAGAGGGATGTAGGTACCTGTTTCTTCATAGTACCTGTCTCTTTCTTCCGCTACAGCCATAAGTGCGGAAGCCTGGCCGCGTCCTATGCCTTTTTGTTCACGTGTTATACATATTGATCCGCCGCCAATGCCTACCTTAACAAAATCGACTTGCGCTTCCTCAACTAAATATCTGAAAGCGTCAGTGTGCACCACATTGCCCCCGCCTATAACTACGTTTGGATAACGTTCCCTTATCCACAGAGCGGCTTCTTTCTGAAATTCCGAATAACCGTCTGATGCGTCAAGACATAAAACATCAACCCCTGCTTCCACAAGCGCGGGAACGCGCTCCTTGTAATCATGGGTATTTATTCCGGCTCCAACAACAAGCCGTTTATGACTGTCAAGAAGCTCAGCGGGGTTATTCATATGGTCATAATAATCTCTTTTGAACACCAGAGCCTGCAGCCGCCCATCGGAATCAAGTATGGGAAGACACTCTTTTTTATGTTTTCGCAGCAATTGGTTCGCTTCGTGAAGAGATATTCCGGCCTCCGCGAAAAAGACATTCTCCTTAGCAGTCATAAATTCACTTACCGGACGGTTGAGATCATCCTCAAACTCCCAAAAATCTTTATCGGTGAGTATGCCGACAAACAGATCATTTTTGCTTCCATCGTTTGTGACAGGCATTGTGGAGTGTCCGGTTTTTTTACGTATATCAAGTACATCCTGTAAAGTATTATCTGGCCGCAAATTAGAGTCTGATTGAACAAAACCCGCTTTATGCAACTTTACCTTGTCAACCATAGCCGCCTGAGCTTCAATAGATTGAGAGCAGAATATAAAGGCAAGCCCGCCCTGACGCGCCAGAGCTACCGCCATGTCGGAACCTGATACCGACTGCATGCTCGCAGTGACAAAAGGTATATTAATAAACAGAGAAGACTCTTCTCCCTTCTTAAACCTGGCCACAGGCGCACGTAAAGAGATGTTTTTTGACTGGTGCTTAGTTCCGGTAAGTCTTGGGATAAGCAGATATTCAGAAAATGTACGTGAAACTTCTTCAATAATTTTGGCCATAGTATACCTCTTTAGTTTATACGAAACCTGATATAACGCCTAAACTATACAATATAATATAATGACAGCCAATTGCATTACTCCGGCTGAAATCAGCAGTGTCAATAACTTCGTATACTCATCTTTCCGCGGCGGCGGGAACCTGTTGTTTTTTGTTTTATCGCTTTTTGTTGTATCATAAACAAGTAGTCAATTTGCGGAAATGCGCTTGCTAAAGAGGTGATTTTCCGTTCTATTGCTCTCATGCCCCTGCCGGAAAAGGTTACATTCTGCAGTTTCGCAAGGATTAGCAGCTCAAGGGCTGCGGCGGTCATCCAGTTTACCTTATTGCGGTACCCAAAGAGCGCCAGCGCTTTTGTGGAATCAAGAAAGTGGGGGACTATGCCGTTGCTGTCACGGAGAGTCTTGCATGAGGCGAAAATAATGATATTTCCGGCGCATGAGTCTTTAAGCTTTTGGGCGAGGAGGTCGAGGCTGTATTTGCGTCCTTCTATAAGAATCGCGCTCTTAGCGCCATGAAAAGCAAGGTAGAGTATAGGATAATTTTTTAGCCTCGGCTGCTTCCATTTTGAGATGTAAAACTCAAGCTCTTCTGTCGTAGCCGCGTCGTGATAGATAAACGGTATACCGGCGTTTAATTCAAGCATGCTCAAAATAGGCTGAACCGATGATTTCCGCTTCAGGTTATTATCCCACAACCCTTCTATGCAGAAAATTCCTCTGGTCATCTGCCAGTCCTTTAGTTGACTTTTTTGTTATGGCATAGTCGATCTGCTTGAAATCTCGTATATTGTACCGAAGTATATTTTCCAGTGCCGTCACTCCCGCTTTCCCAGGGTGACAGCATGAGGACTTTTTCTAATGGATCAACCATATCAGTGTTCTTGCAAAAAGTGTCCCCTTTCAATAAGTCTCTTTTAAACGATTTTTTAAGAGCGTGTAAATTATTTTCTGTAATTTTGCTGATCAATGCAGGAATAAAATAAAGATGCGGCAGGATTTTTGTTGTATTATCAAGTGCTTTTATAGTCATTCAACTTGAAAAAGCTTTATTAATGCAGAAATAGGTTCGAATGCAGAAATAAAAGATCAGATCACCTCATTTCTGTATTTGAACATCTATTTTGAAGTTGAATTATTATAATATTTCCGCATTTGTTTTTGATTTAAATGTAAATTTACAGAAAAAAATAAAGGCTTATTTTTGATGTAAGGATTATTGAAAGAACGTGCCGGCTTTTTCCATCTCGTTTTTTATGTTGTCAAACAGGGGGATAAGGCTGACGTTGTCAAGCTCAAGTGTGTTCCATACATATTCATTAATAATGGGGATTTTCTCATCGCCCCCGCTTCCATAGTTCAACGCTCTTGCGAAGATGTCGGCGCTGTGTACTATGGCGGAGATCATGAATCCCTCTTTTTGAGGGTTCGGGCAGTGGTGGGAAGAGACCGCGTTTGAAATTTGAACAGGTAAACGCCACTGTTCTGTCAGCATGCCGCCGACTTCCTGATGATCTGTGCCCAGTATCTCAAGTTCCGAATCGTGAAAAAGTGTTTTGCTTAATTGGGCTTTTTTAAAAACCCGTACGAAATCTTCCTGTATCAGCTGAAACATCAGCATTTTGCCGATATCATGTAGAAGACCCGCGATAAAGCATTCCTCTTTGTCTTTAAACTGCAGGGTTTCAGCGAGGCATTGCGCCGCGACCGCGCACGCAAAAGAGTGTTTCCAAAGCTCTTCGGTACTGAACCCGTCTTTAGTTTTATGCGGCTTAAATGACTCCAGTAAAGAGGCGGTGAGCACTATATTTTTAACAGTATTAAGACCAAGCAGCGCGACAGCGTGGCTTATACTTGAGATTTTTCCAGGGAAACCATAAAAGGCTGAGTTGACTAATTTTAGTACAGAGGAGGCAATAACCGGATCTCTTTTTATCGCGTATCCAAGCTCATTGGCATTGGTGGCCGGGTTTTGCATCAATTGCGTAATTCTGGCAACCGTGGCAGGCTGGGTTTGCAGGTTTTTTATTGACTGAAGACGTTGCCAGAGTTCGGTGTAGGTGGCTGCCATAGTTTAAACTCCGCCGTTTCGCAGTTTATGCTGGCAGACCGCATCAAATATTTTTTTCATGCGGGTATTACTCAGTATACCGGAAAATTTTTCAACCAAAGCGCTGCCAATTTCACTTCCGGGTAAAGCTGCGCACGTATCGATATCTTGCGGGGGAGTTTCCTCCCCTTCTATATATATATGAGTAATCCCCCAATTGCGAAGCCGTTTGCCCAATGCGGCGGAAACCGCTGTTCCCCTGGGTACCAGAACATTACCGGAAGGGCTGCAGATATCTTCCGCGCATACGCTGCCGTTTTCTACGTTTTCTGTGGATATTTGCCGCATATCAACTATTACTGTGTCAGGATCATTTTAATAATTTTAAAGACGCGAAATGTGGAAATAAAGGAAAAATATATCTCTTTTTTACTGTATATTTTAGTTATAAGGGTCTTTGACTTAATTTCCGCATTTCGAATTTTTAATTCCGAGTCACATTTAAATATACAATGATAACAGCGTAAAATAAGCGATTTTATTTCCGCATCACGCATTTTTATTTATACATTGATTTTTTACGCACAGGGTTATACAATTATTTATATTAATATTTTGCTTGCGGGAGAACCATACGGCTGATGCTGCGGACTGTGTGTATTCAGCTGCTAAAAACGGTTATTGGAAAGTGCGGAGGAACACTGTTAGTTCCTTGCATGAAGGTATGGACTTGTAACTCTAACCTAACTAAAACGGTCATTTTTATAAAAATGGAGGTCCGTTTGACTATTTTTATTAAACGCGTAACTCGTGCGGCTGTTATTGCGGCTGTGGGGCTGGCGCTGCCTCTTGCTGCCAGCAGCACAAGGCACCAATCTCTTGCCGAGAGGGTAGACAGTCTGGAGAGCTCGCTGGATGCTTTGGAATCCAAAGTAGTTTCTACTCTGATGTTTGGAGGATCAAGTCCTGTCTCTTTTTCAGGGGAGGCGAGACTTAAGATGCAGTACCACAACCTGGGCTATGACGCTCCGGGGTATATGCAGGCTGACAGGACGTATTTGCAGTCGGGGTGGGAGGGCAATGAAAACCTGTTCCGCCTTGGGATGGTTGCCCGGCCGGGAAGAAACACGGTTCTGTGGGCAAAGATCGGGTTTCAGCATACGCTTACCGGAAACTACAGTTTGTCTCAAGACGCTGATGGTTTTTCAACTTATCAGTACAGGCATGACAAGGCGAGAAACAGCATCGCTATTCATGAAGACATGAGCGCGGGTATCGCGGTGCGTACTACGCCGGCCTCTTTTTGGGTAAAATTAGGCAATACCATGTGGACGGAAGCGTCTCCCCTTACTGTCTGGAAGGCTCAACCGCGTACGTTTGCCTGGGAATACCTGCCCTTTGAAGTGGAGCAGCCGATTGCGCGCTACTACGAATATAACATTGCAAAGGGGGAGAAGTCAGGACGCGCAGCATGGAATAAGAGGCCGTTTAACGGCATAAATGTCGAAAGTATAAATTTACCGGCGGATTTATACGCTAATTTTATTTACGGAACGTTTGAGCGTTTCGACAACTTCGAGCGGGAATATATTGATTTTGCCGGGGATTTGGGTTATGCGGACGGGGAGGGTTCCAAGGATGGATTCCCTGAAAAGAATCAAGGTATTGGTGATTCGTACCGTCATGTAATTCACGGACGCGCCGCAAAAAGCAAGCTGTTCGGCGATATGACTTTGGGTCTCAATTATGTTGGTATCAATTACAGAGATGATGTTCTGTTCGCTCATAAGGGTGATGGTCACGACAGTTATTTGCTTCTTAGAGAGTTCGGAGGTTATGATTCGGTATTTTACAAGGAACCTAAAACACTCTCTCTTGACCTCAGAGGCGCTTTAAGCGAGACATTTTCGATTCATGCCGATGTCGCTTTAAACTGGACGGATACTACATGGTGGGTGGATCCGGATAAAACTAATAGTTACGTAAACCGTATAAGTAACCCCGGATGGTACACCGAAAAAGGTTCATCCGGCAGCGATATTGTTTTTGCCGCTTACACAAAGCTTAGTTATAACGGGGTTCTGCCGATTGAGGCGGATCTTGCCTTTATAGGCAAAGGATTTTATTCCCCATTCTCTTTCGCTACGCCTATAGACGCGTTTTACGCTTATGGATCCAACATGGTGGGAGCGGGTAAGTTTATCGCCCGCGGCGAGGGGTCTCCATATACGCAGAATATGGCCGGAGCAAATCTTACATTTTCTCCTAAGGTGCCCGGTTATGGTCACTTTAAACTCAAGTACGGCCAGCACTTCAATATTGAAGATGGACAGGATCTTCTGTTTTTTCCCTACCGTCTTAACGGTTCCGACATGTTCACGCTTTTTCACAGCTCTTTTAACAGATGGGGTAACGCTCTGGTTGATAACTCTGTAAAGGGGAGCGGAACTTACAAAGGCCGTTTGGGAGATGAGAGCTTTGTTCACCGGTCGAGTTGGTTTGCCAATCCAAGCGTTAACACACAATCTGTCGCCGGTCCCGGCGCTGGAGGGTTGAGAAGTGATTATATGTCAATGTTCGAGGGTTTTGTACCATACAGCAGCGCTGAAGAGGCTTATAACAACTTTAGGGTGAAGAGAACCGCAAACGCATTTAATACAACCCAATCTAATATTATGAACCAGTCTTTTGATGGATTTCGCTATTTTAATGACGATGGAACGATTGATGTAGATTCATCAAAATCAACAAACACTTCGTGGGTTCCCGAAAGTAAAAAATACAGTTTCAATCTTGAGCTTGACGCAGCTTACGATATCGGGCCGTTTGTTGGTTACCGCAGGGATCTGTTTGTTGGGGGCTATATTGGTATAAACGGAGTCTCGGGTTCGGTTAAACCTTTAGCCTTTGATGCTGATACTGACGCTAAGGGTGTGCATCTGTGGTCTATGTATTTAAGGCTTGAGCCTGCCATAGCTTTACATAAGAATTTTTATCTGCTTGGGCTTTTTGGTTATGAAAACTGGCGTTCGCAGAAGTCATGGATGCTTGCTAATTATGTTGAAGGCAATCCTAACTATGGCCGTTATATGAATCCTGTCACTACTGGCGCGGGTTCTGTAAGACAGAATAGTTTTGTTAAGGTTGACATTAACCACCGTGATTTTGCCTATGGTATCGGTTTTGACTGGGACATGCTTGAGCGTGTCGGGCTGCATGGCCGCGTTAAGTGGATGACTCATGAAGACAGGGGTTTGAATGAGTATTACAAAGAAGTAGAGAAGAAAAGAAAAGACTTAAACGCGGCAAGAAGCGCAGAACAGCAAGTGCAATATGTTGAATTTACTGATGAAGATAGAAACGACTGGGCGACTCCGGTTTTTTCACTTGAAATCAAGATGTGGTTTTAAGGGGTGAATCATGAACATAAAAAAAGTAAACAAACTAAATCGAAATACCTTATCAAGGCAAGAAAGGTCAACTACTATGAAAAAGCTTTTCTTTTTCGCCATCACACTGTCGGTTAGTGCGTTGGCGGCGGATTCTCTTGACGAGCGGGTTGACGCGCTGCAGTCGCAGTTTGACCGCGCCATGTCTAAGGCGGGCATTCACTTCAGCGGTGAGTTCCGTTCGCAATTTTTGAGTTCAACAGTTTCTGAGAACGCTGTGCAGCAGGACGCGAAGAAGAACGAGAGCGTTGAGTACACAAGCGTAGATTTTGACATTTCCGCAAGACCCAACGCGGCTCTTAGCGCCCGCGCGGTGTTCAGGCTGCATCAGGACTGGAGAAACTTCTTCTCTGATGTCCAGAACCCAATCACTACGCGCTGGCTGAGTATTGACGGTTCTATAATGCAGGGCATGGTTAAGTACAGTCTTGGCGACTACAAAAAGAAGGTTTCTCAGCTTACACTCTGGTCGCCTGATATGGAATTTCTTTATGAGCCTGAAATTTTCGCGATGCAGCGCAGGTTCGCCATATCCGAGTCGTTCCTTGGAGACAATAACCGTCTTCTGCAGGGTATGGATCTCGCTTTTAAAGCGCAGCTTTATCCTCTTTTAGAGGAAGTGGAAGCGGGCGTATTTGGCGCGCGTCTGGCGTCTACCGGTAATGGTGAAACCGGCGTGCTTCCTGAAACCGCTACAGCGTCAGAATTTGACAAGTATCTGATAGGAGTTAATGCCGGAACGCAAATTTTTAAGGGTCTGGGGCTTGGAATCACAAATATTACAATATTCGATCATGAAACAAGCTTTGGTGGTATAGAGAAGAGTGCAAAATTAAATTCAGAGTCAAATAATGTTTTTGCGGCCCGCTTAAACGCCGACAACCGTACTTTCATGGAGACTGGTTTCGTGCAGTTTGGCGTAAACGCTGAATTTGCTCTCTCTTCACACAAATCCTCATATCTTGATTTTGTTACGGATGAAGTCGTTGATACAACAGTTTCCGGCAATGCTCTTAACGCGGAACTTTTCGGCCGTCTGACTTTTGATGAAGGCAACACATTAAAACTTTCCGGTACTTTCATCAACAATGAAGCAGCGTTTAGAAATGACGCCGCTCAGAGTCCGGTGTTTTTTCAGCGGGCAATTATGAACAGTGAAAATAAAACCGGTCTTGGCGCTGCGAATCCATTTGACGCTCTCTACAGAACAGTTTTCAAGTATGCGCCTTCGCAGTATTTGGGCGGCGCTATAAAACCGCGTACAAAGACAGCTTATAATATTGCCATAGTATCACCATCGGCATACAGCATTTATGACCTCAGCGTTTTTCAGATGTCAATGCCCGGCGGACTTGCAAGCGCAGACCGTACAGGCCCTATCGCAAAACTTGACGGTTCATTTTTTGACAAGGGCTTAAGCGTTGGTTTGAAAGCGGCGATGCTTAAGAGTGTTGAAGAACATTTAACTTATGACAAAGACTACAACCTCACAGCGGTTAAGGGAAATCAGGAATTTCTTGATTTTGCTGGCGGCGCGAGCGTAGACATCGCCAAGTTTGTGCCTGCTGTAGGACCCTCTTTAGTGTTGGGCGGCTCTTTAGCAATGTATAACGCAAGTCATGGCGACTGGTCTACAGATAATACTCTTATAAGCGCTGAACTCAATTACAATTTTTACAAGCGCTTCAGTCTTCTTGGCGGTTTGCAGATGCTTGCCACGCAATCAAAATATGATGGTAAAGAGGATTGGCCAGAAACAGTCTTCACCAATCTGGCAGTCGGCCTTCAGTACAAAGTCGCAGACGGCGGCTGCCTGACAGTCAAGTTTAACAGAGTCGGCGCGGAACAGGCGGAATTTGAAGGTATGCCAAAAGTCAGCTATAAAGCGGTACAGCCGGAAGTATTCTTAACAGTCACATTCTAAGAGAGAGGGGTTTAAGTCAGTGATGAAAAAGCATGCTAAATTAATTACACTGTCATTGCTGTTTGCTCTTACCGCAATTCTTGTAAGCTGCGGTGTGCAGCTTCAGGCGGTAGGAGGCGATAAGGCTGCTGCCTCGACAACATCGAGGGCGTCTTCCGCGGCGGGCGGTGAGTCAAAGGTAGTATATAAGTTCTTTGATGAGGATTTCGTATCCGGCGGTTATTCGTATGTTTATCCCGACGCTTCTAAAGTCGAGATAAATGAGAATGAGGCTAATGTAAAGAACGGTGAAGCGTCGCTACAGTTTGACCTTGTTGCAGACGATTTTTCGGGCGGTTCCGTCTGCCTTTACAATTTGCTTTACGATCTTACACCTTACTACGAAACCGGCGCTTTACAAATTTGGGTTAAGGGCGCAAATGGCGGAGAGAAGGCATGGATAGCTTTAGTTGATGATGAAAACACCGACGGCAAAAAGAGTGTCGTGCGTCTTGACATGAGCAAATACGGCGGTATTACGGACAAGTGGACTCTTATAAGCGTTCCATTGGCGGATTTTGGCAAAAGGGGCGTATTCTGGGACGCAAAAGCGCGCGTAGAGGTTCCTGAGCCTTTTCAGTGGGATAAGGTTGCGGAGTTTCGCGTAGAGATTAAGAAAGGCGATAACCAGTCGTTTCGTGTTTGGGTAGACGATATCTTTATTGTTAGCAATGTTTTTGAGCAAAAAGATAGAAGCGATGTCGTTTATTGGGATGACAAAGAGTATAAGCTTCCCGGCTTTCCGGCAGGCCTTGTGCCTCAGGGTTTGAAGCCTATTGGTAAAGTGCTTAATAAAGGAGACGCGGTTCCTGGCGGTTTTGCCTATGTTTACGGCGGAAAAACAGCATACAAGGTTCAGGAGACAGAGGATCAGGGCGGTTCCGCTCTTGCTATGTACATGGATCAAACGGAATATTCTGGCGTAACCATGTCTATCGGTGAAGGAAGGTATATTGATCTCACGCGGCACCGTACAACCCCGTCAGCCGGTCTTGCGTTTTGGGGCAGGGGCGGTCCGGGATTGGTAAATATCAGCGTAGGCGTTATGGACAATAAGGGCAAGGATGTTAAAACTCAAACCAAGCTTTTTGTCGGCGATTACGGCACAATAGACGGCGAGTGGAAGTATTACATGATACCCATCCGCATGTTCAATGAGAACGGTTTATATTGGGACGCAAGCCGCGGCGCTGAGATCAACTCCAAAATCGACTGGTCTAAGATTCAGGAGGTTCGCATATCGGTTAACAGAAACGATGAGCGCAACAGGCATATCAAACCCGGTGAGCCGGCGACTTTCTATATAAGCGATGTTATATTTATTGAGGAGATTCCAGGTTTTGTTAATCCGGAAGATTATTGGAACGCGTTCAAATCCAACGTACCGGATGTCATGCTGCATCAATTTGAGACAGATATAGACCAGAAGTGGAACGTCTCTCACGGACCCAAGTCTGAGGCATCGTTTACTTACGGCGAATCAGGCGCGCCTGATGGCGGCGGCAAGTCGCTCCACATGACCTACCGTCTTAATGACTGGGTCGATTTTGTCTATAACTATCCGGAGAATAACCGTGAGGCGGCGATTCGGGACTGGACAAAGCATTGGGGTTTGAAGTTTGATTTTTATACGGATAAACCTTACCAGCCTATCACAGTGCAGGTTGGCGACAAGGGCGGCGAGCTCTTTGTAGCGGCAAGCGGCGGCAACAAGGGATGGAACGAGGTTGTAGTGCCGTTTAGAAACTTTACAAAGTTCCCGTACTATCAGCCGCCCGACGCTGTACAAAACGGCAAGTTTGATCTTGACGGCGTACAGGTGCTTGATTTCAAGCCTGCCGGTGAAGGTTCACGCGGAACGTTCCGTATTGATAACGTCCGCCTGACAAATGACCGTGCAGCTAAAGTTAAGGAAGCTCCCGCGAATATCAGCATTAAGGTGAGCGGCAGCGATAAGGTTCTTACAAAGAAAATCAATGAAGGTATCTTCGGTATTAACGTTGCTCTTTGGGACGCGGACCTTCTCCTTCCTGCGACAGAGAAGTATGTAAGAGATGTTAACCACCAGGTTCTGCGTTATCCGGGCGGTTTGCGCGCGGATGATGATGACTGGCAGGATGTTCTCAAGAAAAAAGACTGGATGGTTGACACCGATGAGTTCTTCGATTTTATGAAGAAGACTAATACCGGCGCAATGATTACTGTCAATTTTGGTACAGGTACGCCTGAAAAGGCGGCTGCTTGGGTGGAACACGCGAAGAAGAAGAATGTGAATGCCAAGTACTGGGAGATCGGTAATGAGCTTTATGGCTCATGGCATCCTAATGTCACAACCGGCGACGATTACGGTAAACGCGCCCGTGAGTTCGCTGTCCAGATGAAGAAGGCTGACCCGTCCATAAAGGTAACGGCAGTCTGGATGCTTGACGGCGATTGGAATAGGGAGACATTTGTACACCTTAAAGATGTTGTTGACGGTGTGAACGTTCACCACTATCCTCAGCACGCGGGTCAGGAGAATGACGCCGGCCTCTTAGCGGCTCCGCAGACTCTGCCGGATATTCTCGGCAGCGTTCGCAGACAGCTTAAGGAGTATGGCGCTGCCGGTAAGAATTACGAAATTTGGCTTACTGAATGGAATTCAGTAGACTTTGATCCGGGGCCTCAGACAATGGGTATTATTAACGCGCTCTTTGTGGCCGATTATCTCGGTATGCTGACGCAGGTTAACATTGAGCAGGCTTCGTATTGGGATGTGCATAACAGCATAACGCCCGAGGGCGGCGACTACGGTTATCTTTCAAGGCGCGGCGCGCCGGATGGCGATAACGTTCCGCGTTCATCTTACTGGGCGTTCAAGATGGCGAGTCACAGTTTGGGCCGCGGATCACTTTTAGAGTCAAGCACAGGTGATGATAATATTTCAAGCTACTATACGGTAGACGGCAAGAAAAAGTCACTGATGATCATCAACAAGCATCCCAAAACCGTTGCTGACGCTGAGATCAACGTTCCTGGTTTTGCGGGTAGGGCGAAGATGAACCAGCTTACAACTGAGAACTCCGGTTCACCAGGCAAGGCAGGCAAGGGCCCGGCAGAATCATCTGTAGATGTAAAGCCTGGCATGAAGCTGTCGCTTCCTGCTTATTCGGTTACTACGATTACGATTGAGTAAGAAACAGGGATGTAAAGACAAGGCATGCCTTGTCTTTACAATACGATACCAGGCGGCGGGTCTTTGGACCCGCTGCTCTTTTGGTGGGGTGTGGTTAATCACCCCCTTGTTTTGGTAAGAGATTCTATACTATCGGGCGGAGTTAGTCCATGAGGCGCTGGGGTTGCCTGTATTTGGTGAGTAAATATCTTCCTTAATATCAAAGCTGGTTTTCTGCAAGTATTTTTCATCGTATCTCCATGTATAAAAATTTTTATCTCACTTAAACAGTGTCTACGCAAGATATTGCCAGTTTGATTTTTGATGTTATAATAATTCAACTTCAAAATAGATGTTCGAATGCAGAAATAAAAGATCAGATCACCTCATTTCTGTATTTGAACATCTATTTCCGCATTAATAATGCTCTTTTTCAAGTTGAATGATTATATAATTTCATATGTAATGAGATATTACATATGAAGACATTACCAACCGTCATGATTTAACAGACGGCCAGTGGGCCAAGATCGAACCTGTAATAACAAAGATGGTGTGCTGTTGCGACACGCTATGCAAAGACTACTTGCGCTTTTAATGGAGCGGTTATCACTTCTTGCGTTTTGCAGTGGTTAAGACATGTTGCATAGACAGTATTTAGTTATTTGTTATTATTTATTAGTTAAATTTGGTTGTTCCCTCACGTAATAAACTATTTTTATATGCCATACTTAAGTTTTTATGGTATAATTTAGATTGGCGGGAGCGTATCATTTTAATGAAGTTTTTGTTCACGGTAAACAGGGTCGCGGTGTATGGATTATAAATATCTCAGAAGTATGTACATTCGCTACCTTCGCTATTTTCTCGCAAAGGATGGGGCGACTGCCACTACTTACGATAAGTTCATGGCGCTATGCTATGCGGTAAGAAATGAACTTGTAGACCGCTGGATTAATACGCAGAGAAACTATGCTGACCGCCGCAGGGTTTACTTTCTATCGATGGAGTATGTTTTCGGCAAGAGTCTTTACAAAAACATGGTTAACCTTGGGATTGAAGAAGCGCTCACGAGCGCGATAAGTTCGCTTGGGGTTTCAGTTGAGGAGCTTTTTGGTAAAGAGGAAGATTTTGATCTTGGTAACGGCGGCAAGGGTATGGTTGCGGCTTGCATGCTTGAATCAATGGCTGCATTAGGAATACCGGCGATGGCTTACGGTTTAAGATATGATTACGCTCAGTTCAAACAGGAGATAAAAAACGGGGTGCAGATTGAGCATCCCAATGACTGGCTGCATAAAGGGCACCCATGGGAGATTGTGCGTCCGGAATATGAGTGTGTTGTAAAATTTGCCGGCAGTTGCCGCCGTGTAGATGAGAATAAGCCTCTTGGGCCTTATAAGTGGGAGAACGCTGAAGAGGTGCACGCGATTCCTTATGATGTACCTGTTGTGGGATACAGAAATGAGACTGTAAACACACTGCGTTTGTGGTCGGCCCGGCCTTCAGAGGAGTTTCTGCCCGATTACTTTAACCATAACGATTACGTGAGAGCGTGTGAGGAGAAATCACATAGCGGGCTGCTGACAAAGGTTTTATTTCCTGAGGAGGATGTAAAGCGTGCTCATGACTTGCGAATCCGTCAGCAATATTTCTTTGTGAGCGCTGTCATCCAGGACATTGTCAGACGCCACAAGAAGAACCGCAGGGATATTCTTGAACTTGATAAAAAAATCGCGATACAGCTTACAGGCAGCCGCTGCGCTCTTGCTATTCCTGAGATGATGCGTATACTTGTTGACCAGGAGGGGGTTGAGTGGCCGAAAGCTTGGGATATGACAAAAAATATCTTTTCATATACGAGCAGCGCTGTACGCCGGGATCATATAGAAACCTGGCCGGTGTATAAACTGGAGCAGACGCTTCCCCGCATCATGCAGGTGATATACGATATAAACCAACAGCATCTTGATACTCTTCGGGAGCAGCATGGACATAACACCGATCTTGTGCGCAGCCTCTCTTTAATTGAGGAGGGTGAAGTAAAGAGAATTCGTTTGGCGGATATGGCTATTCTTGGCGCAAGCTTTGTAAACGGGGTATCTGCGGCTCAGACCGAGCTGCTCAAAAAGCTCGTCTTCCCAACGTATTATGCGCAGTATCCGGATAAATTTATTAATAATACAAGCGGCGCGTCACACAGAAGCTGGCTCATGTGTGCCAATAAGCCTCTCTCAACTCTTATAACCCGTACTATAGGGGATGGATGGATAAGGGAACCCGCTCAGCTTGAAAAACTAGAAAAGTTTACTACAGATCAGCGCCTTTTAAGGGAGCTTTACAGTGTAAAAACCAAGGCTAAGGCGGTTCTTTGCCGCGCCCTGAAAGATGAGCTTGGGGTTTCAGTTGACAGCAACATGTTTTTTGATGTTCAGAGCAGAACGATTCATACTTCTAACCGTCATTTTCTGCATATTTTGCACATTATGCACCGTTACCTTTTAGTAAAGAGCGGCGTGACTCTTAGTTATCCGCGGGTTCATATTTTCGCGGGGAAAGCGTCTCCGTCCGATTTTCTGGCAAAGCAGATAATTCATCTTATCAATATAGCGGCGAATCTTATAAATAGTGATCCTGTGGCAAGGGAGCAGATGCGTGTGGTGTTTATCCCAAATTTTGGGGTGAACTGGGCTGAGAGGCTTGTGTGCGCCGCGGATCTTTCGGAGCAGATATCAGCCGCGACTTTGGAATCTTCCGGCACTTTTAATATGAAGTACGCTTTTAACGGATCTCTTACAATAGCAAGCCGCAGCGGTTCCAATATTGAAATGATTAAAAAAATTGGCGAAGAGAATGTGTTTTCGTTTGGCAAACCAGCTGATGAGCTTTTAGGGTTAACCAACTATAACCCTGGCGGAGTCATCTCTTCCGATGAGCGGCTTCGCAATATCTTTGCTTTGCTTGATTCTTATCTGCCAACTCTTCCCGATGGCAACTACATCTATCCTTTGCTTTCATCGCTTCGAGATTCCGACCGCCGGTTTGTGCTTCTTGATTTTTCAGATTATGTCAAGAATCAGCAGATGATAGATGAACTTTACCAGGATCGGGTTTTATGGGGAAAGAAGAGTTTACTTAATATAGCGGGAGCCGGGTGGTTTTCAAGTGACCGGACAGTAAACGAATTCTCAACATCCGTCTGGAAAATTTTATGAAAAAAGAGCATGAACTTAGCGGTGAATCGGTTGTAAGCGGCTGGGGTTTGGGAAAAGCGTTTTTCATTGGCAGAACGGTCCAGCAGCAGGAGACCACTGCTGTTTCTATTTCCCGCGATGATGTGGGAAATGAGATAATGCTCTTTAACGATATCCGGGACCGGGCCAAGAAAGATTATCATAAAATGATCAAGGGGCTTGGAAGCGGCAATTCGGTAGACACTTCCATACTTAACATATACGAACACATCCTCGATGATCCCGCATTTATCGGTCAGGTTGTTGAAACTGTCTCTTCAAGGCTTTTTGATCTTGAAACCTCCATAAGGTTTGTTTCAAATGATTTTGTAAAGCGTTTTGAGTCTGCGGGCACCTCTTATTTTAAAGAGCGTTCGAGCGATATGGTGGAGGTTTGCGAAAAGCTTGTCTCTTATCTGCATAGAGATGAGGGACGCGCTAAAACATTTGTCGGCCCTGTTGTACTCGTGATTCTTCGTACATTTATCCCTACCGATATACTTGCCTATGACCGTTCCAAAATAGCCGGCGTTATTACAACAAGCGGCGGTAAAACCTCTCACGCGGCTATTCTTGCCCGTTCATATAACATTCCGGTAATATCCGGCGTACGCGGCATCTCAGATCATATCAAGCCCGGCGATGAGGTTCTTGTTGACGCAGACAAGGGCAGGGTGCATATACGCCCTGTTTCGTTGTTAGTAAGTTCCTATAAGCGTCAAACGCACAGGGAAGAGATTTACAGAGAACTTAAGGCGAAGTGGAACAGGCCTGTCTACACACGCGATGGAATACATATTGAAGTGATGGCCAACATATCGCTGCCTGAGGATGTCAAGGAAGCGGTTGAAAACGGCGCTGACGGGATTGGGCTTGTCCGCACCGAATACCTATTGTCAAACCGTAAGGAGATGCCTTCGAAGAGCAATCACAGCGGTTATTATGACGCGATTCTTAACAGTTCCAAAGGCAAACACTGCACCATACGTTTAATGGATATAGGCGGAGACAAGATTCCTCAGTTTTTTGAGATGCCCGCTGAGTTTAATCCTTTTATGGGGTGGCGCGCCATAAGAATCTTTCTTGAACGCAAAGAAATTTTTGAGACTCAGGTAAGCGCTATCCTTAAGTCGGGCGCAGGGTTTGACTACTCTATAATGATCCCTATGGTTACTACTCTTCAGGAGTGGGTAGAGGCCAAAAGTTTTATAAGAGAGGTTGCGACCAAGCTTGGCATGAAAATGCCCCGCTGCGGAGTTCTCTTTGAGGTGCCGCTTGCGATACTTGAGATGAATACTTTCATGAAAGAGATAGACTTCGCGTCTATCGGAACCAATGATCTTATACAGTACCTCAGCGCAGCAGACCGCAACAACTCAAAAGTCAACTACCTGTATAATCCGGTTGAGCCGGCGTTTTTAAGAATTATCCGCACCGCGATAAAGTGCGCAAACGACAACGGAAAGCCGCTTTCGATCTGCGGTGAAATGGCCGGAAATCCGCAGCATACCGTGCTTTTAGCCGGTCTTGGGCTGCGACGTTTCAGCGTGATCCCCCGCAGTATCCCTTTAATAAAGGAGATACTTGCAAATATAAGTTTCGCTGAAGCCGCGGAAAGCATCTCTCACATTGATGCTATTGAGTCAACAGAGGATATGATGCAGTGGCTTAAAAATCTGAACCGAAGGCATTTGGGGAATTTGATGGATAGGATTCCGTATATAGAAACGGTCATTTAAAACAAGATTATAATATATAAATAGAAGCCACAGATACAAATTATAGATTGTGTTATTTCGGTGTTTTTCCATATTTGTAATTTGTACATTATAATCTTGCTTTTATGCCTGCCCAATAAGCCTCAAGAATTCCATCCGCGTGGCATTCTCCTCTCTAAAGCTGCCGAGCATCGCAGATGTCAGCATTTTTGAGTTCTGCTTTGAAACTCCGCGCATCATCATGCACAGGTGTTGTGATTCTATAACCACTCCAACGCCTTCAGCTTTTATCGGTTCCATAATAGAGGCCGCGATCTGCTGTGTGAGACGTTCCTGAATTTGCAGGCGCCTGGCGAAACAATCAACAAGGCGCGCAAGCTTGCTTACTCCGTATACGCGATTTTGGGCGATATAACCGATATGGCATTTGCCGAAAAAGGGAAGCATGTGGTGTTCGCACATACTGTAAATTTCTATATCTCTCACAATGATCATATGATTACATTCTTCTGTAAATATAGCGCTGCTGAGAATCTCTTCAGGATTCTGTTTATATCCCTGGGTAAGGTATTCCAACGCCTTTGATACTCTTTTTGGTGTGTCAACAAGCCCTTCACGCTGCGGGTCTTCACCGAGATGTTTTAGAATTTTTTTTATTTCATCTTCCATCTTGTTTGAACCTGACTAAATAAGGTTTAAGAAAGCAAATTAGAATGTACAAAGCAAATAAAATAATGAAAGTGACCTTAAATTATATTTAAAATATATAATGCAGAATGCGGGAATAAGTAATACTGGAATAATAACGCGGGATGTAGAATGCGAAAATAAAAAAATCATTTCTGCACTCTGAATTATTATTTAATAAGAACAGGAGAAGACGGGTGAACAGGATTCAATACAAAAGAAAAAGCACATCTTTTACTAAAGCAATAATTTTTCTTGCTGCGTTAATTATGATGTGGATTATCTATCAGGGGTTAAACAGGTCTGGGCTTCCCCAGGGGATAGCGTCACTTATAAACGCTGATTTTGAAAACTTCCGCGATCTTGAAGAGTTTAGCGCTGAGCGAACTGAGGAGGTTCAAAAGCAGATAGCGGGTTTTTGGCTTTTTAGCGAAGGGGATGAGAAAAACGATCCTGTATCAAAAAGGGAGTATCTTGAAATTATTGATAATGGTATTATATGGCATGTCAAGCAGTGGTTTCTTAACGACCCGGCGGGAGGACGCCATGTAATAACCAATATAGTGCATGGATTTGTAAAACCTTTTTCCTATAGTCAGGACGGGAGCGTTTATGTTTGCGAGACCCGTATCATACGCCAAGCGTTTATTGCGGGTAAAGATACTTGCTACGGCGCAAGTCAGCAGGACGAGATTTGGCAGGTGTATAGGAAAGATGGAGTGCTTACTGTCAATCAAAGAGAATATACTCCATACAATGGTGAGCTGTCACAGTTTTTTCCTGATGGGGATTATCTTGACTTGGTTGACAAAGTTACAATCAGCAGATGTCCGGCGGCTGCCTCACTCGCATTTTTCGCCAGGCGAATGCTTGCGGAGTCTTTTGTAGAACTGCCGGCCTCTGCCAGAACAAAATCGGTTGAGTCTCTGATTGCAGTCTACTACAAACCACTCGTGTTTGATGAGCTTGTCAGGCGCTACGACCCGAGAGCTGTTCCCGATGAGATGGATTTGCAGTTTACGCTCACAGGAAAGGGGAGTATTACTAATCTGAAGAACCGCTCCGCAAAGATCATTACCAAACGTTTTGATGATGTGGCGGTAGCGGATATTGAGAGGTGGCTGTTTCCTTCGTGCGCGGATAAGAAGGAGGGGCAGAGGGTTGAGATAACGGTTAAGGTAAGATAATTATCATTCATTGAATACCCAAATAGCCTTGTAATGTTTGGTTTATAATAATGTCAATCAAGCTGTAGATGGATTTGAATTCCCCTTGAAAAAGAAACACTAAGCATCCGCCGGCTTGAGGAAAACCTTGCCTGGAGCCATGGGATAAATTTCCCCATATTGTAAGCTTCTCACAGAACGGATCATTAACGATTATTGTTCTGCCTTCTATAATCACTTGATTCTAAATACGTTACCCTTGGATGGCTGCTTATCGCAAATTTGGAACAAGCTTTGCATATATTTCTGCCGCAGAGAGTGACGGATGGGTTTAGATCAATCACCGTAAAAATTGCAAAAGTTGTCTGTTGCCATAAAACATTTCACCGGGGAGGCCCTCATGGGTACCAATCACAATATGGAAACCACAGCATCAATTATTAAGGCTGCGGAAGATGCCTTGAATGAGACTAACGCCATCTTGCAAAAGATGTATGAAATGGCGGTACAGGTTGCTAACGATGTTGGTACCGATGCTGACAGATACGAGATCCTCTCTGAAATGGCGTCTCAGGCGATGCTTGTTAACGTATAGTCCGGCAGTTGCGTACTATTTTGGAAGCAGCGTCAATAGCAGACAGAAGGCTTGCGGGGGAGGGGTGAGAGCTTTTATCCTTCCCCCATGCTTTATCAAAAGCGGTTCCGTGGCCTACTGATGTTCTTATTATTGGCAGTCCTACGGTTATGTTTACCCCATGTTCAAAATCGCGTGATTTTAAAGCAACGAATCCATGGTCGTGCAGCATCGCCACTACGCCGTTAAATTCACCCTTAAAGGAGCGGTTAAATACAGTATCAGGCGGATAGGGCCCGGAAACATTTATCCCTTCAATGCGCGCTTGTTCAATGGCGGGATTTATCTCAGTTATTTCTTCATTGCCAAAGAGGCCGTTTTCTCCCGCGTGAGGATTCAGCCCTGCTACAGCGAGGCGGGGCGGATCTATCCCTAGACTCTTTAATGAGCGGTTAAGAAGCCGTATCTGCTTTAAGACCCGCTCCTTTGAGATAAGTTCTAACGCGCGGCGCAACGAAACATGTGTTGTTACATGGGCCACAGCTACATTGTCAAGCAAAAATACCATTGAGTAGTCGTTTGTTCCGGTTTTATCGGCAAAAATTTCAGTATGCCCCGGATAATTGATCCCTGCAAGTTTTAGTGATTCCTTGGAGACCGGATTTGTTATTACCGCCGCCGCTTTTTTATCCATCGCAAATGAGATAGCTTCTGTAATATAGCGGTATGCAGCTTTACCGCACTCTGCCTGAGGAATGCCCGGGGTGAACTGAGATGTGCTGGTTTCATTCATATCAAGCACGTTTATTGATTCGCGGTCTGTTTTCTGTATATCATTAACAGATTTGAAAACAGGGGAAAATCCGCATGTCTGCGCAGCCTTTTGTAAAACTTCCAGATCACCGATTATCACAATACGGCAGGGAAGCTGCTGCGGTTGTGAAAGCGCGCTTACGGCGATTTGGGGCCCTATACCAGCAGGGTCTCCCATTGTGAGGATAAATATTGGGGCAGAGTCCATAAGAGTAAATTACAATGTACAATGTACAATGTACAAATAAAATCAATAGTGAAAATGATTTGCGGGGGCAGCCAGCGGTTGTCCGCTTAACCATCCGGCGAGGAATACCGTGAGAAGCGGTCTGCGGCCGTCCATTTTTCATCATACCGCATTTCATGTAAAGTGGAACTGCCGCCGGACTGTGTCAAAACTTAAAACATACAGTTTGACAAATGCGCCATTTAAGCAAAAAATCGTTACTTTTGACACAGTCTGCCGCTAACCGCTCCTGCGGTAGGTTTTTGTAATTGCCCGTGCGGCTTGCATAACTACGCAACATGGACATTGATATCCACAGGCATCTCAATAATCGGTGCCAAAAAATTAAACATTTATCCGCGTGATACCGATAATATTATTATGAATATGTTAAAGATAGATATGATCAATCAGGCGCTCAACCGGTACAGGAAAATCTTTCCCTGCGGAGATAAGGCGGAGTTTTCTGATTGTTTTACGGTTGACAGCGGTAAGCTTCTCTTCTGGTTTAACACTGAGGATAAAACTACGCATGTTATGGCTGTTGCTTTACCGCGCAATGGGTAGCGGTCAATACGCCTATGGGTAATAGCTGATAATGAAAAATGCGGTGGTCATACAGGCCAAAGCCGCACATAATCCCGCAAGCAGATAGTTTTCAAAAAATGTGTTTTTCTGTTTCCCCGCCGGAGCTTCAAGCAGACTTTTCAGATGGAATATTTCGGTAATAAAATATGCGGTCAAAGCAAAAAACATGCTGCAAAAGCCCCAGATCAAAGTTATTAAGAGTGTAGATTCCCAGAAAATGAGCGCTGTGGCTGCATTGAACAGGGCTGTGGCGGCGGTGACTCTTAAAACTACAGGCAGATTTTTTATGCGCACCTTTTGCAGGGTGTTAGAACGTCTGGCAGCGTTTAGCAGCAGCTGTTTATCGGATTCGTTTACGGTAAAATTGTTATTTTTCTCCATATTTTTGAATATATTTTCGACCATGCCGCATGCGCCGCGTACATGAAGAGGAACAGATAATGTATTATTGGATGACTTGAGAATAATCCATCTTCTAATTAACGGGATTTTGTACAGGCGTACGCCGGTTATCTCCGCGAAGGGCAGGGTGTCAGTTATTCCTTTTACGCCTTTTTTCACGATTTTCTCTTTTTCGATGATAACCGCTTTAAACTTTGAATTAAAACGGGCATTTTTGTAAAAAACCAGCGAGAAAATGAGAAAAGTTGTAAAATAGGCCGCCGATTTAATCAGCGGAAGAGAGAGTATTCCGGTAAAATAGTAGTAGTAGGCAGTGATTGTCCAAAGTGTTACAAGAGTGGGGCTGAAAAATAGAAATATCGCCAATTCCACTCCAAAGGAGCGGTCAAAGTAACCGTATGCGCGGATCTGTTCCATTATATGCAAGTCACCCATCTCTTTGTAAGGACGGCTATTCGCTGGCCGCTCTCTTCTCTGGTATACAACACATTAACATAAATATATAATAAATTATGCGGCATTATAAAAATATCTTAAGTCGCGCCTCTAAAAACCTGACCGGGGGATAGTGCCGGGCCTTTTTCCACCTCCTTGCGCTGGCTTTTTGCCGATACTTTTAAGTATTTGCCGCAAAACCCGCCTTGGTTGGTAAAAAAATTGCCTGGCATCCCATCATGACGGGTTTTTAGAAGCGTCCTTAATAAAAGCGGGAGTAGATATGCGGGCTATCCGTGCAATATTGGTTTTATTCGCGTTTCTTCTATTTAACGGTTGTTATCTCGGTAAGCAGGGAGCAGCTCTTATGCGCCAGCAGCTAAGCGCAAAGAGCATGGATAAGATGCTGAAGAAAGATAATATAACTCCTGAGATGAAGGAATTTTTTCTGCTTGTGCGGGAGATAAAAAGCTTTGCGATGGACAGTATAGGGCTTAAGCGGAATAAAAACTACCGCAATTATGTTAAGGCAGAGCGCGACTATATCGTTGATGTAGTAACAGCCTCAAGAGACGATGCGTTTGAATCTTACAAATGGTGGTTTCCCATTTTGGGCAATGTTTCGTATAAAGGCTTTTTTGATAGAAAAGACGCGCAGAAAGAAGCTGCGAGGATTATTAAAAAAGGCGGATATGATGTTCACATAGGAGCCGCAAGCGCTTTTAGTACGCTTGGTTTTTTCAGCGATCCGGTTTACTCTTTTATGATTAACTATAGCGTATACGATCTGGCGTCTTTAATTATACATGAGCAGATGCACGCGACAGTGTATATAAAGAGTCAAACTCAGTTGAGCGAAGAGATGGCTACGTTTATCGGAGACGAGGGCGGTTTATTATTTGTAAAAAAGAAATTCGGGGAGAATTCGGATCAATACAAAACCGCGCTTCTTTCAAAAGAGGATTATGCCGCATATATCTCACTTATGCGTTCTTTATACAATGAATTAAAAACGCTTTATGAGAGTAATGCGGGGAGAGAGTATAAACTTGCGCAAAAGGAGCTGATAATAAGCCGTTTTAAAAATGGTATTATTGAGAGCTATGACTCGCTCTTCCATACCCCCCGTTACAGGGGACTCGAGAGAGCCAGTATAAATAACGCAAACATAGCTGCCCGCATGACTTATAATAAAGATTTGGTTTTGTTTTATGAGCTTTATGTGAGCAGGGGTATGGATTTGGCTGAAACAGTGCGGGAACTCAGGGCGCTCAAAAAGGTTAAGAAAAACCATAAGGAATATCTAAGGAAAAGGATTCAGGTTAATACGGATTTTTAACTCCATGCACGTGTAACCGTATCCTTTCCCTTGTAAAGGAGTTCCGGAGTATTGTTTTTAAGAGTTTCGTTTTTTCTGTACTGTCAGAATATCTTCTATCTGATGCAGTATATAATTCTGATAATGCGGGCCAAGTTTATTAAAAACGCTGACCGCGCTATAAACTTTTGCCCAGTTAGCTTCCTTAAACGTATCACCGAAACCTGTTCTGAGCCAATCTTCATGTACCCCGAAGACAGAGCTGATAACCTTTACCGTACTTTTGGTTATGGCTTTCTTCCCCTGCTCAATTCCGGTGAGGTGTCCCTGCGTAATTCCGATTCTACTGCCGAATTCAACTTGCGTCAGCTTAAGAGACTTTCTCAATAATTTGATGCGTTCATTAATAAACATAGATCCCTTCCTTATTTGGGTTAAGTAATCAAATAATTATAAACTAGGCGGTATGAAGGCATTTTACCAGTGTAACACCTTAAATATATAATTGTACTATAAGGGGATGCCAACTTTTATTATTTTAAAAATATTTTTTATCAGAGCGGCCGACAGCTCCCGCTCAGAGATTCTCAGAAGTTTTGCGATTTCTGTCGCGGTGTGTATAAGGAACGCAGGGCAGTTCACTTTACCTCTGTGGGGAGATGGGGCAAGGTAAGGGGAGTCGGTTTCAATCAGCAGTCTGTCAATTGGAATGAAAGGTATGAGATTGGCCAGATGGGAATTTTTATACGTGATTATTCCCGATATTGATATATAATAACCGCATTCCAGTATATACTCGGCAGCTTCCCTGTCGCCGGTAAAACAATGGAAGACAGCTTTTGAAACTCCTGTTTCGCGGCAGATCTCTGCGGTGCGTTTTTCCATTCCGCGCGAATGCACAATTGCTGTAACTCCGGTTTGAGCCGCAAGTTGGAGTTGCTTTATAAAAACGGGCATCTGCAGCTCAAGCGGCGGATAGCGCGGGTTGGCGCAGTCAAGGCCGATCTCCCCAATAGCAACGGTTAATGGATCGGAGAGCATCACCTCTATTTTATCCGCCCAGGTTTCATCCTGAGTAATTACGTCAAAAGGGGAGATCCCCACCGCGGCTCTGAGATGCTGCGGGAAGCGTTTGCACTGACGCAGCACTGTTTGAGCTGTGTCAACAGATACGGAAGTGTTGATTATTAGATTGACGCCCTTGGAAGCCGATTCGGCGATCAGTGTCTCAAGGGCAGCGTCGGAACAGTCAAAGAGGTGTGCGTGAGTGTCTATCCACGCACAGTTCATGGCCGGGGGGGCTGCCTTTTAACAATGCTTGTGTCGCGTACTTCCGGAGTTGCCAGAGCAGCCACTAAGCTGTCACTGTCAGCGCCTGATTCGATGCTTACAGGGATGATTGCATCTGTTTTGTCCTCAATTTCAATAGCGGCTTCTTCCGGAGTTGTTATCCACCCTTTTTGATTTGCGACAAAGGCAAACAGGGCGAGCATTACTATCAGAACAGCGGCAATTGCCAGAGTAGGATTCTTTTTCTCCTCATACTTACGCATGCTTATCTCAATTTTGTTGTCTTTTCTGTAATCTGAACCGCTCACACCCCGCTCTTTATAGAATTCCTGCAGAATGCTGTCTGAGTCAAGCGAAAGGTATTTTGTCAGCGATCTGAGATATACTCTTACATAAGGATCGGCGGGCAGAGCATCGTATTCGCTCGACTCCAGCGCCTTAATATAATTCACGTTGAGTTTGAGATCCTTGGCAATTGTTTCCACTGTAATTCTGCGGGTAATGCGCTCTTTTCTCAGGATATCGCCGATACGGTCCTTAGCTTCAACTGGAGCTGCCGCAACGTTTTTTTCATTTTCCTTAGGCATTCTTATCAAATTCCTTTCGAACAAACTGTTTGAACAGATTCAAAGTGGCTGTCACGGGAAGTCCCATCACGTTGTAGTAACAGCCTTCTATTCTATCTACAAAAGTCATAGCCTTTCCCTGGATGGCATAGGCGCCAGCCTTATCTTTGTATTCCGGTAAGCTGAGGTACTTATTAAGTTCCTCTTCGCTTAAGCATCTGAAGTAGACGGTGGTGTAACTTGTCGCCGATTCTTCAAAGCCTGTTTCCGCACACACAAGCGCTATCGCGGTAATAACTGTGTGGCTTGAACCGCTGAGCATCCGCAACATATCAGCGGCCTTATCCCTGTCTGAGGGCTTTCCCATTACTCTTGTTCCCTTAACAACCACAGTATCGGCTCCAAGCGTCAGTGCGTCGGCGCGTTTTTGAGCCGCACAGAGCGCTTTTGCGTTTGCCAGTCTGCGCAAAGAGTTATCCAGATCATCGGGATTTATATAAGAATCCTCATCTGCTATCCCGGGAGCTGCGATTTCAAAGTTTATTCCCATTAAGGAGAGAATTTCACTGCGCCGCGGTGAACAGGACGCCAGAATAACCGGCCGGTTTATATTAGCTGATTCTATCATACATAAATATACTATGAAAGCAGTCGGAACAACAAAAAATCAATGCAGAAATAAAATGGCAGAATGCAGAAATGGAAGACAAAATACAAAAATAGAAAATACTTAATAATACAACAAAAACATTATCGTTTCTTAATCTTTTATTTCTGCATTCTGCCATTTTATTTCTGTACTGAAATGCTTGGAATCCCCCCAGTCATCTAAGGCGGTTTCCCGCCCCAAAGAAAGTATCCTCAAATCAAGCTGCTTTCTAAGCTCCTCCGAACTTTCATCAAGAAAGGGTTTGTTTTCGTAGAGAAGGTAGTCCCGCCTCACATTTACAGGTGTGGTCTGAGGCATAATTATATTAGCCCCATAGCGCAAACCCATCTCCCGCCCATCATCTCTCAGAGCCTGAAGCGCGGTGGTAGAGGCGATGTTGACATCTTTAAGAACAAGGCGGCATACAGCGATCATCAAAAGTGAAGTATGGTAAATTTTATCCCTGTTGATATTGAAATAATCGGTATAGACATTCATAGGCGTATCCCTGTGCACTATGTAGGGCCCCATGCCTATCATATCAACATCCATCTTTTTAAAAAACAGAATATCATCAGCCAGGTTTTCAGCTGTTTGACCGGGAAGGCCGATCATAACGCCTGTTCCCACTTGAAAGCCGATTCGTTTGAGGGCGCTAAGGCAGCCAGTCCTTTTTTCCAAACTCTGTGACGGAGGATGAATAGAAGAAAATAACTGTGGTGAAGAACTTTCGACACGCAGAAGGTAGCGGTGGGCGCCCGCTTTGAAAAACCGTTCGTAAACTTGCGGACTCTGCTCTCCAATACTAAGAGTAACTCCTGCTCCTTTGGGAAGCTTCTGAGAGACAGTAGCAGATTTTATCTCTTTAATCACCTCTTCCACAAAATCCACAAACGCGGCGTCATGCCGTTCTCCGCTCTGAAGCACTACAGAACCATACCCCTGCTCCGCGCACCACCGCGCAGCGGATATAATCTCCTCTTTGGAGAGCATAAAACGCTTTACCGCGCTGTTGCTTTTCCTGATTCCGCAATAATGGCAGTCGCAAACACAATTATTGGAAAACTCCACAAGCCCGCGGTAAAACACTTTTGACCCGCATTTATAAAGCAGCGCCTGCTCCGCTTTCTCCCGAATAAGCTCTATATCAACAGGATCATCAGCGATAAGAAGCCTGATGATATCATCCCGGGTAAAATTGTCTTTTTGCAGTATGCTTTTTATGTTCATTCTGTTTTATTTGCTTTGTGCGCTGTAATTTATAATTTAAAAATATAGGTCTCTCTCTCCGCCGGAAGTGCGGTTGTAATAATCAATAAAAGTATCAAAAATTTTCGGAACCTTTATTTTAACATCTTCTATCTCTTTACGGATAATTTTTTCTCCAAGTTCCTTTGTCTCGGGACTTGCGAAATCATCAAGCCATTCCCTGAAGGTGATTACGGCGTTAAGCTTGCAAAGTTTCCCTTCGGCTCCTGTGCGAAGAGAATCCATTATACACTCACCAGTTCTGCCGCAGCGGTAGCCCGCTGTGCAAAATGAGGTGATATACCCCATAAGAGCAAGCTCTTTTACCACATCGTCAAGGCTTCTGGTATCACCGAGAATGAACTGTTGACGGGTAGATTCCTGTAGTTTTTCCTTTACCCTGTTGTAAGCGCCAAGACCGATTTTGCTTGACGCATCGGTTTGCGTGATGCCAAGGTGGATAAGTGATTTACGCATCTGCGCGTTTTCGCGCGCGGTTAAAATCATACCCGCGTAAGGCACAGCAAGACGGATGACGGTTATTGCTTTTCGGAAATCTTCATCTTTGACAATATATTTGCTTCGCTGAACAAAAGGTGTGTTTTCGGCAGGTTCCAGACGGGGAAAAGAAATTGTATGGGGGCCGACTCCAAATCTCCTCTCAAGCTCTATTGCGTGGTGAAGCAATCCCATAACTTCAAACTTCCAGTCGTAAAGACCAAAAAGCGCTCCTATACCCACATCATCAACTCCTGCTTCAATAGCCCTGTGCATGCAGTAAAGCCTCCACAAGTAATTGCTTTTGGGTCCGGGCGCGGGATGAACGGCGCCGTAAGTTTTTTTATGGTAAGTTTCCTGAAATACCTGATAAGTTCCAATACCAACCTTATCAAGCATGGCAAGCTCTTCTATACTTAAGGGAGAAGCGTTAACGTTCACCCTTCTTATGCAGGCGGATTTATCTCCGCCTTTAATTTTTGCGTTTACACTGTAAACAGTTTCTATCGTAGAAGCTATATAATCGGCATCAGACTCAGGGTGTTCTCCGTAAACAACGACAAGACGCTTGTGACCGATTTGTCCGGCCAGCACATAAACCTCACTGCGTACTTCGTCAAGAGTAAGCGTGCCTCTGGAAACAGAATCGTTACCGGTTCTCAGCCCGCAGTAAAGACAGTTGTTTACACATGTGGTGCTGAGATAGAGTGGGGCGAATGTCACTATGCGGTTATCGTAAACGGCCCTTTTTATCGCTCCTGCGGCAGCCTCCATCTCACTCCAAAGCTCAGGGTCTTTCACATTAAGCAGTACAGCCGCATCTTCAGGTAATAGTGTTTGAATAGCAAGCGATTTTGCTATGATCTCTCTGACCTTAACCTTATCGGCAGCCTGCGTATAAGTATTATTGTTTTGAAGACTCTCTTCTATTTTATCATCAGGGATAAAATCTTTACCATCAGCGCCAAGGTATTTTTCCATTTGATCTGTATTGATTCTTTGCTTGATCCAGGAGTTAATTTCTGTTAACATCTTTTAATCCTTGAATAGAACGATTGTTTTGCCGGGGCGTTGCCCAGCCCCCATATATAGATTTTGATTTTAAAAATCGCGGGCGGCAGGTTGCCGTCCTTACATCAGATTTCTTACTTTCAATTAAGCAGCGGAACGATCAATGATTGTTCCCTGCGTTAAATTCTTTATAATTCTCGAAACGGTTCCATCACCCTTTCAAACACCCCCTGAAAATACGAAATCGCAAGCCCATAATTTGTAATCGGCACACCTTTTTCCGCCGCTTCACTGCAGCGTGAAAGCATTTCCCGCCTGGTAAGCATACAAGCGCCGCAATGAATGATTAAAGAATACTGTTCAAGATCCCGCGGATAATCTCTCCCGCTGCACACGTCAATTTGCAGGTCAAGACCTGTATGCTGCCTTAACCAGCGCGGTATCTTCACCCTGCCAATGTCATCTTCAGCGGCATGATGAGTGCAAGCCTCAGCAATCAGCACCCTGTCACATTTTTTAAGTTTGTTGATAGAGGCAGCGCCTCCAGCCGCTTTTGTCAAATCACCCTTGAAGCGGGCAAACAAAACCGAAAATGTAGTGCACGGAACATCCTGCTCAGTTTGAGCAATAACTTTTTGCACTACCTGAGAATCACATATGACAATATCTGGTTTTCCGCTGAGCATGGGCAAAACGGAACCATACTCCGATTCCTTCACAACCAAAGCCGCCGAATCACCATCAAGGATTTCTCTTATTGTTTGCACCTGCGGCATTATAAGCCGTCCCTTTGGGGCGCCCGCGTCAACAGGCACGACAAGCACCGCAAGCCCGCCTTTAGGGAAAAGATCCCGCACAAGTGTCTGCTTATGAGGTGATCCTTCTTCACCGCAAGCTGCTAAAATCTTCCCAAACGTATCTTTTACCGCTTCTTTTTCCGAGTTATCAATGTCAACACAGGAACAGCTCATTACGTGGGGAGTGACAGCGTTCAATTTCTTTTGAAAATCATCAGATAGGGGATAAACATCTATTTTATTGACTATTATTACAAAGGGAACTTTTTTTAACAGCGCCTTCTCGCGCAGCCAATCCTCATATTCGCCCCAAAATCCATTCTCAGTAATCACCGCAAACACATCCGCTCTGTCAAACACCGCCTCTGTCCGCTGTAACCGCTCTGTTGAAAGCCGCGAGCTGTCGTCTATTCCCGCGGTGTCAAGAAATACGACCGGGCCCACAGGCCTGTACTCCATCACTTTCTCTACAACATCGGTAGTGGTGCCAGGCTGCGGGGAGACAATAGAGACCTTCTGCCCAGTTATCATGTTAAGGAAACTTGACTTGCCCACATTCGTGCGGCCAAATATCCCTATCTGAAATCTCAGAGATTTTGAGACATTATTCACTTGACGGACTCCTTGAGGAACGCATTATTATTCCCCAATTTCCATTGTGGCTCTATCCGCGCCCTGAAGGGGCGCACAACCGTTAGGTTGTCTCTATAACCCCGTGCTTTAGCGCGGGGTGGGATACACGCGTACAAAACGGCCGTTTGCACTGCACATATCTCCCTGCATAGCGTCCCCGCCGGAACGCCCCGCATTAAAACACGGGGCTGAAAAGACAGCCTGAGCGGCTGTGCGCCCCTTCAGGGCGCGGGAGAGGGTGGTTCGATAGTGTAAAGCTCTAACGGATAATTTAGAATAAATATATATAATTCCTGATATCCTCTGTATTTCGCTTTTAATAAAATTATATTTTTGGCGCTGTCAATAAAAAAAGCCCTCTTGAGAGGGCTTTTTTTAAAGTAACAGAAACATAAAACCGTTACTATTTGACAATTCTCATCTTACTCTTATATACCGATGCCCCGTTTTTCTTCACAGATACCAAATAGTTTCCTTTAGGCAAAATCCTGTTCATCGAAACCGAGGCTGAACCGGTGACAATTCTCTTGTAAATTTGCCGTCCCTTCAGGTCAAAAACCTGGATGTGGTGAACATCTGTACTTGCGGCAGAGATCCTGATAGCAGTTCCCCTTATCTTGACTGCCGCGGAGGCAGCCGTTTTTGATTTGGTTCTAACCGATGATGTTGTCCCGCTGATTTCTCCGTAAACAATTCCGCGTCCCGCTGTACTCATGTAGACGCGGCCATAGACGTTCATGTCGCCGACGACAAATTCTCCGTTGGCAAGACCGCCGTACTCGTGTTTGTCATCGTTTACCCGCCACCAGTTTTCACCTTCGTCAATAGACATGAATACGCCGGTAACTCCGTTTACAGTGCCGAAAATAAAGATTGTCGGGAAAGCTTTGCCTTCGGCGGCTTTGCCGAAGCCTATGGCTTCGCAGTAGGAGACTGAGGATATCTTATTAAACGCCGAACCGCCATCTTTTGAACGAGTAAGTCCGCCGTCTCCCAGGGGTATCCAAATTTCTCCCTCTTTGTTCGGAATGAGCCTGAATTTGTAAAAACTGCTTGAGCCGGGGGTTGAGCTTTCCGAGAAAGTTATACCTTTGTCGGAGCTCTTAAACATCTTGCCGGATTTGCGGTTGTAAGCGTAGAATACATTGGCGTTTTCGGGATCGCCCACAATGTAGGCTCCGTCAATACCGCTGACTGCGCCCCACGCTGAGTTTACGTAGCGGCGTACAGGTTGGTCTATATCGGTAGTACCGTTCCATATTGAGAGCGGTGTCAGTAGTGTAACATCGCCATCTGTGGAAATTGCCAGAGACATGACTCCTTTATAGTTATCGGCGTTCAAACCATGGGTTTGGTGAGCCGCTCCAGTCCATGTGCGTCCAGTATCGTTTGAGAATTGGATTGGCGAAATTGGCATATTGTAAGTCGTTTCGTACGCGAGTGCATCTACGGCTTTTACAAGCTTACCTGACTTTGGCGCAAATGCGAGTCCGCGGGTATTGCCAAGGCTGGCCATTGTACCGCTTATGTTTGCTTGATGGCGATTTGATGGGTATTGGGTGATGTTATCATGGCGAAATCCGTCATAGTCAAGAATAACGGAAATCAATGGCCCGTTGGGGATGGATATTACTTCATAAGGAACCGTTTCCTCTATACCGTGCGACATAACTTTCCAGACAACTTCCGATATGATGGCGTTTTTCTGAGTTTCCCAATCCCAGTTGTCGGGATCTTCCCAGTAATTGGCGATGTCTTCCGTCATGAACACGCCGTTGCCAGACGTTATCCACACTCGCCTGGGATTGAACGGGTCAGCCGCGAGGCTCCCGCTCCAGTGTATGGAGCTGTTGAACATCCAACCGATGCCGTTTTCGCTCAGATGCTCAACGCGTGGAACGCAGCAGGCGCCGTTGGGAGGCCAATAGTGCGGCAGGGTACGAACCCAGTTTTCACCGCCATCGGTTGTGTGGAAAATGGCAGTTCCCCAACTGTCCACCCAGCTGCTCCCCACTTTCCACCACTGCCCCTGATTGTATCCTATTGAGGCGGCTGTCACTTCCAACGGGTTTTGAGGATTGATGGTGATGCTGCCGTAAACCGCGATATATTCGCTCGGGTTGTCGCTATTATCTCCTATATAATTGTCAGGCGATACATCCGACCATGTACTGTTCGTTACATTATATTTTAGTACCGCGCCCCTGTTGAACCAATCGTTGATCGGCCCCCATCCCTCGTCCCACTGCATTGTATGCGGCCCCGCGCCGTTGCCAAACGTTATGTAGAGAGCCGATCCGTCATTAGCTATAGCTATACGCTGAGGCATGAGCGGCGGAGTGTATCCGCCGCTTGTCTGCGGCTTTGGCCTGTTGGGGATTACAGACCATGAAGTCCCCCCGTTTACAGATTGAAACACGTTATTATCGCTGCGCAAAAAGCCAGCGTAAAGTATACTTGAACTGCCCGGAGCGAACGTCACAAAAGAGAATCCCGCGCCGTTCCATGTTGTATCCGATCCTGCGGCAGTTGTAAATCCTGTTACCTTGCTCCATGTATTTCCGTTATTGGTTGACCTGAACAACCCTTTGTCTCTTGATCCAAAGAATATGATGTTGGGATCATTAGGATCAACCGCCAGCGCCTCGCCGTTGCCGCGGCCCATACCGTTGCCGTGCGCCCAGAAGTTAGATGCCGCGGGGCCTTTCGCTCCTGCGGGATCCCATGTATAAATAACTTCCCAGTTTACGCCTCTGTCCGAAGAGCGCAAAAAAGCGCTGCGCCCATCATTCCAATAAGAAGTTCCCGCTACCATGTATACTTTGCCGGGTGTTTTGGGGTCGGTCGCTATTGCCTCAACTCCAAGCAGACCGCGCTCAGTCACATCCACCCAGTCCATCATCGAAACCCATTTTTTCGCCGCTTCATCCCACCGGTACGCTCCGCCTACGTCTGTTCTTGCGTAAAAAAGCCCCTGTTCAAGCGGGTCGGCTATAATGGATGAGACGAAACCGCCTCCGCCTATAGCCACGTTGCCCCATGTAAATACCGGTCTTTCCTGTTGAGCGTTTAATTGGTTAATTGACAAAAACAGCATGCAAACCAAGTTAAGCCAGATCACTTTTTTCACAAGGTCCCCAATCTGTCAATCTGTTAAAGGTTATAATTAATAGTGAGTAACTATAAAATATAGTAAATAATAGCCTGAAATACACAAATCCTATATACCATAGTATAACATAAAAGCATAATATCGGCAATGAAACGTGAAGTTTTATTCGGACTGAAAGTTTTAACGAATTTATCATCCATCGTTATTTTAGCGGTTAATGCATTTTCGACAAAACTTTTTCGAAAGGTGCGGTATTCCGGCTGATGTTTACCAGCTGATCAGGAATGGGATGGTATCTGACTTCAAAGTGGAGTTTCATACAGCGAAATCACATATTAGTTTTCAGTTCAAGGCTTTCGGCCTTCAATACCGTGATAATTTTTTCCGCCATTGCCTGCGGCGTGAGGCCAAGTTCAGCTTTTATCTTACTGTTATCCCCATGAGAAACAAATCTATCGGGCAGCCCGAAAGACAGGAATTTTGGCCGGTGATCAAGCTGTGCGGAAAATGAAAGAACCGCGCTGCCGAAGCCTCCGGCAACCGTATTGTTTTCAAATGCGGCTACAATGGAGTGGTTTGAAAATATCTGTTCGTAAAATGCTGTATTGAGCGGTTTGGCAAACCGCGCGTCAACGAGAGTCGCCTCAATGCCCTGATCCGCAAGCAGTTCGCGTACGCCGCATACGTCGCCGTACATGTCGCCTAAGGAGATAAGCGCAATATGTGATCCGTTTTTAATAGTTTGCGGCACTCCAATCTCTATTTTTTCAAAGTCCGCGTCACATGTGCTTCCCGGCCCAAATCCGCGCGGATAACGGATGAAAACCGGGCCGCCGCTGTATTCTACCGCGGTGAACATCATATCCCGCAGCTCTTTTTCATCTCTTGGCGCCATTACAACTGCGCCGGGTACGGTACACAAATAAGAGATATCGAAATTACCATGGTGAGTGGGACCGTCATCACCTACAAGCCCCGCGCGGTCAATACAGAAAATAACATTTGTATTGTCAAGCGCGACATCCTGCATGATCTGGTCGTAAGCGCGCTGCAAAAAACTTGAGTATATGGCGACCACGGGCCTCAGCCCCTTAAGGGCAAGCCCCGCGGCAAAGGTAACGGCGTGTCCTTCCGCAATACCCACATCAAAAAACCGTTCCGGAAAAGTGTCCCTGAACTCATTGAGGCCTGTGCCATCGGGCATAGCGGCTGTGATAGCTACAAGATTCTTATTTGTTTTGCCCAGTTCAACCATTGTTTTACCGAAAACGCCGCTGTAGGAGAGGCTGTTTGAGCCGCCCTTTATAAGATCTCCGGTTTCCGGGCTGAATTTACTGACTCCGTGAAACTTTGTGGCGTTCGCTTCAGCAAACGGGTACCCTTTGCCTTTTTTTGTTACAACATGAACTAATACCGGGCCGGTTGATTCCTCTTTTAAAAATTTGAAAATCTTTATCATCTCCCCCAAATCGTGTCCGTCAATCGGGCCTATATAGCGCAGACCCATATCTTCAAACAGTTTACCGGGGATAAGGATATGCTTGAGGGTAGTGTCAACAGTGCGTATCATCTCCCTCAAGCCTTTGCCAACGCTCGAACGGTCGCCGAGAAGATCCCATACGGAATTTTTCAGCCTGTTGTACCGTTTGTCTGTTATAACGCGCGTCAGGTATTTTGAAAGAGCTCCCACATTTTTAGAAATTGACATTTCGTTATCATTGAGTACAACGGTCATGGCTGTCGCGGATGAACCCATGTTGTTAAGCCCCTCAAGCGCAAGTCCGCCGCTCATTGAGCCGTCTCCAATTACCGCAACCACCGCGCTTTTCTGCTTTAACAGATCCCGCCCGGTGGCCAGGCCCAGAGCCGCGCTTATTGATGTGGATGCGTGCCCCACTGAAAAATTGTCATACTCGCTCTCAGAGATACGGGGAAACCCGCTGAGTCCGCCATGCTGCCTGATGGTAGAAAACCGCTCACGCCGTCCGGTGATAATTTTATGAGTGTAGGCCTGATGTCCTACATCCCAGACAATTTTGTCTTCAGGGGTATTGTAACAATAGTGCAGAGCCAGGGTGAGTTCTACCGCGCCCAGACTTGGAGCCAGATGACCCCCTGTTTGACTGACTTTTTCTATAATGAATTTACGGATCTGTTGAGCGAGAACCGGCAAGTTGTCCTGAGCGAGTATTCTGAGATCAGCCGGTGAATTTATTTTTTCTAAAATATTCAATTACATGCGTCCTTTTTTAGTCGTGATTATCACTGTGTCTGATTTATCGCGATAATTTACAACACAGATTAAACACGCGTTACTATAATCACAACTAACAAAGATAAGTTAAGTTAATGCTGTAAGACAAGAAGAATTCAGGAACTTCGGTTTAGAACTTGGAGCTCAGAACTTGTTGGGTAATTTCTCCATCAGTTTTTGGAGTTTCCTGAACCAACAATATTACATTCCTTATTTTTACAAATGGGAAAAGTGCCACCCTGAGCAATAGCGAAACCGCGCATCCATTCAGATACTCATCTCGCCAGGAAGATTTATATTCTGAGTTCAGGTCATATTCAGTCCCGCTGTGGTTCAATACATAATCTCATAAAATACGTTTTAACACGCACAAATGCCTGTTAGCAGAGGATTTGAGTACAAAAAAATAATAAAAATCATTGAGAAATAGTTTTGCATATATTATAATCTATATATATATTACAATCAAAATATTTAGTAAATACATGATGTTGTTTAAACATTAGAGTAGTTGTTCCAAATGAATGTTTTGACGTCAGTTACGGCATCTTTGAAATGAGGTCTGACTTTCTCTCCTCTTCTCGCTTCTGCAGGTATGAGCGGATGGTGTAAAAAGTTCGACTATCGCAAATTCGAATTCTCTGTAACTGTAACCTGACTCAGGGTTTGATTCGCTGCAAATTATGAATTTAATCGTTCAGACCGAGCAAACGGTTTGAGTTTGTCCGTAACGCCGGTTAATGAACTTGAATATGTTTGAGAGCGTATCTATACTTGGCTTGTTGATTTTATAAAAAATGAGCCGTTGGCTGAACAGGGAAAACTTAATGAATTAAAATCGAATGTCATTTAATGGAAGCGGCGCGTACTCATATTACATAAAATAAGTAATCGTGAACAGAGAAAAAAACGCGACATTTTTCATGGATTGTTTTTTACATTGAAAGGAGTATCAGAATCATGAAAAACAGAGATTACCCGCTTTATGGTGTGGAAAAAGTAAACACTCTAAAAGAATTAGTTAATGTTGCTGCCGGAAAATATTGTGACAAACCCGCCATTACTTTTGAGCGCAATATGGAAATTATAAGCGTCAGTTATCGTAAATTTAAATCGGATGTTGACGCGCTTGGTACTTATTTTTATGACAGGTTTGCCCGCGACGCGAAAATCGCTTTGATCGGCGAAAACTCCTACGAGTGGATATTGACCTATTTTGCGGTGGTCAACGGTGGGAAAATCATTGTTCCGCTAGATCGTGAGCTGCCAAAGGAAGATATTAAAAATCTTGTTTTGGATTCAGGGGCAGAGGTTTTTGTGTTTTCGGACGCTTTTTCATATTTTGCGGACTATTTAAAGGCCAATGGCGCGCCGGTCAAGCATTACATCAATAAAACCACATTGCCGAAATTTTTGGAGTGCGGACGTTCGTTATTGGCAAATAACGAAACGGGCTTTTTAAATTATGAAATTGACGAACGTGCCACAACCGCCATAGTTTATACATCGGGGACAACTGGAATAGCCAAGGGCGCAATGCTTTCGCATAGAGGTTTTGCGCATGATACGGTAGCCAGTTGCCAACACGTCAAAGCGATCGGAAGCAACATGCTTGTTCTCCCGCTTCACCACACGCTTGGCTTTACTGCCGGAGTCAGTAGTATGTTGCTTCAGGGGAGTGAAATATATATAAATTCATGTTTGAAAAATGTTCTTTCGGATTTGGAAAAATTTAAACCCGGCACCATATTTTTGGTACCCTTATTTGTTGAAATTTTTTACAAAAAGATATGGGAAAGCGCAAAAAAGCAGGGAAAGGACAAATTATTAAAAAAATTGATCAGCTTAAGCAACGGTTTGTTGAAAATAGGTATTGATGTCCGACGCACGTTGTTTAAATCGGTTCTTCAGGCATTTGGCGGCAACCTGGCATTGCTCGTTTCAGGAGGCGCGCCCATTGATATAAAGTATATAACAGGATTGCATTATTTTGGGATGAATGTGCTGAATGGATACGGAATCACCGAATGTTCACCCGTTGTAGCGGTAAATAGAAACAGTTACCACCATGACCAAAGCGTAGGGCAAGTATTGCCTTGCCATTGCTGTGAGGTCAAGATATCGGAGCCGGACGAAAACGGTCATGGGGAGATTTACGTTAAGGGCGACAGCGTCATGAACGGCTACTATGAAAACGAGCAGGCTACAAAAGAAGCCTTTGACGGTGAATGGTTTAAAACAGGGGACATCGGTTATTTTGACAAGGAAGGATTTTTGTATATAGCCGGCAGAAAAAAGAATCTGATTATACTAAAGAACGGTAAAAACGTATACCCGGAGGATGTTGAGTTTTCGATTCTCAATTATATTCCGTACATAAAGGAAGCGGTTGTCTATTCCGAGGACAACATAATTGTCGCCGAGGTGTTTTTGGACGTCGAAAACAATCCTGACTGTGTATCCCGGTTGGATGGCGACATTTTGGAACTGAATAAAACATTACCTTTGTACAAAAATATCGGAAAGACTGTAATTAGGGATATTGAGTTTCAAAAAACCACTACCAAAAAGATTAAAAGGCATTGCGGAGATGTTGGTAAATCTGTAATCAATGAGGTTTTAGGAACGGAATCATTCACTGATACTCAGAAAAAAATATGGGATATTTGGGCGTCAGCCTTGGGTCGCCGTGATTTTGGAATAGACCAAAGTTTTTTTATACTGGATGGTGACAGTCTTACTGCGGTTACGGTCATTTGCGAATTGGAGGCGGCCTTCGGCAAGGCATTGGATGTCAGATTGATATACGAGTATAACACGGTGGAGAAACTTGCCGGATATATTGACAGTAAGGATGGTGCGCGTGAAACTACGGTTTATGGGTATACCCCGCTGCTTGAAAGAGAGATAACCGTTGCCGGACCGAAGAATTTGCCTGAAGGCGGTAAACATGTTACTCTATTGACGGGATGCACCGGCTATTTTGGCGCACACGTTTTGAAAAAACTCCTTGATGGGACGCAGGATGACATTTACTGCATAATACGCAATAAGAAAAAACATGAGGAGGTAATGGATTATTATTTTGGCGGTCTTTCCAAAATGGAGTGTGCAAGGGTGCATTTATTGCAGGGTGATGTAAGCGAGCCCAATCTCGGTCTTTCCGATAGAGTCTATTCGGATTTACTCGCCAAAGCAACCAGGGTGTTCCATTCTGCGGCTGATGTACGCCATTTTGGGATATGGAAGGATTCTGAAAAAGCCAACATTTACGGCACTTATTACATTGCGGAATTATGCGCCGCCTGCGGTGCGCAGCTCAACCACATGTCTTCAATCTGGGTATCCGGGAAAAATATTTGTTCACAGTCGCAAGCGGTTGTTTTTGAGGAAAACACGCTTGATATCGGGCAGGGGTACACGGAAAACATATATGTCCACAGTAAGTACATATCCGAGGTGCTTTTGAACAAGTATAAAGATAAAGGTTTACATATTAATACATATAGGCTGGGCAATTTGACGCCGCGCGCCAGTGACGGGAAATTCCAAATAAACCCCACAGACAACGGTTACTATATGCGCGGCGCTATAACGGGTAAACTGGGCTGCATACCATTGGAGCTTAAGGACTGTATGTTTGACATCACTCCGGTAGATAAGGCGGCGGAAGCCGTAGTTCTTTTGGCGTCCGGCAGCGGCAATGGCGTCTGGCATATTTACGACCACAACGAGAGGTCTTTCCATGACTACTGCTCAGAGCTTTACGGTGAGTTGGATATCGTGGATATTCCAACGTTCTTTTCCAAATTGGATGTTTTGGCGAAGGATGATAAATCCGCAAATGTATTTAAGTTTTATTTGCATGAGATGCTCAAAGAGGACGCCGTGAAATATGAAATCTGTTTTTCAAGCGTTAAAACTCAAGCGGCCCTGAAGGAACTGAATTTTGAGTGGCAGCTTGAAAAAACGGCGGAAGAACAGCCTGTATCCTTATAGTCACAAGTTGTTTTTAGCTTGTCTCCATGAACAGGCTCAAATAAATTTCATGGCTTTCAACTAAAAAAATGGGCGGCATACATGTCTCAATTGTAATAAACAAATGATTTTATTTTTCCTTAGCAGCGAAAGTCGGATATAATGATTTTTTTGTTGCAATTTTGATAATTATATTGTATACTATTGTAAAGACCAGTTGCAGTTAAACGATAGCGGGAATTGAAAAGTATATGGATGTAGCTTTATTAAAAAAATATGCGAACTCATTAACCAATGAAAAATTGCGTTTAATAATCCTTCCTACGGAGGATTGCAACTTTCGCTGCTCCTATTGCTGGGAGAATTTCAATCATGGGATAATGAGTCCGGAAAATGTTGAAGCTATAAAAGTTTTACTGACTAACCGGGCAAAGGGGCTGAAACTTTTAGAAATAGAATGGTTTGGCGGTGAACCTCTTGTGGCAAAGGATATAGTGTTTGATATTTCTGATCATATACGACAATTGAAAACTGAATATCCGCAGCTTGTTTATAGAGGGGCAATGACGACAAACGGGTATCTTCTGAATTTGAAAACCTCAGGCAGATTGTGTGAATCGGGGATTAAAGAGTACCGTATCGTTCTGGATGGAACAGAAAAATTTCATGACGCGACCCGAAAACTCGCCAATGGCGGAGGGACTTTTAACATCATTTGGGATAATCTCGTGGCGCTGAAAAAAAGTGATCTGGATTTCTCCATACGCCTGAACATTAACTTCCTTTTAAATAATTATTCGCAGGCGGTTCCGCCGTTGCTGCAGCTTATAAATAAGACATTTCAGGGAGATAACAGATTCTTTTTGTTTTTTAAAGCTGTACAGCGGCTCGGCGGTAAAAACGATTGCCTCATAGAAAAAGTAAACAGAGAAGAGGAAAATTTGATTATTGATGAACTGTGCCGTCTGGTGGAAACCCAAAAAGTTATCAGATATGTTCCCAAAAACGATGTCTGCTTCGCCGCAGAATTAAACACAATGGTCATTCGCGCTAACGGAGACATAAACAAATGTGTAATAGCGTTGAAGGATGAGTGTAACAATGTTGGCAAATTGAATACGGACGGAACCATGACGATAGATCAGCAGAAATTTTTGAATTGGTCAAAAGGATTTGATCCATTGGATGAGCTGTATTTACGGTGTCCATATAAAGTCATAAAAAGCGTATCGGAAATCCAAAAAGTGTAACTGCGGAAAGGAGGCGCAAGCAATTTGTTACGTTATGTAAAACGGCCTTTTTGTAACTTATGGATCAGATAAATACTGAGTATACTTGTAAAAATCATCAACTTGAAACACTGGAGGTGGCAGTATGGCTAATATTACTATCGACAAATTCGGTATCGTTGATTTAGGTGAAGCTGTTTCCCTGAACGTTACCAACGAAGCTTCCGCTTCACTGCTAATGCTTTGCAGCTGCGACAATAATTAACGCGCTGTTCAAAGCGGCTTGTTTATTTACCAGTAACTAACAAATCAATCACTCAAACACTGGAGTTACAAGTATGGCTAACGTTACTATTGACAAATTCGGTATCGTAGATTTAGGTGAAGCTGTTTCCCTGAACGTTACCAACGAAGCTTCCGCTTCACTGTTAATGCTTTGCAGCTGCGATAATAATTAACATTGTTAATATCGTTATTTGAAGCTGTTTTTACTTGCCCTAACCGCCGCTAATGGCGGATAGGGCAAGAAATTATTAAATGTCAGGAAAAGATTCGAGAAGACAGCAGACATGTTCGAAAAAAGCCGCAAGTTATTAGATGATTACGCCGGATTCTTATATCCGGTTTTAGATTTTTGCGAAACAGTTACTGTAAGAGGCGAGGGCTGCTACGTATGGGATGCGGACGGCAACAAAATACTGGATCTCAACAGCGGCCAGTTTTGTTCTGTCTTCGGACACTCCGACCCGCAAGTCGCTGAAACCGTATATAAAACCGCTTTAAAAATTCAGGATACAAATACCGCTGCCCTGAGTGAAGAAGTTCTTTTCGCGGCAAAGAGAATACATGATATATGTCCGGAGATGAACGCGCGGTCTTTTTTTCTTTCCACCGGCGCGGAAGCGAATGAGTGCTGTCTGAGATACGCCCGGCACTTAAACGGCGGCAAACCGGGGGTGATAAGTTTTGACAATGGCTACCATGGACTTACTCATGGAACAAAAAGTCATTCAACCGGCCGCAGGCATGTAAATCCTCCGCTTAATTTCGCGTATGTGACGCGCGTCCCAAGAATGTATAATGAAACAGATTTAACAGATCGGCAAATTGATGAATATATCGAAGAATTCAGGAACATCGTTCACGCGAACGCCGGTAATATAGCGATAGCTATTTTTGAGCCTGTTGTATCGTCCGGCGGCATGTACATTCCTTCCAGGAGATATTTTAAAAAGATACGGGAAATATGCACTGAATATAACATATTTCTCGCTTTTGACGAATGTCAGACGGGCTTTGGACGAACCGGTACATGGTTTTACTACCAGCAGCTGGAATGCACGCCGGACTTTTTGGTATGCGCAAAAGGGATAGGGCTTGGATATCCGGTATCTGTCGTAATTTTTAACGGGAATACATTTTCTAATCCAACATCTGATCTGCAACATTTTTGTTCTCATCAAAATGACCCGTTTGCGGGAGCCTTGGTATCGCACGGCATAGATACCATAGAAAAAAACAACCTGATGGAACATATAGGAAAAATGGGCGTCTATCTGTTGGACAGCCTGAAAAATATCTCTTCGCGGCATGTATTTGTACAGAATCCAAGAGGCGTGGGTCTGATGTGCGCGTTTGACATAGGGGCTGACCAGTCGGACATTGCGGCACAGGGTATTTTATTCTGTAAAAGAGCATTGGAAAATAATATTATGCTTCAACCCTGCAATGGAGGAAAAACCATACGTTTGCTGCCAAGTTACTGCGTTACTGAAAATGATATTGATTTTCTATGCCTGCGGCTGAAACAGGTTCTCAAGAAATATTACTGATTTTTAAATATTAAGTCTCCTCTAAGAGGATCTGGTCATCCTGCTTTATTGCTTTCTGAAATCAGCTCATTTTCACGCGCGGAGCCGACCGGATTTACATTGGGCGATCCGCATTTGTGACAAAACTTCTGCAATGTGTGCCATATTTGAAATACAGGGCCGCCAAGAAAGAGTAACGTCAAAACAAGCGTTTTGCGGCTCATATACAGGTCAGATATTTTCTCAATATCATGCGCAACTATCATTAAGCTGAGTATAAAACCTGTAACCGTCGTGATTATCCATAAAATGACTTCAATTATGAAAAAAGGAGTCACGTGATTACGCGGATTTCCCACATGATTACAATCATCACAGATATGCCCCATATTGCCTCCTCCAGGCCTGTTTACCTGCCATTAAGTTTATAGTAGTTTCACTCCAAAAACAAATGCAGAAATAAAATATAAAGATAATGTTAGAGTTTTTGTTGTAGTATTAAGTGTTTTCTATTTCTGCATTCTGAATTCTGCATTATTATTTCTGTATTTGTTTCTGTATTGATCAGCAAAATTACAGAAGATCATTTACACGCTCCTTTTCTGCCCGCCCGCGGTTCCCGCGGCCACGGCTCAGGTTATATCACCGGTTTCTTCCAAAGCCCGGATTTATACCATATCAGGCTGGCGCACATCATAAGGAAAAACGCCACGTCATAAGAGATCCAGATTCCGCTAAGCCCCAGGTCTCCTTTGGAAAGCACGGCCGCAAGCGGCACGCGAATCCCCCACACTGCGGTAAGCGCGAAAATGAGAGTAACTATAGTGTGTCCGGAACCGTTTATAATTCCGTTTGACACATACATTACCGCGAAAAAAACGGTCGCCGGACCTATTATCCGCAAATAGTTTGCTCCTACGGCGATCACATCCGAATCGCTTGTAAAAGGAGAGAGCAGTTTGTCTGGAATTAATACAAAGAACAGTGATAAAAAACAGGTGACGCAAACAGTCATAAGCAGCGCCCATCTGAAAACGCAATCAACACGGTCAAATCTGCCTGCGCCCATATTCTGAGCGGCAATAATCGAAACCGCGGCCCCCATAGACTGCGCTGGCATATAGACCATAGAATCTATCCGTCCGGCGGCGCCAAAACCTGCTATGGCGGCGGCGCCGAAAGTATTAACAAAAGAGGTGATTGTAACCATTCCTATAGATACGGCGGATTGTTGAATTATGGATGGAAAGCCTATTCTGCAAATCAACCTTACGATATTGGCGTCTATGCTGAGATGACGGCTTATGGCAAGCATACTGCCTCTGCGTCTTAAATACGCGGCGCACAGCGCGAGAGTGACAAAAGATGAAATAAGCGAGGCCCAGGCGGCGCCGTTAAGCCCCATTGCTGGAACAGGTCCTATTCCGATAATCATCAGCGGATCGAGCGCCGCGTTAAGCGCTATGCCTGCGATTATGAAATAAAGCGGCGTTTTGCTGTCTCCAATTCCACGAAGAATAGATTTTATCAGAAGGGTCAAAAAAACAAAGGGAATATTAAGGAATGAGATTCTCAGGTATGACAACGCCATAGGGTAAATCGTTTCGGGTGTTCCGAGCGTTTGCAGCATTCTGTCTGCAAACAATATCCCGCCGGCGCAAGATAGAGCCGACAGGATAAGTATTAATGAAAAAGAGGTATTTACAGTTTTAGCCACCATACGGTAATTGCGGGCGCCAAAAAACTGTGAAACAAGAATGCTTGTCGCCGCCGTCGCTCCGGTAGCCGCTCCAATGTAAATAAACACCACCGGTATGCTTATAGTAATCGCGCCTATAGCGTCTGTGCCTAAAAAACGGCCGACCCACAATACGTTTACAAAGCTATAACCCAGATTAAGCAAATTCGCCAGAAGCATAGGAGTGGCAAGTAAAAACAAATGACGCGGTACACTGCCTTTTGTCATGTCGTTTCCGAATTTTCTCATCGCTTTAACCCTTAGTATAAAGCAACCGCCAAGGCGTTCTTATATGTCCAATACCGGACGCCGCTGAAAAACTTCCGTATATAAGATAAAATAATGCTTGCGGCATCGGCTGCCAAAGATATTTAGTGTAATATTACGGCGTTGTAGCTAACGCTTTAGTCTGTCGCGCAAGCAAAACAAGTGTCTGTCTGGATTCTTTCGTTCGCCGCACTTGACATCTGACTTGTGAATATCGCTTTAACATGGTTCATCTCATAACCGTTTTCACTTAACAATGGATTAATGATGTTTGTGGTGAGATTCACGTCAAAATGAAACAAAGGTTTACAGTGGGAAAGTTTCTTTTCCGCCGGCAATTCAGGGTTGTGGATATTTGACATACCGCGCTATAACTATTCCTGGGAAGTCTTTGGTAATTATCCCGCCAAATCAGATTCATTTTAAAGAAAAATGTGTACGGCGCCAGTTTGTGAAATATTGTGGAACAGATATATTTTTAGTAACTTGGCGCCATAGTGACGACATTTTGTAAATCGTTGATTTTTAATGAGTTATTGCTATAGGCTTTTAATTGTAAACTATCTGCTTAATTTTGTTTAAAATCTCTTTTGGAAATCACTTATTAATTATGTCTCAAAATCTCTCATTTCGTCTAATTTCCACCGACAGCTCCTGCTCTGCCAGAGCCGCTGAGTTTTCGACCGCTCACAGTACTATTCAGACTCCGGTTTTTATGCCCGTAGGAACTCAGGCCACAGTCAAATCAATGTCGCCGCTTGAGCTTAAGCAGTGCGGCTGTCCGGTTATACTTGCAAACACTTACCATCTGCATCTGCGGCCCGGTGAGGATATTGTAAAGGAGGCGGGGGGACTGCACAAATTTGAGAGCTGGGATGGGTCTATTCTTACCGACAGCGGAGGTTTTCAGGTTTTCAGTTTACGTGATATCTCAAAGATTACCGATGACGGGGTTGAGTTTCGTTCTCACATAGACGGTTCGCGTCATTTCTTTTCTCCCGAAAGAGTGATGGAGATAGAGCACGATCTTGGAGCGGACATAATTATGGTTTTTGATGAGTGCCCTCCCTCAAACGCGGAATCCGCAAAAATCAAGCAGGCCGTTGACCGCACGCTTGCATGGGCAAAAAGATGTCAGGAACATCATCACAAAATCGGGTTTAGTCATGGATACGGGCAGTATCTTTTTGCGATAGTCCAGGGCGGGGTTGTTGAGCAGCTCAGGGAGCGCTGCGCGCGTGAACTTGCCGCGATGGATTTTCCGGGATATGCTGTAGGCGGCCTCGCGGTGGGCGAAAGTTCTGATATGATGTATAAAACCGCCCAGTTTACGGCGCGTCATCTTCCCGTTGATAAGCCGCGCTATCTGATGGGAGTCGGTACGCCTGTTGACATTCTTGAATGCATATCGGCTGGAATCGACATGTTTGACTGCGTATTGCCCACCCGCAACGCAAGAAACGGGTCGGCTTTTACAAGTAAAGGTAAGGTTAACATCCGCAACGCGGCCTGCACAAGAGACTTTTCTCATCCTTTAGATGACAATTGCAACTGTTACGCGTGCGCGAATTTCAGCCGCGCTTATATACGCCACCTCTATATGGCTGGAGAAATTCTTGCAATTCGCTTGATGACTTTGCATAATATCCATTTTTATATGGAATTAGTGAGGAATGCGCGCCGTCATATCCTTGATAATACTTTTGGCGCGTGGAAGAGAGAAGCAACAGCTCAAATGTCTCAGGTCAGTCATTGACGGGTGTAGTGATGTGTTTGTATATATTGTGCAAGTTGATTTTTTGTATGCGTCAGCTCAACATTTATACGATTAAGTACTTGTTGACATGAGGTATGTACTGTGTTGCAATATTCATAAGACATATAAAAATGAGATAAGGATTACTGATGGATAACCAAACCTATAATTCAATAGTCAGTTTTATCTGGGGAATTGCAGATGATTGTCTCCGCGATGTTTACGTGCGCGGAAAATACCGCGATGTCATCCTGCCAATGACCGTTATCCGCCGCTTAGACGCTGTGCTTGAGGATACTAAAGACGATGTTCTTAAAAAGAAAAAGTGGCTTGACGATAAAGGCATTCTCAATCAAAATGAAGCCCTGTGCAAAGCGGCGAAGCAATCATTCTGCAACAGCTCTCCGTTTCTTCTTAAAAACTTGACAGGCCGCGCAAGTCAGCAAAAATTAAAAGCGGACTTTGCAGCGTATTTGGACGGTTTCTCTCCGAATGTGCAGGAAATCCTTAAAAAATTCAAATTCCACGTCCAGATAGATACTATGGTTGACGCCGATATTCTCGGCGCGGTCATCGAAAAATTCGTATCCCCAACCATCAACCTGAGCCCCTATCCAATACTTGACGACCTTGGCGGCATAAAATTTCCGGCTCTTGACAATCACACTATGGGGACAGTTTTTGAAGAGCTTATCCGCCGCTTTAACGAAGAAAACAACGAAGAAGCGGGTGAGCATTTCACACCGCGCGATGTCGTAGAACTTATGGCAGATCTCATTTTCCTTCCTGTCGCCGATAAAATAACAGACTCCACGTACTCCTGCTACGACGGAGCGAGCGGTACGGGCGGTATGCTCACCCTCTCGCAGGAACGTTTGCAAAAACTTGCGGAATCCAAAAACAAAGATGTGTCAATACACTTGTTCGGGCAGGAGATTAACCCCGAAACTTTTGCCATCGCCCGCGCCGATATGCTCCTTAAAGGCGAAGGAGCCGAAAATATCGCGTACGGCAGTACTCTTTCAGACGATCATTTTCCCACTCGTCAGTTTGATTTCATGCTCTCCAACCCGCCATACGGCAAATCATGGAAAAACGACGCCGACAAGTTAGGCGGCAAGAAAGGCATTACCGACAGCCGTTTTGTAACACCGTTCGCCGGAGATGCCGAATTTTCCATGCTTCCCCGCGTAAGCGACGGGCAGCTTCTGTTTTTGCTCAATAACGTATCAAAAATGAAAGAATCCACTCCGTTAGGCTCGCGAATCGCCGAAGTTCACAACGGTTCATCCCTCTTTACAGGCGATGCCGGACAGGGCGAGAGCAACGCGCGCCGCTATCTTATTGAGCGCGATCTAGTTGAAGCCATTATCGCCCTGCCCAACAACATGTTCTACAATACCGGCATAGGAACATACATTTGGGTATTGTCAAACCGGAAAGAAAAAAAACGCAAAGGTAAAATCCAGCTCATTGACGCGACCGCGCTAAAGCAGCCGCTTCGCAAAAATCTCGGCAATAAGAACTGCGAGTTTACTACCGAAATCCGCAAGCAAATTATCAAAATGTATATGAAATCAGAAGAAAACGAATACAGCAAAATCTTTCCCAACAGCGCGTTCGGATATTATAAAGTAACGGTGCTGCGCCCTCAATACGGCGAAGACGGCAAGCCGCTTCGCGATAAAAAGAAAAATCTCATTCCCGATAAGCAACTAACAGACACCGAACAAATCCCGCTTGACTACGAGGGCGGCATCAGCGCGTTTATAAAAAAAGAGGTATTGCCCTACAGCCCTGACGCGTGGGTGGATGAAAGCAATACGCAGACAGGTTATGAAATCAGTTTTACAAAGCATTTTTATAAACCCGTGCGGCTGCGGGAGCTTTCGGAGATTGTTGCGGATATCAAAGCGTTGGAGAGGGAAACGGAGGGGCTGCTTGAGGAGGCGCTTAAAATATGAGAAAAGCAAAACAAAATCCATTGACAAAACGTAAAAACACAAACATCCATATATACGCCGATTATCATGCTTGGTTTGAATCTCTGAAGAAACAGATTCAAGTTGCGCGTACCCGCGCCGCGCTGGCTGTCAACGCTGAACTTGTCCATCTGTATCATAAAATCGGTATGGATATTTTACAGCGGCAACAAACGCACCGTTGGGGCGATAAAATCATTGCCCGTCTTGCTGTTGACCTAAAGACAGCATTTCCCGACATGAAAGGATTTTCTGCAACAAATCTTAAATATATGCGTTATTTTGCTGAACAATGCCCTGTTGTCAAAATAGGCCGGCAGTCCGCTGCCCTAATTGGTCAGCAGCCTGCTGACCAATTGCCGTGGTTTCACATTGTAACAATTCTGACAAAAACAAAATTGAATGACCGTGAATGGTATGCCGCCCGCGCTGTTGCCGAAGGGTGGTCGCGTTCAACTCTTGAACAAAACATCAAAAATCAATTGCGCAAACGTCAAGGCACCGCAATCACAAATTTCGCAAAGCGGCTTCCTGCGCGGCAATTCGCGCTTGCGCAGGAAATCTTGAAAGACCCTTACAACTTCGATTTCCTCGGCTTGGCTGATAACGCTCACGAACGTGAGATCGAAAATGCGCTCATACGGCATATTTTACAGTTTTTACTCGAACTTGGTGTTGGATTTGCCTTTGTAGGACGTCAGTTTCGTCTTGAAGTTGATGGTGATGAATTTTTCATAGACTTGCTGTTTTATCACACCCGCCTCAAATGCTACGTTGTCATCGAACTAAAAGCGGCTGAGTTTAAACCGGAACATACAGGAAAATTGAATTTTTATCTTACAGCCGTAGACGAGCAAATCAAAGCGCCGGATGATCGCCCGACAATCGGTCTGCTGCTCTGCAAAAATCGTAAAAAAATCGTCGCCGAATACGCCCTGCGCAATCTTAACAGCCCAATTGGAATCGCGGAATACCAGCTTGTCGCGGCATTGCCGAAAGAACTGAAAAATGAACTCCCAAGCATTGAGGAAATTGAAGCCAGACTTGCAGAAAACGCGAAACTTCCGAGCCGGAAGAAAGTTGTTACGGGGGGCGGGAAGACGAAGATTGGGGGCGGGGAATGAGTTATAGTTATAAATCTATACATTTACCGTGGCTATCACAAATACCTAAACACTGGGAATTGGTACGAAATAAAGTACTACTTTATGAGACTAAAAATACTGTTGGTTCTGAACACGCAAAGTATCAACTGCTATCACTAACTAAAAATGGTGTCATTATTCGTGATATTTCAAGTGGCAAAGGAAAATTTCCAAGCGACTTTGGTACATATAAGACCGTAAATGATGGCCAGATTATTTTTTGCTTGTTTGACGTTGACGAAACTCCACGAACAGTTGGTTTGTCAAAACATAACGGAATGATTACTGGCGCATACGATGTATTTTCTATAAATGGAGTAAATCCTTGCTTTTTAGAATACTATTACATTTTGCTTGATGATGCAAAGGCTATGCGTCCTCTTTATACTGGTTTGCGAAAAGTAATTAGTATAAATGCTTTTATGCAAACTTATTTTCCACTCCCACCCCGCCCCGAACAAGACCAAATCGTGCGGTTTCTCGATTGGAAAGTGTCGGGGATTAATAAATTGATAAATGCTAAGAGACGGCAGATTGAGTTGTTGAGGGAGAAGAAGAGGGTGGTGGTGAATGAGGCAGTAAGTAATTCAGGTAATTGTCAAAAATGTAAATTGAAAAATTTAGCGTTCTTCAAAAGTGGTACAAACCTAACATCGCTTGAAATTGAATTGGCAGGTAAATATCCTGTATTTGGGGGTAATGGGTTGCGCGGATACTATCCTGAATTTTCACATACAGGAGAATATTTGCTTGTTGGACGGCAGGGAGCATTATGCGGAAATATTCACTATGTGAACGAAAAGTTTTGGGCAACTGAACACGCTGTAACTGTAAAGCCATACGACATAGCTAATATAAGATGGTTGTATTATTTTCTTATTGGTATGAATCTAAATCAATATTCTATGGCAGCAGCCCAACCGGGACTTTCCGTTGAATATATCGTTAATTTGCCTGCATATTTCCCTACTAAAGATAAACAACTGTCAATAGCTGAATATCTTGACAAAAAATGTGCTCAAATAGATTCCATTATCAACAAACTAAATGACGAAATATCGCTATTCGCCGAATACCGTACCCGCCTCATTTCCGATGTAGTTACGGGTAAGGTTGATGTGAGGGGCGTGGTTGTTCCTGAATTTGAGGCGGTTGAGGATTTTGTGGGGGAAGAGGAAGGGGATTTTGTTGCGGACGAAGAAACAAGCTAAAAAATTTGGAAATTCTAATGAAATGTAGTATTTTCTTTACAAAGAATAATAGATTTAGGTTCAGTAATAAATGGTTATATAATTAAAGTATAATTGAAATTTCAAAAGTAAGGATGTATTTAAAGTGGCAAGAGCAGATTTGCTTTGTGATATAGTAAAATATGGATTAAATGGTGATAACGCAAACTTCCGTAAGGCTGTAGAAGCAATATGTGCCGAGGAGCGTGCTAAACAACACGGGGTTTTAGCTAATCGTATAGAAGAGATGCTTAAGGTTTCTAACAAATTCTATACTAAAGAGCTACCCGCAGGTCATATTAAAAACGGTAATGGTAATGGAGATGCACATACTGTAATCGAAAAAATACCTGAAGTAAAAATAGATAATCTGCTTCTTCCTAAAAACGTAGTAGACAGTTGCAGTGAACTTGTATCAGAGCATATGAGGGCTGATATTCTTCGTTCACATGGATTAGAGCCGAGAAATAGAATACTCTTAGTTGGTCCTCCGGGTAACGGGAAAACATCTCTTGCCGAAGCGGTTGCAGAAGCATTAATGCTACCTTTTCTTACGGTAAGGTATGAGAGTCTTATCGGCGCTTATCTTGGTGAGACGGCTTCACGTCTTAACAAATTATTTGAATATGCAAAAACACGTCAATGTGTTTTGTTTTTTGATGAGTTTGAGACACTTGGTAAAGAACGTGGTGATACGCATGAAACAGGCGAAATTAAGCGTGTTGTAAGTTCATTACTGCTTCAAATTGATGCTTTGCCAAGTTATGTAATAGCAATCGCAGCCACAAACCACGAAACATTACTTGATCGCGCCGCTTGGCGCAGATTTCAAATGAAATTAACATTGCCGCATCCTACAAAAGATGATTTGCAATCATGGTTTAAACTTTTTGAAAAACGAACAAATTTTGATTTCGGCTTGGAGCCATCTATATTGGCCAAAAAGCTATTCGGAAAAAGTTTCGCTGAAGCAAAAGAATTCGCATTGTCTGTTTACAGGCAATATGTTTTGCAATTGCCTGATGCAAACGCAAAGGGTATAACTCAAAATCAACTTGCCTTATACGCCGCGCAAGCGAATGTTAAACGATGTGAGGAGGTTGAGAATAATGGCTGAAAGACCAATAATTTTGTTTGGGGAGAAAACTTTTGCTCCAAAGACTACCAAAGGTGGATTTCCTACTTCAAACATTAAAATGCCTGATCATACAAGACAAGTATCTCGTCTTGCGCCCAAAATGACTATATTGCAAAATGCTCTTTTGACTCTCCAACGAACGCCTGACGGTATTGAACCGGAAAAGGTTTTGGTTTTTGAGCTTGCAAAGGACTTAGAAAGTTTCTACACTGCTGTAAGGAAAATCGGAGACGGCATAGAATTAATTTTTGATGCCCCTGAAGATATGGATGTATCTGACGATTTCTACATTTTTAGAGAAGATAAAAAAACAGGGAAAGTTACGAAAAGAGAAGAAAAAACTTTGTTGAATGGCAAAGTGTATTGTGTTCTTACAAACGCTCGTGCGCTTGAAGAAATGCTCGGGCTTTGGACACGATACGGACAAGATCCCCAAACAAAGTTTCCTCGTGGTAAAGCAGGATTAAAACACGTTTTTGATTGTCTTATTGATATTCACATCTGGGGTTACAAAGAACGTATTGAAGAAACTGGAATACTGGAAGCTTGGAAAGATGACCTTAATGAAGGAAGCGTAAAATGTGAAATTGAACTTTTCTTTCGTAAATCTTATACGAAAAGGCAGGAATGTGAACAAAATTTAATTGATAAAATAAAAACAATCGGCGGTGATGTAATTGGGCGTTCAATGATTGAAGATATTTCTTATCATGCTATACTCGCAACTTTACCACGTAATGTGGCCGAACAAATTGCGAAAAACGATGAAAGTATTTCGCTTTTATCCGCAGAGCAAATTATGTTTTTTAGACCCGTTGGCCAGAACGTTTACAGTAATGATGGAGTGGCAAAAGAAGATTCAATAGTTATTCCTGACGCCGATAATATTAATGAAGAGCCAATAATTGCCTTGTTTGATGGGATTCCACAAGAGAATCATCCGTTTTTGAGCAATAGATTAATCGTTGATGATCCTGATGATTATGCGTCTCAATACACTGTGTCGGCACGAAAACATGGGACATCAATGGCTTCACTAATTACGCTTGGCGACATATCGAACCCTGGTTATCAGGCAACACATAAAATATATGTACGGCCTATAATGAAACCACTGGCTACACTAAATGACACAAGAGAAGAAATTCCCGGCGATATACTGCTTGTTGATAAGGTACATGAAGCGGTTCGCCGTCTTTTTGTTCCGGGTGCTGGTGCGGTTTCTCCAAAAATAAAAGTAATAAATCTATCAATTGGCATATCATATCGCCAATTTGATCGGGCAATGAGTCCATTGGCGAGATTACTTGATTGGCTGAGTTACAAATATCGCGTGTTGTTTGTGATTAGCGCAGGAAATCATAATAGCAATTTGGACATCGGAGTACCGTTTAGCACCTTTCAGACACTTGATATGAACACCCGCGATGCACGGATTATTGAATGGATAAACAATAACGCTCGTAATCGGCGTTTATTGTCACCGTCAGAGAGTGTGAACTCTTTAACCGTTGGCGCAACATTTGAAGATGGAACAACATCCGCTGACAGTGTTCGCACAATTTTTCCATGTTCGAATGGGATGTTAAGTCCTATAAGCGCACTTGGCAAAGGTTTGAATAATTCTATAAAACCAGATATAGTTTTCCCAGGAGGCAGGAATACTGTTTTTGAAAACATCACGAATCCTGAAACATTAGTTTGGAGGGAATCTTCACAGCGCGAGCCGGGAGTTCTGTCAGCTGCTCCATTTAATCCGGGTAGTACTATTAAAGTAGCATATAATTTTGGTACAAGTAATTCCGCAGCTCTGATTTCTCATGAAGCTTCACGTTGCTATGATGCTTTGACAGAGGTATTTGACATATCGAATACAGAGCTACCATCTGAGTATATAGCATTGCTTATCAAAGCAATGCTTGTCCATGGTGCAGAATGGGGTGCGTTAAAAGATAAGTTCACGCAAACACTCGGATTTACCAGACGAAATAATTTTTGCGATGTATTACATCGGTTCATTGGTTATGGTAAACCAGATATTGACAAAGCTATAGAATGTTCAAAAGAACGAATTACGCTCATAGGATATGGAGAATTAAACAATGGTGAAGCGCATTTGTATAATCTACCTTTGCCGTTCAATTTTACAGCAGAACGAATCTCAAGGCGGTTTACAGCTACGCTAACGTATTTTACTCCTATAGTGCCGTCAAGACAGGAATATCGTGAAGCTAAAATTTGGTATGAAGTGGAAGGTAGGAAACCACATTTAATCGAAAGTCGTATTGACTTAAATTATAAAGCCGTGACACGCGGTACGGTACAGCACGAAATTTTTGAAAATGATGAGATTGTTGCTTGGGGTGAAGATGATGCAGTGCAGATAAAAGTTAATTGTGGTGCAGTAGTAAATGATAATCTATCGGGTGCTATACCTTACGCCTTAATGGTATCATTTGAAATCAAAAGTGACATTGATGTGGATGTTTATACAAAGATTGCTGAAAAAATAAGGCCTCGCATTACGGTATAGTTATTTCCCGAAAATTATCACATGAAAAACGAGAATTTAGAAGCTATGTTCATCAATACAAAAAAATGTGCGACTTTAGTTTGTCTGACAATTAAGATTGAAGTTATTATTGAGCGGTTAATACTAAAAAACTGGATAAAATTTTCTCATTAAGGTATTACCATATGCACACAAACACACGCGAATCCGGCTTTGAAGCCCTAATAGTCAACCATCTTGTTGAAACCAACGGCTATGAACAAGGCTCTACCACCGACTACAACCGCGAATACGCCATAGATGAGCGGCGCCTGTTCCGCTTTCTTTACGACACTCAGCCGGAGCAGATGGCTAAGCTTGGCATTAACGGTAACGATAAAGGCAGCGATATAAAACGCGCGCAGTTTCTTGACCGTTTACGCGCGGAGATAACAAAGCGCGGGTGTATAGATGTACTCCGTAAAGGGATAAAAGCTCATCCCGCAAGCCTTGTTATGTTCTATATGACTCCCTCTGATAAAAACTATAAGGCAAAAGAGCTTTTTAATAAGAATATATTCAGCGTAACGCGGCAGTTACAGTACTCACGCGACAATACAAAACTCGCTCTTGACTTGTGCATATTCATAAACGGATTGCCGGTAATAACCTGCGAACTGAAGAATCAGCTTACAAAACAAAATGTGGAAGATGCTGTCTATCAATACAAAACCGACCGCGACCCCAAGGAGCTTCTGTTTCAATTTAAACGCTGCATAGTGCATTTTGCTGTTGACGATGCGAGAATTAAATTTTGCACAAAGTTAGATGGTAAAAAGTCATGGTTTTTACCGTTTGACAAAGGGTATAATGACGGCGCGGGTAATCCTCCTAACCCAAACGGTATTATGACCGATTACTTGTGGAAAGAGATTTTGACTAAGCCTGAGCTTGCGAACATAATAGAAAACTACGCGCAGGTGATTGAGGAGAAAGATGACAATACCGGCAAAGTAAGCGCGAAGCAGGTTTTTCCCCGTTTCCATCAATTATTAGTGGTAAAGTCACTGCTTGCGGATATTCGGAAAAACGGCGTTGGGAAAAGGTATCTGATTCAACACAGCGCAGGGAGCGGAAAATCAAATTCCATAGCGTGGCTTGCCCATCAGCTTGTCGGACTTGAGGCAGACGGCGGGGAGCATGTAGTTGATTCGGTTATAGTTGTTACAGACCGCGTTAATCTTGACAAGCAGATAAAGAACACTATCAAACAGTTTATGCAGGTGGCAAGCACAGTAGCGTGGGCGGAGCATTCGGGTGATTTACGCACCGCTATCAAAGAGGGTAAAAAGATAATCATATCGACTGTGCATAAATTCCCGATTATCTTAAACGACATAGGTACGGCGCATAAAAACCGCAAATTCGCGATTATAATAGATGAAGCGCACAGCAGTCAGAGCGGTAATATGTCGGCAAAGATGAATATAGTTCTGGCCGGTGATTACGATCCTGATGAAGATATTGAAGATAAAATAAATAAGCTTGTCGAGGGGCGTAAAATGCTTGTTAACGCGAGTTACTTCGCTTTTACGGCAACGCCGAAAAATAAGACGCTTGAAATGTTCGGGATGCCTGTAGTTGACGAACGCGGATTACCGGTACCGGATGAGAAGGGGCAGTTACAGCACAGGCCGTTTCATAATTATTCGATGAAGCAGGCGATTCAGGAGGGTTTTATTCTTGATGTGCTGAAATATTATACTACATATAGCAGTTATTACAGACTGACTAAAACTATAGAGGGCAATCCGGAGTTTGACAGGAAAAAAGCGCGGAAAAAGCTTCACAAATTCGTAGAAAGCGACACGTTTACGATAAGTCAAAAAGCTGATATTATGGTAAATCATTTCCATGAACATGTAAGAATAAAAATCAATGGTCAAGCTCGCGCTATGATAGTTACAGCGGGTATTGAACGCGCTATTGAATATTATCACGCAATCAACAGATGTCTGAAAGCTCGTAAAAGTCAATATAAGGCGGTAATCGCTTTCAGCGGAGATAAGAAGTACGGCGGTGAGACGGTTAGCGAATCGTCAATCAATGGTTTTGCAAGTAACGCGATTGAAAAAATGTTTAAAACTGAGCCGTACCGTTTTTTGATTGTCGCCGATAAGTTTCAGACTGGCTACGATGAACCTCTGCTTCATACGATGTATGTAGATAAAATTCTGACAGATATAAAGGCGGTACAGACCTTATCGCGGCTTAACCGCGCCCATCCGCAAAAGTGCGATACTTTCGTACTTGATTTCGTCAATAAGACAGATGATATACAGGAAGCGTTTTCGCGCTGCTACCGCACGACAGTGTTATCCGGTGAAACAGACCCGAACAAATTGTACGACCTCATGGCGGTTATGGAAGCTCATCAGGTATACACTCAGTATCATATTGATAGTTTGGTAGAGTTATATCTGAACGGAGCGCAGCGTGAGAAGTTTGATCCTATACTTGATGTTTGCGCTGATCTGTATAAGAAGCTTGACGAAAGCGGGCAGATAGAATTTAAGGGCAGCGCAAAAGTATTTGTTCGTACTTACGGCTTTTTGGGCGCGATTCTGTCATTTGGCAACCCTGAATGGGAAAAGCTGTCTATCTTTATAAATTTATTGCTTTCAAAGCTGCCCCCGCCTGTTCCTGAAGATTTGTCGCAAGGCATTTTAGACGTAATCGACCTTGACAGCTACCGTATTGAGGCTAAAGCTCAAATGGCGATTGCGCTTGAAGACTGCGATGCGGTGGTTGAGCCTGTTCCGACAGGCGGCGTTGGCGGCAAAGGCGAACCGGAGCTTGATTTTTTGTCAAATATTATAAACTCGTTTAATGACCTGTTTGGCGATATAGAATGGCAGGATCAAGATAACATAAAAAGACAAATATCGGAAATACCTGCTATGGTATTAAAGGACAAAACATATAGAAACGCTATGAAAAACGCGGATAAGCAGGAGGCCCGGACAGAAAGCGACCGTGTTTTAAAGGATATTATTTTCGGTATAATGGCGGATAATACGGAGCTTTTCAAGCAGTACAGCGACAATCCAGCGTTTAGAAAATGGTTGTCCGATATGGTATTTACTACGACATATAATAAAGAGGGCAAACCGCTTGATGGAGTTTCGCTTGTTGCGGATTAGTTGACATTTATGATAAATTGCAATTATCGTGACAGGTCACGGCAATTATCCTACTCATTCCACTCATTCCCATCCGCCAGCTTAAACGCCGGATTATCCCTTCCGGTCCTGACGCAAAACCAGCGCAGCTCACGTGTTCCGTTATTGTACCGGCGTGTGTAGATGATCCTGGGTCTTTTTTTATGCGCAATAAAACGCGGGGTGATTTCATTCCAGGTTTTTACCGTATCCGTCGGCGCGATTTTTCTGAACCGCGTTTCTTTTTCCCTTATGTCTACACTGTTAATGTCAAGAATGTTTACGCCTGATGAAAAGTAAATCGTCCTGGAGTCACCGCCCCAGCAGTAATCCGAAACATTGGTGTGAGTTGTTATCTGCCTGTGAACTGTACCGTTCTTTTCCATTATCCACAAGTCCATCTTTCCCCCAAAACTGCTGCGGTCAGAAAGATAGGCTATGAGTTTTCCATTCGGGCTGAAGCGGGGGCTGCTGTGATCAGCCTTGACTATTGTCAGAGCTGCGGGCGGTGTTGCGAGGCTTGAGTCAAGAGCGAAAATTTGCCATCTGTTATTAAGCTGCGCGCAGAAAAGTAATGTCGATTCATCAGGGGAGAGCGACAGATGGCGCGGCTCAGAGTTGTCGGCGTGGTCAAGAATTGTTATCGCGTCATACATGTACATTTTTGTTTTGTATATGGTACTTTTAGGATTTTCTTTACCTGAGGCGATAAAATACAGGAAGTTGCCATAAGGAGAGAACAGGGCTTCCGTAACGTTTTTTCCTGAACTCACGGTTTTACCCTTCAGTGTGTTTAGCTCTATTATCCTGAGAGAACCAAATTCAGGCGGCCCGAAAATAAACGCAGCGTGTCTGCCGTTTGTAGATAACACAGGCTTGCGGCAGTCGGACTGGTTTGGTGAGAGAGAGTATTCCATCGAGCTGCCGGTTTCTTTAGCGAAAATCTGAGGGCTGCCATTGCGGTCGGAGACAAAAGGTATTTTTTCTTTACTCCTGTTTACTGTTTTGGATGATGGTTTTTCTGTTTTATCAACTATAACTCTGGCGCTTACTAATCTGACCATTTTCTCTACTTTTGCGTCAGGAGCGATTGTTTGATATATGGGATAAAGTTTGTTTGAAGCCGCTATCATATTTTTGTTCTCATCGAATCTTAAAGAGAGTTCACCGACAAATTTACCATGACTTCCGGCTGATACTATAAGAGTGGGGCCGATTTTTATTGGAGAGTTGAATCTCTGATCAAGACTGCCTGCGATTATGATGTCGAGGCTTGGAACTTTTGCGGCCAAATTTTTTATCTCTTCAAGACTTGCGTGAGCGACGGCAATACGCAGGTTAGCGCTCCTTGCTTCCGGTCTGGCAAGGATATTTTTAATCTTCTCGGTAGTTGTGTTAACATTCTTGGATACGCTTTCGTTTAAAGATCTGCTCATCATATTTATTACATAAAGTTCATAACCCTCTTTTTTTATTAACGCTCCATCCGCAATACCGGATTCAGGCGCGTCATTGAGGTTTGAGATAACAACCGCAGACTTGTCTTTACGCTTTGTCAGCAGAAAGTCGGGTATTCCCACGGCGAGTTCATTTTGACTCGGCGCGATTATGTCAAAGTTCATGTAATCGTAATAATTAGCCGCAAGTATAAATCTGAGCGGATTGCTTGTTGAATCCAGCATATTACCAACATCAATTGAAAAGTTCACCGGAAAGCCGGAACGAATTTTTCTGATAACCGCGGTTCCCCGGCTCAGCCCGCCAAGCGCATCGGGCGTGGGTGGATAGGGGATAACTTGTCCTTTTGTGTTTCCACTGTAAATAACAGCGATTTCACGTTTTTTCTGCCGTTCGTTTTTTGATTGAGACTGATTATACTTTACCTGCGTTTTCCAGTCGCCCGGAGCTGGCTGAGAGGCGTAGGCGGCTGAAAATAGCGTCTGAACCGTGAGGAGGCCAAGTCCGCACAGCAGCAGTGAAACACGTAAGATTATGTTATTATATGTAGTAAGCATAGCTGTTCTCTATATTATAATACTATCGGTAACGGATTGAAAGAACATTAGCGAATATTGCGCGGATGGGCAGTTAAACGGTGTTAGGCAGTCTCAGAATGGCAGTTAGCCGCTATAATTGCGCACATTTCGCAGTGATGTTTTCCTTGTGATAAAAACGGTCTTTATACCATTTGGAGGGATTGTTTTTTATGTATTCGGAAATTCTGTTATATTCGGCATCGTTACGTATGATGTGTTCGTGGTAATTTCGTTGCCATGCGAACGCAGGATTTGTTTCATGTATTGTTTTTGATACCGCGGATTTGTAAGCACGAATAATTGCCGCCAATGATCCGCGTTTCGGCGAAATGTTTGCCATTGCCGCATTCCCCCCGTTTATCGCAGGGGCGTTGCGTGCAACGCCCCTGTTCTGCGTACCGTCCATCCCCGCACGTATATTATCCGTTTCCGCATGCATATCATTCGTTTCCATGATGATATTGGTTGTATTTTTTTGTATATTGGTTATTTCCGTTATGATATTGGTTGTTAATACAATGGCGTTGGGTGTTGACGAAAGGGCATTGCACGCAACGCCATTGCATGCATTGTTTGTGCGTTTCACATTGTTTGTATGTTTTGCATTGGGTGTGCATACCGTATCCGTAATTTCAATAATTGCGTGGAAATGATTGGGCATAACAACAAATTCGTGCAGAACAACATTTGGACGATGTCCCGGTGTTGCCAACCATTCGTTTTTCGCAATTTGTCCGCATTCGTTCAACAACATTTTTCCGTTAACAATTTTACCAAACCACGAAATCCTGTCATGAATACATATTGTCACAAAATACAAACCAATTCGCGAATAATCATATCCGCGCAGACGGATGCTGCGACGATGGCCTGTGTTTAGATTGTACAGAGTCATAAATTTACCTCGTTAAAGGACTAATTGTGCCGATTTGTAAACACGAAATCGAAATCTGATTTGCTCTGAAAATTATCTCTTATATTGTAATAGGGAGAGAGAAATTTTAATACCGCGGTGGAAGCGTTTTGCTTCGGTTGAAATAGATATCTGCTAATGAGATATGAGAGTTATTGTTTGTGAGAGGTTTTTACGAATTGTAACAATTTGGAAAATACCGGGACGGGAGATTATAGTCGTTAAAATGTATCGAAATAGTGAGCAATGCCTGAAAATTGGATTAGAATTGGTTATGGTATAGTTTTAAAATACGGTTTTTACGTTATGATGTCAAAATGTTTTTGTAGTTTGTCCCATTTTTATACTATTTCTTAATAAAGCTCCAGTAGTTCTTGTTCGGTTATTGGTATTCCTGCATTTTCCAATTTTCCGGCTTGCTTTGCGTACATTATCTTTATCTTCTCGATTTTGGTATTCTCATGACCAAAATGAACTGCACGATGGCATGTCGGACAAATGCACACTATATTTTCGAAGCAGTCTATATTTTTTTTGTATTTATCAAAAAATATTTTAGCGTTGGTTACCGTACAAGGAATGAGATGATGCCCTTCCATGTAAGGTTTACTTTGTGTATTAATGAATGTATTATGGTTTGGATCTATCAGACATGTGTAATTAGCTTTTTCGATAGCAGCCTTTGAAATATTACTGTTTTTACTTACTGTTTCACCCTGACTACCACTCCCCAAAGAAAGTGATCTGTTCGCCGAATTTTTTATTTCTTTCGCTGTAGCAGATTTGGCTTGTTGAATTTTTTCTTGCTCTGCGAAGTCGTCATCTAATAGGTTTTTACTTTTCAATCTATTGGCAACATATGAAGGATTGGGTATTTCTTTGTTTAGAATTTTTGAAAAATATTTGATACAACCTGGAGAATGAGCGGTCTTTGATTGAGGACGTATTCTTGTTTTTTGAATCCCAATAGAAATATATTTGTCATTTGCTTGTTTTAACAGTTTCAAATACTCAACAATTTTATTTTGTTTAATAATCACTGCGATAACGTTTACTGGTGCAGTTAAATAATCAACCTGGTTTTTACCATGATTTTTGCCAATTCCGAATTTTATTCCATCTATGGGGTGAGTAAAGATACTTTTTATGTCATCTTTAAAGCATAAAATACGAATGTGTTTTTTCTCCAACTGAATACTGTATTTCTGTCCTATATTCAATCTCACGTATAATCCAGTTTTACATAAACTCAAGTTCCAATTCTTTGCATTAATACTATTCGCATATACAATTGCTGATGCCAAAAATTCGAGCAATGCTGTTCTCGCTTCGTCATCAGGAATAAAGTTTTCTATAATACGGCGTGCATCATCAATACTATTTCTGTCTATTATTCTCATTTTTTATTTCCTTATAAGTAAAGTGAATCAGTCGATTTGAATGGTTAGATACATTTTGCTGTCTGAAAAAGCAGTTTCAGTATTTTATCCATACAAAATACATTTTGTATGAATTTGACACCGAAATTGTGTAAAGTTTGCACAAATTTAATAGCGAGTTTGCTTTTATTCTTTACCGCTTAACCCCAATGGCCCCCCTTTTGCAAATCTCATAACCCATAGGCAGTGCAATGAATTGATACATAAGGCTTTCCTGGAGTATTTGCGATAGCTGACGCTTTAGTTTGCTTTAAAAAAGGTAAGACTTGCGGGGGGACAGATGGGAATTTTTGGCAAAATAAAACGGGGGCGAAGCGGCGAGCCGCAGGAATATTTAGGACAGCTTTTGCAGGAAGCTTATGGTTTTTTGGGGCAGAAGAGTTTTCGTTCTGCCGTTGTGCGGGAACGTAAGCGTTCGGAGAGGTCCGGCAAACCGTTTCTTCTTCTTTTATTAGATTTTACTGATTTAGGCAATCATGCGTTTGATTCATGCGCAAAAGAGACGGGCGGCCGTATCGCGTTTCAAAAATTTGCCGAGATGCTTAATGGTTCGCTTCGCGGTATTGACACGTCTGGCTGGTACGAGAAGGGTAAAATTATCGGGTTGGTTTTTCCTGAGACAGATTTGACAGGTAAGGAAGCCCTGTTTGACAAGGTAAAGCGGCTCCTGAATTTCGTTTTAGGTGAGCAGCGCGCCGCTCTTGTAGGGATACACTGTTTTTGTTTCCCGATGAACAGCGGCGGAGAAGAGGGTGGCAGGGAGAGGGATGAGCTTTACTTCTATCCTGAAGTTGGGGATGACTCCCTCTCTTTGATGGTTTCGCGTATTGTAAAACGTGTCTTAGATGTTACGGGCAGTTTGTTTGGTCTTCTTCTTTTTTCACCGGTTTTTGTTATTGCCGCGCTGCTTATCAAAATAAATTCACCGGGGCCAATTTTTTTTCGGCAAAAACGGGTTGGGTTTAACGGGCGTCCCTTCACGCTTTTAAAGTTCCGTTCTATGTATGTGAATGGGGATGATGCGGTACACCGTGACTATGTGCGAAAGCTTATTCATGATGGGGAAGCGGCGGCGGAGTCGGAGGATAAGGAAAGCGTTTATAAACTTACTAATGATCCGCGTGTTACTGCGGTAGGGAGGTTTCTCCGGCGTACGAGTTTTGATGAGCTGCCTCAATTTATAAATGTTTTTTTAGGGCACATGTCTATAGTGGGGCCGCGTCCCGCGATTCCGTATGAGATAGAAGAATATGACATGTGGCACAGATGCAGGATATGGGATGTCAAGCCGGGCATTACCGGTATCTGGCAGGTGGAAGGCAGGAGCAGGACGACTTTTGAAGAGATGGTCCGTATGGATTTGAAGTATTGCCGTTCCAGAAGTTTGGTACTTGATCTGAAGTTGATTCTTAAAACACCGCTGGCTTTGATTCAGGCCAAGGGAGCTTTTTAAGGATATTGGATAGACAGGGCAGACACATAGGTCTGACCGTGCAGCAAGGCATTGATGAGTAGTATCACAGGAGGTGGGGAAAATGCTTAGGGTAGGAGTGATAGGGTATGGTTACTGGGGACCGAACATTGTGCGCAATTTTAATTTGACTGATGGAGCGTGTGTAGTTGCGGTTTGCGATAAGAATGAGGAAACGCTTAAAAAGCTTGCTGTTACAAATCCGGAAATCCGTTTGTGTAATGACAGCTCCCAAGTGCTTGAGGCAGTAGATATTGATGTGGTGGCTATAGTAACTCCGGTGTCGGCGCACTACAAGCTGGCAAAGACAGCTCTGAAGAACAGGAAGCATGTTTTTGTGGAAAAGCCGTTTACCGCAACAAGCGCTCAGGCGCTTGATCTCATTGAGACAGCCGAAAAAGCTAACTTGAAAATAATGGTTGACCATACGTTTCTTTTTACCGGCGCGGTGCGTCTTATTAAGAAACTAATTGGCGAAGGGGAGTTGGGAGATATTTACTATTACGATTCCATACGTGTTAACCTGGGATTGTTTCAGCATGATGTAAACGTTGTATGGGATCTGGCTCCTCATGATTTTTCCATTATGCGGTATCTGATAAATGAACGTCCTGTCGCGATTAACGCGTGGGGAAGTTCACACATAAACAAAATGGAAGATATCGCGTATGTCACTGTACATTTCCCCTCAAGCAAGATAGCGCATTTCAGCGTCAACTGGTTGTCTCCTGTAAAGGTGAGGACGACGCTTATAGGCGGAGAGAAAAAGATGCTTGTCTGGAATGATGTAATCGCTGATGACAAAATCAAGATTTACGACAAGGGCGTTGAGGTACAGAACCGCCAGGGGATTTATGATCTTTTGGTAAGTTACCGTTCGGGCGATATGTGGGCTCCAAAAGTAGAGCAGACGGAGGCTCTTTTGCTTGAATGCCGCCATTTTGTTGACTGTATCGAAAATAACCTTACGCCTATTAACAACGCGTACTGCGGTCTTGAGGTTGTGCAGATGCTCGAAGCGTGCGATATATCGCTTCGCAACAAAGGCGAATTAGTGAGCATTGAGAATTTGTCCCTTACATCATCTTCGGCTTTTGGCGCCGTTGATGAAGAAATTTAGAGGTGGGGAATATATATGGAAATAATAGACGGAACAGTTGTAGACGTAAAGCTTGGCGGCAATGTAAAGATCGCTAAATTCGTAAATATCTACGGATGCTCTTTGGGAGATAACAGCAGAGTCGGGCCGTTTGTGGAGATTCAAAGAGGCGCATTTATTGGGCGCAACTGCAAGATCCAAAGTCACACGTTTATTTGCGAAGGTGTTAACATAGAAGATGATTGTTTTATAGGACATGGGGTCACTTTTATTAACGATCGTTATCCCCGCTCTACAAATGGCGCAGGCGGATTGCAAACTGAGGAAGACTGGGATCTCATCCCCACAATAGTAAAGCGTGGGGCTTCTATAGGTTCCGGGGCAACGGTTATGTGCGGGATTGTCATTGGTGAAAATGCTATTATAGGCGCTGGCAGCGTTGTGCTTAAAGATGTGGAGGCAGGTACGATTGTAGCCGGCAATCCGGCAAAATTCATAAGGAGGATTAATGAATAAGGTGCCGTTTTTGGATTTGTCGGCTCTGCACTCAGGGCTTGAGGATGAGTTTACAGAGGTGTTCAGAGGCTCCATGAGAAACGCTCAGTTTATAGGCGGGCCGCTTGTCGAACAGTTTGAGACGGAGTTTGCCCATCTGTGCGGATGCCGCCACGCGGTAGGAGTTGGAAGCGGCACTGACGCTTTGCGCTTTGCGCTTATTGCCTGCGGTATTACTGAAGGGGATATGGTGATCACTGTACCTAATACGTTTATAGCGACATCAGAGGCTATCAGTCAAGCCGGTGCGATTCCTGTATTCGTTGATGTTGACGAAAGAACATCAGCTATCTCTGTTGACAGGCTGCGCGAGTATCTTGAAACACACTGTTGTATCGATGAAATCAGCGGAACTACTTTTAATAAAATTACGCATAAGCCTGTGAGGGCGGTTATTCCGGTGCATCTTTATGGTCAGGTTGCTGATATGGATCCAATTATGGAACTTGCTCGCCGCTACAAGCTTATTGTGATAGAGGATGCTTGTCAGGCGCATGGCGCTGAATATTTTTCCCAGAAAAATCAGACATGGATGCGCGCAGGCTCTATTGGTCAAGCGGCTGCTTTCAGTTTTTATCCAGGTAAAAATTTGGGAGCGTTTGGCGAGGCGGGAGCCGTAACGACTAATGATGAAAAAGTGGCGCGCGCTATCGCTACTTTAAGAGATCATGGGCAGATCAGTAAATATATACATGATATTGAAGGCTATAACGGCAGATTGGATGCTTTGCAGGCAGGAATATTGCTTGTTAAGCTAAGCCATTTGACTAAGTGGAATGAAATGCGCCGTCAGTGCGCCAAGCGCTATAACACTCTTCTTGAAAAAGTAAGCGGAGTAGGGCTTCCACATGAACCGATCTGGGCGCGCAGCGTTTATCACCTCTATGTGATTCATGTTGATGATAGAAACGCATTGCAGAAGTTTCTTGATGATAAGGGGATTGGGACAGGGCTTCATTATCCGGTACCTCTTCATTTACAGAAAGCATACTCATCTCATGGTTATAAAGAGGGTTCGTTTCCGGTCAGCGAGCGTTTGTGCAGTCATCTGCTCTCTTTACCCATGTTTCCGGGACTTAATGAACAGCAGCAGGATTTAGTGGTGAACGCGATACAGGAGTATATGCTGGAATCGGAAAGATCCGGCGGCGGTCATCATTCCAAAACATCTCCATGGGATTGATTTAAGATGTGAGAAAATAGCTAATTTGTCAGATGATAATATAAAAAATCCTTTTAACCAATAAGAAACGAGTTATCGCAGTATGTTGCAAAGAAAAATATTCTATCAGCTCAAGCCGTTTATCCCCCGCCGTTATCAGCTTATGCTGCGCTCATCAATCATAAGGCGCAAGCTTGAATCTGTTTCGGCAGTGTGGCCAATAGACCCTAAAGCCGGCCAAAAACCAAAAAACTGGAGTGGATGGCCAGGTGGTAAACGCTTCGCGGTTGTGCTTACGCATGATGTAGAGCACGCGCGCGGACAGGATAAAAGTTATCAGGTGGCGCATCTTGAAAAAAGTCTGGGCTTTCGTTCCTCTTTTAATTTAGTGCCGCAGCGCTATGTGGTTTCTTCTGACTTGCGTCACTTTCTTGTTCGTCATGGATTTGAAGTTGGCGTCCATGATTATAATCATGATGGTAAGCTTTTTGGAAGCCAAAAGGTTTTTGAAGAGCGCGCGCCATTAATCAACAACTATTTAAGAGAATGGGGCGCTTGCGGATTTCGGGCCGGAGCGATGCATCATAATCTTGATTGGATAGGAATGCTTGACATAGAGTATGACAGTTCTACTTTTGATACAGATCCGTTTGAGCCTCAGCCTGATGGTGTAGGTACGATATTTCCTTTTCTTGTGAAAAGGAAAGGTATTAAACTCCCTTTTGTTGAGATGCCGTATACATTACCTCAGGATTTCACTTTGTACGTGTTGTTAAGAGAAAAGACTATTGATATATGGAAAAATAAGATTGACTGGATCGCGGAGCAGGGCGGGATGGTGCTTGTAAACACTCATCCTGACTATATGTGCTTTGAAGGAGAAACTTGCGGATATGAGCAATACGGAGCGCGGATATATGAGCAATTTTTGGAGTATCTGCTTTGCCGTTATGAAGGCGAGTATTGGAGCGCTTTACCAAGAGAAGCAGCTAAATATTATAAAAACTCCATGATATCCGACATGGGATGCGGCGGGCAGCAGGCCAGAAGCTTGAAAACAGGGAGATATGCATGAGAGTTTGCATGGTAGCTTATACATTTTATGAAGGCGACAACCGTGTACGCCGCTACGCCGAATCGCTGCGCAGAAGAGGCGATGAAGTTGACGCGATAGTATTGCGGCAACACGGAAGCGATTCCAAATCTGTGGTATCCGGCGTAAATGTATATAAAATTCAAAAAAGAGATATCGACGAAAAAAAGCAGATAGATTATCTGATCAAGTTAATGCTGTTTCTTTTTCGTTCAGCTCTTTTATTGGCTAAACTTCATTTCAAAAAAAGATATGATCTTATACATGTGCATTCAGTTCCTGATTTTGAAGTATTTGCGGCGGTTGTACCCAAGTTTTTTGGAGCAAAAATAGTGCTTGATATACACGATATAGTTCCGGAATTGTTTGCAAGTAAATTTAAGGCGGGGCATAACTCGGTACTTTTCAAGCTGCTTGTAATGGTTGAAAGGATGTCAATGGGTTTTGCCGATCATGTAATAGTTGCCAATCATATCTGGCACGAACGGCTCATCAAGCGTTCCGTATCACCCCAAAAATGTTCCGTGGTGATGAATTATCCTGACACTCATATTTTTACATGTAAAAGCGGCAGGCGTATTAAAAGCAGCTCATATATAATGGTTTATCCCGGAACACTCAGTATACATCAGGGGCTTGAGACTGCTATAAGGGCTGTTGACGTTCTCAAAAAAGAACTTCCTGAACTTCAATTTCATATTTACGGCAAGGGCACCGATGAAGAGTATTTCGTATCTCTTGTCAAAGAGCTGAAACTTGAGGACAAGGTGTTTTTTAACGGTGTTGTCCCTATTGAAAAGTTACCTGCCGTAATCAGGCAGGCTGATTTAGGTGTTGAACCAAAACTCAGCCGTACATTTGGCAATGAAGCTTTCAGCACTAAAATTTTAGAGTTTATGGCAATGGGGGTTCCTGTTATCGCTTCCGATACGCTTGTACATAAGTACTACTTCGACGGTTCATTGCTGCAATTTTTCCGTTCGGAAGATGTTCAGGATTTGGCCGGGCACATTTTAAGCTTGCGAAAAAACAGTCAGCTCAGGTCACGTCTTGTGTCAAACTCCTTCGCGTTCATGAAAGAATACAATTGGGAAGCTAAAAAGCATCTTTACCATTCTATGGTTGATACTCTTGTAAAGGGGAAATAAATGCTTGGGGAAAAGCCCCATGTCTCAGCAGCCATGTGGCTGCCTTTACTGTGGATGATGCGCTGCGGATCAAGAAGTCTTCTTTACTGGCTTAATCCTGAAGCGGCTATGTCTGCAGACAGCAACGACCTGCTTAATGGCAACCCGGTTGACCGTAACTTCTTTATCGTTTTGGAGGTTATGGCATTTGGGGTGCTTGCGTTCAGAAAGTTCGATGTTCTTAACTTTACTAAAAACAATAAAATTCTTGTGCTGCTTTATATTTATATGTTAAGCAGTTTTCTGTGGTCGGCTTTCCCTGATGTGTCAACAAGGCGCTGGGTTAGAACATTAGGCGATCTGTTGATGGTTTTAGTGATACTCTCTGAAAAAGACGTACCTGCCGCTCTTGACTGGATGTACCGCCGTTTTGTTTATGTACTTATTCCGGTCTCTGTATTTTTTGTCAAATACATGCGTGAATTCGGGGTTGCGTATGACTTTACCGGAAAAGCGGAGATGTGGGTAGGGGTGACGACTCACAAAAACAGTTTGGGTCAGCTTGTGGTTATCGGCTCCATATTTTTATTCTGGGCATTCCTGCGTAAAAAGGGGCGTATATGCGATATTCCGGTGTTTATTATGGGGATGTGGCTGCTTAATGGTTCCGGGACATCTAACAGTAAAACATCCGTAATGGTTTTCATAATGGGAGCGGCGCTGGTTTTTACCCTTTCGCGTATAAAAAATGTCAAGATAATAGCGATAACGCTTTGTTCCTCCCTCACATTACTTTTTTTGACAGAGGCGATGCTTGAGGTCTTTTTTAAGACCTCTATTTTTAACTTTGTCTTAGCTTCAACAGGACGTGACGCGACACTTACCGGAAGAACAGAACTGTGGGAAGCGGTAATAGCTCTGGGAATGAAACAGCCTTTACTTGGGGGAGGCTACGGCGCGTTTTGGCTGGGAAATTTTTCTAACAATTTATGGCAGGTATTTGTCTGGCATCCGACCCAGGCTCATAACGGCTATATCGATATCTTTGTTGACTTGGGGATTGTAGGGCTTGTTGTTGTAATTTCGCTTATAATTGCCGCGTTTGTCAGCAGCTATAAAGAGATTATGGCGGGGAGTGAGTTCGGGAAGTTCCGGTTTGTGCTGATACTTATGGTTGTCATATATAATATCTCCGAAAGCAGCCTTATACGGCCTACTTCGCTTTTATGGTTTACATTTTTACTTATGGCCGTTAATGATCCCACCGCTAAACGTATTCGTGAAGCCGGCGGAGGGGCTGATGTTGAGCTGCCTTTTTTTAACGAACAAGAGGAAAAGCTCACGTAAATGCTAATAGTTATTAAGCGCGGTTTTAACTTTTCGTTCATATTGCTTTGTTCTGTACGCTGTGTCTAAATAATTCAACTCACAGAAAAAAGTTACACGTTTTTTATATGTTTTTAGCCTGTTTACGAGCGTTTTCAGTCCCTATACTGCAATAATTTTATAGTCTTAGAATCTCGCAAATAAATATACCCTCGTTTAAAAAACCGGATTTACGATATGGTTTTATATGTTGTCAACAAATACGCTGGCTGCAGGCAGTGTTTTCATCTTTATTAAGTCCTGTTTCGTATACTTTTCACTTCGCTTTGTCCAAAAAATTCTCATCTATCACTATTTTTAATCTATTCAGGTACAGACTAAGTCCCTTTTCCTCCACAGATAAAATAAAATTTTCATTAGTATTTATTAAATCAACATTTGAACTGTCAATAACTTCTGAAAAAGTAATTTGATAATTGCTATTAAATACAACTTCATATTTTATTGAGCCTATTAAGGGGATTCCTGAACCAAAGTACTTACGAAGAATGAAATAGTCTTTATTCTCTCTAATCAAAGTAATACTCTGTCCCGCAAAATTATCGATTATCAATATCTCTTGATTAAGATAATCTTTAATCTTTGCTCTGCTATCTCGAGCAGTTGTCGTTGCGGCGCATAAAATGCAAAACACAAAACATAAAACTATTTTCGTTTTCATATATTTTCTCCTCCCTGCTTTTTGACGATATTAAGTTCATATTCTTTTTTCTCACAAGTTATCTCAACGCACTGTCCCGCATTACGCGCAACATGGGTGAGTGAGGCGTTTAAAAGGTCAGGGTAAATATAATTTATTTGAAACATAAGCACATTACTGTAATGATAAATTTGTGGGGCGGGGGGAGGGGATGGGAAAGGCAATAGGGTAGTTAAAGCGAATGGATTATTTTGAGCTGCCAATGTCTGTTTACGCCATTTTCCAGCGTTCCCGAAGTTCAAAGATCCGTTTTTCAGTATCATCTGCCAACTTTTTATAAAAAGCGCGGCGCTGTTCTGCGGTCATATCTTTTGTGAGTTCATAGTGATACCAGCGTATTGCTAATCGCGCATCTGGAATACTCATCTCTCTTTCCCAAATAACTACAAATTCCCAATTCCTTAATGATCATTTGTTGGCGCCATCAATCCCACGGATAAACCCCTTTAAATTATTCCTTTGTCAACTTTTTTATCAACAAATTTCCGAATAGTCCTTCTTGGTTTTACAACATCATAAAAATCAATTATATCCTCCAAGTTTACTTTTTAGATTATCAATAATAAGTTATAATAATTCGCAGCACTCTAAACCTTACTCAATATAAAAGCCAGTAAAAATCCCACAACAGTAATCAACGCCGCAAAACGTCCGTTAAATTTAAAGGCTTCCGATATCATTGTGTCGCAAAGCATGGCAAGTATGGCGCCTGAGGCAAATGCTTTTATTGAGGCGTCAATAACAGGCGAAGCATTACCCAAAAAAAGATAGCCCCCAATTGCCGAAAGCACTGTTACTATGAATGTTCCTAACCAAAGAAAGATAACGTTTCGTGTTGACATACCGTACATTTTCATACTGACAGTACCCGACATGCCTTCGGGCAGATTGCTTAAAAACACGGCGGCGGTAAAGACAACTCCGCTTGCGCCTCCGGCCGCTATCGAAGCCCCAACCACAAACGATTCGGGTATACCGTCCAACAACGTACCAAGGAAAATAGCGCAGCCTGAACTCTCTTCGGGGTTATCGCTTTTAAGGTTTTGCGCCATCCCGTGAGAACTTTTACGAAATTTTCCGCCATTGCTATCGACAAGGTAATCACCAAGAACAAAAACAATAGCGCCTGTCAAAAAGAAGAGTCCCATCACAAACGGCGCTTGCGATTGCTCAAAACCCTTGTTCATAAGGTCTATAGACAATGCCGAAAGCAGCACCCCCGCGCCAAAAGCCATAATGGCAGCAATCATTTTATGCCCGATTTTGAAGCATAACCCCAATAGCGCTCCGAGTAAAATAGCCCCGCCCGAAATCAGTCCCGCAAAAATTGTCTCTAACATATGATAAGCTTATCTTTTTAAAGTTACTTAATTCAATTACAGAGCCGCCTTTTTTGTGGAATATTTTAATTAATTCAACCACTTACTTTGCAAATCATATATTTTGCTGTTTCACCATAAGTTTTTAATTTAGATTCTATATCATTGTTTGAATAAATTTTGAATCCAAATCTGCTCCAAAAAATGTCTGTCCCATATAATGATACTAAAGCAAGAGAATTTATAGACAATTTTTTGGCTAATTGCATTATATAATCCATAAATCTATCTGCTGCTTTATGGCCACGCATTTCTGGAAGAACCGCTACGTCATGTATGTATATACAAGTAGGATTTTCTGGAAGATATCCCAAAAAATCATTTAATGGTGGAATTGAATTCAAATTCCATAAATGTGAAATACCATATCCAACTAATCTATTGTCAAAAAACAATCCACGGCATCCATCAGGGAAAAGTTCTATTTTTTCTGTAAATATTTCAGGTCTTTCCGGTACAGTTTTATGAATTTGTTCAGCAATTTTGTTTAATGCGTCAAAATATTCTTTTCCCAAAGGCTGCCATTCCGAAGAGATGCGTTTTTCCATATCTTTCTTTTCGTTCATAAACCACTCCATTCATTTTCTGATGTTTGCCCGCTTTCGGCATAACTTTTAATAATTCAATCTCAGTTTTGATTGTTTTTATGTTTACATCTAAAGACTGATCTTTTGTCAGCCCGTCTTCATTATATTTACAACAAATTAGGGTAAATTACACATAACGTCCCAGCGGCTTGGCGTAGTGGCGGCTTCCACTGAACTTCGGGTGGACGGCAAACTTCCAAATTCGCACAAAACTTCCTGCGGGCTAATGCCGCCATTGCACCAAACCGCCTCGTTGTATGCAGGCTTTTTGTTATCGTTTTGTACAAATTTCAATGTACAAACTTTCTATTTTGCTCAACAGATTGTTAATTAAATTTATATTCTCAATATGTGAGTGTGCTTTTTTTGAAAGTTCAGATAATTTCACAAATAATTCGTTATCTGATTTGTATTCAGGTATTTTTATTTGTAAGTCAATGCTAAATGAGCGAGAATCGTTGGAAACTGTGATATATTCCTTTACAATATTTGTATTCAATATTCCTGCAATATAATACGCTTCGTCTAAAGTGATTTTACGGTTGTTTTTTGTCATACTTATGTAAGGGGCGTGTTTTGCGCACACAGGCATTTTTTTCTCGCCCCAAGGTGTTTCAACAGGGGTAATAACGCAGGCTTTCATTGCAGTATTATCTCTGAATGCAACCAAGCAATCAACATAAGTATATTCGCCAATTTTAGATAACGAGTAAAACTCCTTTCCGATAGACAACGACAAACTCCTTTCGGATTGCCCCTCAATTAAGGTTTTATTTTCAAGTAAATAATCTGCTAATTTGGGCGATTTATTGTTTAGTTCTGTGAAAGTAAGACATTTTTTTTCTGTCCAATCGTATGGGAAAATAGCAAATTCATTTTCTGTTTTACAACAAAACGAATCAATATTTGGACCTTTAATCACAGGAAAAATAAAATCTGTTTCGAGTTCTAAATTATTTTGTGGAATAATCTTATGTTTAGCCGTTTTCAATGGCTTGTTTTTAAAAATATGTATTCCTTTTTTATTGCTTACATTGCTTTTTTCAAGAAAATATAATTCCGCAGGCGTAAATTCTGCACCGCTTCGGGCTTTATAAAAATTTTCTCCAATGATTATAGAAAAATCGTATTCTGAATTTTTATCTACGAAAGAAAAATTTGTCCTTTCCGGCACTAATTGAATTGCATCACTCTCATAAACAGAAAAAAAGTTGCTGATCTCCTGATAATTTCGTTTGGAGTTTATATCTAAAATATTGACTTTGTTTTGCTTTGTGAAATTAAATACCGGGATTCCTTTTGAGTAATCTTTTTTTGTTTTTGAAAAAAAATAAGTCAGAAATTTTTCCTGAACAGTTACAAATGGGTGTCCCGATTTACTCCAATCATCAACAGCATTTAGAAACAGTCTGTTTTCTTTTGTATTATCTAAATAAAAATTTCGAAAACCCTCGTATGATTCTTGTGTCATTAGCGTTTTAGGCATTAAAAAGGATAAAACACCGTTTACATCTAACCACTGAAATGCGGAGGTGTTGGCTATAAGAGCGCAAATATTTAAACTTATTCCACCTGTTCTCACACTACCCGAAAACAAATGTTTATCAACGCATAATTCTTTTATTTTATTTGCATACGATTGAGGCAAAAATTCCCATTTTACCCAAGGTGGATTTCCTACAATCATATCAAAATGCCCTAGTTTTATCGTAGATAAAAAATTGTAAATAATTCTAACCCAAATACCATCCCATTTGTTTTTATGTAAAAACACCAAGTTTTCAGACAGAATTTGGATTTGATTTTGGATTTCTTTTGTTTGCTCTTTTTTTGGAATTTTTTCGATTATACGATTGTAAATTTCACTTGGTTGTTCGGCTTTGACTAAAGTTTGCAATGAAAACATAATTTTTGAGAAATCACTATGAAATACAAATGAGGTTGGCAATACAATATCAATTGTTTGTTTTTTCGTTTGAATATTGTATTTTATACATTCTACATTGCCAATTAAAATTCGTTGCGGTAAATTTGCCGAATCGCCTAAATAAATCGGAATCTCAATATCTTCATTATAATCCAATAACTGCGAAACAGCAATAAGATAATTAACTCTCGCCGTAAGAACAGATAACGGATTAAGGTCTATCCCTTTTGCTCTTGCAAGAATGTTTTTCAAAAGTTGTTGTTTTTGTTTGTTATTCAGATTGGAAATGTCTTGTTCATTCAGTATTTTTTCTATCATTTTTATAACAAAAACACCGGAACCACAGGTTGGGTCAAGCCCTTTCCAATCATCTTTTTTTACAAAATCCAAACTACGCGAAACAACACTGTCGGCTAACCACGCAGGGGTGAAATATTCGCCAAAACTATGTCTGATTGATTTGGGTATAATTCCAATATACAAATCTTTAAACAAATCTTGCGGTTCGTATGAAGTCGAAAATTTCAAATCTTCATAAGAAATTAATGTGTCAATTATATTTTTTATTTGATTAAATATTTCAATATTCCACTGATTGTTATCGCAATACCACGCAAAAAAATCGCCTTCGAGCAAATTTCTGATACCGTTATTTTTAAAAGTTAAACCATCTTCCAACTGCTGAAAAAAACGCTTTAAATCATTAGGGGTTTTTTGCCCGATGTTGTTAAAAATATCATCTTCATTCGCAGTTATTTGAACAAGTACTTTGTAGGCAATTAGTTTTACAATAATCGCATAAGTTGTTTGCAAACAGAATAATGCTTTGTATTCTAAATCATTTTCATTGATTTCACAATTAAAAATTTCGCTTAATTCTTTTCTTCGTTTATCTATATCTAAATTTTTGCCCTTATCTGCTTCTGATAAATGGAATAAATCTTGCCACTCAACAAATAACATATTTGTTTTTTCGGCAATGTTTTCATTTTTGATAGAAGAAAACAGAGCATTAGATAACGATTTTGATAATAAGTTGGGAGATTCCAAAATAAAATCTTTCGCAATATTCCCTCCGATTAATTTCTTTTTATCAAAGAAAATCAATGATTTTATTATTCTGTCAATCGCATTTATTGTGATACCAGTAAGAGAAGAAGTTTTAATATTTTTATTTTGAACGAAGAAAAATTCTATTTGTATTCCATCTGTCAAAATAGCGTCATATTCTATGTTTTTGTCCAAATGGGTCTGCAAATAATTTAGTGTTTGTTTTTTGGCTTCTTCTATGTCTTTTTGAGAGTTTAATTTTGATTTGTGTTTAAATTCAATGATAAGACTGTTGTAAACAGCGTCCATACGCTTGTTGCTAAAAATATGCCCAACAGAGTTTCCAAGATTTTTTTCTTTGACGGGTGTAATGTCTTTGTCAAACCATTGACGGATAAAATGATATATGGAATTTTCAAACACCGAAGCAACAGTTGCCTCGTTTTCAGCCTTTTTGCACTTATCAACTATTTCAGTCGTAAGTTTCTTCAAGTCTTTTTGATATTCTTTTGAGTTAAGAATAATATTGTTCTTGATATGACTTATTTCATTTTCCATTACCTAGTCAATATAGTTTATTCACAAAATGCGAAGATACTATTTTTTTGAATTTTAAACTTCTTTTGTCTTTCGCATTCATTCTTCTCTAGGTTTTGCTTTTGGTTGTGTCGCGCACGGCTTGCATACAACTCCTTAATATACGCAATAACCACATTCTACACATCTCTCCAAATATAATAAATGCTTGTCAGTAACACTGTTTTTTCACAAAAACCTCAATTTTAGGTATGATGTACATTTTGTATACCATTATTGCGTATATCCAATTGACAATACAAAATACGCATGTTATGCAAAGGGGAGTGCCATACTTAAAACCAAAAGTCAACTGCAAGATTTATTTGAGCAAACATTTTATCTGCGGACAAATAGGAATTTGCCCGCTTCAATTGCATCTTTTCAACCCCCCAAGTCAACTGCAAGAGGCGTTCGAGCAAACGTCTTGCCCACTACGATTAGGTACCCGTCTGCGCAAATACCATTTCTCATCCCATAAAAACCCAGCCCAGAAGGCGTAATACACTATTGATGGATGTAGTCCATCGATTTTTGCGTGAGCTTTATAAAAACGGGAACGGTTTTGGCTTATCATCAAAAGATATGGAGAGTCTACACATCTTTTCTGCTTGAGACCGGAGAGTGTAAAAATGCAGTTCAAAAGGGAAAAACTAGATTTGGTACTTATTACTCCGGCGCGCAATGAAGCGGCTTTTATAGAGGGAACTATAAAGTCTGTCATAACCCAAACCCTCAAACCCAAACGCTGGATAATTGTGAGCGACGGCTCTACCGATGATACCGATTCTATAGTGGCTAAGTACGCGGAAAAACACAGTTGGATCGAGCTTGTGAGAAGGCCTGAACGCAAAGACAGGCAGTTTGCCGCCAAAGTACACTCCTTTAACGCCGGATATGAAAAATTAAAACATATTCAATATGATTTGATAGGTAACTTAGACGCGGACGTAACATTTGAGCCCGCATATCTGGAATTTTTAGTGAATCAATTCACAAGTGATAATAACCTTGGCGTTGCGGGGACTCCGTTTATGGAAGACGGAGTACTTGTTTATGATCACGGATACATAGATCAGAACCATGTCAGCGGCGCTTGTCAAATTTTTCGCAAAGAGTGTTTTGAACAGATTGGCGGATATACTCCGATTAAAGGCGGCGGTATCGACTGGACGGCTGTTACATCCGCGCGTATGATGGGCTGGCGTACCTGGACGTTTACGGAGAAAGTGTTTCATCATCACCGTAAGATGGGTACCGGAAACGGTTCGTTCCTTATGTCGCGCTTTCGTCACGGACAAAAGGATTATTATTTAGGCGGACATCCGCTCTGGCAGCTTATGCGGGGAGTTTTCCAGATGACACGCAAACCCTATCTGCTTGGCGGAGCGTTTTTAATGCTTGGATATGCCCATGGGGTAGTGTTCAGGGTGAAACGTCCGCTCTCTAAAGAGCTTATAAATTTTCACCGCTCCGAACAGATGGAACGGGTGAGCGCACTGGCAGCGAAAATTTTTGGACGGGTAAAAAACAAAATGCAGAAATAATAATGCAGAATGCAGAAATAAAAAACAAGAGAACGTAAAGGATGCTGTTTTAAGTTTTATGGTTTTGATTTCTGCATTCTGCATTATTATTTCTGCATTAAACAGGAGGGGTTAAGTGAATACGACAAAAGCATTAATCGAAACCAGCGCCGACAAAGTAGAAAAATGGGTTGAGGCGCAAAACTACCGCGGATACGAACCGTTTGACGGATTGTCATCGTTTCTTAAGCCTGTGACTATGGGTAATGTATTCGCGGAGCGGCTCCTGCAGCAGCTTGTGCGTCAGAGTCCTGTAAACTTGCGTCCGCTTTTCGGCATAAGCCGTAAGGATTCCACCAAGGGGCGTGGATACATGGCTTGGGGATACATAAGGAAATATAAGATGACGGGTGATGAACAGTATCTTAAACGCGCCGCCGATTGCTTTGAGTGGCTTGACAAAAACAAGGCTCCGGGGTATGTGAATCATAGCTGGGGGAATCATTTTGATTTTACAAGCCGCGCGGGAAGGCTGCCCCGTCATGAACCGATTATTGTGTGGTCAAGTCTTATCGGTCAGGCGTTTCTTGACGCTTATGAGGAAGAGGGTAATAAACGGTATTTACAGATAGCGAAAAGTATATGCGGATGGATTCTTGATTTGCCGAGAGAAAAAACGGCGAGCGGAGATTGCCTGAGTTATGTGGCGTATACCCAGAGTTCTATTCATAACTCAAATATGCTTGGCGCGGGCCTGCTTGGCCGCATGGGGGCTAAGATAGGCGACAAGTATATGATCAAAGTGGCAAAATCAGCTATGGAATACAGCTGCTCCCGTCAGCGTAAAGATGGTTCATGGTGGTATGGTGAAGGCGCGTCAACACGCTGGATTGATAACTTTCATACAGCTTATAATCTTGACAGCCTGAAATATTATATAGATTATACCGGCGATAAGGATTACTGCGGGCATCTGCAAAAAGGTTTCAAGTACTTTAAGGAAAACTTTTTTGAGGAGAGCGGAAGACCCAAATACTACCACAATCGGGCGTACCCCATTGATATACAGTGCGCAAGTCAAGCTATCGATACGCTTGCTAATTTTTCATTATACGATAAAGAGTCGCTTGATTTAGGGGTAAAAGTAGCAATGTGGACAATAAAGAATATGCAGGACGAGAAAGGCTGTTTTTACTACAGGCAATATCCCGGTTCCATAATGGCCCGCACGCCCATGCTTCACTGGGGGCAGGCTACGATGTATAAGGGGCTTTTGCATCTTGCGTCTAAACTGAAATAATAATGCAGAAATAATAATGCAGAATGCAGAGATAAAACAAAAAAATCTCAAAGAAAACATATTTGATACCGATCACCTCAAAGGAAATTTAAAATCCAGAGCGGTGAGAGGCGGCGGCATAGTCATATTTGCCAGAACAGTGGATTTTATCGCCCACACTGTGGGAACCATTGTCCTGGCAAGACTCCTTTTGCCCGCAGATTTTGGTTTACTTGCGATGGTGCTTACCATTACCGGATTTTTTGTACTCTTTAAGGATTTGGGTCTCAGCGACGCCACTGTTCAGAGTGAAAAAATCAATCATAGACAGGTTAGCACGCTGTTCTGGATCAATGTTCTTTTTTCAGCGTTGATTATAGTATTAATTGTCATCATATCGCCGTTTGTAGCCAATTTTTATAATGAACCGCGGCTTGCGAAAATAGTGGTGATCTCCGCGTTCTCCTTCATCTTTGCCGGTTTGTCTACTCAGCATCTCGCGCTCCTTAAACGCAATATGAAATTTAAACAGATCGCAAGCATTGAAATTATCGCAGCTATAGGCAGCATAACTATCGCGCTTGTCATGGCTCTGCGGGGATTTGGTTACTGGGCTCTTGTAGCGAGGCCCATAATTTTGGCTGTATTGACAATGGCGGGCGTATGGTTCTTTTGTCCGTGGCGTCCCGGGCTTCCGGCGCGCCGCTCAGGCGTCAAGGGTCTTATTCGTTTTGGGGCCGGCACCATGGGTTTTTATGTTGTCAACTATTTCGCCAGAAACACAGACAAAGCGCTAATAGGCTGGGCTATCGGGCCTATTGCGCTTGGGTTTTATCATAAAGCTTATCATCTGTTCATTTTGCCTGTCAGTCAATTTTCAATTCCTCTGCAAAGTGTGGCTGTCACGACTCTCACAAAACTCAGGAATGAACCGGAACGTTATAAAGCATATTTTGTCAAGGCGATAGCCCTCCTGTCATTTGCCGGAATGCCGATGAGTACTTACCTGGCTGCTCTTGGCCGTGACGTCATCCTGCTGCTTCTGGGCCCGCGCTGGATGGAGGCAGCGGATATATTCGCGGTTTTAGGACTTGGAGCGGGGATGCAGATCATATATGCCACTCAGGGGTGGCTGCATGTCTCTTTGGGCAGGTCAGACAGATGGTTTTGGTGGGGGTGCGTCAATTCAGTTATCATGGTACTTTTCTTTTTGGCGGGTCTTCCCTTCGGCGCTATCGGGGTTGCGGCAGGTTACACTATCAGTCTCTTTATCCTGACCGGGCCTGCTTTATGGTATGCGGGACGGCCTGTAAAGCTTACTTTACGTGAGATAGTTTCCGGAGTGTGGAGAATCTATTTAGCGGCCCTTGCGGCAGGGATTTTTACGTGGGTTTTAGTCAGGACTTTTGCGGATATAAATATTTTTTACCGGCTTTCGTTTTGTTCCGCTGCTTTCATGATTGTATATCTGCTCTCTGTTGCAATTCTCTCATGGAGCTTTGAGCCGCTTGTACGTTATTGGAAACTTTTTTTGCTTTTTATACCTGTGAAAAAAGCTAAAGCTCAGGCGGCGTCTGAATAACTTTCGGCTCTCTCATTTTTATTTACCATCTCTAAGCAACCTCAATATCTCTTCTTCGGTATCTAAATCATAGTCACCGGTATATCCGTTTCTGTGATAAACGACACCATTTTTATAGTTGCGTAATATGTATTCTGAAAATTTTTCAATGCCGTCTTCTTTAATACATTTCACAAATGTTTTAAGTCTCAAATGTTCATCATTGAACATATCTTTACCGCAAGAAAAATCCGGACATTCCCAACATCCTGTAAAACCATTTTCTATACAACAATCATGTTGAAAACATCCTTCTTCCGATGATCTCTTTCCGCAATGATTGGCTGAACGGCAGTCACAACTACCATCAGAGCGGCATAAATTACACAATAAGCCGCAATAGGCTATTGATTTTTTAATTTGTTCAATTGTCATTGCTTAGCAATAACTAATTTTTCCCATATTTTATAGCCTCATTCAAATTTCCCCCAAAATATCGCTGAGAAACTTATGTGGTCTCATTACAACATGCTTGCCGTGTGTATCTTTTTCGAGTGAATCAAAAAAATTATCCCAACATCCGATAAAAATATCTATAAAGTTCTCAGTATTCCCTCTGTTAATAAAACGCTTTCGGTAAATTTCTTTAGCGTCCCTTTTAGGATAACACAAGGTATACGGTATTTTGTCCTTTCTTAATAACCTCAAAACCGATAAATCAGGTGGAATGAGAATCACGTTTTCCTCATTGAGAACTGTTTTGATTGCCTCAACGTAATTTTCAGGATAATCCATCCGCATGGTATTATCAGGATTGGCTTTTCCTGCCTCAATTTCACCCTCGTTGCAATCAGGGTCTAAGTGATATTTATAAAGTACAATATCGCTCCTTACCTGTCCAGCGGGTGGGATGTTTTCATTGCAAAAAACACTCATGCACAGCAATTAACCAATGGTTTTAAATTTGCGGTAACATCACAATTGCGCAAATTTGCAAAATTGTCAGACAGACAGGTTTTATCATAAAAATGATTGATCAAATAAAAAAATGACATTTGCAGTTTTGGCTTGAGTTATCTTATTTAATAATTGGGTGAGTTCTCCAGATACTGAATTTAATCTGCGCTTATTAAAGAATGAGGTTAGTGTGGAAGAGATAATACCGGATTTCATGGAGATGAACTGTGATGAGATTGACAGGATATTTCTTCCGAAAAATGCGTTTTGCGATGCGCTAAAAACTCCTATCTCCGGAATTGCTCCTCCGCAGGGCAGTCCGTTTTTGGGTGAAACAAAAAGCATGGAACAAATATTAAAGAAAATGCCCACTATATACAAATAAATTATGCGGAATACTAAATTTGGAAGAAGCCCAAAGAGGCTTGGATACACTATTTAGTTCTCCAAATTATATAATCGAAAAAGCAAAATTATATAGAGAAAAATCTTCTTTCCAAGATTTGGAAAAAGAGATCCCATATTATTACTTCATATTAAAAAATTTTATTGCGGTGCATGAATCGCATTTTGGAACTGTTCAGGTTTATAATGAGCACCGGATGGCTTTAGATCATTTTATCAGAGCAAAAACCAATTATTATGAGTAGCATACAAAGAGTGTAATAGGACATTTGCGCCGTGCGGTATTAGATATTGTAAAGTTGAATTGTGCCGGATTACGGAATGAAATTGATAAAAGGCATGGGGCGATTCCTAAAAAAGCGTTTGGTTTAATCTCAAATGGAGATCATATTAAGAAGCAAAACGAAGCTGAAAATTTGCTAAATGCGGCTTGATGCGAAGATCATGCAATTGTTGCGCAAGTTGTGCGACAATTAAAATACTGCGCGGTTTGATCCTCATAAAAAGACAGTAAAAAATTCTATTCCCCCTATATGATGAGTTAGAACTATTACCCCCTGCGATACCATTTGGTACATAGCTTGCTATTTCCATAAGTAGCAATATTTCCGCGGCTGCCCAAACACAGTCCGCGCGTTGCCCGTGGTTTTAAAAGGAGGCGGCTTAGATGATATTTGCGGTTGCGGGCCTTAGCTTTAAGACCGCGCCTGTAGAGGTGAGGGAGAGGCTTTCTTTTGCGGAAAGTGAGATCCCTGAGGCGCTTTCTCTTTTGCAGGCCAAGGATGATGTAATGGAAAGCATGATTCTTTCTACATGCAACAGGGTGGAGATTTATGCTTTGTTAAAAGGGTCGAGAGTTGGCTTTTTGCAGGATTTTATCAGAGACTTTCATAAATTCAGCGGCTCGCTTTCGGACATATTATATGTAAAATCGGGTGAAAACGCTGTGAAACATTTGTGTATGGTAGCTTCGGGGCTTGATTCAATGGTTTTGGGTGAGCCTCAAATTTTTGGTCAGGTAAAGGATGCCTATGCCCGTTGTATGGAATGCAACTCCGTAGGCTACGCTTTTGAACATCTTATGTCGCAGGTGTTCAGCGTTGTAAAGAAGGTTAGAAGCCGCACAAAAATAGGGGAGAGCAACATCTCGGTAAGTTATGCTGCTGTAAAGCTTGCCCATGAGATTTTTGGCAATTTGGGAAGCTGTCGTGTAATGATTTTGGGAGCTGGAGAGATGGGGGAGCAGACAGTCCGCAGTCTCATAAGTCATGGCTCTAATAATATTATAGTTGCTAACCGCACATTTTCAAAAGCTGTTGAACTCGCGGAAAAATTTAAAGGCACACCCGTAATGCTTCATGAGATAGGGGAGTATCTGCCTCATACAGATATTCTCATCAGTTCGGTGAGCTCGCCTTCATATGTACTTAACGCCGGTGATATTAACAACCTCATCGCGGAGCGTCAAAACAGGCCGCTCTTTCTTGTTGACATCTCTGTGCCGCGCAGCCTTGATCCTGATATCGGGTCGGTTTGCGGTTGTCATCTTTATAATATCGATGGTTTGAGAGCTATCTCGGATGCTTCGGCTGAGAGCAGGCGCTGCGAGGCTCAAAAGGCGATTGCAATTATTGATTCCAAAAAAGAGGGAATATTTAAACACATTCGTTCTTACGACATAATTCCCACTATGGTATCAATTCGCACCAGCGCTGAACAGATAAGAAAAGATGGTCTTAAGAGATCTACAGGCATGCTTGATCTTTCGGAGAAGGAGTTGGAGCATGTTGATTCTCTGACCCGCTCTATAGTGAATAAAATTCTGCATGATTCGGAAGTAAAGTTCAGGGAATATTCGAATACTTTGAAGAAAGTTTAATGATAAATGAGCAAGTGAATATTCGAATTGTGTTATTACCGCGAAGGCGGTACCTGTGTTTATCAGGTTGTAAGGCGGTCCAATGTTTCTATCCTTGTATTTAGTGGAAAACGAAACAATGGATCCCTGCCTGCGCGGGGATGACGAGAATTCTTAGGTGTATGATATATCGTGCGTACCAATAATCATTACTAAAAAAGGATAGCTTGCATAATATGTCTAAATTTTCCACCCAATATTCTTTTAGCGGTTCAATAGAGCGTTTTGCAAAAGCTGCGTCAATGATTCCCGGCGGTGTGAACAGTCCAGTAAGAGCTTTTAAAAGCGTTGGCGGGACGCCAGTTTTTTTGTCTAAGGCGAAAGGGAGCCGTTTTTGGGATGTTGACGGTAACGAGTTTGTGGATTTTTGTCAATCGTGGGGACCGCTTATTTTAGGGCATGCCGATGAACGTGTGGTTGAGGCTGTACAGACCGCCGCGCGCAGCGGATTATCGTTTGGAGCTTGTCATGAGGGAGAGATCCGAATGGCGGAGCTTATACTCTCGGCGATGAATGATTTTGACCGTGTGCGGCTTATGAGTTCGGGGACAGAGGCGGTAATGACCGCGCTAAGGCTTGCCAGAGGCGCGACAGGAAGAGACTTGATTGTAAAGTTTCAGGGTGGGTATCACGGACACAGCGACAGTATGCTTGTTAAGGCGGGATCGGGTCTTGTGACAGGCGGGGAGGCGGATTCGCGAGGTGTTCCTTCTGAAGTGGCGGCTCAGACTATTGTGACTTCCTTTGACGACGAAGAGGGTGTTGACGCGGTTTTTAGCCGCTATGGGGACAGGATCGCGGCAGTTATTATTGAACCGCTTCCCGCAAACAATGGGCTTTTGGTACAAAGGCAGGAGTTTCTGCAATTCTTAAGGGATATCACTCTTAAATTTGGAGCCTTGTTGATCTTTGATGAAGTGATATCCGGGTTTCGTTTGCGTTTTGGAGGGTATTATCAGATTGCCGGCGTTATTCCCGATCTTGTCACTTTGGGAAAAATTATCGGCGGCGGAATGCCGGTTGGAGCATTAGTTGGCAGGCGAGATCTGATGGAAAATCTCGCTCCGCAAGGCGGTGTTTATCAGGCGGGAACACTCAGCGGAAACCCGGTTTCTCTTGCCGCTGGTATAGAAACGCTTCGTATTCTCTCAGAAGAAACTGTTTACACCAGGCTTGAAATGAATGGCCAAAAGTTTGCTTCATTGCTTAAGGGGGCAAACATCCCGGCGTTGCGGCTGCAAAGGGCGGGATCGATCTTGTGGCTTTATTTAGATGATTGCGATTTGCCAAGAAGAACGGATATGATAAGCGGGCTTGCGATGCAGCGTTATAAGGAGATTTTCCGGCCTGTTTTAGAGAGAGGGTTCTATCTCCCTCCATCGCCTTATGAAGTTATGTTTTTAAGCGCCAGTCACAGTGAGCTGGAATTGACGGAGTTTGCGGATGTTATCATTGGTCAGCTGCAAAAAACAAGTATCTCTCAAGTACAGTGAAATATTTAAGGGGCCTGATCAATGAGAAAGTTCGTAATGTTTATCACGCAAACATCTTGCACAGCAGCTCAATCTAACTAAAGAGGGTCTGATCATGAGAAAATTCGTAATGTTTATCACGCAAACATCTTGCACAGCAACTCAATCTAACTAAAAAGGGTCGAACTAATGAGAAAGTTTGTAAGGTTTATCATAGGTTTAGATAAATACCTGAGAGAGAGATTGGAGCCTTTAGAGGCTGTGGAACGCGCGCGCAGGCTTCTTAAGGAACGGATTGCAACGCGCGGGGAAAACTTCCTTAATCTGTTGGAGCGCGGCGTGTTCGGTTACGCGAAAAGTCCTTATTTAAAGCTGCTTGAGCCTAAAAAAATCTCTTTTTCTGATGTCAAGTCATGGGTAGAGAATGATGGGGTTGAGCAGACTCTCTCAAAGCTTGTGCAGGAGGGAGTATATTTTACAGTCGATGAGTTTAAAGGTAAAACTGAAGTAAAAAGAAACGGCGCTGAGTTTAAATGCTCTGAAGCGATGTTTGACAATCCGTTTTTATCAGCTGTTTACGAAGTCAGAAGCGGCGCTACGCGCAGCGCGGGTACACGGGTGAGGATAGATTTTGATTACCTTGTGCAACGTTCCTTTTATGACGCGTTTCTGCTTGCCGCTCACAGTTCTCTTACTGTTCCTATTGCGAACTGGTTCCCTATTTTTCCCGGCGCGCCGGGTATAAATTCCTCACTGCGCTTTACTTACATAGGTAATCCTCCAAGACGCTGGTTTTCTCAGGTTGACAGGGCGCAAATTAAGGTGAACTGGGAAAAAACATGGGGAACAAATTTTATCTTCTGGATGAGCCGCGCTCATGGAGTCCGCCTTGCCGAACCTGAATATGTAAATTTGAATCATGCGCATAAAGTTGCGAAATGGGCTTCCTCCATGCTTGATTATTATCCTAATTGCGTTATTTATACATTCGCGACATCTGCCGTAAGAGTTTGCATAGCCGCCAAGGAAAATGGTTTGAGCCTTAAAGGGGTGCGTTTTCTTGTTACCGGAGAAACGTTAAGCGCGCAGAAAAGACGCGAGATAGAGGCATGCGGAGCTGTGGCGATTCCTGTATATGGCATAAGTGAAGCGGGAGTGATCGCTGCCGGATGTGAAAAGCATTCTACATGCTGTGCAAGGGACGGAGGTAGCGATCATTGTCATTTGTATAAAGATACTACCGCAGTCATCACACACCCATACACCGTGCCGCATTTTGATACAAGCGTAGATTCATTCCTCTTCACCACACTTCTTTACGAATCGCCAAAACTGCTTCTTAACGTAGGAATGGGTGATTACGGTTCTGTTTACACGCAAGCAAGTGACTGCGCGTTTGGCAAGGAGGGATTTGATATTCACCTGAGCTCAATCATGAGCTACGAAAAACTTACCGGTGAAGGTGTAACATTTGTAGATACCGATTTTATACGTATCATCGAAAAAGAACTGCCTGAAAAATTCGGCGGACAAAGTACCGATTATCAGCTTGTTGAGGAAGAGGATGAAAAGGGGCTTAACCGAATGCGTTTATTTGTAAGCCCGCGGTTAGGCGTTGTTGATGAAAGTAAAGTTGTAAACACGTTTTTAGAGATGCTGCGCAATTCTGAGAGCAGTCCGGAGTCCTGGGCTCAGTCCGGTTCGGTGATGTGGGATCAGGCAAGAATGGTACGCGTAAAGCGGGAGTATCCGATGGCTACAGTCAGCGGAAAAATCCTTCCTTTTCATCTTCAGAGCAGAAAAAAAAGTTCAATAACGCAAAACTTGAAAACTTCTTAAAGGGGAGGATAGATGGGTTTTCCGGTTCATCGAATGAGGAGACTGCGCAGAAATGAGTATCTGCGCTCAATGGTAAGAGAACATAGCTTGAATGTCAAGGACTTTATCTACCCCATGTTTGTTGTGCACGGCAGCGGGGTCAAGCGGGAAATACCCTCTCTTAAAGGTAATTATCATCTATCTGTTGACAAAATTGTAGAAGAAGCGCGAATAGTGCGGGATCTGGGAATTCCGGCTGTACTTCTGTTTGGTATACCGGCAAAAAGAGATGTGGCCGCGTCGGAAGCTTATTCAACGGATGGGATTGTACAGCAAGCTGTGCGGGCGCTCAAAGATAAGGTGCCTGAGCTTGTTGTAATTACAGATGTATGCCTTTGTGAATATACGGAGCACGGCCATTGCGGTATTGTGGAAAATGGTTATTTACAAAATGACGCTTCGCTTGAACTGATCGCTAAAGTGGCATGTTCCCATGCCGAAGCGGGAGCGGATATAATGGCGCCGGCCGCCATGCTTGATGGACAAATAAAAACCATGCGGGAAAATCTTGATAAAAACGGGTTTTTAAATGTGGCGCTTATGGCGTATTCGGTAAAATTCGCCTCCAGGCTCTATGATCCGTTCTTCAAAGAGGGTACGCAGTCACATGTAACTTCCGGCGACAAACGCTCTCATCAAATGGATTACTCAAACGCCACCGAAGCGCTAAGGGAGATTGCCCTTGATATTGAGGAGGGAGCGGATATCATAATGGTAAAACCGGCTATGTTTTACCTTGACATTGTGTATAGGGTTAAAGAGCAGTTTAAAGTACCTTTGGCTGTCTACAATGTAAGCGGGGAGTACGCTATGGTTAAAGCGGCCGCGCAAGTGGCAAAGCTTGACGAAACGGCTTTGCGGCATGAGATTTTGACCGGTTTCAAAAGAGCGGGAGCTAATTTGATTATCTCTTATCACGCAAAGGAGATCGCGCAAAGCTTAATGCAGAAATAATAATGCAGAATGCAGAAATAAAACAAGGAAAGTATGAGATATTTGTTGTATATGTGTTTTGATCTATTTCTGAATTCTGAATTCTGCATTATTATTTGAATTTTAAAGAAGGTGATTGAATGGAGAAAGTTGAAAAGATTGAAAAAATTAAAATACTGCATATTTACAAATCGTTTAATGTTTTTAATGGTCTGATTGAAATTCTTACCATAATGGCTCAGGATCTTGACCATAAACGGTTTGAACTCGGTGTATGTGTTTTTGAGTATGAGGGAAACTCTTTTGGGGAGAAATTTGAGAAACTTGGAGGTAAAATATTTAATCTTGACGTTCAGCAAAAGGCCCTCAATGAGCCTAAGAGTTTTAGTAAGCTTGTCTCTTTCCTTAAAAGCTATAAGCCTCATGTGGTTCAAACACATGTGCTCAAAGCAAATCTTATGGGCAGCGCGGCGGCCCGTCTTGCCGGAGTACCTGTTATCATAGGAACTGAGATGACGCTTAAGGATACCGCTCCGTCAAGCTTTGGACGTTTGCGGGACCGGATTCTTCAGCCGTTTACATCAGCAGCTCTTAAAGGATGTGATTCCTTTGTTGTGACCTCTGAGTTTATAAAAAAAGAATGGGAGAACGGTCTTAAACAAAACGCGTTTAAAGTGATTTATCCACCGTTCAATTTGGAGAAACTGAACGCGTCTGCTAATGTCAGGGAAACTCATGGCAAAGAGATAAAGAAAATTGGATTTATCGGCAGGCTTTCTGATGAAAAATCGATTGACAAACTTTTAGAAGCTATGAAAATGGTGTCAACCGCGGAGCCTAACAGTAAACTTTGCGTTGTTGGTACAGGCCCGCTTGAAAACAAACTAAAGCAGCAGTGCGGCGCGCTTGGATTAGAAAAGGCAGTTGAGTTTACAGGCTATAAAGCTAATGTATTTGAGGCGCTCAGAGGTTTTGACCTGTTTGTTCTATCTTCCCGTACAGAAGGATGTCCTATTGTGATTTTAGAAGCTATGGCTGCCGGACTCGCTGTAGTGGCGACCGATGTGGGAGGTAATCCTGAGCTTGTTGAAGATGGTAAAACAGGAATTCTTGTACGTCCCAATTGTCCGCACTCGATAGCATCCGCTCTTATAGCGCTGTTAAAAGATAAATCCAGAGCGCAGAAAATGGGGGAAGCTGGACAAAAAAGAGCGTTTACAGTTTTTCATCCTTCCAAATTTACCGCTTCGCTTCAGGAACTCTACATGGAGTTATACAATAAAAAGCGTCCGCATTCTCAATTAGCAAAAAATAAAAATGCGGAGCGGGGGCGTGTATGAAAAATGTTGTCATAATAGGATGCGGGCTGGCGGGAATCGGCGCAGCCTGGAAGCTTAAGCAGGAAAAAGATGAGAAAGCTCCTCTTAACTGTACACTGTTTGAAAAAGAGACAAGGGCCGGCGGGCTTTGCCGCACCGAACGGCAGGGAGATTTTCTTTTCGATTATACCGGACACCTTTTACATTTCAGCACCGATTTTTTTAAAGACCATGTTTTAGCTCTTATCGGAAGCATTCTTGAGCAACGGAACAGAAGCGCATGGATATTTTCAAAAAATGTGTATACCCGGTATCCATTTCAGGCAAATCTGTTTGGACTTCCAACGGATGTAGTTGCGGAATGTTTGTATGAATACAGTAAACAATATTTTAAAGATAACAAAGCTGACATAAACACTTTTGAGGATTGGATAAGGGTGTATTTCGGGGATGGGATCGCGCGCCACTTTATGATCCCTTACAACGGTAAAATTTACAGAGTTCATCCGCGTGAACTCACACCCGATGCCGGAGGCCGCTTCGTTCCATCCTCAGATCTTATGCTGCTTCTTAACGGCGCGCTTTCCGATATGGGAGGGCAGCTTGGTTATAACAGCCATTTTTTCTATCCATCCAACGGCGGTATTGAGGCGATGGTGAGCGCCATGACAGCAGGGCTTGATAATATTAATCTCAGTGAAGGGGTTGAACGGATTATTCCCAGTGAACAGATCTTGATAACAACCCGCGGCAGGAAAGTGCAGTATGATTTCATTATTTCCACTCAACCTCTTCCTTTACTTGTAAATGGTATTGAAGACGATATTGGGGATATCAGAGATGCAGCTTCAAGGCTCAGGGCCGTTTCTGTCCTCAATATCAATCTTGGGATAAAAGGAGATCTCGGCGACAGACACTGGATTTATGTGCCGGAAGAGGAGTACCTTTTTCACAGGCTTGGCTTTACTAATAATTTTTCAGATTCTATGGCTCCATCAGGACACAGCTCTATTTATTTGGAAATTTCCTATGATCCTAAAAAAGGTATTGATGTTGAATGGGCGCGCGGTAAGTGTGTGGATGATCTGATAAAAATGGGGATAATCGGCAGCGCCGATCAGGTTGTATGCGAAAAGATACTTGACATACCTTATGGGTATGTAATTTTTGATGATCAGCGTCAAAACAGTATTGACAAAATCAACAATTATCTTGAAAGTAAAAATATCTATTCCGCGGGACGTTTCGGTTCGTGGGAATATTCTTCTATGGAAGACGCTTTCCTCTTAGGTGTTAAAGCAGCGGAAAGTATAAGCGCAAAGCACGCAAAGGTATCCGGCCGCGGTCAGAAAATTACGCTGGATTCTTCTACAGCATGATAAATATAATTGTACTGCTTAGAAATACAATATTGTATGGAAACGCGTTCTCCTGCGCCGTTATACCCGCGAAGGCGGGTATCCAATGTTCCTGTTTTTAAGCCCGCAGATAAGAACAGCAGCGCCCGGCTGATGGGCGGGTAACGTGAGTGCGGCTTGTTTACTGTGATAAGCTTATGTGTTGAAAACCGTTATAAGGGAATACTATGGATTTGCGTTCATTCATCTCCGAGTTAGACAGACGCAATTTACTTACGCGTGTAAAGGCAAAGGTTGATTGGAAACATGAGATCGGCCGTATGACACGTGAAAACCGTGGAGCGCTGCTCTTCGATAATATCAAGGATTATCCGGGATACTCTATACTGACAGGAGCGATGTGCGGTAAGGAATTTATCGCCGCCGCTCTTGGGTTGAATGGAATTGTAAAAAAGAGCCGCATTTCAGTAGCGTTAAAAGAACGGTTTAAATATCCGATTAAACCGGTTATTGTAAAGGGCGATTTCCCTCTGCACGACAATATTATTTCAGGTAAAGACATTAACCTGTACAACTTTCCTGTTCCATTGTGGAGTGAGATTGACGGAGGAAGATTTATCGGAACGTGGCATCTTAATGTAACTAAGGATCCGCAAACAGGCAGCCGTAATGTCGGCGTTTACAGGATGCAGATACTTTCTAATACAACAGCGTCTATAAGCGTATCTCCCGCAAGTCATCTGGCTCTGCATATGAACAAAGCGGAAAGCTTAAAAAAGCCTCTTGAGATGGCGGTTTGCATAGGAGTAAGCGAACTTGCTGTTATGTGCGCCGCCGCCGCGTTTCCGTTCTCGGTAGATGAATACGCAATGGCCGGCAGTCTTGCTCAAAAACCATTGGAACTTGTAAAGTGCCGCGGCGTTGACTTGGAAGTTCCGGCAGATTCGGAAATAGTTCTGGAGGGAGAGATAAAGCTTAGTCAAAGAGTCAAGGATGGTCCTTATCTGGATTATGCTGGAGTCGCAAGCAGCAATCCGGCCTCGTTTCTATTTGAGGTCAAAAACATTATGCACCGCAACAATCCGGTGTTTCGGGGTACTGCAGTGGGAGCTCCCGGTTTAGAAGATCACGAACTTTTGTCTGTTCTTGCAAAGCTTGGATTAGTCGATTTTCATGGCTCAAGAATGCGGCAAAAAGTATTGAATGCCTGTTTGAAAAACGGTAATTTCAGATTGTTTCAAATGAGCGGCAGATTAAGTAAGCTTTTTCATAAACAATAGTGCGGGGATAGACAGGTTTATGCGTAAGAAACAGCGTGTTTTACTAAGTTTTCTTTTTATCGGTATTTTATTGGTGACAGGCGGAAGTTTATTAATAATAAAAAATATCTCACGGATAACTACTTTTAATAAAAATGACTGGGCTATAGGGATATACACAGGTACATCCCCTTTTACGCTCGCGCCTGCTGACGGGATAGTCAATCCTGTTTTAACCGCAAATAACGTCACCGACATAAAAGCGGAATTTGTGGCAGACCCCTTTATGATCAAAAAAGATTCTTGCTGGTATATGTTTTTTGAAGCGCTTAACGCTCTCACAAATAAAGGTGTTATTTCATTGGCTGAGAGCAGGGACGGTTTTTCATGGGATTATTGTTCTGTTGTGCTTCAGGAACCTTTTCATCTGTCCTATCCGCTGGTGTTTTTGAATAATGGTGAATACTATATGATCCCTGAAAGCGCGGAATCAAATCAGCTGCGTCTTTATAAATCTGTAAATTTTCCCTATGAATGGAAATTTGTAAATACACTTCTGGATGGTGATTTCGGGGATCATGTTGTTTTTGAGGAGAATGAAACATGGTGGATTATCGTAAACGGATCATCCCGAAAACATGATATAACACGCCTCTTTTTTGCTGATTCGTTGAATGGTCCATATAGCGAACACCCAGCAAGCCCCATTGTGCGGGACGACGCTTCAAGAGCAAGGCCAGGGGGAAGGATACCTGTAATAAACGGAATGAGATACTGGCTTGCTCAGGATTGTAAAACCTCATACGGTAAAAGGTTGAATGCTTTTGAAATTGTAACCCTTAACAAAGAAGAGTATGTTGAAAGAGCGTATTCAGACAAGCCTGTATTAGTCCCGGGTAAATTTCGATGGGTCCGTCGCGGCATGCACCATATTGACGCGCATCAGCTTGAAGACGGCAGCTGGATAGCCAGTGTTGACGGGTATCGGAGAAATCTTTATATATCAATTGAGTATTGAGATAGAGTAATGGACAAAAAGAGAATTATCGTTGGAGTTACCGGAGCTTCCGGGTCAATATACGCTGTGCGTCTGCTTGAATTGTTGCATTCACAAGTTGAAGTGCATTTGGTAATAAGCGTCGCCGCCGCTACAGTTCTTAGTTTAGAAACGCGATATACTGTTGATGAGGTTAAACGGTTTGCTTATCGCACTTATGACAACAATAACTTTTGCGCTCCGATAGCAAGCGGTTCTTTCCCAGTGGACGCAATGGTAGTTACTCCATGTTCCATAAAAACACTTTCCGCGATTGCTAATTGTCACTGCGACACGCTGATCTCCCGCGCCGCGGATGTAACGCTCAAAGAAAAACGGCGTTTGATCCTTGGCGTAAGGGAAACGCCTCTGCACCTTGGCCATTTAAAACTTATGACTGCCGCCGCTGAATCCGGGGCTGTTATCTGTCCGCCTGTACCCGCGTTTTATGTAAAACCAGCCGATGTTACGGATATAGTCACTCAAACGGTTTGCAGGATACTTGATCTTCTTGAGATAAGTACAAGTTTTTCAATAAGATGGAACGGTGATTGCGAGTCACTGAAACAGCATAAACAATCAGATACCGGAACACTTGACACAGGGGTGATTAATGAATCAAATATTGCAAAGATTGCTGCGCAAAATAGCTTATAACGCTCCGGGCGGCAACTCGATACGCCCCGGACTTCATAGGCTCAGAGGCGTTAACATAGGAAAAAATGTCTGGATCAGCCAGTACGTTTACATTGATGAGATTCACCCGGAAGTAATAACTATCGAAGACAACTGCACCATCGGATTAAATACATTAATTATAAGTCATCTCTACTGGGGCCCTCGACGCTGCTCCACTTCCGCAGGCCCGGTTCATATTGAACAGGATGTTTTTATCGGGCCTAACTGCGTCATTCTGCCAAATGTACGGATCGGAAAAGGAACTGTAATTCAGGCCAGTACCGTTATATCCAAAAATGTTCCTCCAAATACTCTCTGGGGCCCTCCCAAAGCAGGCCCTATAGCCAGAATTACCATACCATTGACATCTCATAATGAATATAAGAATTTTACCAAGGGGCTTAAACCGTTGGTGCCGCAAAACAGGGGAGAGAGAAATAACGCGCTCTAATTCGGTCTTGTCAAAGCTCTTCACGAAGGTGGCATTGTATTACCATAAAAGGATTGATAAAAAATTTTTTACAGATTCATTTAATGAAATTTTCTAATCCTGACAACTTTCGCGGTCTTATTAACTCTCATTTCTCCAATGTAATCTACATGTCTCTTACAAATTGGCAGGATATATAATAATTCAACTTCAAAATAGATATCCAAATGCAGAAATAAAAGATCAGATTACAATAATTTCTGTATTTGAACATCTATTTCTGCATTAATAAAACTCTTTTTAAAGTTGAATGACTATAGGTACATCTGGTGTTGATTTTGCCAGTCTTGATCCCGCTGCTGCAACTGTATACTGGTTGTTGACTCAATAACAATTGTTAGTTTTAAAATCTTTAACACTGTTTTCTTTAGCGGGACTTTTCAAGTTGAATTACCGCAGCCGTTCATGTCTAATGAACAATCCGGGATAAAGTTTCTTTTCAACCGGATAATATAGTTCAGTCTTTGTCAATTCCATAAAGCCGTGAGGTAATTGTTCCAACAGTTACCGATGCGCTGAATTCCTGCACTCTGACTCTTGACGAAGAGTTGATTTTTGGCGACGCCGTGAACTCTAAAGAGATGTATGGCTGCTGTTTATCGTACAAAGCGCTTAAGTCGGGGAAGTAATCAAACGCGATCCATCCCCTGAGATTGTTGATATTTCCATATTTACCGGTATTTTCCTCGTAGTCGCGGTTTTTACCCTCTATTAAATATATGTGCGGGCCGACTGAAATGAAGCAGGTTTTACCAATCCGTACCTGGACTCCTGCCGCGCCGGCAATGTCCGCACCGCCGTAATACGCTTTATTGTCGTTTTGGGAACGGAAGAAATTTCCGTTTGCAAGCCCTATGAGCGCTACATGGTTAAAGAAAAACGGGGTAGTGAGTTTTAAGTGACCGCCCCCTGACCATCCGAAGTTCCCATCGAATACCGGTATGGTGTCGCCGGAGCCGACAGGGTACCGGTCAACACTGATCTGAACTGTTCCAAAATCAATGCCGAAGTTAAGGTAACTTATAGGCGCGTAGCTGACGCGGACTCCTATATTGTTCATCATCATGGGGATTTCAAGGTTAGTGATTGTGCTTCCGCCAAGATTATATGATGCGCCGACTGAGACGCGGGCGCCTCCGACCTGTGCGGCTGGGTTAGCGAGGTTTGCTGCAAATGATGGATATGTTATTATACACAGAAGCAGCATTGGTAAAATTGATATTGTTGACTTTTTCATTAATAACCTCTACCTCGTAATTTGATACATGTATGGGCGTATCATAACATTTACTCTTAAAACTAACAATCTTACGCGGAAAAGTAATTTCCGCTTTATCTTACTGCTTAACTCTAAATTCTATTACCAAGAATTTTGGCGCTTATATGCATTTTCCTCAGTCAAAACATTTGGGATACAACCAAATCGGCTCCCAATATTCAACCGCATTGTCTGTAATTCTAAGAAGGAATTCCATAGGGCTTGATCTTATACCCTGAGCTTCAGCCAAAATACTTACCTTATAATTCCATCCTGCCGATTGGCCGTATATGAGTTCATTATTTGCGATACCCTTCCCTTCCGCGGTCTGAGCTATGCGCGATATGATCAGAGCGGTTTTTTGAGATTCAGGGATATCGTAACCGTAAGAGTTTATACGCCACTCCCATTCATCCGCGTTTTTGTAATGCTTTTCAGTGCATACACGGCTGATTATTTGGGCGCTGAACGTTACATCTATTCCATCCGCGACAGGGTTTCCGTTTATGTCGGATACTATTGCGGCGACTGCCAAACCGTACGCTGCCGGGTAAGTGGTGACTTCCATCATGTTTCTTTCTATACTGACAGCGTGCGGCGCCCCGGCAATGGTAAATTTTACCGTATCGGATCTCAGGCCGGCAAAATCGGACGCAATGATCATAACATCCTTAAAGGCGCTTGGTATTGTTCCGGCAATAAGATATGTGCTTGCTGTGCCGTCAGCGGCTGTGGCGGCTGTGGCCGGTGCGAGATATTCACCGCCTCCGGGGCCTTTAAGCATGTTAAAAGAGATAATCGCGCCTTTGACCCGGTTGTTAAATTCGTCAAATGCTGTTACTGTGATTTTGCCGGTGCCGTTGTTTACGCTGATAACGCTGGGAGTGCCGGAGATAGTTAATTTACTTACTTCGCTGGCTTGAAAATATACAATATCGGAAACGATAGCGAATTCATTGCTGCCTGGGGTGGGATCATACGCTTTAACAAATACCGTAGCGACGCTTGTGAAAGAGGGATTGTTTATTGTAAAAGACGCCCTTCCGCTGCTGTTCGTAGTTAAAGTTCTCGCGAAAATAATATCATTCTCCATTGTACCCATAGTCACACTTACCTCAACCGTTGCATTGCTGATGGGGGCATTGCTGCCATCCCTGTAAGTGACTCTGAAAGTTGTTGTGGAGTCAGGGTGAGCGGCGAAACTCTGGTTCACAGGGTTCGGCTCAACAGTCAGATGTTGATTTGAGAAAGTAATAATCGCGGCGGCGGACGCTCCGGCTGCTGTTATGGATATTGTATCTGTATTTGCGGTAACGCCATTAGGGTTTGGTCTTTTTATAATTTTTAAACGGGCTTCGCCGCGGGCGTTAGTTACTGAGTCGCCGCTGACTATAACTGTGCTGTCAAGCTGTTTCGAGAAAGTAACGCGCTCTCCGGTTATGGGACTGCCCGCTGCGTCAAGCACTGTTGCGAGTACTACGCAGGTATCCGTTCTGTTAGGCCTTATGCTTGCAGGAGCCGCAGTGGCGGTAATTGTGACGCCTGAGAACTCTACATTCATTTTCGTATTGCGGGCCGCATCACTCTTTAATGTGGCGGTGATCGTTGCAACGGTGTTGCGCCTGTCGCTTGTGAGTTGAGCGGCGGCTTTACCGTCAGCATCGGTGACGCTTGATGCCGTGATCAGCCCCGCGCTTGTAGCGAACCGGATCGTATCACCTACAATTGGATTATTGAAGTCATTTTTTACCTGTACTGTTATTATTGATTTGCTCGAACCGTCAGCCATAAGTACAGAGGGAGAAGCGTTTATGGAGATATTTCTTGGCGGATTATCGGTTATTTCAATAAGTACGCTCTGCTGCGCATTGCCGTATTTAAATGTCAGTTCTGCGACGCCCTCAGTTTCATTTGAAAAACTTACAGAAGCCCAGCCGTTTACGTCTGTGGTTATGCTTCTTGCGGAGAGCCATCCTGTAGACGCTGTGACATCTATGCGCGCTCTGCTTAATGGCGGGGCATCCTGAGTAGTATCGGAGAAGAGCTGCGCACGTATCCTGATGGTGTCGCCGACTGCTACATAGTTGCTGTCAGGCGCAACATTAAGGACTTGTATTGCAGAGGAACCATTGCCTGGGCCAACGCCGGTGCCGGGATCAACCGGATCACCATTATCATCTTTAATAGTACAAGAAGCGAAAAAGCAAACAAAAGCGGTTAACCCTGCCAACAAAAAATGGCGTGCTTCGTTTTTCACGGCCATTCCTCCTTAAAATAATCAGACGACAAAATTTCAGTTATAAATCAATATATAATATTATAGTTTCAATCCTCAAAAAAATCAATGTTTTTTGGTAGTGATTTTATTGCAATCATAATTTAAGGCACAAATTATTTTCCTTGAATTACATCTATGTGTAAGCGGCGCGTAAAGGGAGTGACATGACTCTTGACGAAAAAGTGCAATATTGGATAGACTTATCAAATAATGATTTATCCGTTGCCGAAATCCTCATTAAGAACGGCCAAAATCTTTATGCCGGATTTATGTGTCATCAGGCGATAGAAAAAATATTCAAGGGGTATTACGCGAAAGTAATTAAAGATACTCCTCCGTACATACACAACTTAACAACTCTTTCTGAGAAATCTAACCTTTCCGATCTGCTTACGGATGAGCAAAAGGTCTTTTTGGCAGTATTGAATCCACTCAACATGGAAGTGCGTTATCCGAATTATAAAAAGGGAATCGCGCAAACTTTGACTAACGAAAAAACTCAGGAAATTCTGGCGCAAACAAAGGAATTGCTGCAATGGACAATAAAGAAGATATTATCCTAAAAGCAAAAACGTATTTGGAATTGGTGAAGGCAAGCGATTTCCCGATGCAAATAGAAAAAGCGTATCTCTTTGGCTCATTTGCGAAGGGCAATCCTCACGAATATAGCGATATAGACATTGCTTTTATCGTAAAACAGTGGGAAGGCGATTACTTTGACGTCGTTCCGCCAATGTGGCTTCTATGCAGTAAAGTAGATTCAAGAATAGAACCGCATATTGTAGTGCCTGAGGACGATTACGCCGATTTTTTACCGGAAATAGAGCGAACCGGAATCGTACTATCATAATTTTTAAAAAGATAAATCATACTAAAAATGAGGCAGCGGAAGAATCAAAAACAGGAAGTAATCAGGGCGCATATTTTCTGCTATATGTTCCGCTGTTCTTAAATTGTTTGCCGGAAGGTCAATCCATTGACGCAGTTCTTCTTTTCTATCCATAAATTTTAACGCCTTTTTCCGCGACAATTTTTTCTAACGTTCTGCCGGTAGTACGGTACAAAAAACGTTTTTTCTTCAAAGCCAAGATATCTACCGGTATACTTCTGGCATTCTCAGGTCTGTTCATTATATACTCAAACCGTCCGCATTCAACTTCCGTCATCGCATCGGTTTCTCTCATCGGAGCGTCATCTTTCATTACAATATAAATATCAATATCGGAATCTTCATGCGGCGTTCCATAAGCGTAGGAGCCAAAAACATAAATCTCTTCGGTTGGTACGCTTTTAAGAATTATTTCTTTGAGTGTTTCTAACTCATTTTTAATTTCGTCAATATGCGGCATTGTTGTTTCTACCATTTTTTATTTGCGCGCTCTCATATATAACTCGATCCTACACTAAAAAGATACGTAGTTTTTTTGAAGATGTCAAGAAATTAATTGGTAACTGATATTTTCGGCAATATGAGCAAGTTGCTTTCGGTCAGATAAGTAAGCGGCGGTGCGGGTGAACGCAGCGCGAAACCGGCAGAGAATTACCATTGATATGCAGGAATTTATTATATTTTTATTTAATTGTAAAATTTTCAGGTAATATAGCAATATGATTATGTATTGACATGTTTATAGATTCATTAATTGTTGTGAATATAATCTTCCCGTAGATATTCAACCCAAAAAACATCTCAATATCATAGTAAGTTGCTATAATATGGCACATTCTGATGAATAAAAAAAACAGATCCGATCACGCAAAAACAGGCCTGAAAATCAGGTCTCTTCCACAGGACAGCTTTCTTTTTCTTTCAGGTCTGCGCTCTTTTGACCGTATTGTCTCCGTCAACGATCATGTTTTAAATGATGAACTGGATTTTTATTACCATTGCGCTCAGCAGAATCTTTTAATTGAGATAGAACGGGCGGGGAGGCGCGGCGTAGTTGAACTTCAGAGAGAGCCAGGGAGCTCTCTTAAAATTGACTTTTACGAAAAACCGATTAACCGCTGCGCAAACCGCTGCGTCTTTTGTTTTATCGACCAGATGCCTCCCGGGCTGCGGCGCTCTCTTTATATAAAAGATGAGGATCTCAAACACTCCTTCTTAAATGGCAATTATGTTACTCTCACAAGCGCTTCACGAGATGATTTACGCAGAATTGTGTCGATAGGGCTTTCACCGCTTTTTATCTCGGTTCACGCTACAGACGCTAAGGTGCGCGCTGTGATGCTTGGAAACAAACGCGCTCCCGACATACGGGAGCAGATGGCGTTTTTGAGCGGTAACGGTATCTCTTTTCATACGCAGGTAGTTCTTTGCCCGGGATTAAATGACGGCGATGTGCTTGACCGCACCATAACCGATCTTTTCAGTTATGGCGGTCATTTACTCTCCGCCGCTGTTGTGCCCCTTGGCGTTACCCGCTTCAGAAAACGGCCGCTTGACGAAGTGGATAAAAAACGCGCTCTTGATGTTTGCCTTAAACTTGGAAAAATTTCTGAAAACGCGGCGGCAAAGGATGGTTTTCGCAAGCTTTTCGTTGCTGATGAGTTCTTTATAAAAGCAGGCTTACCGATCCCGCCCGCTTCTTACTACGAAGATTATCCTCAAATAGAAAACGGAGTAGGGCTTGTGCGTCAGCTTTTGTTAGAAAGCGCGGGCGTCAAACGTAAACTTCGCGGCTGTGAGATAAGGGATAATCGTAAAAAAAAGAATACTCTTGTTATAACCGGTTATTCCGCGCTTCCATATGTAAAAAAAGTTTTAACTGATATTAGTCCATATACAATTAAAAAATTTGAGGTGCTGGCTGTTGAAAACAGGTATTTTGGAAACTCCGTTACTGTAGCGGGACTGCTCTGCGCCCGTGATGTCATAAGACAGATAAAAAACGCTCTGAGCGCGGATGTGGAATTTAGCGAAGTTATATTGCCAAAAGTAATGTTCAACCATACCGGACATACGCTTGACGGATATTCTGCGGGCCGTATCAGTAAAGCGGCGGGAATTCCGGTCAGAGTTTGCGAAACTATAATGCAATGTACAAATCACGATGTATAATGTACAGATAAGGAACAGGACATTTGATCCCGGGCGTTTTTAAGTTTAATTTGTGAATTGTAGTTTGTAATTTGAAAGGATATGCGTGAAAGATAACAATGAAAACATACGAATAAACCGCTATCTCGCGCAGTGCGGGCTTGGCTCAAGGCGAAAGTGTGACGAGCTTGTGCGGAGCGGCCATATTTTTATAAACGGTGAAAAGGTCACTGAATTGGGCGCTAAGGTTTCTCCCAAAGATAAAGTAGAATATAAGGGAAAAGCGTTAAGACCGGTAAAAAAGCTTGAGTACTGGGCATACTATAAGCCCCGCGAGATAATGGTAACGAGTGACGATCCGCAAGGCCGTACCACAATCTATGATGTGTTAAGAAGAGATGGGCTTGACGCCGGTCTCCTCAAATATGTCGGCAGGCTTGACTATCTTTCCGAAGGGCTGCTTTTGCTTACAAATGACGGTGACCTTATCCATAGCCTTACCCACCCGCGTTTTCGCATTAAGAAAGTGTATCTTGTGAAAACCGCTGCCGCGCTTGAAAAGCGGGATGAGGCGAAACTTGTTGATGGAGTAGAATCGCAAGGGGCGCTGCTTCGCGCGGCGGCTGTAAATCCGGTTGATGTAAAACTTGACCAAAATTGGTATGAGGTAACGCTCTTTGAAGGAAAAAACCGGCAAATACGCCGCATGTTTGAGGGGATAGGTCATGAGGTAAGGAAGCTGCGGCGTATAGCGTTTGGATCTGTAAAACTTGGCGAGATGAAAACAGGCGAGTTCAGAGAACTCACCTTACGGGAGATCAGGGGGTTGAAAAACGCTGGGTTTAAGAGATAGTGAGAACGTTCATAGGCGATTACCGCTGCAGCTCCAGAAGCTGCTCCATCTGGTTCAATACAAGGTTTTGATATTTGAGATCCAGTTCATTAAAACAGTAAGCTACACGAAGAAGTTCCTTACCGTCTCCTTCATACATCACACCCTCTCCTGTTCTGAGCCATTTTTCCGATATTCCAAAAGTAGAATAAATTACTATTATCGTTTTTTCGGTTATCTTTTTCGATTCCCTTTCAAGTCCGGTGAGATGACCCTGTACGATTCCGATTTTCTCGCCAAACTCAACTTGAGTTAAGCCGAGAGATTTTCTTAGTTTTTTGATGCGCGCTCCAATTGACATAATTTTCCTCCCTGCGCTGTAATGAATTGATATATTTGAAAAGCTGCAACCGATGTACTTGAAAACCGGCATTGATATTACCCATATCCGCTAAGATACGGACTATTATTCTTTATTATGTTTATTTAATACAATAATTTATAAAATAAATTATTGATTGAAAAAAGTCAATGATTTATTATGTAAATATTTGACCAAAAGACAGCCGTTCCATAATCATCCGTAAACAGATGTTATATCATATGTTCTCATTTTCAAATATAAAGTTTTCTGACAGATACCAAGAATTTTCGCGGCGTTGGCCTTGTGACCGTTAACAGAACCCAGTACATGAAGTATAAGCCTGCGTTCCACATCCTTCATTAAAAGCGATTGAGAAAAGCCAGGGGCGCCGGCAACATCGAAATTATTCGATATACCGTCCATAGTTTCAGTTTCCCCGGCAGGCTTACTGTTTACCTTCAAGAACGAAAGGTCTTTGCCGCTCACCATTCTATCTTGTGTCAATATACATGTTCGTTCCACCACGTTCCTGAGTTCTCTGATGTTGCCGGGCCACCTGTACGCTTTGAGCGTATCTATAGCGCTTTTGTCAAATTGTTTCTGACACCCGTGCCGCTTAATGAAATGGTTTACTAAAAGAGGTATGTCATCAACGCGTTCTCTCAACGAAGGAACGAAAACAGACAGAACGTTAAGACGGTAAAACAGATCCTCTCTGAATTTTTTCTCCATCACTAACTTTTCAAGCGGTTGATTTGTAGCGCAGATAATGCGCACATTAAGATAAATATTTTTAGTTCCGCCCACACGTCTGATATCGCCGGTTTCCAGAAATCGCAGAAGCTTTGCCTGAAGATGAAAAGGTATTTCTCCGATTTCGTCCAAAAAAAGCGTACCGCCATTTCCCATCTCGGCAAGGCCGATTTTTTGTGTTTTAGCATCTGTAAAAGCGCCCTTTTCATATCCAAATAGTTCACTTTCCAAAAGCCCGGCTGAAAATGAAGCGCAGTTTACAGGAACAAATGGCTTTTCGGCTCTGGGGCTTTGATTATGTATAGTGCGCGCGACTACCTCTTTTCCGCTGCCGCTGCCGCCTGAAATGAGAACATTGGAATCTGTAGGGGCTATTCTGCCAAGAATACTCCGAAGGTCAGACATCGCCTTGCTTGTACCGATAAGCGTGCTGTCGGCCCCGCTTTTTTCCAGTTCGCTTTTAAGGAATTTCACGTTTATTTTTGAATTATACTGTTCCATAGCGCGTTCAATACAAGCGATAAGTTCAAATAAGGAACACAGTCTGCGCATATACCCGAACGCGCCAAGTTTCAAATATTTAACCGCGTCCTTAATTGTGGTGTTGTTAGTAAGTGTTATAATTTCAGATTGTACCTGCTTTTCCTTTATAAGGTTTAAAATATCAATAACATTAATTTGAGGCATAGTAATATCAAGAAGCGCAACATGATAATTATCTTTATTCAGCATCTTAAAAGCTGTCTCGCTGTTATCAACAGCGGTGATTAAATAGCCTGCCACTGAAAGATAATTAGTAAGAAACATTCTGAACGCCGCGTTATTGTCAACTACCAGTACTTTCCCCTTGCTCACTATAAATCCTCCTGTACTATTACCCCAAAAAGCGCAACATAAACAGCTACCGCGTTTTGCTCTCGTTGTCATGAGATGAGGAGAGCGCAGGGCGGAAACCGGTGTTCGGGTTTGGGGTAGTTGGAGGAAAGGAACAACGGGTAGAAATCCGGCAATGCGCCCTGTGACTGGCCCAGCTGCCGCCGCGGATAATGCGTAAAGTACCGGATGGAGCTCCTGTGGGATTTATTCGTGGAGATGAACTGTAATCCTCAGACCAATCATTGACCCATTCGCAAAGATTACCGTTCATATCGTATATTCCCAGCTCATTGGGCTTTTTGGAACCTACGGGATGGGTACCGCTTCCATTACATGCTAAAAGTTCTATATATTGTTCCGGATGAGCCATAATATATTCATGCGTCCATTTGTCGCCATCCATATTACCAACTCCTGAATTTACATTGTACCACGCGACTTCACCTGCATTATCACTTCCCGCATATCTATATCCTTTGCTTTTTATTCCGCCCCTGGCCGCGTACTCCCACTCAGCCTCTGTCAACAGGCGGTATTTTTTTCCTGTCATTGAGTTTAGCTTTGATATAAATTCCCGCGCGTTGTCCCAACTTACAAAATGCATCGGATTATCATCCCCCGCGCCTCTTAAAGGCATTCCTGGAGCAACTTTATCCCGATGCGCCGCGATATCAAATCCCATTACTTTCCGCCACTCTTTTTGAGTTATGAGATATTTACCTATGTAAAAATCATCAACGGTTACGCTATGCGCCGGTTTTTCGTTGTCTATATTATAACCCTCAGCCTGCTCATCCGCGCCGGCGCCCATTATAAATGTTCCCCCTTTTACAAATACCATTTCAATATTATCTTCGAAACCGGACTTTTCGTATCTCTTATTTTCTCCCTGATTATCACAGATGTCACAAACCGTAGCGCCATCAGCCATCTCCTTACTGCAACTTGAACAAATTGACATCGAAAAACTCCTTGTAAAAATGTAATGTGTGAATTGTTTTTTACTCAAAAAGTAAATACTATAAGGTTTTTGAATGTTGATGTTCCATGGCGTCTTCAATATAACTGATAAGCTCATTTAAGGAATAGGGTCTGCGCATGTACCCAAACGCCCCGAGATTCATACATTCAAGCGCCCTCCCAATCATAATGTTATCAGTGAAAGTTATCACTTTTGACAAAATTTGTTTCCGCTTTATAAGATTCATAATGTCAATGCCGTTCATTTTCGGCATGCCGATATCAAGAAGTATAACATGGTGATAGTCACCGTTGAGCTTCTCGAAAAATGACTCAACATTACCGGCAGCGGTGACGGAGTAGCCGGCCTTAGAAAGATAATTAGTAAGAAACAGTCTCATAGCTCCGTTATTTTCAGCTACTAATATCTTCCCCTTGTTCATTAACTACCCTTTCCGCAATCAGTAGTGCAGATTATAAACGTGAATAGCATGTAATTTTTCCAGGTTTTACTTCAATGAATTTAAGGATTCCAAAAATTATATGGTAAAAAATATTTACTGATTTTAAAAGGCAATGCCCATCGGTATCGACAGTTTGTATCAAATAACAATAAACTGCTATTCGCGGATAAAATTCCGGAAACAATTTTGCGGTTTACTTTTGATTTGCAAGTCATTGAAAGTGTCTCAGTATGTTATGTGTGTAGTTGTGTAGTTGTTAATACCAATAAAATACATTCATGGCATAACACTGTCAATGATATTAATTAATTTAAAAATGTACTCACTTTTTTAAAATACCTGAAACAGGCGAATTCGCTGTCACAGGCTTCCGGCGGCGTAATTTACGTAAAATTTATTTTGCGGCCAACCCGTTAACATACTCCGCAATTGGTTTCAGAGTATCTTTATCTATAAAGTCAATCCCTTTGCCATGCGTCGCAACAAACATTTTATCCTCATCGGAAAGTTCGCTTTCTTTTTTCCGTTTCAGAATAAAATTTAATACTCCCATCGCGGTTTTATCTGCGAAACCTAATTTTTGATAATCTATTGAACCGCGAAGATGGAAAAACTTGATTTTACTTTGCTGTTCACGGCTAAATCCCATGTCAATTATTTTTTTATAATCTGTAATGGCGGGATCAGCCAGACCGACTGTAAACACAACGATTTTTTTATCTTTAAGCGCGGCTAACTGCTTTTTCAAACAGGCCGCTCCGCCGATTCCTCCAGCGTAAAGCCCGCCTCCTGATATAACGGTATCATAACCGCTCAAGTCCGGTTGCTTTCTTGCCGTTAAGTTGATTGCCTGACAATTCAGGATTTCAGCAAGCCTTTTCGCGTAGCGTTCGGTACTGCCGTATTTTGATTTGTAAATAATAACTGTTTTCATCGCTTATTCCTTATATACGGCAATTGCTCGTCAATTGCTCGTTGATAATTACCAGCTTTATGCAGCGGCACTGGTTTTGCCCGTTTCCCTTATGTTATAAAATAGTTTAAGTGGAGGCTGTTTTGGGAATCTCAATATAAATTACAGATTTTTTCGCGGGCTATATAACACGCCTCTTCCCAAAAATTATTTTGGTAGTGATTATTGAAACGCAAGTTTTATCGTTCATGAAGCATTAGATACAGGTCATTTTTTCGGGTGAGTTCAAAAGGAGCTTTCATGGCTGTTATATTAGACGGCAAAGCGCTTGCAAAAAGCACAGAACAGGCGCTTTCGGGTAGAGTTAACCGGTTTAAAAGTAAATCGGGCAGAGTGCCGCGGCTCGCCACGATTCTTGTGGGAGATGATCCCGCTTCCGCTACATATGTTAAAATGAAGGGCAACGCCTGCGCACGGGTAGGCATGCTGTCGCTTCGGATTGAGATGGGGCAGGGAACAACTACAAAACAGCTTCTTGACAAGATAAATGAGCTTAATGATGATCCTTTGACTGATGGTATTCTGCTGCAACATCCGGTTCCGTCTCAGGTTGACGAACGCGCCGCGTTTGAAGCTGTCTCTCTTGAAAAGGACGTGGATGGGGTGACCTGCCTTGGTTTTGGAAGAATGTCTATGGGCAGAGCCGCGTATGGCAGCGCAACGCCTGCCGGGATTATGAGACTTCTTGATCATTATAATATTAGACCCGATGGCAAGCATGCTGTTGTTATAGGAAGGAGTCCGATATTGGGGAAACCTATGGCTATGATGCTTCTGAACAGAAACGCTACGGTTACTGTCTGCCATTCAAAAACGCGAGATTTGGCTGATTTCGTGCGAAGCGCGGATATTGTTGTAGCCGCTGCCGGTAAACCGCAGCTCGTAAAAGGGGAGTGGATCAAGGAGGGTGCGGTGGTGGTTGACGCTGGGTATCATCCGGGAAATGTGGGGGATGTCGAATTGACATCTGCATCTCTTAAAGCAAGCGCTTATACGCCTGTGCCGGGCGGGGTAGGGCCGATGACTATTTCGACCCTGATACAGCAGACTATGGACGCGGCGGAGAAGTCAATTATTAATTAATGACTTAGTGGTTCATAAATGTTAACGGATAGTTGATAATCAACACCTTTTAAAGGGGGAAGCATGACCAGAAAACTAAACTTTACCGCGGCTGCCGCGGTTGCTGTTTGTGCGGGCGTTTCTGTTTTCGGCGCACCGGGCGATCCGCATATTTGGCAGCGCTACAACCCTAACATCAGCTACAGTTTTCTTGATGATCCCAATAAGGTAGCGATGCCGACCAGGGACAATATCCCTGCCGGTTCGAATTACAATATACAAGGCGCAAAGTCAGACGGCTGGTGGACGTTTATATGGGGTCCCAGAGCTAATGGCCATCTCACGGCTAATAATAACCGTATAGTCAGGGATGAGATTATAAATCCCATGCTTGCGCGCATGAATGAGGAGTTCGCATATTTTAGAGATGTAATGGGCTGGCCTGTCGACAGGCTCGCTCAGCAAGGTTACCGCAGTCAGATTTGGCTTTACGGTTCCGGCGCAAGGCCGAATGATCAAGCGGACAGCACCGCGCAGGGCGGGTGGCAAAGCTCCGTCAACGGTTATCCCATAGTGCTTCTTTCGTGGAGACCGGTTTTGGCGTTTCATGACGCCAGTTATCGCGCCGCCGGATTTAATGACGCGGCTTCTCAAACCGGCGGAGTGGTTCATGAGGGTATACACGCGATTTTGGCCAGTATGCCGGATGCCAGCAGAATTCCGGGCTGGTTTCATGAGGGCGGCAACACCTGGCTTCAGCAGCAGGCGGACGCGCAGCGGGCAGACAGATACGGCAGTTGGGCGACTCTTAACGGTCCAACTTTTATGGCTCCGTTCATGCCCATTGAATGCTACAGCGGATGGCTGCAGGATGGATCCTTTGGCGGCCCTAATGCGGAAGGTGTTAACAGATACAATTCATCAAATCAGCAGTTATGTACTTGGCGCGCATGGCTTGGAGGCAATCAGTACGGCAATGGATTTCCTTCGTTTTTAGGTGAGTGGCTGGGATTAGGTTCTATTCCGTGGATATGGATGAACGCTAACGGCAGGGTACTTGAGGGAATGGCAAATGGCAAGACCGGTTCTCCGGGTCTTGGTGAAGAGCAGGTAAGACGGCTTATCACGGAGTACAGGGCCAAACAGGCTACTCTTGACCTTAGAAACTGGACGCAGTCTGCAAGAACTGTTATGAATAATAACTTTGGCCGCAATCTCGGGCCGGAAGGAAACGCCGCAGGCGGAAACTGGTTTCCAAATCTGCCGGCATGGAGAGCAACCCCTTACGCCGTAACAACAAGAGCAAACGACGCTCTTACTCCCGATTCGCTAACGCTTCCCGGCTGGTCAGGCGCCAATCAGATCCCCTTAACAATACCGGCAAACATGGATATGGTAACGGTTGAACTCATGGCCGACACCGCGAATATGACTTTGCAGCTCTGCTACAGAGCTGCGGACGGAACCGCTGTGTATAGCGTACCTGTCAATGGCATAGTTGGAGGAAGTGTAGAAACCAGTATACGTTTAGACAAGCGCCCCGCCAACAATGTTATAATAGCGGTTATTGCCAGTACCGACTATATCTACAGAGGCGATGCGACACGATTCGCTAAATATAAGTACAAAATCAAAGTCCCCTCCACTGTCACGGCAGCAGATGTCAACATCAGACATTATAATATCGATAATATGGTTAACAGTCCCGGTTACCCAACCGGCCAGGTTTCTATCGGCAAGGATGCTACGCAAAATTCAAAAGTCAGGCGTTCTTCCTCATTTAATACGGCGGCGGGCAAATCCGGATCTCTGAATGTAAATTTCAGCATCCAGTCGCCGGCCCCTGTTTGTTTTGACATTTACAGTACTGCCGGAGCTTTAGTTAAGTCGGTACCTATGGGTTACAGAGCGGCGGGAGAGTATAGAGAAGTACTGGATATGCGCAAGTTTGGTTTATCATCAGGAACGTACATTATAAGGCTGAGAGGCGTGCCGGAAGCTGGAGCCGGAACAGCTATGTTTATTAAGTAGTTGATTTTTGAAACAGAGAGCGGGAAGCTGCCCTTCCAGCGGCTTTCCGTAATAAAACTATTTCCAAGCGGAATATCTATAAAAATGGATTCTCAAAACGATATTGTTTTCAGATCGGCGTTTATCGCGCTTGCGGGCCGTCCAAACAGCGGTAAGTCTACTCTCATGAATACTGTTCTGCAAGAACAGATCTCAATTGCGACCTCTCTGCCCCAGACTACAAGACGTAACATCAGGGGGATTTACACAACAGAAGAGATGCAGATCGTTTTTATTGATACGCCCGGAATTCACAAAGGTAAACATACTCTCAATGAAATTATGCTTCAGGAAGCGACAAGCGCGCTTGGAACGGGTACGGATTTGATTTGCTACTTAATAGATTTGTCAAGAGATTTCGGTAAAGAGGAGTGTATATGCGCTTCCGCTGTATCAGGCGCAAATATTCCTGTAATGCTTGTGTTTAACAAAACTGACCTTTGTCCGGATATTGATATTAAGGCCGCCTCTTTTTTCGCTAAATTTCCCGACCTGATAAATTTTCCGCAAGTAAGGCTTTCCGCTGTTGATCCGCGTGCCGGTGAAATTTTTCTGAACGCGGCCAGCCCTTTTATACATGAGGGGCCTAAATATTTTGATGATGATTCACTCACAGACGCGACTTTGCGCACTTTAGCCGCTGAATTTATCCGCAAGCAGATTATTTTAAATACCCGTCAGGAGGTTCCGCACGCGGTATTTGTAGAGATTGATTCATACAAGGAGGAGGCTTCCGGTCACAAAATTGAGGCGTCTATACATGTGGAAACAATCGGACAGAAGGGGATTATAATCGGTTCCCGCGGACATCTGATCGACAAAATAAAGAGAGACTCACGCAGGGAGCTTGAACTGCTTGCCGGGATGAGGGTTTCGCTTAAGTTTCATGTAAAGGTTACGCCGAACTGGCGCGATAACAGCGCGTTTTTAAGGTCGGCGCGGTAATCAGCAGGAGGCTGTAATAAAAGGCGGCTCTCATCCGTCACTCCCGCAAAGGCGGGAAGCGCTGTTACCTGTTATTCCGACAGGAACAACAGACCCCCGCTTTCGCGGGGGTGACGGATGGAAGACTATGCCTTTGCTACAGCCCCATCTGCTTATAAATAAGCTGACAGTATCCGCTTATTTTTATAACGCGTTACGCTGAATGCTGGGCAGCCCGCTGTCCTCTGGACTCCATGCTTCCCTTTCGGCCAAGAGCCGGCGATATCACTAATGTATAAAGCCCCGAAAGCCCTATAAGCGCGTACATGACCCTTGTCAGGAATGACATTGAACCAAACACCGCTGCTATAAGGTCAAAGCCGAAGAAACCCATTAATCCGAAGTTAATACCACCAACTATAAGTATAATAAGAGCTATCCAGTCAAGCGCATTCAAGTGTCTCATAATTTCCTCCTGTAGAATGCAAAAAGTATGCGGATCTGTCTGCGGACCCGCAAAGCGGGTGCGGACGACACCACACATACTCTGATAAAAACAAATGCCGTACCAATCGCCGCGGTCAGCCCGCAGAAGATAAATTCAACAGTTATGCGGTTGTATTACTCAATTTTTTCTTAAAATGAGAATCTTGTGAGAAAAGCGGATAAATAGAAACGCGGTTCTATTATGCCTCTCTCCCTATCTCACCACTAAAACCATTTTTTGCTCTTGAAGAATAAAACGCAGCTAAATATAATCATTAAACTGACAGCAATAACCCCTATATACCCATATCTCCAACCAAATTCCGGTTGATGTTCAAAATTCATCCCATACCATGCCGCCAGCAATGTGAGCGGTAGAAAGACAGCCGACAGCACTGTGAATATTTTCATTATGCTGTTCAAACCTATGTCAATTTGAGATTGGTACGCTTCCCTGACTTGCGTTACATAATCCTTCATATTGAGTACAGTTTTATACAGCCGTTCCACTCTGTTATGTATCCGCAGAGCGTATTTAATATCTGTTTCAGAAAACATTCCATTTTCGTTTTCCATAAGGTCGTCAAGCGCGTCAATGAGCTGTTCATACATTTTCTGCATTGGATGCAGCTGTTGACGAAACAGTATTATTTTATCATTCTTGCCTTTCAGCTCCGTATCCGCCGATTTCATTATCTCCGCCTCTAACGATATTATTGTTTCGGATATTTTGGAGAGATGCTTACCATCGTTCTTGGTGAGAAAATCAATTACCGACAACATTGCGCGCTGTATTGAAAATTTCTTAGTAATAACAGTTTTCAAGAGTTCCGGTATAAAATCATTAACCCGGTCTTCCCAATGGGTGTACATGATTAATACTTCCGATTTTGAAATATAAGCGCCGAACTGCGGCAGGCTGTCGCTATCCTTCAGCGCCTCCGGGACGCAAAGATAAAAAATGTCATGATGATCATAGTAGTCATAGCTCGCTAGGTTATCTTCAAACCCGGCGCCTTCGTGAAACCTTTTAAGCAGTTCCGGCGGTAAAACTTCGCCGCTGTCGGCATGAGTTGTCCAACCTAATATTTTACCATCATCCGTGATGATGGTATGCATGACGTTTTCATCTATTATTTTCTCCACGTACTCACCTCAATAATAAACTGCCTGTCTTATGTATAGCAAAGCAACTTTCTGCGCCTTAATAAATAAAATAGAATTGGAGCGGGCATATATGCGAAAAAGAATGAAATTAGTGATGAATGGCTTTAGGCGGCAGTTGAATATGAATTGATTACGCGCGCGCTAAAAAGGCTCAGTACTCGTTTTTTCCGGTCTCTGCAGCACCTCTATTTTCACTTTTTCAATTCGTTGATTGTCCATTTTAAGGATTGTGATGCGCAGTCCTGAATATTCGAATTGAGTGTTTTCCTGCGGGACGTCGCCGTATTCGTGGTATATCAGTCCGCCCAGGGTATTGTAGTCGGCTTCTTCATCTATGCTTAAATCCAGTTCTTCGTTGAGGTCGTGAAGATCAATATGCGGATCTATCAGGTAGATGTTGCTGTCAAGCCTCACTACTTCCTTCTCCTCTTCGTCGTATTCATCCTGAATGTCGCCTACGATCTCTTCAAGGATATCTTCCATGGTGACTATTCCGGCAGTTCCGCCGTATTCGTCAACTATGACAGCGAGGTGCAGGTGTTTTATCTTGAACTCTTTCATGAGGTCATTTATTTTTTTGCCTATTGGGACGTAGTGGCATTTTTTGACTAAAAGCGGCAGATTCCACTCTTCGGGTTTGTGTTCTGAGAGCCAGGAGAGGATATCTTTTGTGTAAAGCATGCCTGTGATCTGGTCTACGGTTTCTTTGTAAACAGGGATGCGGGAGTGGCCCTCGTTTCTGATTACTTTCAGAACTGTCTGCAGCTCGGAATTTATTTCTACAGCTATTATGTCGATGCGGGGAACCATTATCTCTTCAACCGTTGTTTCACCCAGGTCGAGTATGCTGTTGATCATCTCCCGCTCCTCTTCGTTAAGAGCTTCGTCATAATCGGTCGACGAGATTCGGGCTTTGTCCTCTTCCGGCAGAAACGCGAATTTCTCGTCATATTTCAAAATGCGCAAAAGAAATCTGTGAAAAGCCACGAAAAACGAAGTAAACGGCATCAGGAACCAGGAAAACATGCGGTAGGCGTAGTAGGCGGGGGTGATGTAGCTTCTATAAAACCTCAAAGACAACGCTCTTGGTATATAATGAGAGAACAGAGTAAGACAGAGAAATCCGAAAACAATCGGGACTCCCCACGTCTGAACTATTAAGGCCTGCGGAAAAAGTATCTTATGGAAATTAAACGCCAGCACCGCAAACACGATGTTGCTTATGGTTTTTCCCACCACTACGGTACTGCTCACAATAGGGCGGTTTTTCAGGATGTCATTAATTTTTGAAGCATAGTAACGCAGATGCTCATCATCCGCTCCAATAGTGCTTCTCTCCACAGAAGAGAAGATAACTTTTACGATTGAGAAAAAAACTGAGAGAATGAAAGTAAGAACCAGCCCTGTAATATAAAGGGCGTTTCTGGGGTCACTTTCCAAAAAAAAGCCTCCTGGTATGCAAATACAAATTATAAAGTACGAATTTCAAAATAAAAAATTGCGATTTGAACAGGGCGAGAATATAACGCGCCATAATGATTACTATAATAAAATAATTACGGACAAAGGGTTTGCGGTAGTGTAATTTAAAAATAATAAAACTCAGAGTTCTGAATTCTGAGCTCTGTTGTACCTCTCCTCCCTCTCCTCCATAACCGCCCTATCTTTACTTTTGATGTGATCATATCCCATCAGATGCAGCAGGCCGTGGACAAGGAGTCTTTTGAGTTCCTCATCATATGTTAAGCCGTAGGAGCGCGCCTGCGTTTTGGCGCGCTGAAGCGAAATGTAAATTTCACCGAGCAGATCCTGGTCGGAAAACTCGAAGGAGAGTACATCCGTGGGTTTGTCTTTACCTCTGTATTGACGGTTAAGTTTACGGATAAAATAGTCTGAACACAGGATAAGCACCGTTGAACGGTTTGCCTTAATTTGCTCTTCTTTGTAAACAAATCCGGCTGTTTTGAGCAGAAGCTCCCGCGGGCAGGGCAGAGTCCGGTATTTGTGAATAATCTGTATCATATCTGGTAATAAAAATAAAATGTGGGAACCGGTTAAGGGAATATATTAATTTATATATTGTATGCGACTTGCCATATTCACGCGATATGTATTTTAAGGAGAAACCAAAATGCTTAGTTTCCGCGGATTTCCTTTCAGAGCTGTAGTTTTTTTGATGCTGGTATGCGCGCTGCCGCTGTTTTCCCAAAGCGAGGCTGAGGTAGAAACCGAAACTAATGATCTTGTCTGCTCGGTTAAGGGTATTGCGGGAACTGTGCAGGTACGCAGGGCAAAGGTTCGCAGGGAGCGGGCGGTTAACTCCGCTAATGACTCCGGATGGACGGATGTGCGGTTGAATATGATTCTCAGAGAAAAAGATATAATTCGGACCATGGCGCAGTCGGAGGTCAGGCTTGAGACTCCTGAGGGCAGTCAGATAAAGCTTGGTGAGAACACAACCGTTGAGATGCTGGCGCTTAAATACCGCGCCAGGGATTCAAAAACAAAACTTAAAATAACGGGCAGTGCTGTTGAGGGTCATGAGTCAGGCACTGTGTTCCACCGGCAGACCGCGACCACTACAAATACCAAAGTTAAACTGGTCGGCGGAAGCATGGTTACAAACGTAAAGAAACTTGTTAGCAGTAAATCCAGTTTTGAAATTGAAACTCCAACCGCTACCGCTGCCGTGCGCGGGACTACCGTTGAACTTGATGTAAAGAACGGTCTCACTGAAGTAAAGGTTTTTGATGGAAAAGTGTTAGTTGCTCCCGCCGGTACAAAAAAGTTCGTAGAGGTTAACGACCGTCAGGCGGTTGATATCGCTCCGAATCAGAAAACTGTGACTGTAAGGGAGGTTCCCGCGGAGTATAAACCAAAAAGCACAAGACTGAAAAACGAACCGCCGCCGCAATCCGCGCCTTCAGGAAGAGATAGAGCGGATGCCGGGGTAGAGGAACCGGTCTCTGTGCAATTCAGCCTTAAGCTTGACGGCCCGGCGGATACCATCAGCTGTTACGCGAGAGATTCCATCATAGTTAAAGGTGTAGTGAGTCCTCCAACCGCCAGAGTGCGTATAAACAACAAACAGGCCCGGCCCGATGAATACGGAGCGTTTACATTAGCGCTCACCGTTCCCTCTGATTCCGGCGTGTATCCGCTCAAAATAACAGCTAATGATAAAGAGGTTTCCGAAACTATTTTACGTACCTTGAAAGTCGCGCATGTATATACAGAGATAAAGCTTGCTTCTCCGGTTGAAGGTCAGGTATTTGAAAAGCCTGAGGTAGAGGTGAGCGGAACCGCTGCCCCGGGGTCAATAGTAAATGTTATGGGAAAGAGCATTACTGTAAACCGTAACGGAACTTTCAGCGGTGAGGCCGTTTTATCCGATAAGGAAGGTGACGTTAAGATGGAGATTGAGATTGTCGATAAGGAGAATAACGCGGTCTGGTTTATACGTAATGTTAAGTATCAGAAGACGGCTGATACGAAAAAATAGGGCTGAACATCGTTAATTGAAATTTTATTTTTTAAAAACCTCGCTTGAATTGAAATTGGACCCGCAAAGCTTGATAGTTGCGAGACGGTTTAAGCTCACGCCTGATTCCGCGGCTTCAAGAGCGAGCTGCCGGTGCAGCTGAGCAGGTACGCGAACCATGAATTTCCCACTGTAACGCTTTGTTGCGACAGGTTCCGGAACCGGTTCGCCGTTAGCTTTTAAATCTTTAACCACTCCGGCAACAACCTCTCTGATTCCATGAAGCGCGCTTTCGGGTGATGAGTCTAACCAACTAAGGCTTGGAAACTCGGAGCACAGGCCAACGTACTCTTTATCATCCTGTGACCAGATGACACGGTACGCGTAATGATCATTTTTAATAGTTTTCATCTTTCAGCCTTTCTATAGCTTTCAGCACCTGTTTAACCTGATACGGCTTTGCCATCCCTTTTTCATTTTGAATATTTATTCGCGGATCACCGCTCCAGGGAGTTTTATAAATCTCATGCGATCCTCCGCTTTGCCGCGGTTTTCCAAAGAAATGCTCACATACGCGGCGAAGTTCATCAAATTTTACTCCCTTAGGGTTACCATTCATTATAATGATAATTTTTTCGATCCCTGACATACTACGTCTCCTGTAGTATCAATATTGATACCATAAATATAATATTGTGGTTGTACGCAATCAACGGGTAAATTTTTTACGGAATATGCGCGCGGGAAACAGTTTTTATTTCGGTGTTATCTTTAATTCCCATTCCCGTTTGCCTGAATCAATCCCCAAACTGCAAGCTCCTCCCGAACTGACAAGATACCTCAGGTCAAGCTTTTTATATCCATCCCCGCCATTTTCATCCAAATACTCATTTTTCATCACAAGTATATGAGGATTAAACCCGGTGCTGAACATAAACTGATGCGCTTCTTCCTCAGCTTCCTCATTTATCAGAAACAGTTCGACATCCTTAACATTTTTTCGCCACAGTAAACTTTCAACTTCTCTCCGGCGCAATTTTTTTATCTCATTTCTGCTGCCTTCAGCGATTATCCACGCTTTACCGTTGGGGTGAATGATTACGTTTAACGCGGCGTGACCGCTTTTGAATTCTAAATTTTGAGCGGCGGTTTGTGTTGACGAATGCAGCGTGACGAGCGCTATTAAAAAAGCTGCCGCGCCCCCTCCTCTCAGTGCGAAAGCTCCGCGTAAATTTCGTTTTACAGCACACAGGCCAAACAGAAACAGCGACATCGCAAAAAGCGTAAGCGCGGCTGTTTTAGACACAACGATTTCGCTTAGCTTAAAATATTCACAGAATCCGCTCAAATAGATCATCAGATTCAGGAGGTTTTCAGCTCCCCATATGGCAAGATTTGACAGAGCCGCTATTGGCGACAAAACAACCGCGGCAAAAAAGAACCACATAGCCGCTCCCATAAGAGGAATAGCGATTGGATTAAAAAATATTCCGTACAATGAAAACGTCCCAAAATGATGGAGAAGTACAGGCGCGGTAGCTGCGGAGGCTGTAATTGAGAGCCACAGAGGAGACATCGTTTTGTTAAGGAGGAAATCAAGCGCCCCTTTACCGTGAAGTTTGGGCGTGAGGTCATTAAGAACCGGCTGCAGCAGAATTATACCCGCGGTGGCCGCAAAGGAGAGCTGAAAACCGGGTGAAAAGAGACTGTGAGGTGAGATATATAACCAGAGAAGCCCGGCAGTGCCTAATGAGTGTACGGAATGGTTTTTACGCTGCATAAGCATTGACAGGCAGAAGAAGGTTACCATTATAGTGGCTCTGAAAAGTGAGGGGATAAAACCGATAAAGAAGAGATATCCCCATAGGGCGCCGACCGATAAAACCGTGCGAAGCTGAGCAGGTATGCCCAGAAGCTTTAGGCCAAAGATGATCGCTGACAGCAAAAGCGCGGCGTGAAATCCTGATATGGCAAGAAGGTGGACTACTCCGGCTTTTCTGAAAAGGGCGTCAAGCTCCTGTGACCTGTAATCGTTTTCTGCGAGAAACGCGGCGTGAAATATTCCGCGCACCTCTTTGCTTGAAGCTCTGTTTATGACAGAGTGCACTTGAGTTCTGATTGTGTGTGAGAAAATCGCCAGATGGGGAGCCTCGGGCGCGCCGCTGTCGGGCAGAACTCTGCTGATCTGAAAACTTCCCCATATGTTGTTTACGGCAAAATGCTGACGCTGGTCAAACCCAAGCGGGCCAGCGGCGGATTGGGGCGCAATGTATTTACCCTGAATTGTTATGGTTCCCAGAGGCGGGACAGGGTTGCGCGATGAACATTTTAGCGTCTTGTTTCTAAATAACCGCTCAACTTTTTTGTCGGAAGCACCGATAACTTTACAACGAAAGAGCGCTGTTGAATACGCGGATGAGGTAACAGGACTTGAGATTCTGACTTTGAGCGTTAAAAGCTGGTTATGTTCGCTCACCGCTTCCACTTTTTGATAAAAAGAGTGAAGGTTTGTTTCTGTACATGTAAGAAGCGCGGCTCCGCTGAGGCCAAACATTATGATCCTAAAAAACAGCCTGCGGCAAAGAATTCCCGCGAGAGCGGAAAAAATGGTTGCCAAAATAAGCGGTCTGATATAAAATATAGGTAGAAGAGGCGTGTGCAGGCTAAGACAGAGTTTTGCGATACAGATGCCTGCTGAAATACCGGTAAAGGCTGCGAATCCTGGCAGACGCATCCAATAACAGAGTCCGGGAAATGCGGCGGCAATTTTTTTTGTCAACATTTCTCAGGTCATGGACATATATTTAACGGATTACTGGGAACTTTTAGAGGAGAGCGGAGAATTCAATATAATTGGTTTTACGCTAATGCGGCTAATTTTTTTAAATATTATTTGGACGCGCGTTTCATTTACATAGTCATTCAACTTGAAAAAGAGTTTTATTAATGCAGAAATAGATGGCAGAATGCAGAAATGAGGTGATTTGATCTTCTATTTCTGCATTCGGCCATCTATTTTAAAGTTGAATTATTATATACCAACGGGAACGATGAATCATGCATCGCAATAATCATTACTAAAAGGGGAAGTTTTGCGCAACGGTCGGAATTACACTATACTGCTTATTGATGATGAGCCTGTGGTCAGGGATATGATTTCGGAATTTCTTTCTCAGGAAGAGATGTATGAAGTTTTGACAGCAGAGAGCGGCGAGGCCGCGCTTGAGATCTTGAAAGAGAAGCATGCGGATGTAGATCTTGTACTGTCGGATGTTAACATGCCGGGTATGAAGGGATTTGACCTGCTCAAAATTGTAAAGCAGCAATACCCAAAAGTCAAAAGAGTTCTTATTACCGCCTACAATGTCGAGGATTATCTGGATCTTGCTCTTAGTCATGACATCGGAAATATTTTTGTAAAATCGGTGCCGTTTAATTTTTCAGAACTTTCGCGAATTCTTAAAAACCTTCTGGAAGACAGTATTTTCGGGCTAAAAAGATATTTCGCTCCTGAGGTTCAAATTCACCGCAATATGGTACAAAGTTCTACCAATCTTGAAGCTGAGGCTCATAGAGTAGTTACTGTTGTCAATGACCAGGCGAGAGGCAAAAAACTTGAGCTTGTAATTTTTGAATTGTTAACTAATGCGATATTTTACGGTATCCGCAATGAGGATCCGGCGGATAAACAGAACTGGAAACTTGACTTTGAACTCACGGAGGAAACCGCCGTAGAGATAGAGGTCGCCGTTGATTCTGAAAAGTACGCTGTTTCGGTAAAGGACAGGGGAGGGAAGCTCAAAAAACAGGATGTGCTTTACTGGCTGCACCGCCAGGTCGCGCAGAATGACAAAGGGATGCCTATCGGACTCTTTGACACACATGGCCGCGGCCTTTTTATCGCAAGACGCTACATCGACAGGCTTATTGTAAATATAGACCGCAATAACCGGACAGAGATTATTGTATTAAATTATTTGAATAAGGTTTATTCCGGGTCAAAGCCGATTTATATAAATGAGCTTTAGTTCAAATTATAATGTATAATGTAAAATGTACAAATAAAGACAGTTTGATATGATGATTGCGATGATAAAGAATATCGCGCGTCAATAATATATATGGGCTTAATATATTCCTCGCATAATGATAATCACTACTAAAAATGGTTTTTTCTTGTGAAGTTCCTTCTAATGTTCGTGAGCCGGTTTTTATTGCGGATTATCTTTGCGCGAGATTTACTTATCATGATAAGGCGCGGTGGGTTGGTGTAATTCGTGAAGGCCGTGTTTTTATTAACGCTGCGGTTTGTACTGAGGATGATTGTGTTACCGCCGGCGATACTATTTCTTATGATCCAGGTGAGTGGGAGGAACCTTACGCAGATCTTTCCTACTCGGTAATTTATGAGGATGAGTGGATTTTGGGCGTCAATAAGCCGGGTAATCTGCTTGTTCACCGCGCTGGTAAATCATTTCGCAATAATTTAGTTTATCAGCTTCGCAATGTACATTCGCCGCTGTATCCTCATTGCCACCCTGTTCACAGGCTTGACAGGGAGACGTCGGGGGTAGTCCTGTTTGCGAAGGACTCGCGGCAGGGGGCGGTTTTCGGTAAGATTTTCAGCGAACAGAAAGCGCACAAAACTTACAAGGCGGTTGTGAGCGGCAAGTTCGATTTCGGGACCCCTTACACAATAGAACAACCTGTCGGCGCGGATAAAGAAAGCGGTATTAACTTCAGATTCAGGGTTGATGAGAGCGGTAAGAGCGCTGTAACAGTAATTGAGCGCGCGCAAGTTTACGAAAACGGTTTTACTCTGCTCACAATCAGGCCGGTTACCGGACGCACTCATCAGATACGGGTACATCTTGCGCATTTGGGTTTCCCGATTATCGGCGACAGGCTTTATGGTTTGAGCGCATCGGAATATCTTTCAAAAACTCGTGACGAGATAACGGGCGGTTTGCCCTGCCGTCAGGCGCTCCACTGCAAATCTCTCTCTTTTGTCCATCCTTATACGGGTGAGCGCTGCGAAATAAAAGCTGAGCTGCCGCCGGATATCAAAGAGAGACTGAATTAAATTTTATTTTGACAGAAGCATTATATATTTTTTAACTCTTTTAGTAAGATTTACATTTAAGCTCAGGAGTGCAAATGGACAAGTTAATCTACAAAGGCAAAACTAAAGACGTCTACGCGCTTGAGGATGGAAACATCTCTTTAAAATTCAAGGATGATGTAACAGGAGAGAACGGGAAGTTTGATCCGGGCGCGAATACTGTTGGATTGACTATAGACGGCGCGGGCAAAGCTGGTTTGCGGCTCACAAAACATTTTTTCGAAATCTTACGGCAAAAAGGAGTTCCCACTCACTACATAGACGCAGACCTCAGCAGCGCAGCCATGACAGTCAAACCAGCGGCGGTGTTTGGCAAAGGACTTGAGGTGATCTGCCGCTACAGGGCAGTAGGCAGTTTCTACCGCCGCTACGGAGCCTACATAAACGAAGGCGCCGACTTAGCCGCTTTTGTGGAAGTCACCATAAAGGATGATGAGCGAGGCGATCCGGCTATAAGTGACGACGCTCTTGAGATGCTTGGTATTTTGTCAAAAGATGAATACAAAATCCTCAAAGACCTCACAATAAAGACCGCCGGCATCGTTAAGGATGAACTCGCCCAAAAAGGTCTTGAACTCTATGACATTAAATTTGAGTTCGGAAGGGTAAAACCTGATAACAGCATTGTTCTCATAGATGAAATCTCAGGGGGCAACATGAGAGTGTATAAAAACGGCGTGTATATCGAACCGCTTGAGCTTGAAAGGCTAATGCAGAAATAATAATGTTGTGCGCAAGGCGTGGAGCAGCACATCGTGAAAAGACAAAATTGGTATGACGACTGAAAATATGATTAAGTGAATATTTAAAAAAAAATAATATGGCATTTGTGATATGGTAGAAAATTTCATAACAATAGATGGTAAAAGAGAAACAGTAGAAATAGAAGATACAAAACTTTCTGTCGAAAGTGAAGTACTTGCTTTTTTCAGAGATGAAGAAAAGATACCTCTAAACAAACTCACAAAATATTACTTGAATGAAAATCTACATTTTTTGTGTGGTTCAGGTACCTCTGCCTCTATTGGTGGGAAAACGATTAACAAAGGAATAAATCCTTTTGATTCAATTATTGCTGAACTTAAAGCAATCAACACACCAAAAGAACACATTGTTCAACTTATAAAATATCTTGAATCAACAGACTTGTTGGAAAAGAAATTCGACAAAATCAATCAAGAATATTTATACTATCTGAATAATAAAGAGGATTTGACAACCGCAAACGAAATCAAAGTTTATTTGAATAAGGCGTTAAAAATATTTGTTGATAGTTATGTTCCATTTCCGATAGAATATATTGCGGATCAACTTGATACGCATGAGTTGTTTATCAATAAAATCATTAGCAGAAAAGAAACTTTGAACAGACCTAAAATTTTCACGCCTAATTATGATTTGGCTTTTGAAAATGCCTGTGAAAAAATCGGAGTTAGTTACAATAACGGTTTTCGTGGTGTTCATATGCGAAAATTTGACCCCGACACTTTTTCAAATGAAACTTATATCAAACAAGATTCTGTTGAAAAAGGAAAACGAATTGCAACTTATCTCAATATATACAAATTGCACGGAAGCATTTCTTGGCAATATGCAGAAAACATTAACGACCTCTATAATTTAAAGGAAATTCAAATCTCGGACACGCTTAAAAAAACAGATTTTTCGTTGGATAGTTTGATGGTTTTTCCTATTCAAACAAAAAAATCGTATTCGCTTGATTTACCTTATAGTGAGTTGTTTCGCAATTTCTCAAAGTGCCTTACCGAAAGTCAAAATACATTGGTCATAATCGGTTATTCGTTTTTAGATGAACATATTAACGACATAATTAGAACAGGGCTTTACAATCCAAATCTCACAATGATTATTCATTCATACGATATTATTGACGACAAAAGTCCCCAATTTCTACAAACAATAAAAAATAGAAGCATTGACGATACCAGAATAATATTGTTTGAAGGCAAATTGGTAGGCGACTTTTCAAACATTGTCAAATATTTGATTCCGTTAAATTCATATCTTACGCCAAAAGACACAATCATAGATACATTGACTAAATTAACAAAGATATAATTATGGCATTTAAAATTGGCGAAGTGTATAAAATTTCCAATCGTTATTTGGAAGTAATTCATAACAAAGACATTTTCTCGAAGCCCGTATCTTCAGGCAAAGGACTTCATATTGTCGGAATGTTAAATAGCTATGTGTCAATACCTTTGTTCAATTCTCAAAATGCTATAGGAATTATTTTTGAGCAATTAGAGCCAGCAAAAGAACGAGATATTTTGTTTGACCCAAAAGCGGAAACAATCATTTCTAAAATAAGGCTTATTGGAACATTCAATCATTTAAACAAAAAATTCAAAAGAGGAACAGATTATTTCCCTGTATTGGCTTCCGATGTTTTTACCATTGAAGAAAAAGAACTTGATGCCATTTACAGTTCTACCATTAAACCCGATTCGGCAACTTTAGAAATTGGAAGTGACATCTTCTTTGAACAAATAAAAATAAATGCAGACCCCAATGTTTTATTTGGTAAACATTGTGCTATTTTTGGAAATACGGGAAGTGGAAAATCTTGTACGGTAACTTCGATTTTACAGGGAGTATATCACGATAAAAATAGATTACACAATGCCAAAAACAAAAATCTAAAAACAATAATTATTGATTCCAACGATGAATATTCAGATATTTTCAACGAAAATGGAGTTAAACCCGATTGGGTTGTTTTGAAAGATTATTCAGATTTAGAATTGTCGCATAAAGACTTAAGTTTTTACGAATTAACGCAACTATTACAGGAAGATTCGCCTAATGTCATTCCATATTTGAAAGAAGCGGTAATGGCTTTGAAAAACACAAGCAATGTGGACGATAAGCAATATTATGAATTTGCACAATTACGAACAAAAATTGAAGAGGCTGTTCCATTGGATAAAAATGGTAAAAAAGACAATTTTACGATTGGATTTTTAAAGCATATAATCAATCGAATTAAGCATTTTTCGTCAGACGAAAGATTTAATTCGGTATTCAACAAGCAAGGAAATTCGATTGAAGATTTTCTCAACTCTCAAACAGAAAAGGTTTTGATATTATCTTTACGAGTGCCAAATGATACACTTGCGTTGCTTGTTTATATGATAAGTAAAAGCATTTTTCACTACAAATCTAATCCAGCCAATAGAGAAAAAGAAAATATCTTACTTGTATTAGAAGAAGCACACAGATACATTGCGACTGTATCCACCGACCAACTCAACAACTTTTATATCGACAAATTAGCAAGGGAGGGGCGAAAATTTGGCGTAAATTTAATGGTTTCTACGCAAAGACCGTCCGAAGTTTCAAATACAGTTATTTCTCAATGCAATTCATTGATTGTACACAAAATAACAAACTGCAGAGATTTGGATTTTATAAAAAATACAATTGAATATGACGATAAAAGCCAGATTGACTTGCTTTCAGGTTTGAAACAACAGCAAGCATTGGTTTTAGGCGAAGCATTTGCGTTTTCGTCATTGATAAAAATTGCAGACGCAAATCCTTTACCTCATAGCGAAACTCCGAAAATATTTACAAACGACTGATTATGATATATAAAGCTTGTACGCAATGAGGCGGTTTGGTAAAAGTGTGTGTGTGTCGTACATTACTACAAATAAGACAAAAACCACTTTTTTACTCATAAATATAACCCCTCGTACTCAAACAATTGTATTTTATGGTATGGTTTAACTTTTTGGCTACTAAATTGGGGCGAGATTCATACCTTTACAGGAAAGTTGTAGATGAAAACTATACATAAAATAATCAATGGAGACAGCCGGCAGATGAGCGAACTAAAAGACCGTTCCGTTCATTTAGTTATTACTTCTCCACCATATTGGCAGCTGAAAGATTATGGAACAGAAAATCAGATTGGGTTTAATGATAGTTACGAAAGCTACATCAACAATTTGAATTTGGTTTGGTCTGAGTGTTTTCGCGTTTTGCACGATGGTTGCCGTTTGTGTATCAATATCGGTGACCAATTTGCACGCTCAGTGTATTATGGCAGATATAAAGTTATTCCGATTCATTCAGAAATAATAAAATTCTGCGAAATAATTGGTTTTGATTTTATGGGACAAATTATTTGGCAAAAAGCAACTACCATGAATACTACAGGTGGTGGCGCTGTAATGGGCAGTTTTCCACATCCGAGAAATGGAATTGTAAAGTTGGATTTTGAGTACATTTTACTGTTTAAAAAACAGGGCAATGCTCCAAAACCGACACAAGAGCAAAAAGAAAACTCCGTAATGACCAATGAAGAGTGGAACACATATTTTAACGGACATTGGTATTTCAACGGCGCAAAGCAGGATAAACATTTAGCAATGTTTCCCGAAGAATTACCTAACCGTTTAATTAAAATGTTCTCATTTCCCAATGAAACGGTTGTAGACCCTTTTATGGGCAGCGGAACAACTACCTTGGCAGCAAGCAAGCTGAATAGAAATTCAATCGGTTATGAAATCAATCCTGAATTTATTCCGGTTATCAAAGAAAAAATTGGTACAAACGATGCATTTATGCAAGTTGAAACGGAGATAATCAAACAGCCTGAAATCACTGCCGATTTTGATGAAAAAATAAAAGAACTTCCTTATCAGTTTACAGATACGCACAAGCTTGATAAAAAAACAGATGTAAAAAAGCTGCAATACGGCTCAAAAATAGATGCAAAAAGCAACGGGCAGCGAGATAAATATTTTACAGTCAAAGAAATTATAAGTCCTGAACTTGTAAAACTGAATAACGATTTGATAATAAGACTTATAGGGATAAAACAAAATCCCGCAATCAACGGCGAAGCGACCAAATTTTTGCGTGAAAAGCTGAAAGGAAAACGTGTTTTTCTGCGTCACGATGAGCTAAAATACGATAGCGAAAATCATTTAATGGCTTATTTGTACCTTGAAAACAAAATGTTTATTAATGCACATCTCTTGAAAGCAAAATTGGCTTTTGTGGATAATTCGTTAAATTTTAAATATAAAGGTAAATTTTCGGAAATATGAAACAGCAAAAACATTCTCTTGACTTTGGTAAAAAAGAGAAAGTCCTCAATTACGCTTGTCAAACATACCAACTTTCACGCCCAAACAAAGTTGGCGCTGTAATGGCATTAATCCGTGAATGCCAACCTCATACTATCGAAGAATGGAAACAATGGTATTTTGAAAATGCCTATACAGAGGCTAAGACAAAAACAAAAATTACCAAAGATTGTTTGCAGGAGTTGGGCGAACGGCTTTATGAAAAAATTACTGAGGTTGTTATCCCCGAATGGCAAGCAGCTTTTTCGCAGCTAACCATGCAAGATTGTGTTGATTACATTTTTAACTTAACAATCAACCGTACTTTTGATGGATTTTTGAGAGAAAAATCTGTTGTAAATGATGGATTGACCAAAAAGTTTACAGATGTAGTTTTTGAAGAAAGTGACCCCGAACTTGACCATGCCGGCGATATTGACTACATTGCAAAAGTAAAAGACAAGGCCTTTGGTATTCAGATAAAACCTGTTACAGCAAAGGCAAATTTTGGCAATTATTCTACGACAGAACGCATGAGAGCGAGTTTTGCTGATTTTGAAGAAAAATTTGGCGGTAAAGTATTTGTAGTTTTTAGCCTTGATGGAGAAATTGCTAATAAAGAAGTAATTGAAGAAATAAAAAATGAAATTGACAGATTGAGTTAATGCCTGCGCCACAGAGCGGCTTTGCGTTAGGCGCGATATACAACACTCACATAATTTTTTATGCTTAACGTGTTTGTGTCACCCGCTCAAACAGTTGCGCCCCCAACGCAAAGCCATCGTTCACAGAATGCAGAAATAAAAAGGGAAGTGATATGATAGAGTTTTGTTGTAATTAGGTTTTCCTATTTCTACATTGTTTTTACAGCCCCTGAACCAATTTCATTAATCCATTTTTAGGAAATGATACTAAAATCTTTCCTATAGCGCTGTTCTCTTTACCTACCACGAGTCCTTTTTCGGAAAACTTTTCGTGAAAGATCTCTTCGCCGATAAAGAAAATATCCTTAGGCGAGTATGTGCGAGGCTTGCTTTTTTCCTCTGAGGAGCGCTCCTGTTTTTCAAGCAGGTCTGTTCCCGAAAGGCAGATGCTTTTAACGCATTTGGTGCAGCAATATTCAAACACTGAACTGCGGTTAAGGATTTTGCCGCTGCCCGCTACGGCGCGGTCAAGAACCGCGGGCATTACCTTTTCGCATGTCCGGCAATAAAGATCAAGGTTTTCTATCGGATTAAACACTTCTGACGGCATTGTTACCACACCTCCCTGATAATAATATCTGTTATAAATCAGAAATTAGTATTTGCTTAAAAAAAAAAGCAATACTATAACATCAAATTATAAATTACAATGTTACAAATTGGATTATTTATTGCTATTGCTTGACTTAGCTGATCGATGCGGAAATAATAAGGCGGAAATATTTAAAACATTTATAGTACAGGGAAAAGAGTTTTATAATATTTGTTTCTTCTTTTGTACTCGGATATCTTATTTCCGCGTTAATTTTTATAGGGAGGTACGCGATTTATGTGGCTCAAATGGTTACCGTGGAAATTCATTATTCATAAGGTTGCGCGCGCTCAGGGTTTTGTTGATCCGATTATGCTTCTTTCCCGCTTCAACCGGTTTGCTCAGCCCGCGGAGGTGCTTGCTCCTACGGAGCTTTTGCGCGCGGGGGCGGTTATGCACGCGCGCGGACTTATTAATAGTCAAGTGATACAGCATAATTTGGATTGGGTATGGCCCTACTGGGCGGAGAGGCAGTTTGAGCCTATCGACCGTTCGTTTATCCCAAGGGCGTTCTCTCTGACTCACATAAACCTTACTCACCGTAACTGGACAGCTGTGGGGCTGCCGGGTTTTGAAACTATGCCCGTGATAGACGCCCGCGGCCTTCTCATGCCTTTTTTTGATTCATGGTCTGTTGACGCGTGGATTATAGCTGCTGATGGTCGCAAAGTTATACCTTCAAAGCTTGGGGACGCTCTTCAGCGTATTGAGATTGATAAGGGCTTGAGGGTTGTGACTGAGTCAAAAGACCAGGATTGCAGCGTAATGAGCAGCGCTTCTGTTGAATTGAGAAACGGAATCCCTTTTTGCTGCATGAGCGTTCAGGGGCTTTCTCCTGTGCGGGGGCATCTTATCATCTCCATACGGCCGTACAATATGGAGGGTATAAGTTTTATTCACAGGATACGCCTGCTCCCCTCTTTAAAAGGGTGGGAGATTGATGGTAAGGAGGTTGTATGGCTCTCTGAGAAGCCCGATATCAGCCGCTTCGCAAACTACAAAGATGGAGATGTGTACCATTGGGCGCTTTCAGAGAAGCCTCAGAATCTCACCTCTATTGAGTGTGACGTTGGCATGGCTACAACGTTTGCGGGATTTAAGCTTTCGCCTGACACCTCCCGTCAGGTAAAAATAGAGATTCCCCTTTTGCGCAATAACGCCTCTAAGCGGGAGTTTTTTCCTGTAACGTCATCAGCGCAACTGCTGTGGGAGGAGAGTTTGAAGGCAAGCGTGCCGGTGAAATTTGCGGTAAAGAATTACGGCAAGCTTTACGATACCGCTTTAAGAACGCTTATCCTTCACACACCGCTTGATTCTTACGCCGGTCCCTATACTTACAAACGTTTCTGGTTCAGGGACGCGGCGTTTATCGTGTATTCGCTTTTAATCGCGGGGCTGCATGATAGAGCAAAGCGTGTGATAGAACGGTTCTTCCACCGTCAGGAGTCTGACGGGTATTTTATGTCTCAGGAGGGGGAGTGGGACTCTAACGGGCAGGCGCTTTGGGCGATGGCGATGTATTGCCGTTTTACCGCGGCCCCGGTACCCCAAAATTGGCTTAGCGCGGTAAAGCTTGCTGCCGCTTGGATTATAAACAAACGCGCGGACAGCGGCAACGGTCTTTTTCCAGCGGGTTTCAGCGCTGAGCATCTTGGGCCCAATGATCATTATTACTGGGATGATTTCTGGGGTATTGCGGGTCTTGAGAGCGCTGAGTTTCTCCTCATTTGCGCGGGAGAACATCCGGAAGCGCGAAAACTCCGCCATGAACGGCTGCAATTCTTACGCAGTATAAAAAAGAGCCTGCACGCTGTTTCCGTTAATGTAATCCATCACCGCGCGATGCCGGCTTCTCCAAACAGGCGTCTTGACAGCGGCTCAGTAGGATCACTCTGCGCCGGGTATCCTCTTGGCATTTGGCCCTGCGCAAACAGCCGCCTGCTTGCAACCGCGCGTTTTCTTTTTGATAAATGTCTTATTAACGGAGCTTTCTATCATGATATAAGTCATTCAGGAATAAACCCTTATCTGTCGCTTCACATAGCGCAGGTTCTTCTTGGCGCGGGCGACAGCTCTTTTTCAGTTATTATGGATGCTATAGCCAATCTTGCGACACCTGCGGGGCAGTGGCCGGAGGCGATTCATCCTCAGCTTCAAACCGGCTGCATGGGGGATGGCCAGCACACCTGGGCAGCGGCTGAATGGATAAGCATGGTGAGAAATTGCTTTATAAGAGAAGAGGGGGAGAATCTGTTTTTGTGCGGCGGGATTTTGCCTGAATATCTCAAAAATAATAAAGAGCTTAGCTTTGGTCCGGCTCCTACTCTTTTTGGTAATATTAATGTACAAATAAACAAGAATAAAGAAAACAAAATCCAGGTACGCTGGAAAGCGCGGTGGCACGGTAAAGAACCGAATTTACAGATCGCGTTTCCCGGCAAAGAGAAGGTAAAAGTGTCTGGTGACAAAGGACAATGGAGCGAGTAAAAATAACGTACAAATTACAATGTACAAATTACAAATAAAACATTAAAAAAGGCTTTGATTCCATTATTGGTAAATTCCGCGTTGTACATTGATTTTTATGAATATCTTAATGATGACCAACACTTACCTTCCCTTTCTTGGCGGGGTAGAGAGATCTGTCCAGACCTTTTCAGAGGAATATACGAAGGCTGGGCATCATGTAATAATAATAGCTCCGGCGGATGACAATGCGGTGTCTGATGAACCAAACGTGATACGGGTACCGGCTATCCAGCGCTTTAACGGCACCGATTTTTCTGTTCAGCTGCCTCTGCCCGGCGTACTGACTTCAGCTCTTAAGGATTTTACCCCTCATATTATACACTCCCATCATCCCTATCTTCTGGGAGATTCGGCGCTGAGGCTTGCCGCGCATTATGAGATACCTGTAGTGTTTACATTTCATACTTTTTATGAGATGTATACTCACTACATACCCGGAGACAGCGCCGCCATGAAACGTTTTGTCAGCGCGCTGGCCGTTGGTTACGCAAATTTGTGCGATTGTGTGATCGCGCCAAGCCGCTATGTGGCCGCTGAGATAAAATCTCGCGGAGTAAACGCGCCGCTTGAAGTTATCCCCACCGGAATATCTCTTGAAAAATTCAAAAACGGTGATGGAACCGGGTTGCGCGGCAGGTATGGGATCGGCGCGGATAATTTTGTTGTAGGATTTATATCGCGGCTTGCTCCTGAGAAAAATATCGGTTTTTTGATAAGCGCTGTCAAAAAGTTTTTACTCAACGAACCTCACGCTCATTTTCTGCTGGTTGGTACGGGGCCATCTAAGGAATACCTGCTTCAGCAGTTCGAAGATCCTGTTTTAGAAAGCCGTTTTCATTATCCGGGCACGCTTTGCGGGCAGGAACTTGTGGACGCGTATCACTGTCTCGACGCTTTTGTTTTTGCTTCTCACAGTGAGACTCAGGGACTTGTTATCACTGAGGCGCTTGCCAGCGGGGTGCCGGTGGTAAGTCTTGATGAGGGAGTCGTTATGGAAGTGGTCAGGGATGGCTACAACGGTTATCTGGCTGATGATGAGGATGGGTTTGTACGCGCGCTTAAACGGGCGGCCGGCGCATCGGTAAGAGAGCGCTCCCGTTTGCGGCGGCATGCGGCGGAGAGCGCGGCAGGGTTTGACAGGGAAGTGTGCGCTCACAAGGCATTAAGGGTTTATGAGAAACTTTTAATTAAAAATTTTGTCTACAGAAGTAATGACGGCAGCGCGTGGAGTAGAACCGGCCGCATGCTAAAGGCGGAAATGAACTTAATTGTCAATATGACAAGAGCGTTTAGAAAGACATTTGGATAAATGCAAATTACAAATCAAAAATTACAATTTACAAATAAAAGAACGGCGGGCGATGTTTTTGTGGAGATGATTGATGTGTGATGATTTAACTTTAAAATAATAACAAAGAATGCGGAAATTAAAATAAAGGTATCGTAGAGTTTTTGTTGTATAATTAAGTATTTTCGCATTTGTTTTTGGTTGATTAAAAGATAAATTTACAGAGAAATTTTACGGACTCTGGACACGGCATCCCCCTGGCGCCTCAATAATCACTACTAAAAAACTTCTGCGTACAAATCGTAATCACTTGCTCCGATGATTTTTGCTGTTAGAATTTGTCCCAGTTCAAAACTTCCATCTTGAATAAAGACTCTGCCGTCAACCTCAGGAGCATCTGCCATTGTGCGTCCTTCGTAATTGAAGTCATGGTCATCGCTTACTCTGTCGATTATGATTTGTTGAGCGCTTCCAATTTTTGCTTCGAGGAGACCGCGGCTTATATCCTGCTGGATGCTCATGAGTTCATCGCAGCGCCGCTGTGTGGTTGCGATGCGCGGCCTTGGCCGCATTGAGTAAGCTTTGGTACCTTCTTCGGGAGAGAAGGGGAAAACACCCATCTTATCAAAACGCGCATACATGATGAATTGTTTTAGTTCATTGAAATGTTTTTCTGTTTCACCCGGAAATCCAAGTATAAATGAACTGCGAAGAGTTGCGTCGCGTACCTCGCTTCTGATTTGATCAACAAGACTGTATAAGCCTTTTGAAAGAGGGAGGCGGTTCATGGCAGTCAGTATGGGGTCGGAGACATGCTGCAGCGGTATGTCGAAATAGGAGCACAGCCGCTCCTCTGAAGCGATAAGCTTAAGTAAATCGTTATTTACGAGCTGCGGGTGGAGGTACATCATTCGTATCCAGGGAAACCGCGTGCGTAAAAGGAGCGTTTCAAGCAGCGCGGCAAGGTTTGTTCCCTTATCCCGCCCATAAAACGAAGTATCCTGAGCTACTAAAATGAGCTCTCTGGTCCCCTGATCATAAAGCCACTGAGCTTCCTGCAAAATCTCGTCGGTGCTTCTGCTTTTAAATTTGCCTCTTATTGATGGAATAACGCAAAATGAGCAGCTATGGGAGCATCCTTCCGCAATTTTTATATATTGGGTGCTCAACGGTTCGCTGAGCGCTCTTTTGAAAGAGCTTTTTTCGCCGGATGGTTTTTGCAAAAGTGAAGACAGAACCTGCTCCCAGTCTTCCACACCCGCCCATATGTCTACCTCAGGGAATTCGTTATTTATTTTATCCCGGTAACGTTGAGAGAAGCAGCCGCTTACGATCAAAGTACGGCAGCGGCCTGTTTTGCGTATTTCACCCATGTCAAGAATAGCGGCGATAGCTTCTTCCTGCGCTTCTTTGATAAAAGCGCAAGTATTGACAATTATGATATCAGCGGTAGAAAAGTCTTCAGTGATCTCATGTCCATTATAAGTGAAGAGGCTAAGGATACGCTCTCCGTCAACCTGATTTTTGCTGCATCCGAGATTTTGTATAGCGATGAACATAAAGTAGAACTCATAGCTTGGAGCTCAGAACTCAGACAACTCGGAGTATCCATACATTTTTGGACTTTTCTGAGTTCTAAACTCTGAGCTCTGAGTTCTATGATTAGTTGATTTACCAGTCGTCCGTTCCCCAGTCGCCGGGTTCCCAATCATCCCAGTCGCTGTCAACAGAGGTTTCCGGCTGCGCGGCAGGTTCCGGAGCCGTCGTTGGAGCTGGTGCAGGAGCTGCCTGAGTCGGCGCCGGTGTTGCGGTTGGAGTTGCGGCGGGAGCCTGAGCCGGTGCCGCCTGAACAGCTTTAGCATCCTTGGCGTTTTTGGCATCCTTATTATTTTTTGAATCTTTTTTATTTGTATTTGCCTTAGAGTCCTTTTTTGTATCTTTAGTTGATTTGGAGTCATCCTTGCCGGTTTTTGCGTCTTTAACAGGCTCTGCTTTGGGAGTTTCCGCCGGGGCAGCCTTAGGAACTGGCGCCGGGGTTGGGGCAGCCTGAGGAGCGGGTGCGGGCGCAGCCTGAGGAGCCGATGCCGGAGTTGGAGAAGCTTGGGGAGCCGGAACGGGCGCAGGCGCAGCCTGAGGAACCGGCGCCGGAGTCGGAACAGCTTGGGGCGTCGGAGCGGGCGTTGATACTGGAGCAGCCTGAGGAACCGGTGTTGGCGTTGTTGTCGGCGCTGCCTGAGGAGCGGGTGCAGCTCTGGGTGTTGCGGCAGGCGCCGGAGCGGGAGCAGCCCTGGCAGGGGCGGGTTCCTGTCTGTATTGAGCAGGGGCGCCCGAACCAAATCCGCTGCCGTCAATGCCTACGTTATCATTGGATTTTCTGTCTACCCAGTAATCGTAACCCGCGGGTTTGAGCGTATTTTCTCCAAAAGCTTTGGCATCTGAGTAACCGTTAAAGGAACCGATACGCACACGGAAGTATGTGCCAATCAGCGCGGGGGTTGGATTTTTAACTTCAGCTACATAAGCGGGGTAACCCATTTTTTTAAGTTCATCGGCAAGTCTCTCCGCTCCGCTGCGCAAGGATGTGGTGTTGACCTGTACCACATAAAGGCCGCCCTTGACAAAGTTTTGTGAATCGCCGGAGCGCGGAAGGGTTGTTTGCGGACGCGCCGCTGGAGCAGACGGAGATGTCTGGTCATTCCTTGGCCGCGTTGCGGCAACAGGCGTTGCGTTTTTTCCCATTTCCTTTTTATCTTCATCTACCATGTAGAATTCATCGAATATATCCGCGGTACCCTTTTTTGACGCTGCGGGCGTGTTCTTAGCCGCGGAGGCGAATTCCAAATCCTCAGGTACATCTTTTTTTGCACATCCGGAAGACAGCGCGACTGCGGCTATTCCGGCAGCTGTAATAAGAAATTTTCTTGTAGCCATAGTTTTTCCTTTGGCGCGTGCTATAAATGTTTCGAAAGTTATAGGGCAGATTTTTTTTAGCCCGTACACAAAATGATAGAAAGATCCAGATACATAAAATTACTAAAATCTACGCCGCAAAACCACAAAATTCTTTTTTTGCGAAGTATACTACGCAATTGAAACGGAAAAATTACAAATAAAGCAAATTATAATATACAGTGTATGCGCGGTTTTTTCTTCTTCCTGATATCTTCGACCATCGTTTTATTTGTACATTATACATTGTAATCTGCTTTACAAAACTCCTTTTGTGCTGGGTACAGAGTCCGCCGCCGCGCTGTTGATTGCGCACGCTTCGCTGAGCGCTTTGCCAAAAGCCTTAAACACCGCCTCAAGAGAATGGTGGCTGTTACGGCCTCTTATGAGATCAACATGTACGGTCGCTCCTGAGTGGTCGCAGAAAGCTTTAAAAAAATCTTCCGCCAGATCGCATTCAAAGTTGTTAATTTTACGATCTGCAAGCGGTACCGAATATACAAGATTAGGCCTGCCCGCTATGTCAAGACATACGCGGGCCAGCGACTCATCCATAGGAACGTAACAGGAAGCGTAGCGTCTTATGCCGCGGCAGTCGCCCAAAGCCTGTTTGAGCGCCTCTCCCAGACAGATACCGATATCTTCCGCGCTGTGGTGAAAATCCACATGCGTATCACCTTTGCAAACGATAGTCAGATTGAAAAGCCCATGTCTTGAAAAAAGCGTAAGCATGTGATCCATAAAACCATCGCCGCTTTTAATGTCAGAACTCCCGTCGCCGCCGATAACAAGTTCAAGCTTTATATCTGTCTCTTTTGTCGTGCGGGTTACGCTCGCTTTGTGGGTCATATGTAAGTGAGCCTTTCTTGATATATAATTATAGAAGTCAAAACCAGAATGTAATGGCGAACCTGTGTGTCAGCCTGTCTTTCACCTGCCAAAAAATCTTCCGATCGACTCCCTCAATTTCGCGTTTTCCTCTTTTGTCCCTATGCTTATCCGTAAACACCCGTCAAGCAGATAGTAAGAGGAAACATCTCTCACTAAAATACTGTCCTTTTTCAAATGCTCAAAGAGCTCCTTCTTCCGCCCCAGCCGCACAAGAATAAAATTGGCGGCGCTTTTATAAACGTTTGTGAATGGCATAGAAGAGAGAAACGTGTTTAACTGATCCCGTTCTTCAATAATAAAATCTGCCGATGCTTTCATCCATTCTTTATTGTTAAGAATGAGCGACGCTGTATATTCGGTAAAAAAATTTATATTATACGGCAGTTTGATTTTATTGATCTCTGCGATCATCTCAGAGCCGCCAATCATATACCCAAGCCGCAAGCCCGCGCCGGCCATCGCTTTTGAAAAGGTGCGGGTAATGATAAGATTCGGGTAGCGGGGCAGAAGTTTTACTCCGTCAAATCCGCCGAATTCTACATACGCCTGGTCAAGAATGCATAAACCTGTGTGGACATCAAGAATACTTTTGAAATCTTCCTCACTTATAGTATTGCCGACAGGATTATTCGGTGAACATATTATAAGTATTGAGCCGGGATTATCCTGCGCCGCTTTTTTTATCGCCGCAACGTCGTACTCTAAGTTTTCGTTAAGGCCAACGGTTACAGTACGGCAGCCTGTCCCCTCATACAGCAGTTTGTAAACTGTGAAAGTGGGGGAGCAGATAACAGCGCTTTTTGCTTTAGACGCAAAGGCCAGAAGCAGAACTAAAAGCATCTCATTAGAGCCGTTGCCAACTATTACGTTGCCGGCATCAACGCCAACATAATTAGCAAGGTCAGTTTTGAGGCTCTCAGGAATAAAATTGGGATACCTGTTCCATGGACGGTCAAGGCAGAATCGCGCAGCCTCTCTTTTTATCTCCTGCGGCCAGTCTGATGGGTTTTCATTCTGGTTGAGCTTTATGCCGCAATCTTCGGCCGTGAGGTGATAAGGACTCAAGCCCCGTACGCTGCTGTTTATAAGGGATAACGCCTGTTCAGTGTCCATAGTGCTTTTTTATATCCTCCGACAGTTCACGGGTTATCTTTTCAAGTTCGGTAAGTTCTATGGTAAGATAGAACACCAAAATGACAGCCCCCAGGAAAGCCAGTACAAGTAGAGTGATCCAGATAAACAGCATATATTCAACCCCGCGAAAGTTTGCAGTATAGAAAAATACATGCTTTCAATGGATTTAATCAAGACAAATAAGGCGGCGGCGCAGATAGTGGTTAAGTGAATGACTAAAACACACTTCGGGAACTGATTTTCAGCGATACCTGAGATGAGGATAAAATCTCATATAACAATTTTATATCATGACAGATAACTAAATGTTTCAACAATCTTTTAAAACAGTTAATTCCGTCTGAATAGTCTTTGTGATTTTTTACTATATTGCAATATTTGACAGAGGTTCGGTTACTCAGGTATAAGGTAAATTATTTTACACTTAGATTAAAAGTTGCCGAAGCGGAGCATAAACAGTAACAGGGGAAAAATTTATAAAATGAACTGCCCCGCAGCAAGCTGCAGGGTATCCGGTGGAACTAAATTGTTTATAACGAAGCAAGCTTTAAGGAATTAGACACTGCTGAGGTTAAAAACTGTTCATGTTTCCTGTTCTTCCCCATCGTATTCATCGCAGGAGCTCAGGTGCTCTATCGTATCGTCGATTATGTCGGAAGCGTTGGTTTCGATAAATTCGCAGATCTCCTCACTATCAAGCTCTCCGTTTTCCCGTATGTACTCAAGTACCGATAACCCGGTAGAAACCATTATGTTTTTAAGCAGATGCTCATCATAAAGCCTGCAATACTTGCCAGCCATCTTATGTTCTCCAATATTTAAACCCGCCTCCCAAAACTCTATAAATCTAATTATATTGAAGAGTCCAGCCGCAGTCAAGTCTTTTAGTAGTGATTATAGGTGCGCATGATGCCTTCCGCGCCCAATACAAATTTTTTTGTAGGGAACGATTATTAATCGTTCCGTTTTGCATTGATGATGCCTTCCGCGCCCAATACAGATTTTTTTGTAGGAACCTTATTAATCGTTCCGTTTTAACGGTGATGATGCCTTCCGCATCCAACACAGGATTTTTGTATAGAATCTTGTTAATCGTTCCGTTTTTAAATTCACGCAAATGCCAGATACAAGGCGATGCCTATCATTGCCGTTCCTAAAAGAATTTTCATCATGGTGAGGTTGTCCTGCATCATTTTAGACAGTTTGTTCCACTTGACGCCGTGGTATGCGGCTACCATCACTAATAAAAGCGGCGTTACAAATATGAAGTTGTACATCAGCAGATAGAGCCAGCCAATAAGCTGAAGCGATCCGTCCTGAGATTGTTTTGCCATTGCCGCTATGGTGGGCAGGTAAACCTGACCTGTGCAGACTGCTTCTAAAAGCGTTACTAAAAATCCGGTGATTATAGCTCCCGCGACAAGCCGCGATCCTGTCATTTTTGTGGAGATTATCTTGTGGATGCGCATTTTAACCGACTTTGGCAGCTGCAATGTAATGTTTTTGGCGTTTTTACTCTTTTTGTAACGTAAAGCGTCTACAAAGCTTATTATTCCCACAATACCGGCAAATGAGACCGCAAGCCACTTTATAGCAAGTGAGGCCCCGCGGTAATAGCTTAGACCGGTGATGATCTTAAAAATGCCTACTCCCAAAAGAAGATAGGTCACAAAAACCGCGGCGGTGTACGATAGGCCGATTATAAGTATCTCGGAGCGTTTTCTCTTCTGTGTCGCCATAAATGACACTAAAAAAATCATTGTGGCGATGGCGCACGGATTTATTGAATCCGCAAAAGCAGCCACAATTATAGCCCCAAAAGCAAAAGAGCTGAACCTTTTTCTGAGGCTTTCCGAGTACTCCTCCTCAGATTCACCGACAGTTGCCGATCTGCGGCGCTGAGGGTCATTCATATACTCTTCGAGAACCGAATGTGTATTCGCCATAATAGCGCTGTAGCCCAAAAGTACGGTATCGGGGAAGAAGAGCTCTTGCGGAGAGGGATTTTTAACGTCGAACTGCGCTTCAAAACGGAGCATAAGTTTATGGGAGGAATCAATATCAGTATCATGATAGTAAATTTTTAATTTATCACCAAATCTTCTCTCTAAAGGTCTGAGCAGCGCTTCTTTGATCTCCAGACACTCCCCGCATGTGTTCGATCCGAAGAAGAAAAGTTCAAGAGCATCATTAGAATCCGGGTATGGAGCGGTCATTGACCGCTCCATATTAGCGGCAAGTTGCGTTATTGAGGAATCCGAATATGTATTGATTGATGTCAGCAGGAGAATTGTTGTGAATGTGAATATAACGGAAAAATGTTTTGTCATTTTGCAGAGATCCCCGGTAGTATTGAGACAGAAATTGAATAGCTGATAAAAATACAACATATCCCCAGATTATGGCAAGTAGCTGAATAGTGGAGCCTGTAAAATTTCTCTGATAAATTCGTCTTTCAATCAGCTCCATAACAAATATGGAAATATATGGCTGAATGCGGAAATAGAAAACACTTAACTATTCGACAAAAAAATCTATCATATTTTCTTTTTTATTTCTGCATTGATTAGGATTTATAAGCAAAATCACACAAAATCAGCTGCGCATTCTGATGACTTGGCGTTTATTAAGTATTTTTAATTGTAATTAATATCGAAATTAAACCTTTCTAAATAAACAAAAAGTACACAGCGCTTTTATCTCAACTGATCGCTAACCGCTGATTACAATAAAGATGGTTCGGTTTTTGCGGTCGCATTTAGTTGTGGAGTGTGCGTTCGTCCTCCTGTCAAGGTGGATGTTTACTTCGGTCAGCGCAGTCACATCCAATATCTAAACTGGCAACTGACAACTGGAAACTAATATGAACATGCCTCATTCCACCTATCGGCTGCAGTTCAACAGTAACTTCACATTTGAGGACGCCCGGCTTATTCTTGATTATCTCTCAAAGCTTGGTATCTCCCACATTTACGCTTCTCCCATATTCAAAGCGCGCAAGGGAAGTACTCACGGCTATGATGTTGTTAACCCCCACATGTTTAACAATGAGCTTGGGAGCCGTGTTGAGTTTGACCGTTTGATGGAGGCTGTAAACAGTGGGGGATTAGGGTGGATTCAGGATATTGTACCCAATCATATGGCTATTGATAACGAAAACGCGTTTTTAATGGATCTTCTTGAAAACGGGCCGTTTTCTCCGTTTCACAACTATTTTGATATAGACTGGAATCACCCATACGAATCTATACGGGGAAAGCTTTTACTGCCGATATTGGGAGATGTGTACGGCGATTGTCTTGAACGTCAGGAGATCCAGATTACTTATGAAAGAGATGGGTTCTTTTTTTCATACTATGACCACCATTTTCCGCTTAGTATAGAAACCTACGCTAACCCTCTGGGCCATAATCTTGAAGAATTAAAACTTAAACTCGGTGTAAGTCATGCGGGTCTTACAAAGCTTTTGGGAGTACTTTACACGGTTCGGAATATTAACGCCTCCGCAGTATATGAGGAGAGGGTAGGGCAGATTTCATTTGCCAAGGCGATGCTGTGGGAGCTTTACAGCGGGGATTCGACAGTCAGGGAGTTTATCGACAAAAATCTTGAACAGTTTAACGGAACGCCTGGCAGCGCTTCAAGTTTCGAGCTGCTTGACAGGCTGCATTCGGAGCAGTTTTTTAAACTTTCCTATTGGAAAGTTGCCACTGAGGAGCTGAATTACCGCCGTTTTTTTACTGTCAACGATCTTATTTCCGTTAAAGTAGAGGATGATATCGTATTCTCCGATTCTCACGCGTTTATTTTTGACTGCGTCTCAAAGGGGCTTTTCAGCGGCCTTAGAGTTGATCATATAGACGGTCTTTACAATCCGCTGCAATACCTGCGCAGGCTGCGCGCTCAGGCCCCTGATCTCTTCATTATTGTTGAAAAAATTTTGGGTTTTGAGGAGTATATACGCGATGACTGGCCTGTGCAGGGCACTACCGGTTACGATTTTTTAAACATGGTCGGAGAGATTTTCTGCAGTGTTGACCATGACCGCAGGCTTGAAAAGATATACCGCCGCTTTACAGGGATGAATAAGAGTGTGGAACAGCTTATTTTGGAGAAAAAACGGCTCATAATCGCCCGCCACATGGCTGGCGATATTGACAATCTCGCTTTACTTATAAAGCAGATCAGCCGCCGCGACCGCTGGGGCACGGATATGACGCTTTACGGTCTGCGAAGCGCTCTTGTTGAGCTCATGAGCGCGTTTCCTGTTTACCGCACCTATATAAACAGCGAACAGATGAGCGGTGAAGACACGGAAGTCTTAAAGAAAACCTTTGATCAGGTCAGAACTCAAACTCCCGCTTTCCGCCGTGAGATAGAATTTATAGAGAAATGTCTCCTTCTGCGATGCGATTCCTACTCCGCAGATGAAACAGTGGATGAGTGGTTAAATGTGCTCATGCGTTTCCAGCAGTTTACCGGCCCGTTAATGGCAAAGGGTTTCGAAGACACCACTCTTTACAACTACAACCGCATGACAAGCCTTAACGAAGTGGGCGGTTATCCTGAGATCATGGGTATAGAGCCGGGCGTTCTACACCGTTTTTGCGCCCGCCGCCGTCACCGTACCCCTTTTACCCTTAATACCACCTCCACGCATGACACCAAGCGGGGTGAAGACACGCGCATGCGTATCTCAGTTCTGTCGCAAATTCCTGATGAATGGGAGAAAATGCTTAACGAATGGGGAAGAGTAAACCGTGTTTTTAAGATGAGGCAGGAGCGTGAGGAGCTGCCTGACTGTAACGATGAATACTTTCTTTACCAGACTCTGCTTGGAGCGTGGCCTTTCAACCGGACTGAGCGGAGTGACACAGATTCGTTATTTGACAGCGGTGATTTGAGAAAGTTTACAGACCGGATCCGTCAGTACATGTTAAAGGCTGCGCGGGAGGCCAAGTTCCACACAGGATGGATCAAGCCTGACGCTGAGTACGAAGCTGCTCTTCTGGGATTTATTGACGCGGTGCTTGATACCGAAAAAAACAGTGAGTTTTTCTCCTTATTTCTGCCTTTTCAGCAAAAAGTCGCCTGGTATGGGCTTTTTAATTCTCTCTCTCAACTCATATTAAAAATTTGTTCTCCGGGCATACCCGACTTTTATCAGGGCTCGGAACTTTGGGATTTAAGCCTCGTTGATCCCGATAACCGCGGTACTGTTGATTATAGCTGCAGAAGCGCGATGCTGTCAAAAATTTTAGAACTTGACAATCTTGATTACCGTGAGTTTCTTGCGGAGTCGCTGCCTGTTTTTCATGACGGCAGAATAAAAATGTTTACTACTCATGTTCTTCTGAAACACAGGCTTGAACTTAAAGATTTCTACCAGTGCGCAAGTTATGAGCCGCTTCATACAAGGGGGCGTTTTAAGGATCATATTTTTGCTTTCAGACGCACATTTAAAGATCAACAGACACTTGTTGCGGTTCCCCGTCTTTTAACTTCCGTATGCCGCTGCGGCATATTACCCCTTGGGCACGATGTGTGGAGAGATACGGTTGTCGAATCAGGGGACGGGCCGCAAAAGTTTATAAATATCCTCAGCGGCAGGGAAGTGAGCGCGTCGCAGGGATTTTTTTCTGCCGGGGAGATATTCAGAGATTATCCGGGGGCGGTGCTGGCGGGTTGAGCGTACTTTTTGGTTTGTATCACGCCTTCACCCACGGGCGATTCACCACTTTTTGCTTCTATGACGGCAAGTTTAATGCCATTATATACCAATACATAATCGACGATGTCACGTTTACCACGGTTGCCGATTTGTATTTTGCCCGCGCTGATAGCGTGTTCGCGAAGAACTTTTGAGCTTTCTACAACACCCCAGCCGCAAGATTTTAGCTTTGGGGTCTATATAAATTCGGCTCTGGTTTCTGCTTCGTTCACTATTTATCTTCTTGAGTGAATTTGCTTTTAATGAGATTTAAGAATGCTGAATTTCGAGCGTCTGCATCATTAGCTACCGCATCTAAATCCCATATAAATACTCCAATAGGTATTTTAATTGTAGGATTCACAGAAATTGCAACATTGGTTTCCTTGTAATACATCTTACCCGATGAGTATAATTCTGTATATTCTCCCGCTAATTGCATTTCAATTTCATTATTAAATTCGATAATGCCATAAAACCAAATCCTTTGGATTTGATTGTTGTAATGTTTCATTAATTTTCTGGCTCGTTTTTCAAGCTGAGTAATTACTTTCATATTTTCTTCAAGTGAAATACCTCTTTTTTTAAACTCTACAATAACAACATCAAAAGGTTTCTTTTTTTCAGGGTTGTTTGAAAATATCAATGCCATATCAGGTCTATTATCATCTGAAATTCCATCTTCATCGGTAATTTCTTGAATAAGTTCTCCCATTTCTCTATCACTAAGTATTGTCTCATAAGTCATATACTTGTCATCGAGCAACCAAGCATTGTTTCTATAAAGATCGTCAACAGAGTTTTTTTTGTCAAACCGTCCATCTTTTCGCATTGAAGCAAATAGTTTATGCAGTTCAGCTTCGCTGTCTGAAACGGTAGATCTTTTTAATTTTTCAATAGTTAACTGTCTAAACAATATATATTCCGTCAGAGCCCTCGATGATAATTCCAACGATTTCTTAAATTGTTCATCATTTAGAGACTTGGCATCCAAAATTTCTTTTTGCTCTCTAAAAAAATCATCTTGGGCTTTTTTAAGAATTTCATTTTGATGAATATAACCGATATTTTGAGTATCAAAATAGCCGCTTAAATGAGGAAATTTATTTATTAATGTTGTTTTTACGTCTTTATTACGTTGCTTTATTTTAGGTATTTTGCTTTCAATCAAAGAGACCACCTCTTTTCTGAACAGATATTGAACCTCTCTCATTTCCTGACCTGCGATTGTGAGGTTTTGCCTTATTGCATCAATTTTACCTGTAAAAAATTCTGAATATAGTAAGAACACCATTTCGTAACCAGCAGGTCGGTTCTCATCAGAAATCAAGTCTACTTTTTTCGTTCTATTGTCAACTGATATTGCAGCTATCAAAGAAGTCTGTTTAAAGTTAACTTCCTTAATTGAATAGTACAAATTAAACTTATCTACTGTAGATATTGAACTTTCTAATTCAATCGCAGTAAACTCAGGTATATCTGTATTTTGAATGCTTTCTTCATAACTTTTGTTTTCAATGGACGTTTTGATTTTAATTTTTATTGAACGATTCTGTTTCTTTATTTGAAATAATCTTGTGTAAAACTCTTCTAAAATTCGCAGTTTTATTTTTTCAGGCAGTATAAAATCTTCTTTTGCAATTTTTTTAAGGACATAATTTGTCATCTTGAAATTTGTTCCAGACGACCTTTCTTCAACATCAATTACAACATTTTTTTCCTCTTCAAACCCCTCTGAAAAACTAAATGTCCTTTTTTTAGTTTTATTATAAAAACTCATAATTTCTATATTTTCGAAATAGCATAAGTAAACTAGTCGTCCTAAACCTTTATGAGAATTTTCATCAATATCAAACAAATTTGAAAATTTTTTGTATCGTTCATCAGTAAAACCTTCACCATTATCTAAAATTTCTATTTGAAGAGTTCCTGATTGATTTAATGCCTTTACAGATATTTTGATTTCAATTTCTGTTGCGTTTGCATCTAAAGCATTTGCTATTGCTTCAAAGTAAACCATCTCAAGAGATGAATTACCAAAAAACATTTTAACTGCCTGATTTAATTTTACTTTCATACAGTAACTCCTTTTTCCGCTAATTCTTCCACTGATTCTCCAAGCTCACCAGCCATTGCTTTTGTTAATATACTTTTTTTCAGTTCATCCAAATCATCTATTTTATTTTGGTAGATGGTTTCCAGCCTTTGTGTTTCGGCTCACAGGGCATCTAACTGGTGAACGATGGCTTGTAGTTCGTTTAATGTCTGTAATGAAATAGGATACGTTTTTAACTTTATTCTATTGATATTTGAAAAATAGGAAGAGATTCTAATTCTGCACCAAGTTGGTGCGGAATTGCGCTGCCAACTCGGCAACGTTTATTATCATATGATTGGACGTTGAGATTGCCCAAACAACAGGACAAATCACAAATTAATTTTTAGTATCTTATCCAGCGCCATCGCCAAAAGTCCCGCAATCATCTCTAATTTGAGTATCATGGCAATACGTTTCGCGCGGTTTTTCAGGTCGGCTTTTAAAACTTCAGTGATCCATAATACATGCAGCGGAATTACCGCAAGCAGACATACTATTGTGTAAACTATACCAAAGTGTTTCAGTAAAAGCGAGGGAAGAAACGCGATTGAGGCGTAAGCGGCTGCTGTGCTTAGCAGTATCGCTTTAAGCGCAGTGTCCGGCAGAGCTGCTGAGGTGGTGATCCCTGCGTTTCTGTCGCCCTCAGTATCTTGAATATCCTTCGCTATCTCACGGCAAAAATTTAATAAAAAAGCTAACATTGCCGGTAAAAAAAGTATTTTTGTTTGCGGCAGGGGTAGAGACCCAAAGAGAAGTGCATATGCGACAAGAAGTGCGACAATGAAATTTCCCATAAGCCGCGTGCGCTTAAAGTAAATTGAATACAGCGTAAGCAGTATCAGCGGTAAAAACGCGGCTTTCAGATGAAACGTTGATGCCCAAAGAGCGCTTAAAAGCGATGCGATAACAAGCGCGGCGGCAAAAACAGCTGCTGTCCGTACACTCATAGAGCCGTTTGCTAAAGGACGCTCGGGGTGGCTGATCAAATCGCTTTTAATGTCAAGAATGTCGTTTATAACATTGCCGTATGCTGTCGCGGCCATGGCGGCGGTCATTAAAAAAAATGCTGTAAACGTGGAAATGCCGCTTTGAGTGAGCCATATTCCCAAAATTACCGCGCACCCGGTCATAACTACGTTGCCTAAACGAACTATACTTATCAGTGGAAGAATTGCCTTAATCATAATGGAGGAAAAATAATTGAAAGGCGGGATGAAACACAGGTGGATTTTTCTTATTGTTATAACAGCGGCAGGATTCGCCGTAGATTTTGTTACAAAACAGTTAGCTCATGTCAATCTTACGCCTGGGGTGCCCCGTCAGGTGATAGGTGATTATTTTCAGCTGCTTCTCGTCTACAACAAGGGCGCTCTTTTCGGTATTAATCCGGCAGACTGGATACCCGGACTGCCTGTCAACCTTTTCTTTTTAATTTTTATAACTTGCGCCGTAGGCTTCCTGCTCCTTTATTATAAGTCTCTGAAGAAAAATGAGATACTTATGCACTGGGGGCTTGCGCTTGTGCTTCCGGGGGCTTTTGGCAATATGTTTGACCGCATTGCGCGTCCGGATAACGGGGTTGTCGATTTTATCCGAATGGGGATACCGCCCGACACCTACTGGTATATCTACAACGTTGCTGATATATACGTTACCGTTGGTGTTGCCATAATGATGCTGAGTTTTTTGCGGGAAGGGAAGAATAACAGTGTCAGGCTTGCAGCGGTACAGAATACTGACAGCTCAGAACTCACAGCTCAGAACTTAGAAAATGTAGAGTCAAAAACTGAATAGAGAATCGGATAACGCGTTACATGCCTTATAATATGCTGCTCTTATGAACTATACAGTTGATAATGACGAAGATGGTTTGCGCCTGGATCAATCTTTAGCCGCTCGTTTGCGGGATGTATCACGGGCGGCGCTGCAGAAAGCCATTAGCGGCGGAGGCGTATCGGTAAATAGTAAAGTTGCGGTAAAAAAGAATCTCAGGCTTAAAATTGGTGATACTGTCGGTGTAGATGATGTTTTGACGCACGCCGCACGAAAAACAGTTCTTGCGGCTCAGGATATACCTCTTGAAGTACTTTACGAAGATGAGTTTTTAGCTCTTATAAACAAACCTGCCGGGCTTGTTGTGCATCCCGGAAACGGCAATACGTCCGGCACTGTAGCAAACGCGCTGCTGCACAGGTTTGGCTCTGTGTCGGATGGTTTTAACGCGCAGAGACCGGGAATCGTGCACCGTCTTGACAAAGATACTTCCGGAGCTTTGATCATCGCTAAAACCAATGAGGCTCACATCAAACTTGCTAACCTGTTTTCATCCCGTCTTATAAGAAAAGTCTACACGGGATTTTGCATCGGCGCCAGACCCTGTGATCATGAACTTATAGAACTCCCACTTGCCAGAAGCCGGCGTGACCCGATCAAACGAATTGTTGATACACGTGGCAATCCGGCTGTAACAGAGTACCGGCTGCGGGCGTTTAATAATGGAGTGTCGTTGCTTGAATTTATTCTTCATACAGGCCGCACTCACCAGATAAGAGTACACTGCAGCCACAGGGGGTTTCCTATTATTGAGGACGCGCTTTATGGCGGTTTGCGGGAGAGAGTTCTGAAATGCGCGCCTTTGGAGAGACCGTTTGCGTATAATATATTTAAATGTTTCTCCCGTCAAGCGCTCCACGCGCGAAGCCTTGAGTTCAGGCATCCATTTACAAATCAGGAATTTACGATAAGCGCTCCTTACCCGGAAGATTTTCGTCTGGCGCTGGAGATTATTGATGAAAAACAGAGATCTTTACAAAAAGCGTAATGAAGTTGAACGGTTTTTGCGTGTCCTGCGGTATGAATGACTACCTTGGCAAGCCTATAGACTACGATGATACAATTGCACGTCTTCGTAAGTATCTTATATAACATTTTTTCACAATTTTTGTTTTTAAGTTTCGTGTATTATCAACGCATTCATTGCAGTTTTGAGTTCAACATTTGTTTGATTGTCATTGCAGGTATTGATTTTGTATGTATTTCTGATACACTTTGAGAATTCAGCATTATTTATTTGTTTTTGAAGAGATTTGCTTTTCGCTCCTTTCCCTCTGTGCTAAGGCATGTGTATATGTATATATTTTTTTGTTTGTGCATTTCTTCGTGG
>JAIRVB010000030.1 GCA_031254105.1 Chitinispirillales bacterium
TCGCTGTTATGTATGGGCAGCATCCCCCGCGTCTACCGTCACTACCGTGAAGGCGGGGTTATCGCGGGCCTTTGTTAGTTTAGTATGTAAAGGGCGGACAACTGAGCCGCCCGTTTTCCCGCGCATACTAGTATTCTGTAAATCTGATTTGACATAATATAAACTTCGTATTGTTGAACAATATCCATACAAATTGCATGACTATATTATGTTAAATGATATTTACGTAACATTAGCCATGCCTCTTTGATCCATCCATCTCGCGAAAGCCGGCACTGTTTTTGCGACTCCATCAGCAGTTCACTGACTACTAACCACCAGCCGACTATAAATAAGGGGTTCAATGAAAAAGCGGAATCACTATATCGTTGGAATTCATATTGATGACCGGGTGAGCCATGTGCCTCAGGTGCAGGAGATTCTCACAAAATTTGGCTGCTTTATAAAGACCCGTATTGGGTTACATGATATAGGGTTGCATGATGTGGGCGAGAGCTCCTGTTCGTCAAACGGCATTATAATTGTGGAGCTTTTGGGTGACAGCGGAAGGTTTGAGGAGTTTACATCCGCGCTTTCAGGCGTGGATGGCGTGGATGTACAGTATATGGTGTTTGAGCATTGAAGCTGGAATTCATGATATTCATGCGGGAATATTATGGAATTAGAGAATTCGTAAATATATGGGGTGGAGGGCGTTGCGCGCAGCGCCCGTACGTATTTGGATTAGATGTTTTTGCTTCTTGAATATTGTCGTTTCTTAGAGCTGCGCTTTCGCGTTTTTTTTCTCTTCCTGCGTTTGGGAGATGTAAGATAGATAATTACGCAGGTTATAAGAGAGATTGCGAATACTGGTATCACAACAAATATTCCAAGCATTAAAGAGGCGACAGCGAGTTCAAACTGCTTTATGGGGTCACTGTTTTCTGAGAGGCTCCGAAACAGCGCGGGGAGCAGGCAGAGCGCGTTTGCAAGCGGAATAACGAAGTAATTAAGCGTGAATTTTTTACATATAAATATCAGGCACAGGCTTAAAGCCAGTATGGTCAAGCCAACAACAAAGCTCTGCTGATAATCACTGATTGAAAATACAAGCGCTGAGTATGTAATTGTTATGATAAGTATAATCAGCAGGTAAGTTACGAGTTTCCCCATTATTTCCTCGTTGGCGGTGACGCGTTTTTCTTCAAAAAGATGTGAATATTTATACCTCTATTTTAGCGTCATTCATAAAAAATGTCAATAAGCAGACTCCTTATGGTCTATTATTTGCGCCATTTCAATTGAAACAGGTAAATCTGTCGCGTCGAAACGGAGGGCTTGAGCATGTTCGGCAGAAAGATACGGTTATTTTCGATTTTCGGCTTTCAGGTTAGTATTGATATGAGCTGGATTATTATCGCGGTTCTTATAACCTGGTCGCTTGCTCAGGGGGTGTTTCCGCTTTTTTATAAAGATCTGACACCCGCCGCTTATTGGATAATGGGAGCGGTGGGAGCAGTTGGACTTTTTGCCTCAATAGTATTTCATGAGCTCTGCCATTCACTTGCAGCGCGCCGCTTTGGCCTTCCCATGAGAGGGATAACGCTCTTCATTTTTGGCGGCGTTGCGGAGATGGAGGATGAACCCCCTTCCGCCAGGGCGGAGTTTTTCATAGCTGTAGCCGGTCCTGTCTCATCCGTATTTTTGGGATTCTTTTTCTGGGGAGTTCTTCTGCTGGGGTCTTCATTTGCCTGGCCAGTACCTGTTCTTATCATATTCAGTTATTTACGCATAATAAACCTTGTTTTAGCCGTGTTTAATATGCTGCCTGCATATCCCCTTGACGGCGGGCGGGTGTTCCGCTCTATACTGTGGGGCATAAAGGGGAATATAGTGTGGGCGACAAAAGTGGCTTCCGCGGTAGGAACCGGTTTCGGTTTGGCGCTGGTAGCCGCAGGTATTTTTTCTGTTTTTACAGGAAATATAGTTACAGGAATCTGGTGGGCGCTTATAGGGCTTTTCGTAAGAGGCGCTTCCCGCATGTCTTACGAGAACGTTCTTGTGAGAGGCGCTCTTCAAAATGAACCGGTAAAGCGGTTTGTGGATTCTGACCCGGTAACAGTTCCCGCTTATACTACAGTCGATCATATGATTGAAAATTATGTTTACAAATACGATTTTAATATATACCCTGTAGTTGGCAACTGCAATTTAAAATGTGTCAATGTAGATGATGTAAAGAGAGTTCCGCGTCCGGAGTGGCCGTCTCATAAGGTTGATGAATACGCCAAACCGTGTTCTTCGGATAACAGTGTGCTTGATTCCGAAAACGCAATGAAAGCTCTTGCCGTAATGAACCGGACCGGAAACAGCCGCATTATGGTAGTCACCCAGGGCGGGGAGCTTGTCGGAACTGTGAGTCAGAATGATTTGGTGAGGTTTTTAATGGTTAATAAGGTAACGCGTAAATAATAGCGGCAAAGTACTCGTATATTTTATATATTATTGTTGATAAGTCTGTATCGCTTTAAAAGGGGGATAATATGGCTGCGCGTCATATGCTTGCCTGTGAGATTACTAACAAAGAAGCTTTGAACAGTGTCATGCATGACAAAGAGCGTGTTTTGGTACGCAGCGGCAAGAAAACTATCGGGGCTTTTGTTACAGCGGAAGAACTTGAAATACTGGAAGAAATTGAACGCCGTGAAGATGAGATCGACCGTAAAAAAGTATTGAAAGCGCGTGAAGACCTTAAGACCGGAAAACAGAAGCTTATTCCGTGGGAAGAAGTGAAAAAAAACTTGGAATTGAGTGATATATTAAACTAAAAAGGTTATTGGAGTTATGGTGGGATACGAGTCTGAGGCTGTATACAAGCTTCATGTTATGACCGCGGCAGAAAAATCACTCGAAAAACTCCCCAAAGAACCGCGATTAAAAATTGCCAAAAAATTGAAGCGTTAAAATACAACCCGCGTCCTTATGGTATGTAAAACTAGAAGGTATAGATAAGACATATCGCATAAGAACAGGCGATTACCGTGTTGTGTATGAGATACATGACAATGTGCTGACTATTATAGTAATTGACATTGATCACCGAAAAGATATCTATCGCTGAAAAACGTTAGTTTACGTTAAATCAATTTCCCCTGTGATACTTCCTGTTATGCTTAATAGAAATCGCCCGGTAAATCTGCTCAAGCAAAAACATCCGCGCCATCTCATGTGTAAAAGTCATTTTGGAAAGTGACAACAATACGCGGCTCTGCGACTTAACGGAAGGGCTTACCCCATCAGGTCCGCCGATCACAAAAAGTATACGCGCTCCTAAATTTTCTAAAAGTGTAGAAAAATCTTTGGAACTGTATTGAGTTCCCTCTTCGGTGAGTGTTACAAGCGTCCCGCCGTTTCTGGCCGCGAGGTCAAGAAATTTCGCGCCCTCAGATTCCACTCCGCAGTCTTTTATCTCCACTATCTCAATACGGCAGTCATGGGAGATTCTCTCTCCGTAGTCACGAATCTTTTCCAAAAGAAATTTGTCTTTGATTTTGCCCGCTGCCGCAATTTTAATGTTCATCAGATTAAAATAATAGGATGCGATTTCCTGTGTTCTGATTTTTGAAAAAAGATGGCACAGGTATTGCGATATTTCCCCCTTCCGATAAAATTGGCGGTTTGTAGGACAGAACAAATACGCGGGTTCGCCGATACATGAATACCGTGTTGAGTAATGAGAAGTTCTCATTTTTGCGAAAATCGATTCCCGTTTCTGAAAAAATATAAAAACCGCTGTTTCAATTACTATATTGTTAATAATTACTCACTTAAATATTTCACCAAAAGGAGAAGTCTGTATGCGTATCGCGATGTTGGCATGGGAGTCTTTGCATTCTGTAGCTTTGGGCGGTGTGGCGGTTCATGTTACTGAGCTGTCCGCGGCTTTGGAGAGAAAGGGGCATGAGGTTCATGTATTCACCAGAATGAGGTGGCATGACGACTGGCAATACAGTAACATCCACGGAGTGCATTATCACCGTGTGCCGTATTCGGGTGATGGGGATATGATAAATGATATAAATAACATGTGCCGCTCCTTTGTGGATTGCGTGTTTGGCGTTGAGGATTATATGGGAGGATATTTTGACATAGTCCACGCTCACGACTGGATGACCTCTAACGCGATGGTGTGGATAAAGCAGGGCCGGGGCAGAAAAGGCGTTTTAACAATGCACTCAACCGAATACGGCAGGTGCGGCAACAATTTTTATGAGGGCAAAAGCTCCCGCATTATGGATCATGAGCGTCACGGAACTTTTTGCGCCGATAAGGTGATCACTGTTTCTAATCTGTTAAAAAATGAGATTCAGTGGATTTACAATGTTCCTGACTGGAAGACTCACATGGTTTACAATGGGATCTCATGCGGCGACTTTAACGGCTGGGTTGATCCCGGTGAGATTAAGGGACGCTACGGCATCGGCCCCCTTGATCCTACAGTACTGTTTGTCGGCAGAATGACTACTCAGAAAGGCCCCGATCTCCTTGTGCGCGCTATTCCTTATATTCTGCATCACCACCATAACGCGAAGTTCATCATGTCCGGTGATGGCGATATGCGCGGGCATGTAGAACACCTTGCTCACAGCCTGGGGGTTGCTCACGCTTGCAGATTTTACGGTGTCTTTTCCCGCGGAGAGGTTGCGGATCTGTACCGCGCCTGCGACTGTGTGGCGGTGCCGTCGCGCAATGAGCCGTTTGGACTTGTAGTACTTGAGGCATGGGCTGCGGGAAAACCTGTGGTCGCTACTCACAACGGTACTGAGTTTGTCTGGCATGATATAAACGGATTCAAAGTGTATCCGAATCCGGAATCTATCGCGTGGGGGATAGGGTCTCTGTTTGCCAACTTCGATCATGCGCGCTGGATGGGGGAAAAGGGGCGGGAGGCGGCGGAAAACACATTTTCCTGGGATTTGATTGCGGATCATACTGTGGGTGTTTATAGCTGTTGATGAAGAGATAGGGGACAGGTCTGAATGTCCAAAATCAAAATGGCGGTGAAAACAGTTGATAGCGTTTTCCAATAAAGCCATTTGATTTTGGACTTACTGACTCCCTGACTAACAAAGGAGAGATCAGATGCCGGTTACGACAGAAAAGCTTGATAAAAATGTTGAGGAATGCCTGCCTGTGCTGGAGGACAGCGGGAGTGTTGACCCGCACTTATGGCATCAGGATAACGCGGTTTTGCGGGAGTTGTGCTGGAAGATGGGTGAGAGGTTTCCCAGTACCTTTTTACAGGAGGGATTTTCTCTTCTTGCCGTGTATCCTCATCTTGGATTTCTTCAGTGGCATGTTTCTGAGACAACCGCTCTCAAGGTGAGAGAGGAATATGGTAAAGGTTTTGATCATGAGCCGCGTTTTGTGCTGCGGGTGTATGATGTAACCGGAATCGAATTTGACGGCTTTAACGCTGTCCGCCAGTATGATATAAATGTATCGTCGCTTTGCGGATGCTATTACCTGAATATTGACCGTTTTGAAAGCTGTCTCATGGCTGAAGCGGGGTATGTGTTCGCGGACGGCAGTTTTAAACCGTGCGTGCGTTCAAATGTGATGTATTTCGACCGTCCCCGCAAATCCTCCTGTTTTCGCACCACAGGTCTTTATGTCAGTCAGGCGTTTACAAGAGTGTTTGCGGTAGAGAATGTGACGTGCTCGTCGGTTTTTGACGAAATGAACAGCATCCTGGAGAAAGCGGGTGATCCGCTGCTCAGCGCCGCGATTTTTCTTAATGAGAGCGCGGTTTCAGACGCTAATTATAAAGAGCGTCCGGTAACCCGCTTTCTTTTCAGCGTCATAGAGAAGTGCAGGGCAATGGGAGCGAAGCCCCATATATTTACGCCTGACGAAAGTCTTATATCAAGCGTTGCCTCACTTCCTCTTGTTAAAAGGGTAGAGCTGCTTTCTAAGGATATCGCCGCCCATTTTGAAACCTCTCACACTCCCGCTTCATTTGGCTGTGTTCAGTGTCATGACTGGTACAGCGCTCCTGTAGCTATGGATATCAGCAAAAAGAACAATTTACCTCTTATTGCGGTTATCCATTCTCTTGAGGCGGAACGCAGCGGCGGGCAGCCAAACGCGATATCAAAAAAAATAGAGCGTCAGGAATTTAACCTTATCAAAGAAGCTCACAGTGTGCTTGTGTCAAGCGAATCGATACGTGAAATTGTCATACGGGATTACGGTAAATCTTCCGATTCTGTTTTTATCGTACCCGATACTCTTACTGCCGCTCCCGATGAAGGCAGGTCTTCCGATTATGTCAGATGCAGGTACGGGCTTTCGGATAAAGATCCGGTGGTGCTGTTTTCCGGAGAGATCTCATGGGACAGCGGCGCGGATCTTTTGGTAGACGCGGCAGCGCAAGTGTCAAGAGAATATCCGCAGGCTCAGTACGTGTTTGCGGGTGACGGGCCGATGCGCCATGATCTTGAGCATAAGGCGTGGTGCTGCGCGATAGCGGACCGCTGCCGTTTTCCCGGAGATGTACCTGTCGAAATTTTTGAACAGCTTTTAAGCGCCTGCGATTTTGTCGTGATACCTGCCCGCGCTCCCGCGCATGGCGGGCTTTCGGCAGCCGCGCTTCGCGCCGGAAAGCCTGTCGTCGCTACTCATCAGGCAAGACTGCACGATATACGCCATGATGTTAACGGGCTTTTGATTTATGATAATCATGGATCTGTGGTGTGGGGTGTAAGACAGATGCTTTCAAACCCCTTAAGGATTCTGCGCTCATCGGTGAGTGACGGAAGCACGCTTTTGCGCACTACCGAATGTATCGCGGCAATGTACATATCGCGCTGGGCCAGCGCGGCGCTAAACTGATTCAACTTCAAAATAATAACGCGGAACGCGGAAATAAAAACATCGACTCTCGATAATTTCTGCGTTCCGCGTTTTTATTTCCGCATTAATAATACCTTTTCAAGTAGAATGACTATACCTAATAAAGGGGAGGTAAATAATGGCTAAAGGATATTTGTCTATTGTACTTCACGCGCACCTGCCTTTTGTAAGGCATCCGGAGTACAGCTCATTTCTTGAGGAACGGTGGTACTTTGAGGCGATGAACGGTACCTATATCCCGCTTGTCGCCATGTTAAAGCGGCTCATTTCGGAAGATGTTCAGTTTGAGCTCACGCTCTCTCTCTCGCCAACGCTTCTGTGCATGATGGAAGATCCGCTTCTCTCAAAGCGCTACAGTGAACATCTTGAGAAACTTATAGAGCTTGCGAAAAAAGAACAGGAACGCAATCGTGACAATGGGCACTTGCGCTGGCTTGCGGATTACTATTTAGACAGCTTTACCGCGGCCCGTGATATTTTCAATGAATGCGATGGAAAAATTTGCAAACATTTTCGTGATCTAGAACTTACCAAAAAAGTTCATCTTATCACCACCAGCGCCACTCACGCGGTTTTGCCGCTTCTTATGTCTGAACCAGCGGCAGTGCGCGGGCAGATCGAAACCGGTTTGAAAACATTCTCCAATGTATTTGGCTACAGGCCGCGGGGGTTTTGGCTCCCGGAGTGCGCGTTTCATCCCGGGATAGAGGAGTACATGCGGGAAGCGGGCATCCGTTACTTTTTCCTTGAGTCACACGGCATAGATCACGCCGATGTGCTTCCTCTTTACGGAGTATACGCTCCATTGTTTACTCCTTCCGGGGTGGCCGCGTTTTCCCGCGATCAGGCAAGCACGGAAGAGGTATGGTCGGCTCAAAAGGGTTATCCCGGCGATCCTGAGTACAGGGAGTTTTACCGCGACATCGGGCATGAACTTGATATGGAATATATCAGGCCGTATATATCGGATGGAGTGAGGGTGGATACAGGCATAAAATACTGGAAAATAACAGGCCCGCGCAGTCAGAAGGATTTTTATAATCCGCACAGAGCGCGTGAAAGGGCAGCTTTCCACGCGGAATGCTTTTATGATAAACGGGTTTCACAAGTAGAGTATCTGGCGCGGACAATGGGTAAGGCTCCTGTAATAGCGGCTACTTTTGACGCGGAGCTTTTTGGTCTCTGGTGGTATGAGGGGCCGCAGTGGCTCGAGTTTCTCATTCGCCGTATCGCTTCGGATAATTCGAGGCTGGCGCTTGTCAGTCCGGATACGTATCTTGACCAGCATCCAGTGCATCAACGGGGAGAACCCTGTATGTCAAGCTGGGGCCACAGAGGATATTTTGAGGTGTGGTGCAACGGCAAAAACGACTGGATTCTGCGCCACATTCATGAATGTATAAGACGCATGATCTCACTTGCCTCCCGCTTTGGGCCGGAACCCTCTCTTGAAGAACGCCGGGCGCTCAATCAGTGTATGCGTGAGCTTCTTCTGGCGCAGTCTTCGGATTGGCCCTTCATGATTACAAACGCGACATCAGGGCAGTACGCCTCACGGCGGGTATGCGATCATGTGAGCCGCTTCCATTTTCTGGCCGACGGCCTCGAAAACGGTTCTCTTGACAGGGAGAGCGTAGGAGCGTTGGAATATTTAGACAGCGCGTTTCCTGACGCGGATTATCGTGTGTTTGTGAAATAATCGTGTGTAAAATTAGGAGAAAAAATGTCTGATATTATAAAATTACCGGAATATCGTGACTGGCTGCGCGATTTGAAAGAGCAGATCAAAAAGGGGCAGATAAAAGCCGCTCTTTCAGTGAACAGTCAAATGATTATGCTCTATTGGGATTTAGGCAGGCAGATTGTCGAAAAGCAGGAGGAAGCCAAGTGGGGTAGTGGCTTTATAGAGCAACTGAGCAGAGATTTGAAGAAAGAATTTCCTGAAATGACTGGATTTTCTCGGGCTAACTTGTTCAGAATCAAGAAGTTTTATAAATTTTATTCATCTATTTTACAAGGCTCCGAATTTGTCGCACAACCTGTGCGACAATTAGAAAATAACGGTTCTGAATTTGTCGCACAACCTGTGCGACAATTAGAAAATAATGGTTCTGAATTTGTCGCACAACCTGTGCGACAATTAGAAAATAGCGGCTTTGAATTTGTTGAACAAGATGCGGAACAGATTCAAGCGTCTGATATAAAATTGAAACAACTTGTTCAACAAGCAGCCTTAATTCCCTGGGGACACAATGTATGCATTATTGAAAAAGTCAAAGATGTAAATCAAGCCCTTTTCTACATCACCAAAGCTATAAAAAACAATTGGAGCCGCTCAGTACTTGAATATTAAATTGAGACAGGTCTCTACAACCGGCAGGGAAAAGCTGTTACGAACTTCAGCCAAACGCTGCCTCCACCGCAAAGCGATTTAGCTAATGAATTGATGAAAGACCCCTATAATTTCGATTTTCTGCGCTTATCGGAAAAAGTGAAGGAAACCGATCTCGAAAATGGGCTCATACAGCATATTACGCAATTTCTACCCGAACCTGATATGAGCGCTCATTATCATTTTCAAAGAGAGAAAGTTTATTCTCTCTCCTGTTTCAATTTTTTCAACAAGTCAATTATTTCTTGTTTGTTAAAATCACTCAGCTCTTGTATTAAAGATAAAAGCTCATTATTCTCATCGTTTGTTTGCTGTACATCTGTTTCACATTGCGTAGCTGACGCCGCTTCGTTCAACTCATTACTTTGTGTCAACAAAATCGGCTGAGAGCTTTTTTCCGGCAGAGCTGCTGTTACTGTTTCTTGGGCGCTGTCATCCATATTTGTTACTGGAGTAACGGAGCGCATAAACTCAGCGACATTTGGATCTACCTCAACATCTCTTAGCAGGATCGGTCTTGTCAGGTATAACGCGTCCATACTGCGGCATCTGGAGAGAGCCACGTATGTCTGGCCGGCCGCAAACGCTCCCCAGCTCATGTTTATGACAACCGATTCATAGGTCTGTCCCTGCGCTTTGTGTATTGTGAGCGCCCAAGCCAATTTTACGGGATACTGCTCGAAAGTCGCGATTACTTTCTGCTCAAGGCTTTGGGTTTTGGAATCATATAAATACTTTCTCTTCTCCCATACTTTTCTGCTTACCGTACACTCCGCCCCGCTGCCGCTCATCTTTACCCTGATAAAATCACTGTCAAGATGACTCACTGCCCCCAGGCTCCCATTAACCCATCCGCCGGTTTTGTTATTGTCAAGCATAACAACCTGAGCGCCAACTTTTAGCTCAAGTTTAACAGGCGCCGGATATTCCGACGCGGATATTTTTCCCTCTATTTTAGCCTCGTATGTGAGCGGGCGCAATGGCGGTATCTTTCTCAATTCTCTGTTGTTTATAGCGTCAGCAGTCGCGTTAGTCGGTACAAGCGTTAGAAATGAATTTTCTTTGTCAATTTCTCTCAAGCACCTTTTGTTAAGCAGATCCAGATCCTCCTGTGCTGCGGTTCCTAACCGTATTTTATTCAGGATGTCAATAAACTCCCTGTCTCTCTTTTGTCTGAACACCTTTGTTAATTCGTGAACCGCTAAAGGATGATCCCTGAATACAGGAGCGGAAAAGAAAAATGGACTTGTGTATATGCTTCCAAGGTAATCGCTGATACCTTCCCCCTCCACCACAGGCGGAAGCTGATATAAATCTCCAAACATTATCACCTGCTTCCCGCCAAAAGGCAGGTCATTGCCGTTTGCCATTTTGAGCTTTACATCTATCATATCCATTAAGTCAACGCGAACCATCGAAACCTCATCTATTACTATAACCTCTGTGCGCCGCAGCGTTTCCAATAAGTTTCTGCTCCACGTTTCTATCGGAGCGGTCTCCTTTGGGATTTGCACTGCAGGCGCCAGATGGAAAAAGGAGTGCATGGTTTGCCCGCCGATATTAATAGCAGCCATTCCGGTAGGCGCTACGACAGCGGCTTTTTTGTTCGTGTTCTCAACGAAATATTTCAGAAGGAGAGATTTACCGGTGCCAGCCTTGCCAGTGATAAATATTATGCCGCGGGTGCTTTCCATTTGGGTGTAGGCGTGGTGTTGGTCGGGGCCCAATGAGTTTTGGGGTGTCGGTCTTTGCATTATCGCTGATTTTAATTTGTCGTCGTAGGGGTTCATTTTGGTCTCGATGGTTTTATTTTTGGATTGTGTTTTCTGTTTTAAAAGTAATATTACGGTGTCACCATATTAAGATACTTCCCGCCACAGGTTTACGTTTATCTAGTACAATGTGTGATCAAAATGTGCTGAATATTAATTCTGTACCGTGAATGAAGTTACTTAGCTCTTATTGCAACATAATGTAATCAATATTTCAGAGGTGATATTATGTATATGAATAAAGGATAACTGCATATTATCTATGTGCAAGAAAAAAATTTTATTTTTAGCAAAATACGCTGAAGAAATTAACTACAGCTTTGAAAATGAATGGGAAGAGGACTATTGTAAAAATTATCATAAGCCATTACGCTTGGCACTTGAAAATACAGGACATACTATAATCAGCACTACTGATAGAGATTATTTGTGTAAAAATAGCGACATCGATTTGGTTTTTAGCGTATATTACAATATGAATTTTCAAAATAGTGATGCGTATATTAGTTTGCTTTGTGAAAAATTGAGCATTCCATATCTTGGAGCAAGTCCTAATGTTAAAATAATTGACAATGACAAGGCATTGGCTAAACTTATAGCAAAAGAATTAGATATTAAAACACCAGAATTTATATGTATCAATAAACACAAAATTTTTCCTAAAAAAATACCTTTTACACCACCTTATTTCGTTAAACCAAGATTTGGAAGCACATCAAGATGGATAGATGACACTTGTATTTGCCAAGATTATGAGACATTAAAGAATAAGTCAGAGTTATTTTTGAAAGCTGATATAGATGTTATTATAGAAAAATTCATTGACGGTGTGCCACATTCTATGCCACTGATATATGGTGCGCCTGTTATCACAACTAAGCCATACTATATAAAGCCAACGTGTTCAAAAGTTTTTGGATTTGAAGCAAAAATGAATGGTTACGCAGAATGTAAAATTTCAGAAGATGAATTAGTAAATTCTGCTATCCGAAATATGGCTACACGATATTTCAATGAGATTCAAAGATGTGACTACGCTAGGATTGATTTTATAATTGACAAAACAAAAGAAATATATTTTTTAGAAATTAATACAACACCAAATCTAGGACTTCATGGCGGATTTGCACAGACATTGCTTGATGAAAAATGTTTTAAAACATATGACTCAATCGTAAAGCATTTGGTTGAATTAGCAATCAAGCGATCTAATAAATAACTCGAAATCTGGTTGTCTATATAAAAGATGTCCAAAATATAAAAAATATTTCAATCGCTCCCTTATAGTCGAGGCATCTGTTTTGAGTGCGTTGTCAAACCTATCTCTATAACTTGCATATTTGTAATCTTTGGATTCCATCAAATATTTTTTTGATTTTTCCATCAATTCTGTATTTTCGGTTATTTTTGCAAGAATGTATGTATTTTGCCAGTAGATCAGTTTTGTTACTTCAATAGACGATTTGTTAATTTCGGATTCCAATAAAATATAATCGGAAATATCGATTTCCGAGGATTTCTTGTTTTTTCTGTTACGCAAAATATTGTACAAACATAAATTTTCTATGCTACTTTGTTCATGAGATTTTGTAATGCATCTATCTCGGTAAGCTAAGAACTCGTCTTCCTCCACCGGTTTATCCGTTAAAATTTTAAACACGCAATAATTGTGTGCTAAAAAATTATAATCCGCATTAAATATAACATCTATTATAGGATGTAGTAGTTTCTCAATTTCTTCTTGAAGTGTTGGCGTAGGATTCATTTCGTAACGCAGAATTAGAAAAACAAAATAATTGTTGAGCAAGCGATAATGAAAAATGCTATCTTTTGATTCCATATTCAATGAGTTTTTAAAAAGTGCCTTGCAAGTTTCGTAATCTTCAAGGTAACATGCCATAATGTTACCTAAAATATGATAATAATCTGAGTTTTTGTAATTTTCATAATATAGTGGACTGCTTTTATTAAACAATATGTTATGCGCTTGTTTACTTCTGTTTTTTTTGTTTAAGTTAATCGTAAAAAGATAGATAAGTAACAACGCAGAATAATTAGAATTTAATTCTTTGTTTTTAATAATTTCTTCTTCTAATATTTTACCATTAACATTCAGTTGTTGTCGCTCTTTAAATAATAAATCTATTATTAGATATTGTTTGCTAAAAGATTTTTTAATTAGCGGATCAAGTTTAAGATTTCTAAACAATCTATAAAGACCAAAATTATATGCTTTCACTATCATTACTTTATAATCGTTTATAAAATGTATATTTATTTCTGTGCTTAGGCAACTTTTAAATATTTCATAACTTGATGTTTTTTTTAGTAAGGATAAACGCAGTTTATTTAACACTTGATTGATATTTGATAAAAACCCATGTAATGAATTAAATTTGAGATAGATTGATTCCAAGAACTCCTCGTTAAACCCATCAAAATTTTCTGCATTATCTAAAAAGTAAGCTGATATTGCCTTGCAAATCATTTCGTCTTTAAGCTTTGGGGCAAAATTATCATGATTTAATTTACTTACAACACTTCCACTTACGGAAATTAAACCATTGAAAATGAGATTTCGTAATATCGGTTCGACGTCACCATAAGAATTAAGGTTTCTTTGACCATACTTGTTAAATATGGTACTGATGTTTTCCAATTCAATGGGACACTTAAGATAATAAAGAAAAGAATATACAAGTCTTTCGCTATCCGAAAGAGCTACTTGCTTTTTTACTCTTGCAAGCAGGTCTCTCATGTTCGTAAAATCCCTAAAATTTACACCGTGATACTCAATTTTCTCTCCATCTTGTTTTAAGCCATCTAGTATTGTTCTAATATCATCGTCATCCTTAGGATACTTAAACTCCCTTTCTTCAAAACTTGGTAACCCCCGCTTAAGCTTATTAATTACTATATCTAATGTTTCAGATTTAAGAGCGAGAATAAACTTTATAGAGTCGTTCCAAGAAAAAAGGGCTCTGATGAAATTTATATCTTCATCAACCATTCTATCCGCATCATCAATAATTACGATACTATTTTCTCCAAGTGCCTTTGCCAATATAGACTCAAGATCAAAAATTGATTTTTTCTCGATATATTTCTTTATTGCGGTTGACGAAAGATTTACAAAAAAACTGATTAAAGGATTCGTGGTTTTTAATAGACACCCTATGCCCTCGAATATTTTCTTTATTATGTTGATTAAACTTTCTTTATCATTTTTCTCTTTTTCCAGCAATTTTAATATTTCATCAAATTTGTTTTCAAACTGTTTTTTTAAGCCGATCGCACGGAAGTAGTTTATTTTAACTACATTATCATAGTCTTCGTAAACTTGCTCCAAAAATGTTGACATCCCATTTTTTTCAGAATTGTAAAAAATCAACAAACTTTTTTTGTCCAGATTTTCAGCCAACCAATAAAAATCCGTTTTGCGGTCATAACAATATACTTTAGTTTCTTTAACCATTTGATAATATGCAGTTATCCTTTACTTAACAGATTGACCTGAACCACAACAAAAACCGTTAAAATGCCCCTATTTTTTAACAAGTAGTTATACTCTATTCAGAAGCTTAAATCAAAAATTAAAATCGTTAAAACTAATAAATAGTTACTATAACAATATACAACCCGCCACCGCCTAAGCATATAAAAAAGCCAAAAAAAATCCACCCGTAGTTACTCCCTCTAAATCACCCCTTACACTATTGTTTTATACTATGCCAAAACAATACCAAAGTAAAGCAACTCCACTCTTATTTTCACACGCTTCATCTTTACTTTTTTTAATTTTTACAAGCATCTATAAAGTGCCATTTGTATTTTTACATTTGCTCATTGGTAAATAAAATCATCTTTACTTATTTTAAAAACAAAAGCTTTTGCAAAGCATGCTTTCAGGAGAACATTGAGGCTGGTAATAAAGATTTAAAGATTACAAAATGTCAAATTAATATCAAGTTAATATATAATACTTTAAACTCAAAAAATCCGATACACGCCGCTCAGGGAGAAATAATAACAATGACAATAAAAACAGCAATACAAAACTATCTCACCCAATGTTCTGATATTAAAAAATTAGAACCATTGACCTTAAAGGCATATACTATTGACTTAAAACAATTTTATGAATTCGCCTCTTCCAAAGCAACATCTGTTTCAGAATTAGATAAGACGCTCGTCCAGGGTTATATAGAAGAGATAAGCAAAAGATACGCGGCTAAATCTTTAAAGCGTAAAATCGCGTCAATCAAGGCATTTTTTAATTACCTTGAATTCGAGGATTTAATTGTGGTAACGCCGTTCAGGAAAATACGGGTAAACATTAAAGAACCGAAACGTCTTCCTAAATCGTTGTCCTTATTTGATATGGAAAAATTATTATCCTTTTTATATTCGCGGCCTCATGTTAAAAAAATATTTATTCGAAATCTTGCCATATTTGAACTTATGTTTGCTACGGGAATCCGTGTTTCGGAATTATGCAATATCAGGCTGTCGGACATAAACCTGGAAGCGCAGGTATTATCGGTCAATGGCAAGGGTAATAAGGAGCGTTTAAGCGTAGTTAGCAATCCTTATGTTATTTCCGCGTTACAGGACTATCTTTCGATACGCCCGTCCACCGGTTCCCCATTTCTTTTTATAAACCGAATCGGAAGGCGGGTATCACCTCAATCGGTACGTTTTTTTATAGAGGCGCTTGGTAAAACGGTTCTTGAGAAACTCGTTACTCCACACATGATTCGCCACACTTTCGCGACGCTTTTATTGGAAGAGGGTGTTGACATTACACATATAAAATCTTTTCTTGGACACGCTTCGATTTCAACAACTCAAATATATGCCGCCTCTACTACTCATAAGCAGAGACAGATACTGACCGCGTTGCATCCCAGAAACAGGATTCGAATTTTCCGCGAATGAACCGCACGCCAAAATTATCTTTAATTAACCTTTAATAACCGCGTACATCCTCATATCCATCATTTGCCCATTTTTAACAGCGTTTTTGCGCAGAACCCCCTCAAACTGAAATTCCGCCTTTTCCAGCACCCTGCAGGAAGCTGTGTTATTCGCGTAGGGCTGGGCAAATATTCTGATTATATCGGTATTTTCAAAAATATAAGCGCACGCCTGTTTTACAGCCTCAGTCATAAGCCCTTTACCCCAATAGGGTTCGGCGATATAATAACCCATCTCTGCTGTCAAGCGGTGAACATTTTCTTTTCGGAACGCGCCGATACTGCCGATGACCTTGCCGTTGTATGTAATGGCAAAGGCGTACTGCGTTCCTTTTTCGGCTGCCAGCGTAGCGTTGATAAATTCAACGGCGTCTTTTTCCGTATAGGGAAAAGGGATGCCGTCCCTCACGTTGTCAAGTATATTTTTGTTGTTAATAGCGGCCGCCAGCTCCGGCGCGTCCTCAATTTTCCAGCTTCGTAAATTTACGCCTATCTCTTTTATCATTATATAATCCTCATGATTCGCGTGATCCGTTTTTTCTCCTGTAATTTTGTAACCAAGCCGTTTGTAAAACCGTACAGCCGGATTATCTTTTTGCACGGAAAGGGATGTGCGGCTATATCCATGTTCCCTAAGCAGCTCAAACAGATGAGTCATCATCATTGTTCCGATACCCTGCCCGCGGTATTGCGGCAGGACTGATATGGCAAGTTCCGGCGTATCCTCATCTACATGCCCGTAAGCGGGAATGATCCTTGTCCATGCCGCGCCCGCGATATTACCGTTTGTCATAGCTGTTACGGCATAATCGCCTTGCTTACTGCCAAAGCCGTCAATGTAAATATATATTTCCGGTTCGAAAATAATATCACGGGGAACCGGATCCGCGCCGGGCGGCAGAAAAACAGCGTTGTAAAGAAAATCTTCCAGAAGTGGATACTCTTCAGAAGTCATCTCTCTGATAATCACGCTCATATTAGGTTCACTTCCTGGTTATTTATCTCTCCTGTATAGTCACCCTAACCGTATCGCCGGCCTGTTTCCCGATTTTGGCGCGGATCTCCTTGAGTACGCCAATGATGTAACATATGGAACCATCGGTATTCTTTACGCCCATATTAACCACACTGCCGTCGCAGGGTTCGCCGTCAAACGCGGCGCGGACTTTAACACGCCCCTTGCCGAATTCAGCGCGGATATCATAGGGAAAAACCACATACGCGCCGCCTTTGCCGGCTTCGGATTGTCTTATAACAGCTTCAAATTCATAGGTCTTGAGATTCATAAGTTTTACTTGACAGCAGGCCGCGCGCCAATCATCCGTTGGGTTTTTGTCATCAAATCTTCGTGTTATGATAAAAATATTTTTTGCCATTCCGGTTTGTGGGATTATGAATGAATGTTATATTTGTATTTTTAAAATTAATGCGTTCACCCTTTTCTTTTGCGGTTTTCATTTGTATTTTTATTGTTGGATTGATAACTTTAACGGAACGAAAAGGCAGCCGCGCGAAGACGGTAATTTCATATGGAATTGACAGAACAAATACAAAAGTGCGCAAAACTTCTGCGCGGCGGCGGCGTAGTCGCGTTTCCAACAGAGACGGTTTATGGTCTTGGCTCAAGCGCGTTTAATGAACAGGCAGTCGCGCGGATTTTCGAGATTAAGCGTCGGCCCTATTTTGATCCGTTAATTTTGCATATAGCGCACAGCGGATGGCTTGATGAGCTTGCTCTTGATGTTCCGGTATCAGCGCGGAAACTTATACGTGAATTTTGGCCCGGGCCTCTTACGGTTGTTCTTCCTAAAAAACCTGTTGTTCCGGACATAGTCACATCGGGGCTGCCCGGAGTCGCGCTGCGTATGCCTTTAAATGAGATCGCGATAAAACTTATAGATTCCGCAGGCATGCCGCTGGCGGCTCCAAGCGCGAACCTGTTCGGTTCCGTAAGCCCGACAACCGCGGATCATGTGGCAGACCAGCTTGGCGCCTCTGTAGATATGATTATTGACGGCGGTCCATGCGCGGTCGGCATAGAATCAACCGTTGTATCATTCATGACCGGTACGCCGGCGCTGCTGCGGCCGGGTGGAACCGAGCTTGAAAAAATCGAAAGTATTATCGGTAAGGTAATGATTCCAAACCGCGCGGAACTTGTCAATCATTCCCCGGGCAGAAGCGAACAGCATTACGCTACCGCGGCGCCGCTCCTGCAAATCAATGATATCAACGAAATACCAACCGCCGAAAGTAAAGTCGGACTGCTTTCGCTTGTTCCGCTTGACAGCAGCGGCTTTCCGCCGAATGTTAAGGTAACCGAGTACCTGTCGGAAGATGGAAACCTGCGTGAGGCGGCCTGCAATCTTTTCGCGGCAATGCGCAGATTGGACGCTTTCGGGGTGGATATAATCGCCGCGCTGCCGGTTCCAAATATGGGTCTTGGGATGGCTATAAATGACAGACTTTATCGGGCGTCAAAAAAATAGGTTTTCATACAAACGCGAATAAAGGCTGTAAGAAAAAGTTAGAGGCGCTCTTAATAAAACATATCCAGATAACCATGCAGAACCGGTTTCCACTCATGCCCCGACCCCTTCTTAACATCCCTTCGCCCATACACTAAATCAGCGCATCCGCTGATTTTTATCTCCGGAATCACAACTCTTATTCCGCCTCCAAGCCCCGTACCGCTCTGCCAGGGGCCTTTAAGATGTAAAATCCCCTGAGGATTATTGTAAAGACGGGCGTAGTCCGCTATCAATGCCGCGTCTATACGGTATGAGAGTTCATTTACGCCGCTGTATACCGTATTGACTAAAGGCATTCGCGCTGCCTGAGCTCTCCAGACCGGTTTATGGTATTTGACCGATGCTAAAACAGAACTGTTCGCGACAAAGCGCCATCCAAGAGCTTTTGAATTGTAGCCGCGGATCTGCCCCGCGTCTCCGTAAAGCAGCCGGTGATACGTACCCGCGTCGCCGTCGCGCAATGTCGCTGATATCCGCAGAACCGCCATATCATCAAAAAAAAGTGGTTGATAATACCGGAACTCATTTCTTAACTGCCAGAACGGAAGCGTCTGGTCGTAATAAAGCCGGTTTGTGCTTATTTCAGTGCGCAGGAACCAGCCGCTCTGAGGATCAAACCTGGAGGAGCGCAGATCATTGACAACTCCCAAAACGCCGAACGCTTCATAAATGTCCCGCCCGATTACTAACGGTATTACAAGCGTATCATCGATGATCACAAATTTTTCTTTTAAAGTTCTGTTACGGTGTACCGGTATTGCGGAGAGGGAGATCTGAGAGTACCGTCCTATGTATCTGCCTGCTGTCATTCTTGCTGAAATATCGCGGTAATCAAGAGGCAGTCTTTCATCCGGGTAAGCTGATATGGCTGCGCCCGCTCTTATGAAGTAAGGCGTTGACAAAAACGGTTTATGCCAATATGCGCTCAGTCCCCGGTATTCCCAGAAACTCACGCCAAAGGAGAGCTCCTCAAGTTGTCCTCTGAAATTGCTTAGTCCCGCGTTTAGATGTACGCTCCACCAGAGCTTATCGTTTCCATATTTGTGGGTTCCGTATTGTCCGCTGTAATTCAGCGACAGCCGCACCGCTTCCTTCAGGATTATAAAAATGTGCGCGCCGTCTTCGCGCATGTGTGTGAGTATGTCAACTTTTTGAAAGAGCTGGGTTCTGATAAGATTACCGCGCGTGATACGAATCGCGGATGTATCAAGCGGGTCTCCGGCCTCAAATACTATGAACCGTTTAAGTACTTCGGGACGGGTGACAAGCTCCCCGTAAATTTCAATATTGCTGATGTAAACAACCGCGCCGGGGCCGTTTGACGTTTGCGGTGAAATGTCGTCAGCTTTCGCGGCTAACGCGGAAAAAATAATGCAGAATGCGAAAATAAAGTAAAAGGGATATGCATAGTTATCTTTGTATCTCAAATGTTTTTGATCATGTTTGGCATTCAACATTTTTCGTTAAAAATTTCCGCGTTTCGCGTTATTATTTCTGCGGTACATAAAAACGGACGGAAAGGATCTGTAAGCCGGGTTCTGTCTGTCTCCAAAAGAGAGAGGCAGCCATTTGTCTGGCCCCAAAAGACGCGCGTCTTTGAAGCGTTGAGCGGCCTACCCGGGGAGATGAGAGCGGAACCACTCCCTCCCCGTAAAGGGGAACTCCGCCTGCTTGGCCTTGCACCGGATAGGGTTTGCCGGCTCCCGCGGCTTTGCGGGACGGTGGGCTCTTACCCCACCCTTTCACATCTCACCCCATTTGGTAAGGGCGCGCTTGCGCGCGCACGTTATCCAAAGAGAGCGGTCTTCTCTCTGCGGCACTTTCCGTACCCTTACGGGCCCCCCTCTAACAGGGTATCCTGTCCTGCGGTGCCCGGACTTTCCTCTGCAAGCATACACAATTTCTTGTGCGTTTACAGCGGCTGCCCGATCCTCCGTCCAGTATTAAAGATAATCTATGCCCCAGTGTATATGCTTTCGATCTCCCCAAAAGAAAAAGGGCGCCTGCGAGGGGCGCCCAAACGGGGTGGATAAAGAGGTATTAGTAGAGCAAAGCACGGACAGGTATATCATATCTTGGATTCCTGTCTTTGCGTTATCTGAGTTCTGACTAAACCTTCTCTTTACTATTAAGCTTCTTCATAATCTCCTCAACTTCATTGTTCTTGCCGCCGGCTTTTACATAGCGCTTGAAGAAATCTTTGGCTTTCTTTTCATTTGTCAGTTTTGAGTAGTAGATGTGGCCGATCATGCGCAGAGCCTCAATGTTGCTGCCGCCGCGCTGCTTCAGTGAAGCCTGGTACGCGGTGACGGCTGATTCGTGATGATTGCATGCCTGATACATCTGTCCGAGCATAAAGTGCATTTTGGAATCTTTTGGGTAGATTTCAAGACCCTGCGTCAGATACTTAACAGCTGCCTTGTAATCGCCCGCTTCCGATTTTTTTACCGCAATTGTCATATGTATTTCAGGGTATTCAGGGTAGATTGCGGCTACTTTTTCGTAGATCTCAACTGCGCTCTCCTGTGAACCCATTTTTTCGTAAGCTTTTGCCTGGTCAATTAAAATCCGCATGTTAACCGGATCCTGAGAGTAAGCAAGGTTGAAGAATACCATAGCTGAGTCGTATTCGTTACGGTTGGTCAGTATCCGTGCAAAACCCGCGTTTACATGTGGATTTTCCTGATTAAACTTGTGTGATGTCAGATACGCGATCCAGGCTAATTCCGGGTTGTTTTGAGCTTCGTAAATTCTGCCCTGAGCTGCCTGATACCATGCGATGCTTTTAGCGCTTGCGAACCGGGCAAGTGTGGCGGCGGCCTGCTTAAGATTATCCATTGTGCAGTATATGTCTACAAGTCCGTAGAGGTTTTCACTGTTATCAGGGTTTTTTGCCGCCGCGCTCTCAAGAAAGATTACAGCTTCTTTGAATTTCATATCAAGAGCAAGCGCTTTTCCAAGTTTGTATGTTATCTGGCCGTTTGCTCCCGCTTTTTCCATTACTGTAAGGTAATACTTGCACGCTTCCTTAAACTTCATCTCTGTTACTAAAAGATCAGCCAGAGCTTCCATGGACTGGAAGTCTGCGGGAGAATAGCTGAGGGCGCTTCTGAGAGCTTTTTCCGCCGCCGCTGTTTCGCCGTTTACATTGTGAATCATAGCGGAAAGATAGAGCGCCTGCGGGTCTTTTGGCGCGTTTTTCAAAGCGGCGGCGATCTCCCCAGCCGCGATTCTGTGACGGTTAGTTAATGATGCGCTGTATGCGTGAAACGCCTGATAGTGGGGATTATCAGAATTAAGCAGAACCGCTTCGCTGAATTTTCTGAAAGCGTTTTCTGCGTCTCCGTTAGTAAGCATGATCTTGCCGTATTCAAATTTTGCGACGGCGCATGAGCTGTTGATTTTTATTGCGTTGATGAGCAGCGGCTCCGCCTTTGCGTTCATACCCTTTGATACATAGTATAAAGCGAGCTGTAACTGGTTCTGCCAGCTGCGCTGTGAGAGGGCCGCTGCCTGTAAAAGGTGAAAATGACGCAGGGAGTCATTTCCCAGCTGATTGTAAACTTGCGCCATAAAACGGTGAGGAGCTTCATCTGAGGGTATTATAGCGGATGCTTCCTTTAATGTTTTTATAGCTTCCGCTGATTTTCCCTGGGTGGACATGACATTGCCGAGCTCAAGGCGCAGATCAAAACGTCTTGGCTCCATAGCTGACCAGGCGCTCAGAACTTCGCTGAGCCCGGTAAGGTCATTGCTGTTGCGGTACTGATCGGCAAGAATCTTAAGTTCTTCAACAGAATACTGCCTCTGTTCCAGAACGGATGTTTGCTGCGGTTCGACTTTGGCATTTTTGCCCTTTTTTGCCGCTTCCGCTCCAAATGATACCGAAAGCATCAGGATTGCCGCGAGAAGATAGGTTTGAGTTTTCATTTGCCGCTCCTTTGGGTTTAGTTATCCGTTTAAATCAACTTCTGATCTTATGTTACATATCGAAAAAACGCGAAATCAACATTTTTTTCAATTTTTTTTATTTTTTTCAAAATGCTGATTTTAACGGGCTTATTTGAAGGATATTTGCATATTTGGGGCCAAAAAATAGGCGGACTATTATCTAAATACTCAATTTAACGCGGCGGCGGCGGATTTTAAATAGCTGAGATAAAATATCTAATTCAACATAAAGAAAGAAATGTATCTTTTTAAAAAAACCAGTTAAATAAAAAAACTAAAGCGTGACGCGATAAGTGTTACACATCATACGGTATTGGATTAAAGGAGAGAGATTTAGAATATAATACTGCAAAAAGTTTGAATGGTAATGTAATTCTCAACCACGGTATTAACTAAAAAGGCTGGGATAGGCTTCAAGATATGACTCGACTGTTTTCAGGTATATCAACCATCTCCGCTGATTGTGTAACATTTAAGCGCCGGGGCGCTTATCCGCGTTGCGTTAAATAAAAATGCAACCTGATGTTATTGAGTTTTTACCTCCCCAATATTTGATTTCTGTTGCGGATTGTCCCTGCAAGATGTATTTCCTTTAGTATTGCGGTAGAGGTAAAGAGAGCAGATAAACAATTTAATTTCAGAGGCGAGAACTATATTTTATTTAGGCGTATTAACGGCTGAGATCACGGGAGCAAAATTTAACATATCATTTGGCAGGAAAATGAAAAAGGTACCGATAGTATTTCTGTTGTCGTTCTGCTTGTGCTCGGCTGCGTTTGCTCAGGACAGGGGTGGGAGTCCGGCGGTTGAAGAAGTTACTCAGGCAGCTCAGGAGGCGGCTCTTGCCGGAGAGGAAGAGAGCGCTGAGGAGCGGCAGGAGCCCGCGGCGTCCGATGGGGAACCCGGCGCGGCTGGGAATGAACTTTCGGTTGATGAAAGCGGTACCGCAATTCAGCTATCCGGCAAAGAGATAATCGCTGTTTATGTAATTGGCGGTAATGATCAGGATGAAAATATTACGCTTGGCGGCCGTATAACCGGCGCGATATTGGGTGGTGAGCGTTTTATGGCGGTAGAGCGCACAAAAGCGTTTACAGCAAGAGCCGCCAGGGGAAAGAGAACGCGGCGCGTTGATTCCGGGAGCGTTACCGCGTCCGCTTCACCGGAGCGGATTACTCGTCCGGATTTTAAGCGGATTGGCGCCTGGGGTAAGCAAAATGGCGCAAACTATGTGTGCCTTGTGGAAGTAAAGCAGGCGGGTAAATCATATAAGCTGTCTATACATATAATAAGCGCGGAATCCGGAAATTCGCTTATCTCTGTCAGATCCGGTTCTATAGAGACAAGGGAAAAGCTTCGGGATGTCGCGGTTACAGCTGTCAACGCGATGCTGAGTGTGTTTGTTCCGGAACAGAGGTACAAAAGGGTAAAATTCGGAGCCAGAACCGCGTACAATGTATCTCACGTGGGAAAGGTAGATGACTTTTCCGCAAATTATCATGACGGCCAAACGGTTCGTTCCATTTATACAAAAGATAATGATAAATTTATAAATGGTCTTAACGGCATTGAGTTTGGGCTTGTAATGAATATAGAAATCTGGCGTTTTTTAGCGTTTAATTTAGAATCAAACTTTGTTTACAGAACGCCGCTTAACGGTAAGTTTACCGGGAGCAGGCGCGGCGATTACAGTTTAAGAGAGTACGCTGTAAGTTTTCCTGCGCTGTTTCAGTTAAAACTTTCAAATCCGCTTTTTCTCTTAGCCGGAGTACAGCTGGATATTCCTTTTAATACAAAACTCAAATGGGAAGAGGTGTTGACTGTTGAAATTGACAACAGAAAACCGGTTGATTTTGGGTTAACGGGAGGATTGGGCTGGCGTATAGGTCAGAATTTTGTACTTGATGTAAGATACGTTTACAGTCTGACAAAATTTATTCCCAACACAGAGTATGTAAAGTATGAATGGTATTGGGATTATGATACCGAAACCGGTGATTACCGGTATCTGGAAAAAGAAAAGAAACACCGCCTTTATCAGATTAATGCGGGAGTGCAGTACTTATTTTAGTTAATAACGAAAAATTCAGAGTATTGGAAGCGGGAGCTTTTCGGATTTTTCAAGGAAGCCTTGAAATATGGAAAAAAATGGCGCTTTTTCACGTAAATACTCAATTACGTATAAAGCAGGAACGGCGCGGCAAAAGATTGAGATTTTAGACAAACCAGATAAAAGAAATTGTGAATCTGCCAAATTTAGATAATAACAAATGGAACAGGTTCGTTATCAGTTAAGGTTGTTATCGTGAAGTTTTTTTCAAGCGTACACAGAAGCATGTTCGACCCATTTTTTTACCGGGAGGTGATTAAGCTTTCCGGGATAGCTGTAGTTATGTTTTTATTAAAGCTTCTTTTGCTTACTGCGCTTGTGTCGGGTATTTTTAAAACTTATTACCTTATACATGCGCAGCGGGGGATTACGCCTGTTGTAAGTACCATGTTTGGTGAGATGGAGATCAGAAACGGTGAGCTTATTACAAAACGTGAAACGCCTTTCGCGCTTTCGGAAGACTTGACAGGAACGCTGTTGGACAGGCTTGCAGGTTTTACTGTTTTTCGGCGGGTACCTGAGAATTTTTTGGTTGTAGACACAAAAAATTCTCAGGGCGGCGATGAGAAAATCGTAAAGGCGTCAAAAGTTTTACTCAAGGAGTCCTCCGTATTATTTAAAGATATGCGCATGGAGGTGCCTTATGAGCTGCTTGTTGGGAAAAATTTTGATTTTACTGTTTCTGAAGTGCAAAGTTTTTTACAGAGGAACGCCCTGTCTTTTGTAATCAATTTTTTTGTTCTTAGTTTTTTTTTCACGCTGTCTACAGTGCTGTTGAGCGCGTTTTTTCTCTCGCTTGCGGCATATCTTTTCAGTATTGACAAAACAAAAAGATACGGATATTTTATCAGGATAACGTGTTTTTCAATCACCCCGGTAATGATTGGCAGTGCGCTTGTTGCGGCTTCGGGGGTGAGCGCTGAGTGGGCGTGGTATATTTTTATAGTATTGTCAACAATGATAATGTTCAGGGGCATGATGCATGCATCCAATAATATGCCCTCTGTGTCCGATGAAAAAAATAGTGAGTAGCGGAAATAATAACGCAGACTGTGTTTATTGAGCCGCAAAGCGGTGTGGAATGCGGAAATAAAAAATCAAAAGATCATTTCTGCGTTAGGACATTTCATTTTTGTTTTTTTAAAGGGGAAGAGGTGTGAGGTGGCAGTTAACCGGGTATTGAATGTTGAACAGAAAAAAGGTGATCCCGCCCGTCTTGATGGACAGGTAACGGTGTACGCGGTTATTGATATAGATCCCGCCGAACTTATGAGTATGAAGCACCCCATTGTCTCCATGGTGCACGGGGGGCTTTTGGTTGCCGTAGGCAACTACAGGGAGCAGAACAGTCTGAGGGATTTTCTGCGCTCTGAGATGGGCATCTCTCTTGAGGAGGAAGGACTTGGCGAGGGGCTTGCCGATATGATTGACAAAATGGAGGGGCTTGAGAGCGCGCTTGACCCGCAAAAGCTTCGAGAGAGGCTTGAAAACATGGGAGAGCTTGAGGAGTTTATTCCCACCCCTGCCAAGGTGGTGTCGTTTCACTCTGAGCAGGAGCTGTTGTCTCAGCCCGGAGATGTGTTTTTTACGGGAACTTTCAAAAAAATCGGTAACGCGGTGCTAAGCGTAAACGCGGTGCCTGTTGTATACCAGGCGGTTTTTCGCGAACAGCAGACAGAAACCGTGCGTAGTGAGATAGAGTCGCTTATAGCCCAGATAGAACGCAGCGAACCTTCGTCAAAAACTATTTCGTCTGTAGGGATAAACGTCGAAGAGATATTGTCAAAAGAGTATATTCCCTCCATGCTTTACCAAAGAGGAAACGCGCCGGAGTTTGCCTCCGCTGTAAAGGGTTTTCGCGCCTTTATGAGCGGCTACCGCTTTAGAGATGATGTAGAGGCGGTTCTTAATCTGATATCAAAAAATGAGGAGCTTGACGCGGCGGATCTTAAGCTGCTTGAACTTTACACTAAAAAAATAACTCTAGTGCAGAGTGAGGATTTTGCCGGTGTTGAAGCGGTAGTAAAAGAGATAGAGCGGTTTAAGGAGTCTTGATACAGGTAGATAGTGTAAGCCGTTTTGATATGTGCGTATGATATTGTTAACGCAGAGATAATAATTCAGAATTAAGAGATGATTAAGATTTGATGTTTCTATTTCTGCATTATTATTTTGAAGATGAATTAGAGCGTGTTCACACTATGCGGAATATTTGGATTTTGAAAGGATTTTATGTTAGACAAGGCAGATTTTCGCGGGAATACTTGCGGTATTTCAGGAAAAATTAAAGCAGTATAACGTAAAATACATCAAATGACAGGCGTTTTGGATAGTGTGAACACGCTCTATTATAAAACCACCCGCGAAAAGTCAGCGGCAGGAAGAGAAGCATATGCAGCATGGTGGACATTTGCTTGCCAGGGTTATAGAATACACGCCGATAGCAATACTTATTTTGCGAAAGGACGGCGTGGTAGCGTTTGTTAATCAGTACGGGCAAAAATTATTTGGCCGCCCGTGGGGTGAAATTACCGGAAAACCGGTCTTAAATTTATTTGATCCTCAAAATAAAATCACCGATAACGGCCCTGTTTACAAAAGTATAATAGAGGGTTCGCTTGCTGATCACAAAATAGTTTTGTCCCGTATGGGTTTTTCCGACCGCACATGCGTCATGAGCGCTTTTAAAACAGGAGGAGCCGGTGCGTATCAGGATAGTGTAACGCTTGTTATCAGAGATATTACCGAAGAGCTTGCCGCCGCGGACAAAATAGAAAAAAACAGTCTTGAAATAGCTAAGATGGAGAGTGAACTTATCCGTTCAAAAGCTGAACTGAAAAAACTTTCCGGGCTCAAGTCTAATTTTTTAAACATCGCTTCTCATGAGTTAAACACGCCGCTTACATCCATTAAGGGCTACTCCGACATCATTATTGACAATATGAAGGATAAGGTTGACCCTAGTGTTTTCAGGATGATAGAGAGCATAAACCGCGCCGCGGACAGGCTCCATAAAGTTGTAAATAATATGCTTGACGTATCAAAAATTGAGCAGAAGCGGCTGCGTTTACATCCCGAAATGCTTGACCTTGGAGCTATCGCGAGGGATTGCATAGAGGAACAGTTTCAGTTGTCAGACAAACGCGCGATTAATTTTCGCGCCTTTACTGCCGATTCTCTCCCGCAATTTTACGGCGACAGGGCCAGAATTCAGCAGATGTTTACAAATCTTTTCAATAACGCGATAAAATATTCACCGGACGGCTCATATGTGGACGTAAGCATAGAGGTTGAGCAGGAGAACCGTTTTCATATCAGTGTAAAAGATCAGGGCATAGGTATAGACAAGAACGAATATAAATATATTTTTGATCCCTTTTACGAAGTGGGCAACGCTAACCGCCACTATACCGACAGCACTAAATTTATGGGCGGCGGGAGCGGTCTTGGGCTCTCTATTGTAAAAGGAGTAGTTGAACGTCACGGAGGAAAAATCTGGATTGAGAGCAAAGGCGTAAAGAAGGGAAGCTTTCCTGGCAGCTCGTTTCATATATTGCTGCCGCTGCGCTCTGCGATAAGCTGGGACGATGATGATACCAGATCTCCTGACACACAAAGATTACAAGAGGCCGCTTCCATTGATTTTGAAGCGTTGAACGCAAAGCAGGAGCAGGCAAGACCACTTATTCTCTTTATCGATCCGGATAAGGAGGGCGTTGAGATTGCAAGTGTAATCCTTGAGAATGTTTTTGATATTTTAGCCGCGCAAAGCGGCGAACAGGGGCTCCTGATGGCCTTTGAACACAAACCGATGCTGATTCTCATGGATGTTAAACTTCCCGGCCTTGACGGTTACCGCATATGCAGGATACTGAAATCCCAGGAAGAAACCCGCGATATCCCTATCGCGTTCTTTTCAGCCGATGCCAAAAATGACGAAATCCAGCGCTGCTTCCTGAGCGGAGCCGACGATTTTATTGTCAAACCCTTCAGCGGGAAAGAACTTGTTGAAAAGGTATGGCGGCTTATGATGAAGAAGAGGGAAGAAGAAACGTTTAAGTAGCTGATAACCGATAACTTTATATGGAAGATGGCCTTTAAGTTATACCGTTCTACAAAATAGGATACTTTGCGGCAGTTATCAAATGACTATATATCTCCCCCTGTCCGTAGTTGATCATACTTTTAAATGATTTTACACGAATTTTACATGAATTTTGTTTACCCCTGACATGTGTTGTGTATCTTTTAAATTAACCCGGCGGCGCTGCAGCGATTTTGGATATGGGTTAAAAATTATTAGTTCTCAAGTGAAACTGATGAGGGAGTGCGTGGAAAAAATCCTGTATTTTGTATTTGCGGCAGGCGTGTCGCTGTTTTTTAACGTTAGCTGCGGCGGTAACGTGAATAATGAGATCACGGTAATTTCCCGTGAAGAGAGTTCGGGTACGCGGGGCGCTTTTGACGAGCTTATAAAAATAAGCGATGGCAAAATCAACATGCTTTTCCGCGAGGCGATAATAGTAAGCTCTACAGATGAGGCCGCGTTTAAAACCGAAGTTGATAAAAGAGCGATAGCGTACACTTCCATTGGTTCTGTTACCGGGAAGATAAAAACGCTTGCCGTAGACGGTGTCGAAGCAAATGAGGAAAACGTAAAGAGGGGCGCCTATAAAATTTTCCGCCCCTTTGTTGCAGGCGTGCCGGGCAGCGGCTCCAGCCCGCTTGCGCGGGATTTTATCAGCTATCTTGTTTCGCGCCAAGGGCAGAAAATAGTAGTAACGGCAGGTTATATAGCGCCCAATGATGAGGCGTCTGTTTACAGCGCAAGCGGTCTTGCCGGCAAACTGACGCTTTCCGGATCAACTTCAGTTGAAAAAATTATGGAGCGGCTCAAGGAGGAGTACGTCAAATTTAATCCTGATGTAAAAGTTGAAATTAACTACACCGGCTCCACCGCGGGCATTAAGGACTGTCTGAGCGGCAAGAGTAATATCGTGATGAGTTCCCGCGCTTTTAAGGCGGATGAAAAAGAGAAACTTGAAGGGTACGCGTTCGCGCTTGACGCTATTGCGGTTATAGTTAATAAAAATAATCCGATTGATGAAATATCGTCTGAAATGGTGACTAAGATTTTTAAAGGTGAAATCCGAAGCTGGAGCGATGTGAAATAAATATGAAAGAAAAAATCGCCGAATACTTTTTTCTTATTTGTTCGCTTATCTCAATAGGCGCGGTGGCGCTCATTTGCTTCTTTATTTTCAGAGGCGCGTATCCTGCCGTACAAACGGTCGGACTATGGCCTTTTTTGACAGGCGGTTTGTGGAAGCCTACCGACATACCTCCGCTTTTCGGCATCTTCAATATGATTGTGGGTAGTGTTTATGTAACGGCAGGCGCCTGCCTGATAGGGGTTCCTGTAGGGGTGTTCACCGCTGTATATATGGCAAAATACTGTCCGCAAAAAATTTACGCCGGCATGTCGCAGTTAGTATCGCTGCTTGCAGGAATACCCTCTATTATTTATGGATTTTTCGGTATGATGCTGATTGTTCCTTTTATCGCCGATAACTTCAGCGGCAACGGCAACAGCGTTCTGGCGGCGAGTATTGTTTTAGGGGTTATGGTGCTGCCGACTATTATAAAGGTATCTGAAGTGTCTCTAAAGGCTGTGCCGAAAACTTATTATGAGGGCGCTCTGGCGCTTGGAGCAACTAAGGAGCAAAGTATCTTTTTCGTACTGATACCTGCCGCTAAGAGCGGTATTTTAACAGGAATTGTTCTTGGGATAGGCCGCGCGATAGGTGAAACGATGGCGGTTGTTATGGTTGCGGGAAACGCGAATATCTTGCCTGAAACCATTTTTAAATCTGTAAGAACCCTTACCGCGAACATAGTTCTTGAGATGGGTTACGCATCGGGGACTCATTTTGACGCTATTGTCGCTACAGGAGCGGTGCTCTTTGTGTTCATACTGCTTCTTAACCTTGTGCTTGGCGTGATCAATAAAGGATCAAAAACAGCCGGAACTTAAGTATATGGGGAGATAATAATGCGGAACCCAGACAAAATAAAGAAGTGAATTTTCGCTTTCAGGTTTTATCTGAGCTTTGAGTTATGTATTGAATTATTTGGAGAAATATGGCATCTCGGAAAAACGTATTTTCTATCATTTTAAAAGTTTTTGTCTATCTCGCGATGGGTGTTACGGTTTTATCTCTCGCCGGAATTCTTAGTTACATACTTGTAAACGGTGTGAAGACGTTTAAGTGGTCATTGATTTTTGGTAAGTTTTCCTCTCAAAACCCTTCGATGTCGTTTGCTATTGTCACAACGTGCGTAACAATTTTCCTGACTCTTTTAATGGCTGCCCCGCTTTCGGTTTTTTGCGCTGTCTATCTTACCGAATACGCTAAACGCGGCAGTAAAATAGTTCGGTATGTACGGCTTGCCACCGAGACTCTGGCCGGGATACCATCCATAGTTTTTGGGCTTTTTGGGGCGATATTTTTTGGTACGGTTCTGGGATTCGGGTATTCGATTCTGACGGGTTGTTTTACAGTAGCGATAATGCTTCTCCCCGTTATTATTCGTCAGACTGAAGAGGCGATTAAAGCAGTTCCTGATCTTTACCGTGAGGGAAGCTACGGGCTTGGGGCGTCTAAGCTTAGGACGGTGTTTAAAATAGTTGTCCCTTCCGCTGCGCCGGGGATAGTATCAGCGATAATTTTAAGTATGGGTAGAATAATAGGCGAAACGGCAGCTCTTATATTTACGCTCGGATCTGTTGCGCAGCTTCCCGGAAGTCTGCTTGACAGCAGCCGTACACTTGCGGTTCATATGTACATTGCTACACGTGACGGAGGCGCGGCGGGACGTGAAGTCGCGTTCCTGACCGGTACTGTGCTTGTATTTATTATATTTCTTATGAATGTCGCCGCGTCTTACATAGGCGGAAAGGTAGGCAAAGATTTTGAAAATTAACATTGAAAATATGAACTTGCATTACGGCGCTTTTCATGCCTTGCACAATGTAAACCTTGGGATAGATGAGAATGAGATCACCGCTTTTATCGGACCATCAGGCTGCGGTAAATCTACTCTTTTAAAATCTCTCAACCGCATGAACGACCTTGTCCAAACCTGCCGCATTACAGGCAAGATCACGCTTGATGGTGAGGATATTTACGGCAATATTGATGTAAACATGCTTAGAAAACGGATGGGAATGGTGTTTCAGAAACCAAATCCATTTCCCATGAGTATATATGATAATGTCGCTTACGGCCCAAGAACGCACGGTATCAAAAAGAAGAGTGAGCTTGACCGCATAGTCGAAGAGAGCCTTAAAAACGCGGCTATTTGGGACGAGGTGAAGGACAGGCTCAAAAAATCGGCTTTAGCCGTATCCGGGGGGCAGCAGCAGCGGCTCTGTATCGCGCGGGCGCTTGCGGTAAAACCGGAGGTGCTTTTGCTTGACGAGCCCACATCCGCGCTTGACCCGATATCAACTGTTAAAATTGAGGATCTGCTGTTGGAGCTTAGAGAGAGGTATACAATAGTAATTGTCACCCACAATATGGGGCAGGCGGCAAGAATATCGGACAAGACCGCGTTTTTTCTTCATGGAGAGATTGTCGAGTCCGGTTTGACAATGGATATTTTTTCGAATCCAAGCGATAGAAAGACGGAAGATTATATTACCGGGAGGTTTGGCTGACAATGCGCAACAAATTTGACCAGGAACTGGAAAATCTGCACGGCGATCTGGTGCAGATGGGGCATTTTATCGAAACTACTATCGATAAAATGATGTCGGCGTTCACAGCGGATAACTATGAACTGGCAAGAGAAGTTTACGAAAACGATGATATAGCCGATGATCTTGAGTTGCAGATTGAGCGCCGCTCCCTCCGCATTCTGCTCTCTCAGCAGCCTGTCGCGAGAGATTTACGAACCATTTCGACAGCGCTTAAAATGATAACCGATATGGAACGCATCTGCGATCTGGCAAGGAACATTTCCAGAACGGTGCTTCGCTTTGAGGGTCAGGAACTGATAAGAAAGCCGGAAAATGTACTTCTGATGAGTGAAAAGTGCGTTATAATGGTAAACAAATGCGTTCAGGCTTTTATTAATAATAATCTGAATCTCGCTAAAGAGGTTATCGCTTTGGATGATGAAGTTGACGCGCTATACAAAAACGTTCATGACAATATTGCTCCGCTTGTGGCGCAGAATCTGCGTACTGTGGATCAGGCGGTTGATCTTGTTATGATTGCCAAACACTTTGAACGCATAGGCGACCATACTGTGAATATTGCCGAATGGGTTGAGTTTAATATCACAGGCGAACACAAGAGTCATAAACTGTTATGATCTATATTGTTGAGGATGACAAGAATATACGTGAACTTATTATCGCGACTCTTGAGGCCGCCGGCCATAAGGTGAAAGCTTTTGACAGAGGGAACACTCTGTTTAGCAATGGTGATTTCGCAAAGGCGGATCTTTATCTGCTTGACATAATGCTGCCTGATATGGACGGCTATAAAATATTGGAAAAACTTAGAAAGTCAACCGATGCTCCTGTTATATTTTTAACTGCCAAATCCACCGAGATAGACAAAGTCAAAGGGCTTCATCTGGGAGCGGACGACTATATTACAAAACCTTTCAGCGTACTTGAGTTTTTAGCGCGAATTAAAGCCGTGATGCGCAGGTTTGAAAAAGTAAACGCGAAAGTTATGGAATTTGGAAACCTGAGGATAGACTCCGACAGTAAAACCGCGTTTGTGTCGGATAAACCTGTAAAGTTGACATACAAAGAGTTTGAACTGTTATCATACCTTGCGCAAAATAGAAATAGGGTACTTTCAAGAGAACAAATTTTGTCAGCGGTTTGGGGGTTTGATTTCGATGGAGTTACAACAAGAACTGTTGACATTCACATTAAAACTCTTCGGCAAAAATTAGGTGATGACGCCGAAAAACCGCTGTTTATTGAGACTGTGCGCGGGTATGGATATAAATTCATACATGATTTTTAGGTTGTGATTATTTGGATGCGTGGTTTATCATTTCCGTCCGTCCGCCCCGCGGGAATTTGAATCAATTGTCCCTATGTAAGGAACTATTATTGATCGTTGCGCCATATCAACCTGGAACAACAGACCTTGTTTTGGCGGATGTTACATTAGAATTAAATTTTTATCTATTATTAAGAAATTAATATGAAAAAATACACATTAATAATTGCTGGTATCTTGCTGACGGTCATAACAGTTTCTTTCTTATGGTTTTCTTACAATCACCAAAGACAGATACGTGTTTCTCTCAACACAACGCTTCAGGTTATCATCGCCGGCGGCAGTATAGATGATTATCAGAATTTTGTAGATAACATTGAGGGCGTGCGCGTCAGTATAATTGACGAAAGCGGCAAATTGCTTGCGGATAACCGCATTGACAAAAATACCGCGTCAAACTATACCGGACGTCCGGAATTTATAGCTGCGCGAAGCGGCGGATATGGTGAAGCGGTGCGTATATCTCATAATACCGGAAAGAAAAGTATTTATGTTATAACAAAATTATCTGACGGAATATATGTCCGCGCAGCCCAGCCAGTCTCCCTTACTAATGAGTTTTTATTGTGGCTGTTTATGCCTGTTCTGCTTCTAAGTGCCTGTCTTACGGTACTTATGATAATATTTGCCAGAAGCAGGCAGCTTGAAAAAATGCGTCAGGAGTTTGTAGCCAATGTATCTCATGAGCTCAAAACACCGCTTACTTCAATAAAAGGTTTTGCTGAACTCACCGCGGCAGGACTTGTAAACGGCGTTGAGGCTGTTAAAAACTATCAAACCAGAATAATCAGCCAAAGCGACCGCTTATTGACTATTATAAATGATATAATGCATCTGTCAAAACTTGAAGGTGACAGACCCAAAAATTTAGTGTCTGTAAATACACGCTCCGCGGCGGAACAAGTTAGGGAAACGCTCAAATTCAGCGCCGATAAAAAAAACATTATTATTCAAGTATCGGGCGAAGGAAAGGTAACGGCGGAAACCGAACCGATCTATCATATGATTTACAATTTAGTAGATAACAGCATTAACTACGGAAAGCGCGGCGGGTTTGTAAAAATTATCCTGGACGGCAAAAAAATAACAGTTGCCGATGATGGTATAGGCATCCCGCAAAACGATATCGAACGTGTATTTGAACGGTTTTACAGAGTAGATAAATCACGAAGTACCGAAACCGGCGGCACCGGTCTTGGGCTTGCTATTGTCAAACACACCGTGCAAAAGTACAACGGTGCCGTTACATTGAAAAGTGAAAACGGAACGCAGGTTTATGTTGAATTTCTCAAGTAAATTTTCCCGTAATTCCCGCGAATGCGGAAAGCTGGTTTATCGAATCGTAAGGCGATCCGTTGTTCATGTTTTTTTGTTTTTAATCTTCATAGAGAACAATAAACCGCGCCTTCGCGGGGTGACGCCAACGCGTACTTTTTAGATAGAACAACTACATCTTCATTTCCCCAAATTATTTACAAAACTTTTACATACTCTTTTTTCTGATTGAACACTGCCGCAGTATCTTTTAAGTATAATAAAAATGTTTCTAACCCAGTTGTTGGAAACTATATAGTAATTCGAAAACATGTCAATGTCATGTTAAGTTGCTATAATAACTATTTAATCGAAAGGGATTGTATGAACAAGATTCTGTTGTTTGGGGTTGCGTCGGTTCTTTCGTTGTCTTTCGTTGTAAACGCTCAGGGCAGGAAGAGCAGGAACACGGAGATCACTGTTATCTCCCGCGAGGAGAGTTCAGGTACGCGCGGAGCTTTTGATGAGCTCATGAAGATCAGCGATGGTAAAACCAATGTGCTCTTTAAGGAAGCTGTGATTGTAAGTTCGACGGATGAGGTAGCTTCCAAAGTAGAAGTTGACAGAAGAGCGATAGGATATACCTCTCTTGGTTCTGTTACAAGTAAGGTAAAGGCGCTCTCTGTAGATGGAGTTGCGGCTACCGGAGAAAATGTGAAAAACGGAACTTACAAAATTTCACGTCCCTTTGTAGTTGCGGTAGAAAAGAACGTTTCGAATCCGCTGACGCGGGATTTTATAAAGTATATAATGTCAAAGGAGGGACAGGAAATAGCCGCTAAAGGCGGCTATGTCACATCTGACAATAATGCCTCTTATATGGCAAACGGTCTCTCCGGTAAGCTTACGCTTTCGGGTTCCACTTCAGTCGAAAGAGTTATTGAGCGGCTTAAGGAAGGGTACATTAAGCTTAATCCTAATGTAAAAATTGAGATTAACTACAACGGTTCATCGGCAGGTATAAAGGATTGCTTAGGCGGTAAAAGCAATATGGCAATGAGTTCCCGTGAGCTTAAAGTTGATGAAAAGGATAAGCTTGACGGACACACATTCGCGCTTGACGCTATTGCGGTTATTGTCAATAAAGATAATGCGCTTAATGGGATAACTTCAGAAATGGTGACCAAGATATTCAAAGGCGAAATTCGCGGCTGGAATGATGTAAAATAATTTATTTTTAGTCGTTTTACTTAAAAAACAGACGGTTGGAATGCGGAAGTTATTGAATTTTGATGTTTTTATTTCTGCGTTCCGGCCGTCTGTTTTAAAGTAAAATCAGTATAATTATCCGGTTTTACCGCTTTTTAAACGTAGCGAAAGTATTTACAAATATCATGTTGACAGATAAGTTTCAGAATTTAAACCGCGCCGGGCGAAAGCGTTTCCTTAGCCTGTCTGCGCGGCTGCGGCAGCTGGCCTGCGTATCCACCTTTGCCCATCATAACCTCCGCTATGTTCAACACGTGCTCCTTTACCCTGCGGTAACTTACCAGCATATCCGGAAAAGTTGTGCTGAGAAGGGGGTGGAGAGGGGTCTCGGCCAGACGCGCCACGTGTCTGCCGCGCAGATCGCGTATTTTTTGAGTGATTATTTCGCCCTGCACATCGGCTCCGGCGATAATCGAGATGATTTTCCCGCTGTATGCCCGGTTTACCAGAGCAAAATACTCCGACACCGTATCGTGCAGCTCAAGAAGCTCATTGAGCATAACGTCAGGTATGGTAAGACCTGCGTTCCTTATGCGCAGATAAAGTTTTAGCTGCGCGGTCATATAGTCGCTTATTGTCTCGAATTCACTGGCGAGGCGGATCTGCTTTTGGGCTTCCTCACTCAAACTGCGCGGAACCTGAGCTGAAAGAAGATTTGTTAAAAATTCGGTTATCTCTGCCTGCATAGCGTCAAGTCTGCTCTCTTTTTTGAAAAGCTTCTTTACCTCATCTTCATCTACCTTTTCGGACGAAAGTATGGCTTTAAGCATATCAAACATTTCGCAATCCACCCTACCCATGTAGATTGTCTCTTTTTTGGACTGCGCTATAGCTACCGCCGGAGAATCGAGCATGAGGTTGCTCAGTTTTGTGTGACGCGCAGCAGCCTTCGCCGGTTTGTCCTTTACTGTTTTTTCTAGAACCATCGCCATTACGCGCGTAAAAGGGAGGAAAAGGAGTGTATTTAAAATATTGTATCCCGTGTGGGTAGCGGCTATGGCGGTTAAGATGTATGGGTAAACAATTCCTTGCGCGTCGCCGGCAGCCGCCATTATTATTGTGTTGGGGTCGTGGCCGATAAAAAAAGTTATCATTTTTATAAACACCGGAAACGCGGCTGTAATCCAGGCCACCCCAATTATGTTAAAAGAGATGTGCGCAAAGGCTGCCCGGCCCGCGTTTGTTGTTCCTCCCAAAGAGGCAAGGTAGGCGGTAAAAGTCGTGCCGAGATTCTCGCCGATTACGAGCGCGGCGGCAGTCTCAAACGGAATGACCCCGGAAGCGGCCAACCCCATTGTTATACCTATAGTTGCCGTTGAGGACTGTACAACAATGGTTACTATACACCCAACAAACGCGCACTTAAGTATGCCAAAATAGCTGTTGGCCGAGAATCTGGAGAACCACTCTAAATACTGCGGTATGTCGCGGATCGGCGCGAAACCGTTTTTCATCATAATGAGACCGGCAAACACCATGCCCACTCCCATCAGCACTAAAGCAGTATAACGGACTTTCTCGTTTTTAGAGAACAGGTAGAAAAAAATAGCAATCCCCATAAGCGGCAAACCGTATTTGTCAACATTGACTGCAAGCAGCCATCCGGTAAGCGTAGTACCTATATTTGCGCCGATTATAACGCCGATGGCCTGATGCAGACCCATAAGCCCCGCGTTTACGAATCCCACGGTTATTACGGTGGTTACCGATGAGGATTGAATTATGCAGGTAACAAACGTCCCAACTCCAATGGCCATGAACCGGTTGGGGGTAGCCATGCTTATCAATTTACGCAGCCGCGCCCCCGCAATGGTCTGCAAACCATCGGAGAGATGCCTCATGCCGAGCAGAAATAGTCCAATCCCGCCCAAAACGTTAAATATCATATCAAGGCGGATACTGTTATACATAGTAATTCCTTATTGAAAGAGGAGTCATTGGGAAAGTGAATCGCCGTTGTTTCTAATGCCTGGCAAATTCAAAAACAGACTATGTGGCATGGATGAGCTCCATGTCAGGGTTTTGAAAATGAGTTTAGACGTCTGTATCATTTTTGTAGAAATCATGTGAAGGGGTAAAATACATCCTTGGTAGCATGAGGCACAATTTTTTGATTTTATAACGGCTGCGAATTTGATTTTTTGCCGCTTCCGTCCCATTACCCGCGGAATTCCTCAAATAGGTTACTCCTTTTAGAAGCGGGAAAAGTATTTTTGTAAATTGATACGAAATCAGGAGAATGATAATTTTTCCCCGCGAGGACAATGTTGAAACAACTCCAATCTCAGGTTCTTTCCAACAGGCAGATCAGCGCCGATTTTTTTGAGCTGTCTATGCGTTGGGATAAAACGGCAGGTATTGCGCTGCCGGGACAGTTTTTAACGATTCGCGTCTCGCAGGATTCTGTGCCGCTCCTGCGGCGCCCCTTTGCTTTTGCGGGCTTTGATGAGCCGGAGCAAACAGCTTCCATAATTTACCAGAAGCGGGGAAGGGGGACTGAAATTCTGTGCGGTAAGCAGGCGGGGGAGTCTCTTGATGTTATAGGCCCTTTGGGAAATCATTTTCCGGTAAATGATGGACAAGGTGAATCGGTTGCTGCGGCAGGAGGAATAGGACTTGGGCCTATTCTATTTTTAGTAAACTATCTGAGAGAGCGCGATGTTCCGGTAACATTTATTTTCGGGTGCCGCAACTCTTCTTATATCCCTGACAACACAGCGTTCAAAACTGCTTCACCAAATATTTGTACGGATGACGGGAGCGTTGGGTTTAAAGGCAATACCATATCTTATCTTGAACAAAATATAAAAATCAACGATAAATCTGTTCTTTACGGATGCGGGCCGGAAGCGATGCTAAAGGGACTGAGCGGTTTCGCTGATTCTGTAGGAGCTGCAAGTTTTGTTTCTGTTGAACAGGTGATGGCCTGCGGGGTAGGGGCGTGCATGGGATGCGTTGTGAAGACGGCATCCGGCTATGCCCGCTCATGTAAAGAGGGTCCGGTTTTTAGCGCAAAGGATATCGTATGGGAATGAGTGTGGATTTGAGCGTAAAAATAGGTTCAAAAACGCTTCCCAACCCGGTAGGCGTAGCGTCCGGAACTTTTGGCTACGGAAGCGAATATGAAGAGCTTCTTGATCTTTCATGCGCAGGCGCGATATTTACAAAAGCCGTCACCCTTGAGCCAAGGGTAGGTAACGATATCCCCCGCATCATCGAAACGCCTTCGGGGATGCTTAATTCAATCGGACTTGCAAATGCAGGGGTCAAAAAATTTGTATCGGAAAAGATGCCCTATCTGAAAAAGCTGCCGTGCGCTATTGTGGCGAATGTGGCGGGGGCGACAGAACCTGAGTATATTCAGGTTGTAAAAGAACTTGAAGAAGCGGATGGCCTCTGGGGATACGAAATAAACGTCTCCTGCCCTAATGTAAAGGAGGGCGGGCTTGCGTTTGGAACTGATCCCGGACAAGTTGAGCGGTTGACATCCACACTTAGAAAATTGACGTCAAGACCGCTGATTATAAAGCTCACGCCAAACGTTACCGACATAACGGTAATAGCGCGAGCGGCCCAGAGCGGCGGGGCGGACGCGGTGTCGCTTATCAATACATTGGTAGGGATGGTAATTGACGTCAAAAAGAAAAAACCTGTGCTTGCCGCAAAAACAGGCGGACTTTCAGGCCCTGCGGTTCGGCCTGTGGGCGTTGCTCTTACCTATAGAGTAAGCCGCGCTGTATCAATACCTGTAATAGGTATGGGCGGAATCTCAAATGCCGATGACGCGCTGCAATATATGCTTGCGGGAGCATCTGCAATACAGATAGGAACCACGAATTTTATCGATCCGCGGGCTCCGTATACTGTTCTTGAGGGGATTCGTGAGTATTGCGTGGGGAATGATATTGACACTGTAGACAGGTTGCGTGGCATTATTAGTTAATTGATGGTATCCATTATAGCTGATTTAAACTACTCAACACTATAGTTATTCAACTTGAAAAAGAGCCTTATTAACGCAGAAACAGATGTTCAAATATAGAAATGATTGTAATCTAATCTTTTATTTACGCATTCGACATCTATTTTGAAGTTGAATTATCATATCGAACAACTCCTGCTCTTCCTCTCCGGCGCCCTGAGGGGGCGTACAGCCGTTTCGGCTGTCTCTATAGCCTCGGGTTTTAACCCGGGGCCGCGCGTGACGCGCGAAGGAAGCATGTTTGTAGGGAACGGTCAGTGACCGTTCCGCCATTCCGGGGCCGCGCGTGACGCGCGAAGGAAGCATGTGTAAGAAGATGTTTGGTTTATTGATGCGGCAGGTGAGTTGTGCCTTGTGGTTCCCACCCCCATTCTAAGCGCGGGGGTTATATATACAGCCCGCGGCCCCTTCAGGGCGGGGAGAAAGTCCTGATGGATAATTTGAATTTAAAAAAGGTCTTCTCTCACCATCACACTAAAAAATATCTTTCATAGCCCGAAGCTTCGCAAACACCGCGACAGGCGACCGCTCTACCATGTCAAGTTTCCGGCGTATTGCAATTTCCCCGCAGCGCAAAAACGGATTAGTGCGTTTTTCCAAATCTATTGTTGACGGTATGGTAAATCCGCCGTCAGCCCTGATTCGTTTTACCTCACTGTATCTTGCCGCAAGCCCACTGTTATCAGGTTCCACTGTTAAGGCAAACTCAATGTTTTGTGTATTCATGGCCAAAATAAACTTTTGTTCTCTCAGGAAGTGAAGCGAGTTTTTCAAGAGAGTGAAACATCGCGTCCGCATTGCCCTCAAAAATCCGCCCGCAGCCGGCCCCAAAAAGCGTATCTCCTGTAAAAACACACTTACTCTCTTCAAGCAGATATGCCGCTTGAAATTTAGTATGCCCGGGTACATGCATCACCTTGAACGTAATTTTATCAAAACTTACACTCTCCCCATCTGTCAATACCTTATCAATCCCTGCGGTACGTTCGTCAATAGCGGCAATTTTGCAGCCGGTAGCTTGCTTTAAAGCCAAATTACCGCGTGTATGGTCAGAATGGCGGTGAGTCGAAAGAACGGCAAGCAGATTCAATGAGTGTTTATTAATATGCTCAAGGATAGGCGGCGCGTCAGAAGCATCAATAACTACAGCATCGTCGCCTTGTGATATTACATATGAAAAATTGTCAGAAGATATGAGAATGGAAACAATTTTGACCTCCATGCAGCCACCCCCTTAATCAAATTACAATGTATAATGTACAATGTACAAATACGGAAAGAATCAGTGTTTTCCCTGTTTTTATTTGTACATTATACATTTGCCGTATCACATTTCCTCAATCGTTTCTATTCCCAAAAGCATCAGGCATTTACTAAGCGTTAATCTGAATGAAGAGGTCAGATGAAGCCTGAAATTTTCGTTATCGCTTCCGATAACCTGATGACTATGGTAAAACTCGTTGAAACTCTGTGCCAGATCAAAGGCGTAGTTTGCTATAACTGAAGGTGAAAGACGCTCGCAGGCAAAATTGACCGCGGAAGGAAAGAACGCGATTTTTTTGACAAGCTTGATTTCTCCGGCTTCGGGGTTGGTAATAACCGGCGCCTGGAGCGGCGGAGCTTTACGCAAGATAGAGGAGGCTCGGGCGTAACTGTAAAGAAGATACGGGCCGGTGTCACCCTCAAAACTGATCGCCTTTTTAGGATCAAAAACCATTGTTTTTGTAATATCAACTTTCAGCAGCTGGTACTTGATCGCCGCAAGAGCGATTTTGAGACTTCTCTCTTCAATTTGCTCCTCGCTTATCCGGTATCTCGCGGCTACTTCCTCTTTGGCAAGGTTAGCGGTTTCTTTGATGAGATCATCCGCGTCTACAACTGTGCCTTCTCTTGATTTCATCTTGCCTTCAGGAAGTTCCACCATGCCGTAAGAAAGATGTTTCATTTTATCGGCTGCGCTTAATCCAAGTTTTCTGAAAATAGCGGTAAGTACGGCAAAATGATAATCCTGTTCATTGCCTACCACATAAAAGGAACGGTCGTAATGAAAGTCCTGATCTTTAAGGAGCGCCAAAAAGAGATCTTGCACAATGTAAACGCTTGTGCCGTCGGGCCGTAAGAGCACTTTCTCTCCAAGTTTCTCCCGCTCCAGGTCAACAACAACCGCGCCGTCTTTTCGTTTGCTGAAAATATTTTTGTCAAGCCCTTCCTGTACAATCTCTTTGCCGTTTTTGTAAATATCGCTTTCATAGTATTCTTTGTCAAATGAAATTCCAAAGAGGCGGTATGTCTCCCTGAAGCCGTCTAAAGCCCAACGGTTCATTGTGCGCCACAGTTCAAGCGTCTTTTGGTCGTTATTCTCCCATTTTTGCAGCATCTCCTGAGCGTCTTCATTCCAGGATGGGTATTTGACCGCTTCCTGATTAAAAAGCACATAATAATCGCCCACAAAGTGGTCGGATTTTATACCCGCGCTTTCAGGCGTAGCGCCTTCCCCGCGGCGCAGATACGCAAGCATCGATTTACATATATGAACGCCGCGGTCATTGTTTATGCTGGTTTTTGTTACATCACATCCGCAGAATGACAGAATGCGGGTGACGCTGTCGCCTATAGACATGTTACGCAGGTGTCCCAGGTGAAGCGGTTTATTTGTATTGGGCGACGCAAATTCAATCACAACGCGCTGCCCGGTATTCCGCTTTCCAAAGGTATCCTGTGAAGAGAGATCTATCGTAGACGCGGCTAATTGTTTTTTGTCAACAAAAAAGTTGAGATACCCGCCGGTGATTTCTACTTTTATTCCATCAATATGAAGCTTCTCTTTAAGCTGGCCGGCTATCTGAACAGGATTTTTTTTAAGTATTTTGGCAAGGCCAAAGCATGGGAATGCGTAATCGCCTAAATTATCCGAAGGCGGTATTTCAATAGCCTTTTCTATCTCCTGCAGATCAAGCTGTCCCCGCAGTTCAGCCGCGAGCGCGTCTGCTATCTGTTCTTTCATAAATGTTCCTTCGCTTTAATATAATGCGAAAATAATAATGCGAAATGCATAAATAAAACCTATAGCATTGGATTTACCGATATAAACATGCTTTGCGTATTTTATTTTGTTGTTTCTAATTTTTGCATTACGCATTATTATTTCCGCATTAATTTGAAATGGCGTTATAAGATTGCGTAACAGTAATCTCAAGCATCTTAAACGCGTCCCTGTCCATGTGCTTTTTTAGCGGTTTTTTGTTTTTCTCAAAACCGTTATATGCTTCTTTTATCTTGTTGTTTTCAATAAGTGTATAAATGCGTTTTGAAATTTCATCCGCTCTCTGACGGTTTTTGTCAACTTTGCCGGAGTTTGTTCTTGCGGTTTGCGCCGGTCTTGCGCTCTGCTGAGCGCTTGCGGCGCTTTGCGTTACGGTGAGCTCAAGCATCTCAAAAGCGCTTGGAGCCATTACTGAAGATAAAAAAAGTTTCTCTCTCGCAAGAAGCTGCGATGCCTCTCTGAACCTGTTTTGCTCAAGGAGCGTATAGATATCAAGGCTGATTTTTTGAACTTTTTCATGAACCGCCCTTATGCTGTCGGCTCTGTCCTGCGCCCTTTTTCGCGCTTTTTCCTGCATTTCTGTGAGCATCTCGTATCTGTCAGGTTCGTTTGACGCGTAGTCCTCAACAATTTTTGGTTGATTTGCGGCAGCCTTCTCCGGCCTTGAACGCAGTATCGCCTGATCGACAAAAGAGGTGCGGTCGTTTGACATATTCATTCTCTTCTGCAGAACATCATGCAGATATTCACTCGCCGCGTCAGGCCCCTGTTTTTCTAATACCGACATTGCGACTCTAACAAGCGAGTCTTCACGGCTGTCAAGAGCGCGCAGAGCGCGGTTTACCCTTGCCGACAAAGCGCTTGCGTCTTTTTGAGGCAGAAAACTCTGAATTTCACTTATACGGTTACGCGCCATAATAAGACTTGCGCGGCTTTCAGAAAGTCTGAACTCAAACGCGGCTCTCTCTCCAGAGCTAAGTTCAGCCTCAATACGCGGAACTTCATTATGAGCGTTTTGCAGTTTTTCGAACCGTTCTCTGAGTCTTGACAGGCGTGAGTCACTTATCATCAGATAGAATTTATTCTTCTCGCAATACTCAAGTTCCCGTTTGGCTAAGTCCGCGTCATTAGCCACAAGCGCCTTTTCAAGAGAAACCATCGCTTCCCGTGAGATCTGTCTGTAGCGCTTATTATATGAATCAGCCAAGTTATTAGCCTGGCGTGTATCTACCTCAGACATTCTTCTGAAAAGACCTCTGAGTGTCGCGAAATCAGGGCGCGTCTTACCGACTTCCGAGTTATACTGAATCACAAGCTGATTCGCGGTAAGTACTCGTTTCTCATCGGCGATACGGCGAACCTCTTCTTCCTCAAAGTTAATCTGATATTCAACCTCGCTTATTTTCCACAGCGCGTATTTTTCGTTGGGGTCGCCTTTTGCCTGCTGTTTTAATCTGTTAAGAACCTGCTTCGCCTGAATAATAGCGTCATTTTGCTTATTGTTCATCCCCGAAAATGTTTGCGCTTCATTGAGGATATAGAGAGCGCGCATAACGGTTGTGTCAACATATTCCTGAGTCAGAAGGCTTTTCTGAGCGTAGACGCTTAAGCCTGTTTTATGGCAAATGTCAGACGTTTTTGGTGACAAAGCCAAAAAAGGCAGCAATGGCACAATCAGAACTGTAAGTAAGCGCAGGTGCATGCTTTTTTTCATCTTGATTTTGCTGCTGAATTTGATAGTTTAAAGGGTGGTTATTTTCTCATTAATTTAAAGTAATAAATGACGGTATGAAGGTGGGATTTTTTTCGTATATTGGAGAAAAACAGAAGGGCGTAATACCTACGAGGTCGATTTTATTTTTCAATATAAAGGAAAAATACTCGCTATGAAGGTAAAAAGCGGAACCACCAAAATAAAGAGCTTCGCGAAATTCAAAGAGCGGTTTCCGGATGCCATGATATTAATAATAGGCAAAGCTGGGATTCCATGGCAGGAGTTTATCGCGGGGAAAATTGAACATCTGTTTTGAGATGTGGAGAAAAGTTTTGTATTGAGTAAAAGTTTCAGCCTGTCTGAGTAATCCTTGCAATTTTATTGAGTAAATATTGTAAATGTATTGAGTAAAACTTATATTCTATATAAAAGTACCTTTTTTAGAATCGATACGGTTATTTACTTTGTAAATATATATTGAGTATTTTTTGCGGATATTCATCAGGAAGTGAGGCCGGTAGTTATGAAAAAAATATTAGGATTGGATTTGGGGACTAATAGTATTGGGTGGGCGTTGATCAATGAGGCTGAAAACAGTAATGAAAAATCATCAATCGTCAAGCTTGGCGTACGGGTAAATCCGCTGACTGTTGATGAGCAGCAGAACTTTGAAAAAGGAAAGAGCATTACCACCAATGCTGACCGTACTCTCAAACGCAGTATGCGCCGAAATCTGCAAAGATATAAACTCCGTCGCGCAAATTTGATTGAAATTTTAAAAAAACGAGATTTCATTTCGGATGAAACGGTTCTATCAGAAAATGGCAACCGTACAACATTTGAAACATATCGGTTGAGAGCCAAAGCCGCTACAGAAGAAATATCATTAGAGCAGTTTGCACGCGTATTGCTGATGATTAATAAAAAGCGCGGCTACAAAAGCAGCCGCAAGGGAAAAAATAAAGAAGAAGATGGAGCTTTAATTGATGGGATGGAGATTGCTAAAAAATTGTCCCATGATAAACTCACACCCGGACAGTATTGTTTACAACTGTTAGAAAATGGGAAAAAAAGTCTTCCTGATGATTTTTACCGTTCTGATTTACAGACTGAATTTGATAGAATTTGGACAAAGCAAAAAGAATTTTATCCTGAAATTCTTACTGATAAACTTAAAGATAATTTAAAAGGAAAAAATGAAAAAGCAACTTGGGCGATTTGCAAAGAGCCGTTTGACATAGTTGGTGTAGCGCGGGAAACCAAGGGCGATGAACAGAAGAAAGAGAATTATATCTGGCGTGTTAAAGCTCTTGCAGAAAAAATGTATTTGGAAAGTTTAGCTGTCGTTTTACAAAAAGTTAATGCTCAAATCAGCGGTTCGAGCGGCTATTTGGGAAATATCAGTGATAAAAGTAAAGAACTGTTTTTCAAAAGATTGACAGTTGGTCAATATCAAATGGATATTTTAGATAAAAATCCCAATGCAAGCTTGAAAAATATGATTTTTTACCGTCAGGATTATTTAGACGAGTTTAACAGAATTTGGGAAACGCAAGCGAAATTTCATAAGGAACTAACCGATGAGTTAAAACATGAAATTCGTGATGTGGTAATTTTCTACCAGCGTCGCCTGAAAAGTCAAAAAGGTTTGATCAGTTTTTGCGAATTTGAAAGCAGGCGAATAGAAGTGGAAGTTGAGGGGAAAAAGAAAACCGTAACAACAGGAAACCGTGTTGCTCCTCGTTCATCCCCTCTATTTCAGGAGTTCAAAATCTGGCAGGTTTTAAACAATATTGAAATTGCCGATAAAAGTACAGGCGAGGTAATGGCGCTTGATTTGGACGAAAAGAAAAAACTATTCGCAAAATTACAAATCGCAGAAAAATTAACACCAAAGGAAGCATTGGAAACATTATTTGAAAAGAAAGCAAAAAATTATGAACTGCTGAATTACAAAGAGAAAATAGAGGGCAATAGAACCAGAGCAAAAATTTGTGAGGTTTTATGTGAGACCTTAACGAATGAAAAATTAAATGAGCTCTGGCATTTGCTTTATTCCTGGGAGGGTGAAAATGATGACCTTTCAAAAAAACTAATCCTCAAATATGGTTGTTCAGAAGATATAGCTAAAAAACTGTCAAATATAACGCTTAGTGACGATTATGGTTCTTTAAGTTCAAAGGCGATAAAAAAGATATTGCCGTATTTAGAGCAAGGTAAACAGTATGATAAAGCTTGTGAACTTGCCGGTTACAGGCATTCGAAGTCATCGTTGACTAAGGAGGAAATTGAAAACAAAGTATTGAAAGATAAGTTGAAAGTTCTCCCCAAAAATTCTTTACGCAATCCTGTGGTTGAAAAAATTCTTAATCAGATGGTTCATGTAGTCAATGGAATTATTGATGCCTATGGAAAGCCTGATGAAATACGTATCGAATTGGCGCGGGAACTGAAGAAAACCGCAAAACAGCGTGAAGAATTAACAAAATCCATAGCCGATACAACAAAATTGCACGAACACTATAAAGAAAAAGTTTTATCAAAAGCGCCCTTTAATCTTCCATATATAAGCCGTGCAGACATAATTCGCTACAAACTTTACGAAGAATTGAAAGACAACGGATATAAGACACTATACTCCAACACTTACATTTCGCAGGAAGATTTATTTAGCGGAAAATTTGATGTTGAACATATCATTCCGCAATCCCGATTGTTTGACGATTCTTTTTCAAATAAAACATTAGAATTAAAGGATATAAATATTGAAAAAGGAAGCCGGACTGCGCACGATTTTGTAAAAGAAAAATATGGCGAAAGCGAAAATGATAATTCTCTTGATTCGTATCTGAAAAGAATCGAAAAATTGTACAAGGATGGGAAAATTACTCGTGCTAAATACAATAAACTCAAAATGAGCGAAGATAAGATTCCCGACGGCTTTATCAATCGTGATTTAGCAAACACTCAGTATATTACCAAAAAAGCCAAAGAAATGCTTGAGGATTTGGTAAAAGAATCCGTTGTTTGTACGACCGGTTCAATTACAGACCGGTTGCGCGAAGATTGGCAGTTAGTGGATGTAATGCAAGAATTGAATTGGGATAAATATAACACACTCGGACTGACCTACTACGAAGAAAATCGCGATGGCAAAAAACTGAAACGTATTAAAGATTGGACAAAGCGTAACGATCACCGACATCATGCAATGGACGCTTTGACTGTCGCATTTACAAAACGAAATATAGTTCAATATCTAAATAGTTTAAATGCAAGAAATGATAAAAGCTCAACTACTTATGGAATTGAGCAGAACGAACTTTATCGTAATGACAAAAACAAATTGTTGTTCAAACCACCTTTTGTTTTAGATGAATTTAGAAGCGAAGTCAAAAAATATTTAGAAAATACACTGATTTCCATAAAGGCAAAAAATAAAGTTGTTACGCAAAATGTAAATACTACGCAAAAATCTGGCGGAACAAAGAAAAAGGTTCAGCAAACACCGCGCGGGCAGTTACATTTGGAAACGGTTTACGGCAGCTGTAAAAAAATCGTAATCAATGAAGAGCCTGTAAATGCAAAATTCGATGAAATCAAAATTTTGACAGTAACAAAACCTGCGTACAGAGAAGCCCTGTTGAGACGGTTGCGTGAAAACGGAAATGACCCGAAGAAAGCATTTACCGGGAAAAATAGTTTGAGTAAAAATCCGGTTTGGCTGGACGAATTGCACACGCAGCAAGTACCGGAAAAGGTGAAAACGTCTTCATTTGAAACCGTTTATACTATCCGTAAACAAGTATCTCATGATTTGAATATTGACAAGGTGATTGATGATAAGGTTAAACTGATATTGAACAAACGGCTGCAGGAATTCGGCGGTGATGCAAAAAAAGCATTCGCAAATATTGACGAAAAACCGATTTGGCTAAATGAAAAGAAGGGAATCTCAATAAAACGTGTAACGATTTCCGGAGTCAGTAATGCCGAAAGTTTGCATCATAAGCGTGATAAGGATGGCAATTTTATTTTAGATGAAAACGGCAGTAAGCAGTCTGTTGATTTTGTAAATACCGGAAATAACCACCATGTAGCTGTTTACCGTGATGCGGAAGGCAATTTACAGGAAAAAGTTATATCATTTTTTGAAGCGGTTGAACGTCGGAACAAGGGTTTGCCGATTATTGATAAAAGTTACAAAAAAGAGGATGACTGGCAGTTCCTTTTTAGTATGAAACAGAACGAATATTTTGTGTTTCCGAATGAGGAGACGGGTTTTAATCCGAAAGATACTGATTTACTTAATTCTGACAATTACGCTTTGATTAGTCAGAATTTGTTTAGGGTGCAGAAAATATCTTCAAAAAACTATCTTTTTAATCACCATTTGGAAACAAAAGCAATAACGGGTGATGATTTGAAAAACAAAAAGCAATTATCTAAAATAGCTTATAACTTCATTCAAAGTCTTCCACCGATTGCAAACATTGTCAAAGTTCGCATCGATCACATCGGCCAAATTGTATCGGTTGGTGAGTACTAAATGATAAAACAGACCCTCTGTTTCGACAACCCCGCATATCTAAGCGCAAAAAACGAGCAATTAATAATAAAGACATCAGATGGGCGGGAAATTTCCCGCCCAATCGAGGACATCGGCGTTGTCATTTTAGACAATCCGCAGATCACAATAACACAAAATGCCGTTATAAAACTTTTGCAAAATAACGCTGCCGTAATTCACTGCAACGAAAAGCATCTGCCTGTTGGGATGCTGTTTAACTTAGATGGGAATACTTTACAAAGTCAAAAATTTAAAAGTCAGATTTCTGCAACCGAAGTACTAAAAAAGAATTTATGGCAGCAAACGGTTAAAGCAAAGATTCAAAATCAGGCGGCTGTTTTGAAAATTGCCGGAAAAGACAGCAGGCGGCTTGATCATTTAGCAAAAAACGTAAAGCCCGGCGACAGCGGAAACTACGAAGCGCAGGCGGCAATTTGGTACTGGAATTTAGTGTTTTCTGATTATGTTGAGAATTTTTCACGTATCTTTACAATCGGTGGTGTAGTCAACAATATGCTTGACTACGGTTACGCGGTTATGCGCGCGGCTGTGGCAAGAGCATTGACAGGTTCGGGACTTTTGCCAACGCTTGGAATTTTTCACAGGAATCAGTATAACGCATATTGCCTTGCCGATGACATTATGGAGCCGTTCCGCCCCTTTGTTGATTTGGCGGTTTTAGAAATCTTACAGGAAAATTCCATTGATAGTTTACAGGAGATAAACAGGGGAATCAAACAAAAATTACTGTTGGTTCTGCAATGCGACTGCTTTTTCAAGAAAGAAAAAAGTCCGTTATTAGTGGCTCTTACCCGCACAACAGCTTCGCTTTGCGCTTGCTTTGAAGGTAAAAAGCGTAAAATACTTTACCCGGAGATAAAACATGAACCTAAGCGCGATAAGTCAGTATAGGGTTATGTGGATTTTCGTGTTTTACGATTTACCGACAGAAACAAAAATCCAACGAAAAAATCATTCAAAATTCCGTAAAAACTTAATTGAAGACGGCTTTAATATGTTTCAGTTCTCTGTATATTTTCGTCATTGCTCAAGCAAAGAAAATTTGGAGGTTCACGCTAACAGAGTAAAATCGTTCATGCCTGAAATGGGTAAAATCAGTATTGTAAATTTCACAGACAAACAGTTTGAAAGGATGGAAGTTTTTTACGGCAAAAAGCTGCCCAGGAATCACAAAAAAACCAACGCCAAAGAATTACAGCCGCCAATGCAGTTAGAACTTTTTTGACTTTACCGCGGGATATTATTATATTATAAACAATGCGAAAGCAATTCACAATAAGGATTATTCCGTTGTGAAAACATTAAGGGTGGGGGGTAACTCTCGCCCTTTTATTTTTTTAGCTGAAACTGCAAAATTTTATAGTTCCACGTTTTTCATCTCCTGTCTCTTTATATTTTCATTTTTATATTTTAGATAGTGTCAATGAAATTTCACTTTCGAGAGTTTGTAAATGATTAAAAAGCCTAAGGCATTATTTGCGGGTTGTTTAGTAAAACGGCGCGAATAGGGGCACGTCATTTGACCGATAATAATAAAACTTCGTTTAGTCTGCTTACTATGAAAGATGCTGCGCAAGCTGTGCCTGAAGGTATAAGCGCGAGATTAAAAACTTTCTGGGCAAAAGTAGTCAGCGGAAGAAGAAAATTAAATGGTAAGCATTCAATATGTATAGGCGAAATATCAGAAAAAGTTAAAAATGCTGTGTTTGACATATATGGAAAAAATGTTACAAGACAAACGATAACAATTGATGATATGAAACACATTTATTATCGGCATGGTAAAAATATTGCGAAAGAATTGGCCGATGGGCAGATTCCTGTAACCGAAGAAATTGTCGCTTTGATTCCGGATGTTTTAACAGATCCTGATCATATTAATTGCGGAGGAAAAACCAAAGGACAGGGATATGATACGATAGTAGTTTCAAAGGAATACGCAGATGGATGCGTTCACACGGTACATGCGGTCATAAACGATTCTACATTAAAAATTCACACATTGTACGTTTGGAATGAAGAGAAAGCAAAAAATAAGCGTTTGGATTGTGGAGAAGTCACCGACTCCCGACAGCTTAGGGCAACAATGCCCGATCCTCAAAATGAGGCGCCGTCCAATCCAAACGTTTACATTAATAATATAACCAATTCTATCGAAAAAATCAATACCTAAAATGTCAATAAAAGCAAATTTCAATAATACAAGCGCAAAAAATATACCAAATTTATCTTTAACCTGCATGGAATGTCTGTGAGCGCAAGTGTGAAGTTGTGAATTGCTTTCGCATTTTTCTATTTTAGGGTGATTCGCAACAGAAAAGGCGTTATTGATAGTTATAATCATAAATAACCAGTGAGTCCCAAAAACACAGTAAAGGAGCGCCCAAATGTCTAATATGTCTGATAGGCTAATGGTAATGGAGAACAAAATTGTCCGATATGCGCAAACCGAATATAAAAAGCTCAATTTACCGCAGGATTTTGAAACGGGTATTGAGATCCAATTTGAAGGCGGCCAATGCACGCATTTAATTGATGAAAGCGAACCCCATATATTTAACCTGTTCGAAGCGCAGATTTTAGGTATGGTATTGGGCAGCTCAAGCTATGCCGCTGCTGGAACCCGAACGATCACATGCGATTTCGAAAAACTACTACAAAAACGTTTTAGGCAGAAACGTTTTGAGAATTTAGGGGATAGCCACCATATGAAGATGGCCGCCGCGATTCTTTATGACAATGGCAAAGTACGGGTTATAAACTTACGCACGGAGTGCGCTGAGGATTTTGTTTATGAGCTTTTCGATGGTGAAATATGACGGGCGCCCGCGAGGGGCGCCCTACAGTGTGGTGGCGGAACGTATCTTAGTTGTATAAAAATTGCAGTACATCTTTATTAAAAGGGAGATTATGAATAACGATACAAGGACAAACAGAGAGTACAAAGATAGTGTTTTTACACTACTTTTCAGCGAAAAAGATAAGCTGATTGAATTGTGTAACGCTTTTTTAGATACTAATTACGGGCCTGATACAGAAGTGCAGATAACTACACTCAGAAACGTACTGTTTATGGAGCAGGTGAATGATATTTCGTTTGTGATAGATGGAAAAATAGTTGTTCTTATAGAGCACCAGTCCACTATCAACGAAAACATTCCTTTGCGGATGCTGCTTTATATTGCGCGTGTATACGAGAAAATTTGTGAGAATAAGAACTTATACCGCATAAACAGAATAGATATTGCGCGGCCAGAATTTATTGTAGCTTATAACGGTAAAGATGAGTATCCGGATGAACAGGTTTTAAAGCTGTCGGATATGTTCGCCGAATGTGGAGAAAAAAATCCGATAGAGCTTGAACTTTTGGTGAAAGTGTATAATATTAATAATGGGCGCAATGTGCATATTGCCCAAAAGAGCCGAACCCTGAGCGAGTATGAAATATTTATAGATACGGTTCGCAGGTATAAAGAGGAAACAAATAATTTAGCCGATGCGGTAACACAGGCAGTAAAAGAGTGTATTGACAAAAATATATTAAAAACGTTCCTGAACAACCACGGAAGTGAGGTTACAAATATGCTTTTGACAGAATGGAA
>JAIRVB010000042.1 GCA_031254105.1 Chitinispirillales bacterium
GAAAACGTCTCTAACATGTTTATTTTATTGATATTACAAACATTTTTTTGTTACCAATAAAGTTATGCTAACGTTATTTTTTTTAAGAATGAGTTAAACACTTCCAGTCTTAGATAGGCGTTATAGCAATTGGTTCCAAATAATTCCTGAATGGATTTATAGTCCTGGGCGATTTGATCTTCATTAGAATATTCAAGCGTATCTACGATCTTACCTGTTTTGTCAGTTCTTTTTTTAAATGCTATTGCGCCGCCCACATCTGCAAGATGAACTATGCCTCCAGTGAATACATTGCATACGGCAGAGTTTAATGCCCGTGAGATTCTCTCGGCAGATAAAGCCTTTTTTCCCATACGCTGCTGAATAATCCTAATGATAAGCAGCGCGACAAAACAAATCAGAAAATGCGCTCTGATATGATTGTTTTTGCTGACAAATACAGGTCTTGCGTACAAGTCTGATTTCATTATGCGAAAGGACTGTTCTATTTTCCATAAGCCGCCATACACTTGTCGTATTTTTCGTTCGTCATAGGATAGCTCACTTGTGATAATAGAAAAATATCCATCGTACATTGCATCATGCTCTGCTTTTTCTGTGTCTATTGTCCGATGTTTTAAAATATCCTCAAGAATCTCTCCGGTTTCTTTATCAATGATATCTTCTTTTGTGTACTTCTCTACACCGTTTTTAATCTGGCAGGCACTATTTTTAATATAATGGCGCGTTCTTTCGAGTTTTTCCATGCGCCGACGCTTGGCGATATCATCCTCGCTTTTACTCCAGTAAAGCAGTACTTTGCGTTTGCGGGTTACAGGTTTCCCATCACTATCCTTACCTTTGTACTCCTCTTCAAACAGTTTGTATTTATAGGCGCCATTTTCTCTTACAGTCCAATCGGTATCATCAAAGAGTTTTGAGCTGTAACGCTGTCCTTTTTTGCCTTTCAAGACTTGCGAAAAAACAAAACCGTCTCCCTGATTAGAAATAGCGTCAATGTTTTTAGATGAGTTTATTCCCTTATCCCCCACAACCACTATTCGACCAAGTCCGTAAGACTGTTTGATCTCTTTGATAGTCGGTTGAAGTGTAAGAGTATCACTTGTGTTGCCGGGAAAAATGGACATGCTGACGGGTAATCCGTTACTGTCTGTAAATAGACCCATTGCGGCAATAGGTGCAACTCTGTGTTCTTTAGATACTCCGTGTTTACGTAAACCATCTTCGCCGCTGTCGCAAAAGTCTATATCAAAAAAGTAATTGGTCACATCATAAAAAGCGTGGGACAAGTCACGTCCTACTGTCTCTTTTACTTGCTCATTCAAATGCCGTTGCAACTCAACTTCAAAATCAGAGATCTTGTCAAGCGATCTGTAAATATCCTGCAAGCTGAAATCTGTATCCATTGAGTAAAAAACCTCTTTCATCTGAAATGTGGCGCGCTTTGAGTCCGGAGAAAGCAGCCTGAGTATCACAAGAAACTTTAAAATCTTTGCAACTGAGTATTTACCGGCAAAACCATGTTCTTCTAAATAGCTTTTTACAAAACCATCTATTTTGAGCATGTCGTAAACAGCAGCAAAAAACTTATAACCATAATTATATCTACGGTTCTCTTTGCTGTACATCTTAGCAAAAGGATGAGCTTCAATTCGCAATGGGACTTTAGCCGATTTGTAAGCAGCGTTGAACTGCTTTACCATTTCCATAAAGGCTTGCGGATCTTCTTGATCCTCAAGGATGCCAAAATCTTTTATCGTTCTTTGTTTCGTAGGCAGTCCCGGACCAACACGGTATCCTTCAACAACACGTATCTGAGTGCGAGGTCTGCCTTGAGAATCTAGCCGATTATCTTTTTTGATCATAGTTACACCACAATATACAATATAGCATAACATTAGCATAACAGCAAGCAAAATGTTAAATATTACAAAAATATGTTATGGCAAAAGCTTTGATACGGACAATACATGGGAAAATGTAAAAGTCGGGCTGATAGTAACAATGATATCAAACAAACGCGCTTTATCATAAATTTTGTATTATATTACTGGTTTTTACCGTCTGCATGGTGTATTTTAATTTTTACCCTTTTATTTTATCATTGTATATACGATACGAACGTAGTTTTTCTTACATTATTATCATTTCCATCACTTTTTTATAGTTTAAAGGCACCATTCGCACTCGCTATATTTCTATCACAAATTTCCGGCGAATTTCTCATCATTATGTATCAATTTGAACGGGCGTAAGGGATTACCCGGCGAACCGCTTTTCCCATTGTTTTTATTTACATATTATACATTGTACATTATACATCGTTTTATTAACCCGGATTTGATAATATACATGTTTCAGCTCAAAGAAACATATACTACCGGTTTATTCAGACAACATTCCAAAAGGTGTTTCCTTTTCGGCAAGTTTGTTTTTTTGTTGATTTTGTTCTGCTGTTCATATGCTTCGGCTCTGTCTTTTGAGCTTCCCGTAAGCGAACTTGATCTGTCCGCGCTTCTTGAAGAGGAGCTTATTGATTCTTTTCAGTACGAACAGCTGCTTGTTTATTACGCGCTGCCTGTCTCTGTTCCTCAGGGAGAACTTAGCTTGCTTGCGCCTATTTTTCCCGAGCTGAAGGAGCTTATACCCGATACGCGGCAGCTTGAGGTTTACCAACCGTTTGATAATAGACAAATTCAACGGCTTTTTAATGATTTCCCATTCTTAACTGCTTTTGAGCCTATACTCAGGTTTAATGTTTCGCTCTCTTCACACTCTTCAAACGGAGAGATCATATTCGGCATAAACAAATCACCTGTTGACGAACCGAAGGGGCAGCGGGTAAGATTTCGTCAAAAATCCGCATTTATAACTACGGACGGGAGTATGCATCTCAGCGATACGGGAGCGTTATGGCAGAACCGCAGCGCACACATTATTACCCAAAATGTAAACGCGAGCCTTGGCAATTTTAAACAGCCGGTTCCGGGGGAACTTTTTTTCGGTGTTTTTCAGCCGCTTACGGATGAGAACGAATCCGTCCTGTCAAACTGGCTTTACGGAGGCAGCCGCAGCTGGAATGGATTTACAGTTGAAATGAACGGTCTTACGGCCGGCGCGTCTGTACTTGGAGCTGGCGCGTTTTATCACATTCGTCCAAACGAAAAAGGAGCCGGAGGCGGTATAAATATTAACGCGGGACGCGGTCTTAGAGTATACGTTGGGCTTACAGGCTTTAAAGCGGATGATTCAATCCCGTTATCCATAAATACCGCCCATTTTTACAGTGAATACAAAACTAAGGTATGGAAAGCTGTGTTTGAGACAGGTATGCCCCTTGAGCGGGAGAGCTTCAATATGCCCCTGTCATTTCGCCTTAGTTATCGCGTTAAGGGATCGTCAGCTGAATATCATCTGTTAAGATTTTCCTCTGAGTTTACCTCCCCGATGAGCAGAATAAGGCGATTGACATTAGCTGAGATCGGTGAAAAAGAGTTTTGTGAAATACAAAAACATAGTCTAAAGATGGCGGTTCCTCTGATGAGCAAAGCAAAACTTACCCCTGAGATTGATTTCACGGAAAGCGGCGGTGTTGTTCGGAGAGTTTATGGCGGAGCGAAGCTCCGGGCGCGTTTTGAGATGGTTGATTTTACAGCCGGACACAGTTCCAAAATATTTACTTCTGAAATTGATTCCGTTTTTCACACAAGCGGCCTGTCGCTATATTTGCAAACACCTTACCCTTTGGGAATACGGGCCGCGGGCGAACGGACATACGGATCTTACAAGCGTCCGCGCGCCTCTTATTCCCTTGACTTACAATCGTCCATGCTGCCAAACATGATAATTACTCCGTTTATCCGCGGCAGGTATTCGTTAGAAGAACGTCAACTTTGGATTGGTTTAAAAAATGAGCTTCATTTGTATAAGAAAACATGGACTAATATCGCTGTTGAGATACCGTTTGGCGTGAAAGGAGACGATAATGTTTATCTCAAAGGTTCTTCAAGCTTTACTTTTTAAGTTTTTCAGGTTAGGTTTCTGTGTATATGTGTATGGAAAAAAGGAGTTGTATGCAAGGGGACATCAGGCAATGAGATACGGGGAAAGGGTGTTGTATTCAAGAAGATATCAGGGAGGAGGATATAAGAAAAGGGCGTTGTATGCAAGAAGATATCAGGGAGGGTATGGGAAAAGGGCGTTGCGCGCCACGCCCTTACATGCTCTCTTACTTATGTTATGCTTGTGTACTCAGCCGTTTGATGAGGCGGATAGCTTTACATTCAGCGTTGCGGATGTGGGGCAGGGGCTTGCCCAGTTTGGGGTAAAGGACGGCAGGGCGGTGCTGTGGGATATGGGGCTGCCTAACCAATACAGCGCCTGGCGCGGTGTGTATGAAAAACTTGGGAAACCGGATATAGTGTCAATAGTAATTTCTCACTCTGACGCGGATCATCTCGGCGGACTTCAATACCTTGACCACAGTATAAAATGGAATGGAGTAGTCGCGGTATCGCCTTTTGAGGATACAGTCAAAATAAGAGCGGCAGCCGGCGTTTGGGCTTCACGGGTGAGATTCGAAATTTACGCTAAAGGCGATACCATGCGGACCCTTAGTGATGTAGAGATAATCTGCCTGTGGCCTCCAAAGGAGATCGAACTTGATCTTCCTCTTGATGGGTCGCTGAGAAATCGATATAGTTTAGTTTTTTCACTCAGGCATGGACACTGCCGCGGCCTTATCACCTCCGATATAGATTCTACCGCAATGATGACAATTGCGGCTCAGAGCGGTTACGGTCTGGCTAGCCAGATACTTGTAGCTCCGCATCACGGAAGCGCTGGATCTGTAAATCAGCTCTTTTTTTCATATACTTCGGCCCGGACAGCGGTTATCTCATGCGCGAGACAAAACAACTATGGCCACCCTTCGCAAGAGATGCTCAACCATTTAATAATAGGCGGAACGGATTTGTTGTTTACATATCTGGATGGAACTATTACGTTTGTCAGCAACGGACATTACTGGTCAAATAATATTGATTAGCGGTTATTTAGCAGCTGTGTTCTCTGACATATAATAACATTTTGTTCCCTGTTTTTAACTAACCGTTAGTCACTGTTTAGTCGCTACGCAACCTGCTGATCCATCCGAAACTTGTACGGCGTAGTACGGTAGAATTTGACAAAACATTTTTCCATCTCCACGGCGCTTGAGAAGCCGCACAGATCAGCGATTGATTTCTCGCTTGAGCGGGAGGAGCGCAAGCGCTCTTTAGCCAGTTCGGCGCGGCAGAAGAGAAGGTAATTGCTAAAGGTAAGCCCTGTGCAGCGTTTTATCAGATTGTTGAGTTTTGTGACAGGCAAACCGCTTCTCTGAGCCATATAGTTTATGTCTAAATCTTTTTTTATAATGTCCTGATCAATGATATTTTTAATCCGCTCGAAGAGTTTCCGCTCCTCTTCTGAGCGCTCAAAGTTTGACAAATGCTGAGGTTTACGCATCTTTGAGATAAACATATAGGCAGCCAGAGACAGCGCTAATCCCACAAAGAAAAACAGCAGCCACTGCAGCGCGCCGTTCATAAGCAGCGGTTTGGGGAGCCTGACGCAGTCAGCCCAGAAAATCGGGCTGTACATTTCGTACGCGCTTCCGCCAACTAAGGAGACCTTTTGTACCTGTCCCTCTTCATCAAGAAGCCTGAGTATCAGGTTGCAGCCTATAGTATCCGGCAGTGATTTGCCGAAAACCTCTCTTGGAATTGACAGCTGAAGGTCATATCCTTTAAATTCCCGCAGCTCAACGCTGTGATTAAAATTGATTTTTGAGGAGGTTGGCAGCAGCTTGAACGTTCCGCCGGAAACTTCAGCGCCATAATTGATTTTATAGGGACTGCCTGAGAGCGGCACGATAAAAAACAGTGTGCTGTCTGCGGGATGAGCGCCTTTTCTGCGCGCGGGATCAATCATGATCTCAAGCCCTGCGTCGGCGATCCGCCTGCCCGGCTGGCTGCTGTAGAAACTGGGATCTTTTATTGAAACGCGAACTATAAATTCTTTCTCATTCCATGCGAAATTTGCCCGGCCGGATTTCTGGCTGTCGTAGATGCCAAACTTCTGGCCTTTAACCTCTGTTTTATTAATATCAGGAGCGGATATTGAGTAGCGGGTTGGGATTACTTTACGGTTAATCGGATTATGTGTAAAGAAAATTCCCTCTTGACGGGCGATTTGAATCTCCTTATTGGACAACGTAGCTTCCGCAAGTATCCCGATTCCGGTAAAAAGCTGATTGGGAAGGTTGCGCGTATTCCAGATCAGTTTGTAAGGAGGGCGTGTGATGGTGCCCAAAGACACAATAACAGGCTCCTCGTTATCTTCCTGAAAATAACGCGCCTGAAGTTCCACTTTAACGACATTAGCGCAGTTAACTCTAAGAGAAACCGTACAGCTGGGGGTGGAAAATACCATTCCCGAAAGCGGCGACTCAAAAGTAACGCAGCCTGACTGAGCGGCTGCTTGAATATTTAAAGTTAGAATAGCGGAAACACTGAGCGAAAACAACATTGTAAATCTGACAAAAGAAAATTTCATATATCAACCTGAAGCGTATGTTCGTAAATTATTTTGATACTTCTGGCAGACAAGCGCTCTGCCGGCAATCCGGAACCTGGGCGCAGCCGGACTCGAACCAGCGGCCTCCGCGATGTGAACGCGGCGCTCTAACCAACTGAGCCATGCGCCCTTCAAAATGTACTATTACTAATGTATACCTGCACACAAAATAAATCATGCCGAGCTGCAATGTCAACAGGAAGCGGATGACAAGTTATAAATTTATATTCATTAAAAAACATACAGGTTTATTGCACGCAATATTGTTTAAGCGTGAATTTAAAGTGATTTCAAAAATTCTAAACATTATTATAACTTCCGGTATCGAACCTCCATATTTGGAGCCTGTAAATGTATCTTTCAATCAACCCAAAAACAAATGCGGGAATTATAACGCGGAATGCAAACCTGGTTTGTCGAGGCGTAAGCCAAATATTAAAATAACCGGTAATACGACAAATATCTGTCGTATCATCTTTTTTATTTCCGTACTGATCAGTAAATTTACAACGTTCAATCTCGCAAGTCTCAGGAAGCCGCGCAGTACGTTGATAAGACAGGCTGTTTGATAATTTTAACCTCCCGTTTTACGCTCATATTATATTATAATCCGTTTAACTTCAGAAAAACCAACTTTATAAAGATTCATTTACGGGAACCGGTTTGAACGAAGGTGTTTGGGGTATGAAAAAACTCCGCTTTTGTTGATTGGCAATGATAATTTGCGTACAGGTTTGCGCGAATATTGACGGCGCGGGATATGAACAAGGTCTTTCCTGTTTCTCTCCTTTGATGAAAAAATTGAAACTTTCGAAGATTTCAAAACGTGGGAACGGAGTAAAAAAGATGTTGGAATTTCGTTATGGGAACCTGATGTAGAAATTAAAAAAAGATAAAAACGTAAATAATACAGTCATTCCACTTTTAAAAAGTTTTTTACAGCCTCTTGCAGATGAGACCGGCCAAAACGTAAAACATAATTGCGCAAAAACCAAGAAATGCCGGCTCGCAATTATATATTTTATCTCTGCATTGTTTTTAAAAAGGCTTACAAAAGATGAAAACCGTATTTATGGGATCCGCGGAATTTGGAATTCCTGCGCTTGAGATGCTGCTTTCGCATCATGAAGTCGCGGCTGTGGTGAGTACTCCGGCACGGCCCAGGGGGCGCGGTCTCAAACGAATTGATTCACCAATCGCGGAGTTTGCCAAATCTTCTGGTAAGCTCGTGCTGACGCCTGAGAATTTACTTGACGGTGAATTTATTCAAAAACTAAAATCAATGGAACCGGATCTCTTTGTAGTAGTTGCTTTCAGGATCCTTCCTGAGGAAGTGTATTCTATTCCAACATTTGGCACTGTGAATATTCACGCGTCGCTTTTGCCCCGCTTTAGAGGCGCAGCGCCCATTCACCGGGCGGTTGAAGCGGGGGAGAGAGAAACCGGAGTTACAGTGTTTCGGATAGATGAGGGGATTGATACCGGGGAGATTATAGCTCAGGCTAACGCGCCTGTAGGTGAACTTGAAACAACGCCGCAGCTTTATGAAAGATTGAGCCGCATAGGGGCTGATACTTTACAAAAAGCTATGGATGATCTGGCAAATGGCAGATCGGCGCCTTTTGCTCAGGATTCATCCGCCGCGACCCGCGCGCCCAAGCTTAAAAGAGCCGAGGGACATGTGGACTGGAACTTACCGGCACAAAATATTTTCAATAAGATCCGCGCTTTTAAACCTTTTCCCGGTACATATGCTTTTCTTGACGGAAAACGTATTGGTATCGAATGGGGTGTCGTATATAAGAATGAAGAGGGCAGCCGCGAGGGCTGCCCGTGTTGTGATACGGGGCGCAAGCCCGAAAGTCAACCAGGTACCATAATCAGCGCACAGGGTGATCACATCGATGTACAGTGCGGAGAGGGTGTCCTGCGTATCTTAAAAGTCAAACCGGAAGGCCGTTCCGCAATGGATGTACGCGCATTTTTGCTTGGAACCGCTATTCCCTCAGGAACATTACTAAAATGAATACACGCCGTACCAAATCAATGAATACGCACACGCGCCGGACGAAAATGAATACACGTCAAACCAAGTCAATGAATACACGTGAATTTGTGCTTAAAGTACTGTCCGATTTCGATTCGAAACCGGGTGATCTGGAACGGTTGACAGACAGAGCTCTTTCCAATATAAGAATCGAATACCGCGACAGACGTTTTGTTTTTGAGCTTGTTTACGGCGTGATACGCAACAGGATTTTTCTTGATTATGTGATAAATAAGTTTATCGTCGGCGAACATAAGCTTGATACTGTGAGACGCATTTTGCAGATCGGCAGCTATCAGATCATTTTTTTAGACAGGGTTCCCGATCATGCGGCCGTAAACGAATCGGTGAACCTCGCCAAAATGGACCGCGCTACTGAGGCGGCTTCCGGTCTTGTTAACGCGGTGCTGCGAAATGTGATCAAAAACAAGCGCGCTATAGCTCTGCCTGACCCCAAAGTTGATCTTTGCGCATATCTTTCAGTTGAGTATTCCCACCCAAAATGGATGATAGAGAGGTGGCTTTCCCGCTACGGCCTCAGCAATACAAAAAAGATTTTGAGCTTTAACAATGAACGTCCCTCAATTTATCTGCGCCGCAAGATTCACGATATATCACGTCAGCAGTTTGAGTCAGATGTGCGCACTCTCTGTGACCAGGCCGCAGGGTACCTCAATTTGTATTACAGAATGAGAAAAGCGCTTGATCCTGAGAATTTACGCCTGTTGCATAACGGTTTTTGTACGGTACAGGCGCCTTCAAGCGGATGGACAGTTGCGCTTATGGATGTGCGGCCCCGCGATTCTGTAGTTGATCTGTGCAGCGCTCCAGGCGGCAAATCCACGCTTATGGCTGAGATAATGGGCGAGTCAGGCTCTGTTTTTGCCTGTGATAAATCGATAAACAGGCTGCGCATGGTTTCCGATACCGCCCGTAAGCTTAATCTTGTGAATATTCATCCGCTCCTCTGCGACAGCGCGGCTGCGCCTTTTAAAGTAAGTTTTGACAAGGTGCTTCTTGACGCGCCGTGCAGCGCGACAGGCGTTCTGCAACGTCATCCCGACGGACGTTTTGTACGCACAGCCTGCGACATAGACAAGATGCACAATATTCAGCGCGGCCTTCTTACATCCGCGGCAAAACTAACCAAAGAGGGGGGAGTGCTTGTTTACTCAACCTGTTCTTTGGAACCGGAAGAAAATGAGCAGCAGGTGGAGTGGTTTCTTAAGGAACATCCCGAGTTTACTCTTGAGACACCTCCGGATGCCATTCCAGCTATGTTTATTGACAACAACAACTGCTTGCGCATTACCCCTTTTGAGCATGGCATGGATGGTATGTTTGGTGCGAGATTCAGAAAAACCGGTAAATAGTAAATAATCTGAAAACTTGGAGAGCTATAGATGCAAATTCAGGAAAAGGTACGTGTGCGTTTCGCCCCTTCACCCACAGGATACCTCCACATAGGCGGGGCGCGCAGCGCGCTTTTTAATTATCTGTTCGCCAGGCGCTGGGGCGGCAGTTTTCTTTTACGTATCGAAGATACCGACCGCACCCGCTTTGTTGAGGGCGCTCTCAATGAGATATACGACAGTTTACGCTGGCTTGGTCTTGATTGGGATGAGGGGCCGCAAAAGGGGGGTGAGTGCGGGCCCTATGTGCAGTCGGAGCGTATTAACATCTACAATAAAAGAGCTGATGAGCTGTTAGAGTCAGGGCATGCGTACCGCTGCTTCTGCACACCGGAGAGACTCGCGGCACTAAGGGAGAGTCAGGAGAAGAGCGGTGGTCTCACAGGTTACGACCGTTACTGCCGTGATCTGTCTTCAGAAGAGATTGAGCGAAATTTAAAAGATAATGTTCCTTTTGTAATCCGCTTCAAAATTCCTTTGGGGCGCGCAGTCATTTTTGAAGATCTTATAAGAGGACGCATTGAGTACCAGAGTGACGTTCTTGATGATTTGGTATTGATAAAAACCGATAAGTTCCCAACTTACCACATGGCAAATGTGGTGGATGATCATGAGATGAAAATTACCCATGTTCTGCGCGGAGACGAATGGATAACCTCTACGCCGCGCCACGTTCTGCTTTATGAAGCGTTTGGATGGAAAACGCCCGCGTTCGCTCACTTGCCTGTAATATTATCACCCGATGGCGGCAAGCTCTCAAAGCGCAAGGGAGCCGCTTCGGTGATGGATTATAAACGCGGCGGTTTTTTGCCTGAGGCGCTGTTTAATTTTCTCGCGCTTCTTGGCTGGGCTCCGGGGGACGACAGGGAGAAGATGAGCCGTGAAGACCTCATAGCCGCTTTCTCTCTTGAACATGTATCGCCAAAAGCTGCCGTACTTGATGAAAAGAAACTTGAGTGGATGAACGGGCTTTATATGGCGGAGGCGCCTTCGTCAATACTTATAAAAGAAGTTATGCCTGTATGGAAGGAGCGCGGGTGGATCAGCGCCGGCTCCTCAGAAACCGATTCTAATCTTCTTAAAATTATTGATATGATGAAAATCCGCTCAAAACGCGTAACGGAGCTTGCGCAGAACACCTCATATTTCTTTGTTGATCCTGCAGAATATGAAGAAAAGGCTGTAAAGAAAAACTTTAAGCCGCAAGCCGCGGAACGTCTTTCTTACCTTACGAAAGAACTTGAAACCGCGTCAGATTTTGCTCATCAGAAACTTGAAGAATTGTTTCGTAATATCGCTGAAAATCAAGACCTTAAGACTGGCGATCTTATCCATCCTGTAAGGCTTGCGATAAGCGGGGTAAGTTTTGGGCCGGGGCTGTTTGAGCTTATGGAAGCTTTGGGTAAAGAGGCGGTTTTAAGGAGAATTAAGAGAGCGGTTGAGTTTATATCCTCGAATCCGGCTGGGTAATTGGGCAATTTCTATCTTTTGCCGTACCATGATTGAAGAAGAGGGACAATCTCAAGGGTAACTTCGGATATAGACATACTTGAAGAAGAATATCTTAAACAGTTGAATGAAGAAGCTCAAAAATCAGATTCCAGAGTTTTCCTTAAAGCAGCATTGCAAGTAGATTACAGAGCGCTTGAAACAATTGTATGAATAGAGTCCTTCAATCTTTTTTAGAGGAACATAGAAAAGATTTTGACCTGTCTTCAATAAAAGAAAATTCTGCGTTAGAAAGGAAATCATAAAAATGAACACTTACCATTCCACTTACACTAAACAAAGGAATCCTCAGATGAATCAAAATCATGTTTCTGAATCACCCGGGTTTGCAAAAATCGGAATAATAATCGGAACTGCAATCGTCATTTTGGTTGGGTTGGCGTATTGTACGTTCTATATTGTAAGGGCGGGAGAAAAAGCAATCCTTTTTACGTTCGGAGAAATTGTCGCTATACGTGATGAAGGGCTGCATGTTAGGATCCCGTTTGTTCAGACTGTACAAAAAATCAGTACCCGAACGCAAAAAGCGGAGGTTCCCGTAGTAGCGGCATCTAAAAATATGCAGACTGTTTCGGGGAAACTATCGCTCAACTTTCGCTTAGATCCGGATAGAATTGACTCGTTATACAAAAAGGTCGGGTTAAATTATTCAGACAAAATCATATTTCCGCGAATGCAGGAGACTTTTAAAGCAATGTCGGCACAATATGTTGCAGAAGAATTATTAACCAAAAGAGAAGACGTTAGAAACGATATACAAAAGAGATTAAAAAATCAGTTGGCTGAATATTACATAGTTGTGAACGAGGGGGATGTACAGATAACAGATTTTGATTTTAGTCCCGAATATAACAAGGCGATAGAAGAAAAACAAGTGGCCGAACAGCTGGCGCAAAAAGCGTTATACGAAAAGACCCGCGCCCAAACAGAAGGAGAGACACGTATTATCCATGCGCAAGCTGAGGCAACGGCTATTGAAATCCAAACGAAAGCAATCCAATCTCAGGGCGGCAAGGAGTATGTAAATCTAAAAGCAATTGAAAAATGGAACGGCGCACTTCCTGCATATAACGGAGGCGCATTGCCGTTTGTACAGATTCCAAGCAATAAGATGCAGTAGAATATCTTCTTAAAAAGGATTAAGCATGGACTTATTTACAATGCTCATAGGACTAATTGCGCTTGCGTGTTGGATATCCGTTATTATTCTAAATGTGAGATGTCGGCGGATCGAATCTGGAATAAATATTAACGGCCATGCAATCCAGTTAATTAATATTCCGCCTTTTGGGCCACATTATGAAGTTGGTGATACTGAAAGAATTTTCAAAACACTGAAAAAAGCAAAATATTTGTAAAGAGTCTGGAAAATGAAAAAATATTTATTTATGATATGTTGATACTGTCAATATTTTTTCAAAAAGTCTCAACTTTTGTGTAAACTTCCGATATAGATTATATTCACTGGTTATTGAGCGGGGGATCTCTTATTTATTTATATTTTGACCTCTCCCAACAAAAGCTTTCGCCGCCCTGATAGCCGCGGGCGGATCCATTTTCTCATCATATTTGTTCCAAATCCTCTCAAGCTTTGTTGTATCATTGAGCACGGCAGAGGCGGCAAAGAGAGATGTGATAAGCATCTGATTACTGTAATGATCGGAAATAGAATCCGCGGGCAAAAGCTCTATGGAGAGCCGCCGGATCTCCGGTATGTTATAGACGCAAAGAGCCTTAAAATAGTCGATCCATTCCATTTCATCATCAGAAAAATCCCAACGTGAGATTTTCATCTCAATCACATCCCAAACCTCTCTCATCTCATCGGCGCTTAGGTACGGCAGGGTCTTTTGTAAAATCTGTATGATTGCGCTTTGTATCTGCGAGAAGGTAACCTTGTGCGGGCGGGCATAAGTGTAATCAAGAATAAAAACCGAGCCGCTTATATTTTCTCTTGAGCTGTCATCATCCCGGCCGCTTATTATAAGCTGCTGAGAGAGAAGCTTTGCGTTTTGAATCTCTATCATATTATAAATATCCGGCAGCAGTCTTGATGGACTGAGGCTCATATAACTTGTGTCGCCGAAGACGATTCTTCTTACAGGGATAATAAAATCTCTGATATGGTCAATTTCACTGATGTGGCTGCCCATAAAGCGCTTTCCAGCCGCGTAAAGGTCTACATAAGAGTGATAATCGCTGTTCGCGGGGGTATCATAGGTATTTATGAGCGCGTTTAAAAAATCCTGATTCGCGTAATTTATTAACTTGAAATCATCCAACCCCGAAAAACCCATCTTTGCTAAGTTTTCGGCCATAGGCGCTATCGCGAAAACATCTCTTTTAAGGCTGATATCAGTAGAGCTGTCGGGGCCCGCGATTATCAGAAGGTCTGAACCTACGGTATACATTTCGTATACAGGAAAAGACTGGGCAAGCGCCTTGAGAATTGATACTAAAATTGTAATATCCGCTTCATATTTATGAAACCACTGAACTAAAATTCCATTATCGTTTAAATGATTGCGTATGTGATCAAAGAACTCTTTTGAAAACAGGCTTGAGACCCCGCTTACCCAGGGATTTGACGGTTCGGAGACAATAACATCGTATGTTCGGTTTTGAGCGGAGAAAAAAGTTTTAGCGTCTTCTATGTAAATGTTGCAGCGCGGGTCGTTAAAGGTATTCTCTACCTTGGGGCCGATTCTTTTAGCAAGCTTTACCATGGCGGGTTCAATCTCTACTACGTCAAGCTGCTGAATATCCGGATCGTAAAGCATGTAGTGCGCGGTCATGCCCGCGCCCATTCCTATAACAGCGGCCCGTTTTGTTTCAAAGCGTACGCTTAACGGCAAGACTCCAAGAAGCGCCATTGTATATTCATCGCTGCTGAACTCTTCACCCGTACCCACGCTTGCGTCAGGTTTGCCGTTTGTGGACAAAACTAGGTTATCGACGCCAGATCTGAAAAGTGTAATTGAGGCGGTTCTTCCATCCTTGTGTTCTACTATTCTTTTGGATTTTGATACCGCTATTGTACCGTAACGAAAAACCCCTGAAGAGATAAGTCCAAGGTCTACTTTGGAAAACGCGAACGCCGCAAGTAGAATCATAACGCACATGGGCTGCATTACGGTTCTAAGCAGACTCTCCCGCGTTTCGCTGAAGCGGTAAAGAATATAAAGTCCAAGCGCCATATCAATGGCCCCGCCGGCGATGATAAGATACTTTAATCCGACAAGCGGCATAAGAATCCACACTGCCGCTGCCACTCCGGCAATGCCGCCAAATGTATTTACAGCGTATACTTTACCTATAGACTGCTCGCCGAATCCATTTTTGTAAAGCATGTGTATAATGAGCGGAATAACCATTCCGGCGCATATGGTTGATGGGAGCATGATTATCATACAAATAACATGGCTCATTATGTTGAAAAGCAGATATCCTTCGCTGCTTTTAGCAAGTCCGTCAAGCGTAAAGGCCATAAAGCCGAACATGCTGCCGTAGGTAAAAAGCGTTGCTAACGCGCTTGCGCCCATTATTATCTGCACTAAACCTAAAAAGCGCGGAGCGTTTTGAATTGTGTCAAGTTTGTTCCTTACAAAGAAACTCCCCAGAGCAAGCCCAAGAATAAAAGCGCTGAGCATAAGCTCAAAGGAGTGCGTGGAGCTTCCAAGCACAATGCTTAACATGCGTATCCAGCCGATTTCGTATATAAAGGAGGAGGCGGCGGTTATGGCGGATATCCACATCAGCGGATAATAAAGAGCGCGTTTGTCGGCGGGCAAAATAATTTTTGGCAGTACAGGGGGAGCTTGCGGAGGGGGCGGGGTATCGCCGCTGCCGCTCTCCTCCCCAACTGAAGTCTTGGCAGGGAAGCGTTCTTTTAGACAGAGAAGCATCACGCAAACGCCCACAAATAGATCTAAAATTCCCGCTGAGATGATCGCGCCCTTAAGCCCCCAGATTTTTACTAAATAAAATCCGCTGACAAGCACTCCAAGAGACGCTCCCATTGTATTTACAAAATATATGACAGACGTTTTATATCCGCTAAGCCCCGGAAAACCTCTCAGTATCCCTCCCGCCATAAGCGGAAAAGTCGCTCCGAGCAGCATTGATTGAGGTAAAATTATAAGAGACGCCGTAAACCACTTGTATAAGGCGATAGGCAGCGGTTTATTGAGCGCCGGTATTATCACCGAAAAAGAAACATCCAGATATCTGATAAAAATATCATGAAAAACAAGCGCGCTTATTCCAAGAGCTACCTCAACAACCGCGTAAACCATAAGCAGATTGCGAAACTTTGACGCACGGGCCGCGGCAAGCCATGACCCAAGAGCCATGCCTCCCATGTAAATAACAAGCACCAGAGTTTGGGAATACGCCGCGTGCCCCAGAAACTGCTTGAGGTACTGAGACCAAATCGACTCGTAGATAAGCCCGGAAATTCCGGAAATAAAGAAGAGGCAGAAGTACAGATATGCCAGGGGCTGGCTTTTTTGTGTTTGCATTTGTTGCATTATTGATTACAACCTTTTTTCCATTAATCTGATTAAGAGTGATACCGAAAGGAAAGCGTGATAGAGAAAAATACATAATTTATGGTTCAAAGAGTTATATCTCGCTTTTTAAGACATATTGTAATTTATCCGTTGTTTAATTGTTCTTTAAGCCAAATTTCAAAATCAGTTTCGTTTTTGGTTGGGTTTAGTTTGAAATAATTGTATTTCAAGTAATTATAAGTTTTGATTGTGGCAGGGTGTTTACCTTTAAAGACAATGAGTCTGATTTTATATGATTTTAAAAGTAATTCCAAAGCCTTATCATAATTGCCTTGGTCTCGATAAATATCTGCCATATTAGAATATGTTTTAGCTACGTAAGGATGTTGCTTGTCAAATACTTTTTCATTAATTATCAAAACTTCGTTGCAGAGCTCCAAAGCCTTATCATAGTTACCTTGTACATAGTAAACTCCTGCTATATTACTGTAAGTTGCAGTAGTGTTTGGGTGCTCATTGCCAAGTACTTTTTTGTTAATCTCTAAAGCCTTTTGATACCATTCCAGTGCTTTGGAATAGTCTCTTTGGTCATCGTAGACAAGTGCGATATTGTTGTACGTGCTAGCGGTGTTTAAGTGCTCTTTACCAAATACTTTTTCGTGGATTTCTAAAGCCTTCTTATGCCATTTAAGCGCTTCCGCATAGTTGTTTTGACTATTGTAGACAAGCGCGATATTGTTGTACATGGCGGCGATGTTCGGGTGCTCCTTGTCAAACATTTCTACAGCTTTCATATACCATTCCAGCGATTTGGTATAGTCTTTCTGATGGTAGTATACGAGTCCAATATTATTATAAGCGGTGATGGTGTCCGGATGCCCCTCCCCAAGCGTTTTTTCACGAATCGTAAGTATCTGCGTCAACAAAATCAAAGCGTCGTCATAACGGCCGTAATTCGTGTATAATTCCGCTATATTATTAAGTGTCACCGCGGCAGCCAGCAAACGGTTCGGTTCTGAATCCAACGGCAACGCCATAAGCTCATCACGCAAATCTTCATATCGCTGCATCTGCTCAAAAGCTTCTTCATAAGAATCGTAATACTTACCGGATGGTATATCGCTTATGATTGGTACAGGCAATTCATTTTCGATACCTTCATCCTCAAAATGCGTCTGAATCCTTATGAACGAATACAAATCATACGCTATTCTGGATAAACGGTTGTCCGTATCCGGAGTCATGCCGAAAATCCATATACCGTTGATATCAGAAAGCAGATCGCGGCTAAGGTTAAAGTTTACTATATCGTTGTCTTCCCGCAGGGCTACCTGCATATTAATGATAAAAAAGATTTTTGCATCCTGATGCATAGCCCATTGCGCAAGCACCCCAAAAGAAAACGGCGCGTTGTCCCGGCTGTAATCATAAACAGCAACGTTAGGTTTACGGAAATGCTCCGCTACGTATCTTTGCATTTGTGTTGAGGCGGTATAAAGATAGAACCCTTTTTGAGCGTTTTCAAGTATCCAACTCAAAGTCTTGAAAGATTCATTGTTGAGAGAGGGCAACATCACGGCAATTCACCTTGCTCCTTTAAGAAATCTTCAATCAGAGGGTGCAGATCATGCCAACGTTCGCCGTTATATTCTAATACAATAAGGCCCTGCATCATATCCAACAGCATTTCCTTGTCTTCTATCACGCATTTATATTTACTGCCCTCATAAATGTTTTTAAGCATAGGGTAGTTCCTCACTTCAATTCGCCTTGTTAATGAAGAACACAAATTTATTGTCGCCGCTTTTGCGTCTTCCATTTCGATTTTTCAGCAATCTCAAACAGATGCTTTCCAAGCAAAATCAGCAAATCCCAATAGGATACGCCAAGCAAATCCGCTTCAACCAGACATTGTACAACTGAAACCTTTCGGCCATCCCTTTCAAGTCTTTGCTTAAGTACATTCAGCTCTGTACTCTTGCCGCTGCCTTTGTGTCCTAAAAGCAGATGCGCGTTTTGCTGTCTGACCAACAGGCATGATTTATAAATGTCATCAATAGGAGATTGATTCTCATCATTCATACGTATTGACATAGTACCATCAAAATAAAACTTTTCTAAATCATCTCCATTTAACGGATCAGGCTCAAACACTAACGCGAACTCATTCAAATTTTCCGCATATTTCATATCAAAAATTTCCCCGATAAAGAGATGAGCGCGTTTATTCAGAACCATTTCAGGCGCTCTTCAGTTTAAACATAAATATAATGTACGCTGTATTGATATCATGTTTTTTTGTTTAATAACCGGAATATATGCTAAAGTTTGCCGGTGAATATAATCAGGGCAATTTGCGTTTTTATATCAAATACAAATTTCTACAGGTAAACAAAATTTTTTGATCTCAGTTGAAGTCAGTAAAAAGTCAAAAAACAGATTCACTTCACATTAATTTTGGTATACCTCTTGCTCCATTAAATTACCCAAAAGAGATGTTCTTAAAAATGAGAAACTCTTGTTTATCGCAACTAATGTTTTTTTGAGTTTATAGGGGAGCATACGCTTTTATGGATAATCGTCCGGACGGCAGGGTAAGGGTAGTTATCGAAAACGTGAAACCATGTATAGACGGCGGTCTTTTTCCCATTAAAAGAGTGGTGGGAGAAGCTGTTACCGTATGGGCTGATTGTTTTGCTGATGGTCATGACCAGCTTAGCGCGCGGGTGTTGTACCGCAGATGCGGTTCTTGTGAGTGGAATATTGGCCCAATGGAACTTGTTGATAACGACCGCTGGCGCGGGGGATTTTCTGTTGATGAAATTGGCGGCTATGAGTATATGGTTGAAGCGTGGATTGATCATTTTCTCACATGGCGTTACGGTTTGAAGAAGAAGTTTGAGGCTATGCGGGAGCAGGAGATTGATTACACGGTTGGGCTTGAGCTTCTGGAAAAAGCGCGTAAAAGAGTTTTGGCTGCCGACTGCCAGGAGCTTGAAAGGCTGCGCGCGATTATAGCTTTTTCCTCTGATAGAACGGTACGTTTTGAGGCCGCCGTAAGCATCGAACTCCTGCATATAATGAGCAGCGCTCCGGACATCGAACTTGCCGCCAGATCCGAACCTGTTTTAAAAGTTACAGTCGATCGTAAAAAAGCGGGTTTCAGCTCATGGTATGAATTTTTTCCCCGCTCATGCACAGGAAATCCTGCCCGTCACGGCAGCTTAAGAGACGCTGCCGAATACCTGCCGCAAGTCAGCGCCATGGGGTTTGACGTGGTTTATCTGCCCCCCGTTCATCCGATAGGCGAGGTAAACCGCAAAGGAAAGAACAACAGTACCAAGGCTTCGGATACAGATCCTGGGAGCCCCTGGGCGATAGGGTCGCGGTTGGGCGGGCATAAAGCTATTGACCCAAGACTTGGAAATTTTGAGGATTTTGAGCATTTTGTGGCTGCAGCTCAGAAAAATGGACTTGAAGCGGCTGTTGATATCGCGTTTCAGTGCGCCCCCGATCATCCTTACGTTAAGGAGCATCCGGAATGGTTTACAGTGCGTCCTGACGGCACGATTCAGTTTGCCGAAAATCCCCCAAAAAAATATGAGGATATCGTACCTTTTAATTTTGAAACGGAAAAATGGGAACCGCTCTGGGATGAGCTTAAGGATGTGATGTTTTTTTGGATTGACAAGGGAGTGCGTATATTTCGGGTAGACAATCCCCACACAAAACCATTCTCATTCTGGCAGTGGCTTATTGACGAGATCAAGCGGGAGTATCCTGAAACGATATTTTTATCCGAAGCGTTTACAAGGCCTAAGGTCATGAACAGGCTGGCGAAACTTGGCTTTTCCCAATCTTATACTTACTTTACATGGCGAAATTCAAAAGCGGAGATTACCCGGTACATGGCTGAGCTTACAAAGGGTGAGCTCAAGGAGTATTTTCGTCCGAACTTCTGGCCTAATACACCTGATATTTTACCTGAGATTCTGCAATTTGGCGGTGAGAACGCTTTTATCATGCGTCTTGTTTTGGCCGCCACACTCAGCGCAAATTACGGAATCTACGGTCCTGCGTATGAACAGGCGGTCTCAGAAGGTATAGAGGGGAAAGAGGAGTACAAAGATTCCGAAAAATACGAAGTTTACTCCTGGGATCACTCAAAAGGCCAACGGTTACGTTCCATTATCACCGCCCTTAATACCGCAAGACGGGAAAACCCGGCGCTTCAGAACAACCGTTTTCTGGAATTTTACCCTGTAGATAATGAATACATGCTTTTTTACGGCAAACGCACGCCTGATCTTTCAAATATCATACTTGTAGTGGTAAATCTTGACCCGTTTCACGCTCAGAAGGGGCGGCTCAAAATACCGCTCTACGAATTTGGTATAGAGCGGAGTCAAACCTATTTTTTTGAGGATCTGCTCTCAGGCAGCCGTTACGTATGGCATACCGCCGAAAACCATATTGTCCTTGATCCTGCGGTCTCCCCGGCCTGTGTGTTCAGACTTGGGCGCAGGCTTAGCGGGGAAGCGCGGTTTGAATATTATTGAAGAAGTTTCCGGTTTCAAAAAATAATAGCGGGGGATAAGGGCGGCCGTAAGGATAGCCTCAAAACCGGATCTGTATTTCGGCCAGAATCAGAGCGTGTTCACATTATCAGAAACGCCTGTCTTTTGATGTATTATTTTTAGAGCGTGTAAAATTTTTTCTGTAAAATTAATCTTTCAATCATACAAAGAGATAATGCAGAATGCAGAAATGTTTAAAAACATTAGTGAAAATAGAACTATCCTATAGTATTAGTTGTTTTATTTCTGCATTAAACAAACTAAATTACAGAAAATAACTTACACTCTCGTATTTTTACGTTATATTGCGTTAAATTTTCTTGAAATACCGCAAGTATTGTTGCAAAAATCTGCCTTGTCTAACATAAAATCCTTTCAAAATCCAAACATTTTCGGATAGTGTGAACAACGCTCTAAGAACAAAAGCTTATCTCCCTGTATTCCCCCTCCTCAATCCCATCTACGCAGTATTCACCGAATTTGCGCCTGTGCAGTTTTAAAACCTGTAAACCGCAAGCCGCAAACATTCTTTTGACCTGGTGGTACTTGCCCTCTGTGAGAGTGATTTCGCATCTGTTATCATCAAGAAGCGTAAGCTTTGCGGGGCGGCATGGCGCTTTCTCGCCCTGTAAGATAAGCGTTCCGGCTGTAAGGAGTTCCGCGGTCTCTTTTGAAATGGGCTTGTCAACAGTTACAAGGTAGAGCTTTTCAATATTACTTTTGGGGGAGCTGAGTGTGTGTATTAGTTTTGTATCATCTGTGATAAGAAGTATCCCTGTAGTGTCTTTGTCAAGCCGTCCCGCGGATGACGGCACAGGATTTCTGCGCATCCACCGCTCTGGCAGCAGGTCGTAGATGAGTGTTCCTTCGGATGGGTCATGGGAGCAGACAAAACCGGCGGGTTTGTTGAGCAGAATAAAAATACCGTCGGGGTGGTCTATTTTTTCTCCGTTGATTGTCAGGTTCGATGCGGCTGCTTTACATGATGGGTCTTTAATATGAGTTTTGCTCTCCTGGACAGAGTGTTTTCTTAAAAAAGCGGCAGCCTGGCTCCGTGAGCAGTATCCCAAATTTGAGAGAATTTTATCTATACGTTCTGTTTTTTTTTCTGTCATGATTTTTGCGTTCCTTTTACCTGATTATCGATAATATAAAAATAATCGATGTTTGGGGATAGCCGGTCTTTTATATTTAAAGGGATAAATGTGAATATCGTGTAGCAGCGGAACGATCATTGATCGTTCCGCTGCTTAATTGAAAGTTGCTTAATTGAAAATAAGAAATCTGATGTAAAGGCGGCAATCTGCCGCCCGCGTACATATGGGGAGCCGGGCAGCGCCCGGCCTTTGACGGGGACACTCCCAGACAGCCGCCCCGGCAAAGTCAAAATCAGGAAACAGCCGCGTATGGAATGATCCGCGGCTGTTCCGTAAATATGTAAAATCAGGAAATATCACACGTACGGGGCGGTCGGCGGCCGTTCCACAAATCTTTGAAATTAACAAATTCGATTATATGGAGAGGGAAATTTTTATGACAGAGGGAAACGTTCCGGAACAAAAGATAAAAAACGGTGAAATTGTCAGCGGCTTCGAGCTTCAGGACACGCGCAAAATACCTGAACTGCGTTCAACCGCTTATCAATTTTCGCATAAGAAAACAGGCGCCAGGCTCATTCATCTGTTTAACGATGATCCCAATAATCTTTTCTCCGTCGCGTTCCGCACCCCTGTGAGCGACAGCACCGGAGTACCGCATATTCTGGAACACTCTGTTTTGTGCGGATCAAAAAAATTTCCTCTCAAAGATCCCTTTCAGGAGTTATTGAAGGGATCGCTTCAGACATTTCTTAACGCTCTTACCTATCCTGATAAAACGGTATATCCGGTCTCCTCTCAGGTTGAGAAGGATTACTATAATTTAGTTGACGTATATTGCGACGCGGTGTTTAATCCTCTTCTTACGGAGAACACTTTTTATCAGGAGGGGTGGCATTATGATCTTGAAAAAATGGATGATCCTGTTGGGATTAAGGGCATTGTTTACAACGAGATGAAAGGGGTATTTTCCGATTTTTCAAATCATGTCGGACGCCATACCGTCAGCGCGTTGTTTCCGGATACGACATATTTTTATGAGAGCGGCGGTAATCCTGAGAATATCCCGGATCTTACTTATGAACAGTTTCGGGAGTTCCATAAAAAGTATTACCATCCGTCTAACTCATATATTTTTCTGTATGGTAATTTACCATCTGAAAAGACGCTCGGGTTTCTTGACGAAAAATACCTTAGCGTTTTTGAGGGAGCGGTCTCAGTAGATTCATCCATAGCTCTTCAGAGCGTGTGGGACAAACCCCGAACGCTTTCCCTTGAAGCTCCAGCCTCTGAGGAGGAAGATGGAAACGCTTCTGTGATATTGGCCTGGGTTTTTGGCCGCAGTACAGATCCGGTTTCAGCGTTTAGCGGAAGCATTCTCTCACATTATCTCCTTGGAACCGAAAGCTCACCCTTAAAACGGGCTCTTATAGACAGCGGGCTTGGCGAAGACCTTGACGACATGAGCGGGTTTGATTCCGAGCTTAGCCAGTGCGTTTTTGCGGCGGGTTTACGAAAATGTAAACCTGAGAAAGCGCAGGCGGTAAACGATCTTATTATTGCTACGCTTCGTAAACAGGAGGAAAACGGGCTTGATAAAGAGCTGCTCGAAGGATCCTTGCGGCAGGTAGAATTTAGATTCAGGGAGATTACCGGCGGATCGTTTCCGTATAATTTACGGCTGGCTGACAGGTGCTACCGTTCATGGATTCACGATGGTGATCCGTTTAGCCTGCTGATGTTCGAAAAACCGTTGTCCTTTATCAAGGAGGAGATGGCAAAGGGCGGATTTTTTGAGAATTTTATCCGAAAAAATTTAGTTGATAATAACCACCGTCTGCTTTTGGTAGTTACAGCTTCTTTTTCTATGGGTAAAAAATTAGAAGAGCAGTCTGCGGAACAGGCAAAACGCCTGACTTCTCATTTTTCAGAGAGTGATAAACAGCGCTGCCTTGAGCTTACGAAAGTACTCAGAACTCAGCAGGCGACACCCTCATCATCCGAAGCCGCGGCTTCTTTGCCAAAACTTACTAAAAGCGATCTGCCCAAAAAAGGTAAAAAGATTCCATTCGAGAGGGGTAAGCTTGGTGATGTTGAGTTGTTCATGCATCCAATTTTCACATCAGGCATTGCTTATGTTGATATAGGGTTCGATATGAGGGGCATACCTTCAGACCTTATCACATTTATTCCCCTCTATCTTGACTTTTTTACCAGATGCGGGACACACAAGTATTCTTATGAGCAGATGGCAAGGCGGATCTCCCTCTCTACAGGCGGTATTGACGCTTCGGTGAGCTGCAAAACAAAAATCGGCACGTCCGATGAACTTTTTTTCATGGCGTTTGTTCATGGTAAAGCGCTTGAGCCGCGTTTCGGTGAACTCCTTGATATCTTTTCCGACCTGCTGCTTACGCCCGATTTTTCAAACCGCAAGCAGGTAAAAGATCTGCTGCTTGAACAGCGTAATAGTTTAAATTCCTGTGTGGTGAGCTCAGGACACAGCTTTGCGATCTCTGAGGCCTCTTCGCGGCTTTCAAAAACACGTTTTGTGGATGAACAGCTTACCGGAGTGGCGCAGCTTCGGTTTCTTGACACGATGGTCAAAAAAGAGGATTACGATTTAGCGATTGATTCATGCAAGCGTCTTCATGAATTTCTTATAAACCGCTCCGCGTGCGTAATATCGGTTACATCCGCCGATCCCTCGAAACTCAGAGAGCCGCTTGAATCTTTTACCGCTAAATTACCTGTAAAAATTAGAACCGAACAAAAACCGCTTCCTTTTACGCTCAGTTCAGATGTTAATAAAGGGATAGAGATAAGTTCCGCCGTCAATTTTGTAGCTAAAGTGTGGAAAATGAACGGTCTTGACGCAGCCGAATACAGCAGGCTCTTTCTGCTCTCCCGCAATCTCTCAACAAGCTATCTTTGGGACAAGATAAGAGTGGAGGGGGGCGCTTACGGCGGCATGGCGGGGATGTCAATCTCTCATCCCTTATTTTCATGCGCCTCTTACCGCGACCCAAATCTCGAACAGACGCTCTCGCATTTTGAAAAAGGGCTGGCGGAAGCCGCTTCCGGAATCCCCGCTGAAAAAGTTGACCAAAGCGTCGTAGGGGCGGTAGGTCGGATAGACGCTCCAAAAAGTCCTCACGGCGAAGGCTTGGGCGAGACTATGGATATTCTGGCCGGCTATACGGATGAGTATCGTCAGGAATTCAGAAACGCGCTTCTTGGAGCAACTTCTCAGGATTTAAAACACGCTGCCGGTAAGGTGCTCGGCTCTAAAGAGTGGGCGGTGACTGCGCTTGGTTCTGGAGCCGCGTTTGAAAAGTCGGCCGGTAATGGGGTATCGTTTGAGAGGGAGAAACTTTTTAGTTAAAAACCCGCGGTTTATTCAGGAGGTATTTCTGTAAATAATCGCCAAATAGCAGTCAAAACTTGCGGTTTGGCGTTTTAGTAACTTATATTCTTTAATATAATTTACTGTGTATAATTCACTAAAAAAGAGGTGTTCCATGTACAAAACAATCAGTTTTCTGGTAATATTTACAGTCTTTGCCCTGCATGCTCAAGGTATTGATGAACGTGTCCTGCTGAGAGCGGTTCTTGATAACAGCGGGTTAAAAAATGTTACTGTTACAGATATTGCTGAGTTTGAGGAGGGCCGTCTTGTTAAGCTTAATCTTACCAACCGGGAAGTTTCAAAGGATGGACTTACCGAGTTTCCGGCGGGACTCACACAGTTCACCGCGCTGCGGGAACTTAATCTCAGAAATAACTCTATAAAATCGCTTCCTGAGGATATTGGTAATCTTACCGAGTTGGCTGATCTGAATCTGGCAAACAACAAGATGGGTTCTATTCCCGCGGCTTTTGGTAATTTGACAAATTTGAAAAAGCTTGATATACGTTACTGCGGTTTAAGCGATCTGCCCGCGGAATTCGGCAAACTTAAAGCCCTCGAAACTTTGCAGATGTGGGGTAATGAGTTTACCGCGCTTCCGGCCTGCGTTACAGAGCTCACCGCTTTAAGGGAGATCTATTTAAAAAGCAATCAGCTTGCTTCCTTACCGGCAGGGATAACAAAAATGCACACTTTGAGCTACATCGACGTGAACCTCAACAGACTGTGCAAACTTACTCCCGAAGTAGAGGCATGGCTCAGAGCCAAAGACAGGCGTTACAGGGAGTTTCAAAACTGCCAATAATCCCTCCCAAATTCATATAAGCCCTTAAAGGGCGCCATCCCCAAGCCCCCGTGCTTTAAGCGCGGGGGGAAGTAGGATACATGCACAAGAACACCGTGTGATAAAACACAATGGGGATGGAATACATATGTAAGAATGATGAAAATTTATACGAATTATAAAACAATAAGGGGAAACGCCGGTTTCATAGACTTAACGGAATTTGAACAGAGAATGGTTCCGGTTATACTGAACTCGGTAAAGTAAATTTAATATTATCCCGCTATTCGGGGTCGCCACAGAAAATGGAAATTTTAGTACGCTAAGCCCAAAAAAGTGGTCATTGCAGCTTAAATCAGCTTTTTTGCAATAAAATCAGCTTAAACCGGAATGCTTTTCAAGTATTTTGCAAACGGTTTTTTCATAGTTATTATCTGTTTTTTTCCATTTGTTTCATTTGCAAGATACCCGTTTCGCGCAAGACTCATCACTTCCGTGTAGTCTGGCTGAAATCGGGAGATATTTCAAGAATGTCTATATCTGAAGTAGCTCTTGATATGCTCCCCCTGAGCAACAAAGCGGAAGCCCCTGAAATTGCGATGTGAAGCGGTTTTTCAAGCTCCGCGTCTATTTCGTGAAGCATTTTTAGCATCTCTTCTTTGTGCATAATCATTCTCATATTATCTGAATAAAAGATAATAAATTGAAAGGGAGAGAATCAAGACGGGGAAATAGTATCAAATTAAATCGGGTTGCGGCATCTCTAAAAAAGTAAAAACTGACTTGAAAACAAACCAACTCAAATCAGATTAGTTTGAGAAAAATGTGTACGGCGCCAGTTTGTGAAATGTCGTGAACCATTATGTATTTTAGTAACTTAGCGACATCATAGCGACGTCGTTTTGTAACCCGTTGGTTTGCAACGGGTTACGGCCATAAGCAACTATTTCTGCATTAATATCTTTTTCAAGTTGAATGACTATATCATTCCGATAATTTATACTCAGCCTCTCTGATGTGCAGCGCTCCCTCGCGTTTAAGAATGCTTGAGTATAGAGAAAACTGCGTCACTAAAAACGGTTTTGTTTGAAAGAGTGAGTTTGCGCAAAGGAAGCCGGCAATTTTTTGAGGCGGGGAACCGTTAAGACGCGCAACTGTAATATGCGGCGAAAACTTCCTTTCCTCATGAGGTAATCCCGCTGACAGAACAGCGCGTTCCACCCGTTTTTGCAACCTTATAACATTCTCATTTGCCGCTATCCCGCACCACAGAATCCGCGGCTCTTTTCTGGGCGGGAAGAATCCGACAGATTTGAGCCGCATGGTGAACGGTTCAAATTTTATAGTTCGCAGGGCGTTATCAATTTCAGAAGCTGTATCTTCAGTTACATCTCCAATAAAACGCAGAGTCAGGTGCAGCTGGCTTTCGGGCGTCCATTTTGCGCCCGGAATCGCTTCGTAGATTTCGCTTACATCATCGCGGGCGCTCTCAGGCAGGTCGATAGCCGCAAAGAGGCGCGTCATAAACCGCTATTTTTTACCGTAAAGATCGGTGATAAACTTTTCGGCGATCAGTGTGGCGAAGTTAGCGGTTTTTTCTATTTTCAGCAGCAGCAGGCATAGCATTAAAAGAAAAGCGATAATGATAATTGACAAAAACAGAAAAATTACAGTCATCTCTCTACTCCTTTGTACAGGCGCAGCCGCGCCTCTTACATATTTATGCCTCTGGCGGGATCCATATCCGGAAAACGTGTCCTGTTCGAGTTGTACATTTTAAGTCCCGCCATAGCGATCATCGCGCCGTTGTCGGTGCAAAGCGCCGGTGATGGGAAGAACACATTATCCGCGCCAAAACGCGTTTTCAGCTCCTCTCTGAGATATCCGTTGCATGCCACCCCGCCGGCTAAAGCGGCGGTTTTTATTCCGCAATTTTCCGAGGCGGCCCATAAGTTGTTTATCAGAGAGGTTGCGACCGCTTTTTGAAACGCCCGGCAGATCTGGGGACGGTTCTCTTTAATATACTGCCCGGTATTTGTTAAAATGAAATTTTTTACAGCTGTTTTTAATCCGGAGAAGCTGAAATCAAGCGTTTTTTGCGATGAAAAACGGGCTACCGGAAAAGTTATTTTTTCCGTTTCTTTAAAGCCGCTTACTTTTGAAGCCTCCTCCTCTATAGCGCGTCCGGCAGGGTAGGGGAAACCGAGCAGTTTACCTACTTTGTCAAAAGCTTCTCCCGCCGCGTCATCAACGGTTTGGCCAAGACAGCGGCAGTTTCCGGACTGTTCATACCTGTAGATAGCGGTATGCCCTCCGGAAGCAAGCAGAACTAAAAATGGCGCCTCAATATTTTTATGTTCGATAAACAGGGAGCAGATGTGGCCTTCAAGGTGATTTACGCCTGTTATTGGTATACCGTAAGCCGTATGCAGCCCAAGAGCAAAGCTAACGCCTACAAGAAGCGCCCCCGCAAGCCCCGGACTGTCGGTCACCGCTATAAGGTCGAGGCTGCGCGCAGCAAGGCCGCATTCATCAAGAACTCTTTTGGTAAGGATATCGATTTTTTCCAAGTGAGCGCGCGAAGCTACTTCAGGTACAACGCCGCCGTAAAGCGAGTGCTCATCTTGCGAATGCGTACGGCTTGAAAGCACGCAGCCGTCTTTAAGAACCGCGACAGATGTTTCATCACAGGAAGATTCTATACCAAGAACAATCATTTTTAATTAGTTGTCAGCGGTTAATGGTCAGTAAGGTACCCTGAGAAAGTTTTTAGTTGTCAAGTAGCAGTTTTTGTCTTTTACTGACCACTAACCACTTTCTTAGTACTATTAAATATATTTCATGCCGGGCTATTTGGAGGGATTATCAGATCCATTTAAAATCTCGTTTATAATTTCATCTTCCGGCCGTATATCTTTTATCTTTTCTATTAAGGGTTTTATTATCTCTTTGGTCAGTGTGTATGAATTGTCAACACGTGTTTTGTCAAGGATAAAGGAATCTTTTCCTTTGCCTACAAGATAGTAACCTGAATATGATCCATCGTTTCTCTTAACTATTTTTAATTCCGCGTAACCGTAAATATCGGTCAAAATAGCTATAAAGCTGTCAACGATACTCACATCCCTTTGCATGTTGGGAAATTTAACATCCCAAAGTTCATTTCCCATTAATTTAAACGGCGTTGTTTCCAGTACTTCAGCCATTTTTTCTATAACCTCTAATGGCGGAACAATTTTACCGGATTCATATCTTTGAATCGTGTGCACGGTTTTTCCCAACGCCGCCGAAAGTTCAGCTTGTGTAAAATTTTTCTCGTTGCGGGCTTTTCTGATGCTTTCCCCAATAGACAAAAAGTATCCCCTTTTCAGTAAGAATCCGTTAATATAATTGAAGAATCAAAATGGAAAATTAGAATTTTTCCTTGACACAGCGTTATAAGTAATATATATTACAAAGCATGTATTTTAAAGTTGTAAATTAAAGAAAAAAGAGAAGAAAAATGAAGTTAAAACCCGATAATTTACTGTTAGGCACAGCCGCGAAGATGACGGCAGCGTCCAATTTACGGCTCTGCTCTTGCAGTAAATCAGTAAATTTACAATTTAAAGGTTTATCAGCAGCCGGTCATGCAGTTAAATAAGCTGCGTGTTTGTTAATATCTTTTTGTAAGCTATCGCTATTTAAAGAAGCTGGAAGAGTGTAGATTTTCTCTGTAAATTTATCCTCAATCAACCAAACAGACTCGAAAATAAAATGTCTTAATGCGGAAATGGAAAACACTTAAATAATAAAACAGAAAAATCTTAAGTATATTTATTTCTGCATTGACAGGCAAAATTACAAAAATCATCTATACGCTCAACCGAAACCTTGGCTTAAACTATTCCGGCCTTCCGGAAGATAAAAATGTAACGGCAATGAGGAGAGTTTATGAGCGCTAATGAACGAATCAAAGAATTGAGAAAATCTCTCGGATTAACACAAGCGGAATTCGGGCGCAAAGTTGGAATCGTGCAGGGACATATAACAGGAATCGAAAGCGGGAGTAGACCCATAACAGAAAAAACGGTAAAGGTAATCAGCGTGGTTTATGGAGTATCGGAAAGCTGGCTCAAAACAGGTAAAGGCAATATGTACAGTAAAAACAGAAACCGTGATAAGGTGATCCGGCAATTTAACGAACTAAATCCCCTGTATCAGGATTTTATATTAAGTCAGTTTGAATGGTTTTTAGAGCTGCAGCGTAATATTACGCGAGAAAACCGCTCCCGCGTGTAATGTAAGAGGTTTCGGATAATAGTTATATAATAAACGCGTTACGTCAAAATAAATACTACTAAAGTTTCCTACTTACGCTATATTTGTACTCTCACTTAACCCATGTTACACGTTTTGTCAAAAAAAACATTGACATTTTAGGGAAATTTTATTATTATATTAATCGGTGATACGCTCTTTACGTAACTCTAAGAGAGTACGAAAATCACTTCCTCTGCCTTTTGTGCGCCGCACACATACTGGGCAATGGGGAAAATGCGCTGGGATCAAATTATACAATCTTGCCTGATTTTTCCAGACAGCGTGCAAAGAGTTAAAAGAACAGCCGTTTTGGCGCTTTAGCAGTCAAAACGGAAAGAAACTTTTAGTTGAAGGAGAAGCGCGCGAAAGCGCGTATCCTGTCAATTGCTTTTTACCGCTTAAGCATGAATAAGTTTTTGCGTGAGTCTATATTACAGCAGGCCCGTACAGAACGACGCAGCGTTGTCTAAACGGTAAAAGATGTATTCGTTGGCAGCATTTTGCTGCGGATTAAAAAAGCTTTAAAGCGTTAATTTTTTCGGCTTTCACCGGCCAACCATTATAACCTGATACAGAACGCAGTGGCAGTCTCTGTACATAAGATGTGAAACATACCTTTACAGGGGAGTTGTATTCATGAGTGATTCGCTTATTGCCAAAATAGAAAGCCGAATTCTGGAGTTGATTGGAAACATTAACGAAGGAGGCGGATATAATTACAACTGGGAAAAAAGAGCTGCCGTGAATATGGTTTTCTCGGACGGTACGATGTTTCCCGGCGCAGGAATAGATTTAGTTGAAGAAAAAAATATTGATGAAGCTGAGAATGAAAACGTTGCAGGCCCGACAGGAGCCAATGCCTGCGCTTACTATAATGTCCTTGATTACTGCATAAGTATCGGCGGAAAGTATAATGGCAAGTCTCCTGAAAGAGGGCAGCTCTTTAAAGCGCTTGACGATTTGAAAAAAGTGTTCGGAATCAACTACACGCTTGGGGATTCGGGGGCGTCAATCGTTATGTACAGGGGTTTCGAGTTAGTTAATGATGAAAATGGTTTATTGACAATTAAAAGCAGCTGGCTTGTCAGGTATTACCAGAGCCGTACGGAACCGGGCGATACCGCTGAAATTTGATTATGAATATATATCACAATTAATTACCTCACCTTTTCTATAATGGAGGAAAGATAAATGAGTTCGTATTATTCAAGTAACCTCAGGATATTGGTTGCGAAAATTGAAAAAGCGCCGGGTACGGCGGTGAGTAAATTCGACAACGAGGACTTTAATGTAAGGATAATTGACCCCGTTGTAACACCCATGATCGAAACAGACAACGAAGCCAGCAAGTACGCCACCGGAGACCATGGCGAAGATGAGTCCATAATGGGAGCGCAAAGCGCAACGATTGAGTTTTCTGTTAAAATGTCCTCATGTCCAGGTGATAATGTAAGCAAACCGGCGTGGTGGAAATTTGCGGAAGCTTGCGGGTGTAAAGTAAAGAAGTATGAGGCAAAAGATGCTTCTCCGGCCGGGTACGCTCTTCAGCCCAAAAAATCTGAAGATGTTTCAACTATGACAATCAGAGTCTACGATTTTCCCAGGGGCTCAAAAACTCCGGCCGCCTGCTATACCTTTGCCGGCTGTATGGGTAATATGACGATGGGAGCCGAAGGAGTTGGAAAACCCTGGACAGCCGCTTTCTCATTTACCGGTAAATTGGTGAGTATAGACGAACCAGAGGATAATTTTGTTCCCGAGTTGTTAATCACAGACAAAACGATTGCGGAGAAAATGTTAAATTATGATCTGTCTTTTGATGGAATAGGTGAAGCGGATAAAAGCGTCTCCCAAAAAATCAGTTCCTTTCTCCTTGACATTGGAAACGAAATCTCTCCGCTTATAGATCAGGCCGACCCCACTGGTTACGCTTATTACGCCGTCACTAAAAGAAGTCCTAGATTATCCTGTGATCCTTTGTTAAATGGCAAATTCGCGGATATGTACGGCAGCTGGAAAAATGAGAAAACATTTTCCGTAACTTTGAGTCCTGTTTCCGCAAGCGCTAACGGTACTGCCGGATTTACCCTTTATTTGCCAAAAGCGCAAGCGCTTACAGCCGCAATCGTAAGCCGTGAAGGTTTGGTAAACTGGGAACTGAACCTCAAAGCCCTGCGTAATAACGGCGCTGAAAAGATCAGAGACCAGGAAGTAACATGGGAACTGCTTGTTGGGAAAAAATCCATAGAAGTAGAAACAGAAGAGGATAACTAAAAAAGGTTGGCCAGAAGATGGAAAAACGCATGTTGACAGAAGATGTAAAGCGGGAACTTTTGGGACTTATCCCATTTTCGGCGGGCAGTACAGATGATTTTACGCCGCCCGCGTTTTTGAAGATGAACTCTGAAGGCAAACACATAATTCCCGAAGAGTTCCGGCCTGTTTTTAAGATTCGCAGCTTTACGGTTGAAGAGAAGCGCGGCGTAGCTAAAATGCTCATCAAAATTAAAGAGGCTGAAGAGGACGCTGTTACCGAAGCGACCCGTAAAATAGTTACAGGCTGGAAAAACCTGTTCGACGCGGGGACAGGCGCGGAGATCGCCTTTACGGGCGCTCCCGACGGCGGCGCTGATCCTGTTCTGTTTTCGCAGATCCCCGCCGCTGTCGCGGGAGCGATTCTGTTTCACGGGGCAAGAATATCGGGAGTTCTGGCGGCTGAGAAGTTAAGTTTAAAATAATCGCCGCGGCACATGCCGGACAGCTTCCGTTTAACTGTCAGGTGTGCCGGGATGAGCCTCAGATGAGGGAGTCCTGGGGGTGTGACAAACCGGCCCCTGCCGCGGTTTGGGAAGACCCGGAATTGGGTGAGTTTTTCAACTGTCCGCTTAAGTTTATTTCTGAGACGGTTGTAGACTGGTATGAGGAGTATTCATATAATCAGGACTTCAGCGCCGCCGCGCCGGCGTTTCTTAAGCAGAGCGCCAAGTTTGCAGAGGCTTGCCGTCTTTACAAAACAGCGTTCAATGAGTATTTAGCAAAAGCGTCCAAAAAAAAGACAGCTAAACAGGATGGTTTACAAATTTTAAAGGAACGTTTTCATGGCTCAAGAGATAAAAACAGTAGTAGCGCAGTTGATTGATGAGGCGTCTCCCGCCGCCGCGAAGATGCAGGCCGCCTTTGAGAGCAGTATGGATAAGATAACCGGTTCCGTTGACAGCGTCAGCGAGTCTTTTAAAAGTCTTGACTTTAATACTGCCGGTATTGATACCGCAGTATCCTCGCTTCAGAATCTTGCTGGCAGCGTTTTTAACGTCGGTGATAGTTTTGCCGTTCTTGAAAGCGTTTCCGTACTTCAGGATATTATTGATGGCGGGGTTGAAGCAGGAAATGTTCTTACGCTGCTTTCCGGGATCGCGGCGGATACCGGCAGCTCCTACATGGAAATGGGCTTGCGGACAGTTGAATCTCTTACTGAAATCATGGGAAACTCAGAGGAGATTCTTGGGAGCATAGGCGATTATTTCGGTCAATTTAAAGAAGACGCTCTCAGCGGAGCGGTTGGCTTTGCCTCCGCTGTAAGCGACATCGGCGCCAAGCTTACGGCGCAAGCAAAAAGTCAGGTTGAGGCGCAGCGCAAGGCTGATATAGAGAAAGTCAAGCACAGCGCTATGAACGAAGAGGAGAAAGCAAAAGCCATAGCTGAGATTGACAAAAAGGCGGAAGCTGAAAAGAAAAAGATAGCGCAGGCGGAAAAAGCTATGGCTATTACAAAAGCTGTTATCAACTCCGGACTTGCGGTAGTCAACGCTCTTGCAACACCGCCCTTTCCGGTGGGTCTTGCCATGTCCGCAGTCGCGGCTGCCCAGGGCGCCGCACAGGTTGCGGCTATCTCCTCCCAGTCATTCGCGCAGGGCGGAATTGTTGGCGGTACAAGCTATACAGGAGATAATGTCGCCGCAAGAGTCAACAGCGGCGAGATGGTGCTTACACGCGGACAGCAGTCTCAGCTCTTTGCGATGGCTAATGGCGGGGGCGGCGGCGGGAACACAATCTCAATGGGCGGCGATACTATCGTAATAAACGGAAACGCTGATCAGGATGCGGTCGATCAAATAAGACAGACTAAACAGGAGCAGATGGAACAGATGAAAGACCTGCTCAAAGAGATGAAGTATCACGGCCAGCTGGAGCTTTAATTTATGATTATCTCATCAAATGATTTTGAAAGCTTTGAGTTTAAGATACTGCCAGGTTTTAAGCCCGTTACCAAACCCGCTTTAAAGTGGAAACAGCTTGCTAACGGCAGTAATATTGTTATTGACAGATTAGCCGCAAGCGACATTTACGAAGCCGATGTTTCACTTTATGGAAGAGAAGATGAGATTGACAAACTAATAGGCGCGCTTGAAAAAAACAGGCGTTCCGTAAAATCAGCCCCAAACACGTTTTGGCTGGCGGGATTTAACAACGCCGAGAAAATTTTTGGCGCTGAGATCGACTATTCCATTTCCATTAAAGCTATGGTAACAAAGTTTGGGAGCAAAGAACAAAAATCGCTGCGGGGATTTTCGGTAAAGCTTACCCTTAGAGCGCTTAACCTTCGTAAACGCACCGGTATTACAGCACAATTCCCCCAAATCAACAACCTCTGTGAAAATCCCGGCGCGGCGGCTTTTTTAGCGGTCGGATTTACGGCGGATTCCGTTATTGATATGAGAAGAGGAGATTCCTACACAGGGGTCCCCAATTTTTCAGACACGCGGGCCGACAGCGGTTTTTTTGAGGGAACATTTACGCTTAAGACAGATGATATGGCAGCCTTGCGCCTCTTTTTACTCGAAGAGAACAGAGGCGGGATAATCACGCGCAATTCTAAAGAGGGTAAGATAATAAACAGTATTCCAGGAGTGCAAAATATTTTCGGCGTTCGCCGGACTCAACCTCAATCAGGTTTTAACGTAAGAATAACCGAGTGGACTGATATGGGCATGAAAAGTCTTGATTTCTGGCGGATAAAAATGAAAATAGCCGAGGAAACGGTTTAGTTGATAATGCTTAATAATACAGAAATAGAACAATAGGAAACTGAATATGGCTGAAAAATTGGTAGGAGCGGGGCAGCAGTTCAATACTGTCTTAGCCGCGGTTAACAGTTCCTCAGACGGAGATACTGTTACCATAACCGACAGCGGGACATACGCCGAGCGGCTTGATATGATCTCTCTGACAGGTATCACTCTAAGAAGTACAGGCAATGATCCCGACGCTTTCCCTGTTGTAAAACTGTACCTTGACTCAAATACCCTCAACCATATTAATAACTGGGTATTCAGCTCATTGATATTTGAACCTAACGGAGATTCCCGCTTCACCTTCAATCTCCAGAACATCTCTTTTAACCGCTGCGTTTTCCGAAAATACGACTATCTTTTCGGCTGCGATTATACAAACAACGGCGTCAAAAAAATCGAAAGCTGCCTCTTTTATGATATCAGCGATTATGTTTTTTTCGCGCGTAAGAATTTTCACGCCAACGCGTTGCTTGTGAAAAACTGCACCTTTCACAATTGCGCCAATATTTTTAAAGACGATTTTTGGAACGTAGAAGCCGCTAAAGAACCAAAAGTCAATAATTGCGTATTTACCGCGTGTCCGAATATCGCTTCTCAGGTTGAAGACAGCGCCCCGCCTTACGGACGGCGCAGCGGACTGTTTCAGCAGTTTAAATACTGCACGTTTTCAAACGATCCCCAAACCGCAAACGCGAAATTTGGCGAAAGCTGTCTTGTAAACAAAAACGAATCGGATATTTATTCGCGCAGCGGCAGCGGAACGCTGCCAAGTCATTTTAAGATAACGGATAATCCGTCCGTGTATAAATCGGGCTCCGGTTCTTTAGGATACAGCCCCGATCTTGGCGGTTTCACACGAACTTCGCCTTATGACCGTGGAGCGTGGGAGTGTGACGGCCAGCCGTCGATAGTTGAAACGAAAATGATATTACCTTATATAAATTATCAAGGAGCTTTCTGATGGCTATTAGAAATCAAGAACTTACCGTTAATTTTTTAGTATGGGACACAGAAAACAATTGCGGAAAAACCGGCGATGCCGCCAACATTACGTTAAAAATCATAAAAGACGGCGCTGTGTTTAATGTAAACGCTGGCAGGGTTACTGAGGTAAGCGCGGCAAATACGCCGGGAATCTATCAGATCATTCTTACCGCAAGTGAGATGGATGCAAATTTTATATGCGTCTCCGGCGTCTCCTCAAGTAACAAAGTGGTTGTCTATCCCGCGTTTATACAGACGGAAAGCGGGGAGCTGGTTGAGATTAAAAATATGCTTCATCAGATAAAAAACATTATGCCGGGCGGCACATCCAACCAATTTGCGACTAAGCAGGATGTAGAAAACGCGGTGAATATGATACTCTCTCAGGTAAGCGAATGTAAATGCGCGACAGAAAATGTCGAGAGTAATGTTAACGCAATGTTTCAGGGCGGCGTCATTATAAAAAATACATTTAAAAGTGATTTTGAAAATTGGGTCTCAGACGGCGTAAAGCAAACAAGGTTTAACGAACTTACTGATTTACCAACGAAAGACCCTACTTTAGAACAGGCAATAATGCTTTCGTATATGAAAGCGAGAAATAAAACTGTAAATAATGAAAGAGAGCTGGTAATTTACAGATGCGGGGAGAGTAAGGCGGTTTTTAAAGCGGAACTTTCGGATAATGGCAGTGTGTTTACTAAAAGTGAGCTGAAAAACACTTAACCCCGGTTGTCTAAATTGTACGTTGGTTTCTTTTCAAAAGGCTGCTTATTATGACTTCAGAATTAAATGACCGTCAAAAAAGAATGCGCGCGTTAAACGCGGTTCTTGACCCAATACCATTGTATCCAATTCCATGTGAGGAAGGATGCGCGGCAGACCGCGCTCATATTGCGGGCTTTTATTATCCGCTTGAGGATCTCCCGCGTAATTACGCTATTTATTACGCTGTCGAGCTTACCCCACATCAATATATGACAGATGAAAGTGTAATCCCGGCACAATCGCCGCCGCTGTCTGAAAATAAAAATATCGGTCTCAAAAATGGCGTCTTCCGCTGGATTACAGGTACGCCCGGCTTTGACGGCGATAACAACGGCGCGAAAATGGAGAACGAAACTCCCAATCCTTTTAAATGGTACGAAGGTATTCTCATAAAAGATGGAATGTATAACCCAAACCGCAAAATAGATATTAAAGAATTGGGAGATTATGCCACTCTTAACGGATTTAATTTTTCAGTACGAAATGACCTTGCTTTTTGGAAAATAATTGAAGATGAGAAAATATATATAGCAAATTACCAGGTAAGGGTATTTGTGGTACTTGACAAAACTTTTTATAATTTATGGGAGGGAGTTGTAAAATCCATATCGCATACAGAAACGGAATATGAGTTTAAGTGCGAAACCGATTTTAAAGTGATACATAAAGCGTTCCCGCAGCGGCTTGTAACAGAAGAACTCTTTGGAGATAGCGTAAATAAAGATTCCATTGGGCAGGCGGTCCCGGTGTGCTTGGGAGATGCGCCTTATGCGGAAGGGTTGAATGTATCGAATGTGGTTAAGCCTGTAATGTTTAAGATAAAAAAAGCAAATGTTGTTAGCGGGTAGTTACGATAATAAAGGCCAAACGTTTAAAACCAATGGGTGATCATAGCTTTTCATTTAAAACTCGAAAAGGATTTTACATAGTAGAAGCTGTATTGCATGGTAAATCAGGAGAGGCAACTAAACTTAGTGAAAAGGTATTTGTACGGTAATGGTATATAACAAAATAGGATACTGACCAAAAAATATAATGAAAATAAACTTTAACTGAAGGAGAGATTTAAAATGAAAAAGGCAATAACT